>JAWKTK010000014.1:0-233813 GCA_041399205.1 Pirellulaceae bacterium | reverse complement strand
CACGCAATCGCTTCCATCTTCCGTTCAAAGTGTTCACTGATATCCAAGACAAACGCTGGCTGCGGCGCCATCTTCAGGTGAACGCAGTAATAGTTGTAAATGCGTGCGGGATGAAACGGTTCGCCCGGCATATCGGTCTTGGTCAGTTTGGACCAAAACCGAGCGGCTTCGATCAATTGAGTGGCCGCCACATGATCCGGATGAGCGTCTTCCCAATACGGTGCGAACAGCCATTGAGGACGAGTAGTTCGAATCACGCCCGCCAGTTGGGATCGAGCTTCCAGTGTCGGTTCCAGCTTCCGATTCACCAAGCCCAAGTTCTGACGCCAAGGCAGACCAAGGACATTCGTGGCCGCTGCTGTTTCTTGACTGCGGATTTCTTCACTTCCGTACGGCGTTGGTTCGCCAGTGGTCAGATCTAAGACGCCTACTTTCAGGCCCTCGGACAGCATTTTCAAAATCGCGCCGCCCATACCTAGTTCTGCGTCATCCGGGTGCGGAGCAATCACCAGGACATCCAATGTTTCCGACATCGTGGAATCCTTTTCCAATAAAAGCGAAGAAATTAACAACGCTGTGTGAGCACGCGTTTTGGCATTCCCCAAAAACAAAACGCGGGGCAAAACTGCACCCGCGTTTTGATGTTTTACGTTTTCATCTGGACAGAAATTCTACAGCGAATATCCCGCTCGGAATTCCTTCTTCACAATGTTATCCAGTTCATCTGTGTTCTTGACCTTCAGGTTCTTGGCGTCCCATTCGATCTTGCGGCTTTCTCCATCGGCGGCATCCCAAACTGCCAAGTTGCCCAGCAAGATGGTTTCCGTCAGCGGGCCAGCGTAATCAGGGAAGTTCGAAGTAGCAGGTTGGCCGGTCTTGATGGCGCGAACCCATTCTTCGAAGTGACCTGGCGACTTTTCGAATTCCACTTTCGGTTCTTCCAAACCGCCTAGCAATTCATAGTCATCTGCGTAGTCACCCTTGGAGTACAACGTTCCGTTTTCGCCGATGATCAACGCACCGCTGGTAACCATTTCCTTGCCTTGGATCAGCGATTCATCTGGCTTCTTGCCGCCGTCGTACCAAGTCAAACCGACGGGGCCTCGAGCATCATTACCGGGGAATTCAAAGGTAATGATAGACCAACCTGGATACGTTTCCTTGTTGTGTCCCGAAGTAACCGCCGAAACCGACGTTGGATCAGCCAAACGCAATGCATCGTAAGGCATGTTCAATGTATGGCACGCCATGTCGCCCAAAGCACCGGTGCCGAAGTCCCAGAAACCTCGCCACTTAAACGGATGGTACGCTTCGTGGTAGGGGCGATCCGGAGCTGGACCGAGCCATTCATACCAGTGGATATGATTCGGAATGCCAGACACTTCCGTTGGTCGGTCAATGCCTTGAGGCCAAACAGGACGATTCGTCCACACGTGTACTTCTTTAATCTTGCCGAGCACGCCAGACTTTACGACGGCCGATGCTTTTCGCAGGCTGTCTAACGCGGTGCCCTGGTTACCCATCATGGTTTGCACGCCCTTTTCACGAGCGACTTCGCCCATGACTCGAGCTTCATAGATGGTATGCGTCAAAGGCTTCTGACAGAACGTGTGTTTGCCCATTTTCATGGCAGCCACGCCAATCACCGCGTGGTTGTGATCCGGAGTACTAATGGTGACGGCGTCAATCTTGTCACCCATTTCGTCAAACATACTCGGAAGTCGTGAAACTTCTTGGTCCCCTTGTAGCGAAGAGCTGCCCTATCAAGTTCTTTGGCATCCACGTCACACATGGCTACCATATCGCCCGATCTGCCGGCATCCGCCGGTCACTACTCCCCTTGCCGCCGACACCAACGGAAGCGAATTGAATTCGTTCATTGGGCGAAGTGCTTGAGCCAGTGATACGCCACCAGCGGCCCAGTAGCCAACTCCGGCAGCGGCAGTCGATGTTTTCATGAAAGTTCTACGATTTGTTTTTTTCGGCATCTGAATATTTCTCCTGATTGGAGGCGGGAAATGAACTGGGCTGGTTCCAAACAAGGAATGTGTGGCGTTTGTCCAAACACGCCCGAGGCAATAAAGTCGAGCTTGGGATTATAGAGAGATTTCCTGCGAAAGTAAAACCTTTCTGCTGGGCTTTTGTGTTCGCATTTTTGGCTCGATGCCAGCATGAATTGGTCGCCATCAATTAACAAAGTTTCAGATACAAGGCGAACGAAAAAGGCGTCCAAACCCCAATCTTGGGGGCCAAAGGGGGCTTGGCGAACCAACTAATTCAGGGTTAGCTTGTAACTTGCGGTCAAATATTGGAACGCACCGCTGCGGACTCAACCCACCTTCCTATTTTCCCTCCGGAGAATTGATTCGAATGCGTCTTCCATTGAGAACTCTGATTGTCGTTGCCGCCTGTCTCCCGTTGCTGGTTGGCTGTCCTCCACAACCTTCATCGAATTCGGACAAATCGGCCGAAGGCAGCGTTTCAGGCTCGTCGGCAAAAGTAAAAAGCATACGACGGCCCTAAGGATGACGCCGATGTCGTTCAGACGCTGAAAGATAAAGGCGTCTTTCTCAAGATGGACGATAAAAGCGGTAACGTGATTCGTGTTTCGTACAGCGAAGGTGGTGTCAACGTAGCGGTGGCCGATGACGATTTGGCGCCGCTAAACAAGCTACCTTCGTTGCGAACCTTGGTGCTGTTCGGTCGTAACGTCACCAACAACGGACTCGATCATATCGCCAAGATCACCAGCCTTCGCGAATTAAAAATGGAAAAGTGCGAAGTCACGGACGAAGGCATGGCCAAAATTAACACCATGCCCAACTTGGAAAAGATTGAATTGCCTTACGGCAGCGTGGCCGACGAAGGCTTGGTTTACTTGGCCGAATTGCCCAAACTCAAATCGCTGAACTTGTTGCGTACGCTTACTACGGACAAAGGTCTGGAGGCACTGAGCAAAGCCAAGAACGCTGCCAACTTTGTCTTGCTGGATCTTCGCGACACGCAGGTCACGGACGACGGGCTGGCATTTTTGAAAGACATGAAGTCGCTCAAGAGTGTAAAACTGGCATCCGACCGCATCACGGATGACGGCATGGAACACTTGATCGGTCTGACCAAATTGAATTCGCTGGGTCTAGATTTATCTGGAGTGGGCGACGATGGTTTGGAGCACCTAAAGGCGTTGCCGCAATTGGAAGAGCTGTACTTGTTCGACACCGACATCACTGATGATGGTCTCCAGCACTTGGCCGCGTTGCCCAATTTACGAATCCTGCGGCTGCGCAATGATGCCGTGAGTGATGCGGGCATGGTGCATCTAACCGGCCTATCCAAGCTGGAAAACTTGGACCTCAGTGAAACCGCCGTGGGCGATGAAGGTGTCAAGGCCTTGACCGCGCTCAAGAGCCTCAAGCAGTTGAATCTGTGGAACACGTTGGTTACAGACGAAGGTTTGCCCGCGATTGGCAAAATGACCAGCTTGACTTGGTTAAACCTGGACAAGGTGGCAGGCATTACGGACGAAGGTTTGGCAAACCTTAAATCACTGGACAAACTGACGTGGATTCACGTCGGTTCGAATTATCTGACGGACGCTTGTGTTCCGCATCTAAGCGAACTCAAAACGCTAAAGCACCTGGAAGCGACCTTTAACCGAGATATCTCGGCGGAGGGCCAAGCCAAGCTCAAAGCGGCGTTGCCCGAATGTAATGTCCTGTTTTAAGCAAGCGGTTTCATCCTGGCTTTCGTCCCTAGAGTCAGCTGTTGGCGATCTTAAAGTTGCGTTGTACGATCGCCATTATAATTACAACGATGCCGCGGTAGTTGATCGCAGGTTTTTGGTACCGCGAGTAACCTTGGCGGCGTTCTTTCAGCCAACCGATAAGTCGCTCAATGCAATTTCTACGACGATAATTGTCGTTATCGCATTGGGCGATTCGAACTGCTCGACCTTTGCAGTCTTCCAACGGGTCACCAGTCTGATTTCGATCTCCTTCAACATTTCGTCGATTCAGTTCGCTCGACATCTTTTACCGCGGTAATGGCGATGGGACAGATGCTAGGTCTCCAACGCACTCCTCTTTGCTGTCGGCAAATATCGTCCGCCAAGGAAGTATTTACAGAATCCGGTCCGGCGGTGATTTTCCAGCGGTGATTTTCAAAATGGTGGCAATCCGATTGTATCGCAAATGAGATGGATTTTATGGAAAGGCCGCCGCGCGACTTCCCAAGAACGTAATCCTTCGGTTCGCCTGAATCGCTTGGTCAGAAGAAGACAGTTCAAACGGACCAGTTGAGCAGTCGGTGCGGAATTCGCTTATTCATAGCGGCACTCAAATTCAATTTGCCTCACCTCAGATAATAAGCTACGTTTCCAATGGATTGGTAACCTATGGGAGTTACTCCAATGAACGGTGTGTCAGCCGTACAATCTGCTAGTCTGGGAATCCAGCAAAACACGGCCGAAATGGCTAGTGCCGCCGAGCGTATTGCTCGAACTCCGGCAGCGGATCCCGAGGCAGATTCCAAGCGAATCGAAGACGCTATTCGCATGAAGTTGGCCAAGTTGGGCATCGAAGTCAACGTCACTGTCATCAAGACCTCTAGCCAAGCCACCGGTCAGATTATCGACATGTTGGTCTAATCCGTTCGCACGGTCTTCTTCTGACCAAGTGATTCGGAATCGCCGCCAATCAGCCGCGCTGTTCGATTCGAATCAGGCTGTCCGTTCGTCCTAATCTGCAACTGTCGTCTGGATTCATTTCGTCGCAGCAACTACGCTTGTCGCTTGTCTGTGGACTGCTTAACAGGAAGGAAAATCAGATGAGCGAATTGTTTTCGATACCTAGCCTCATGACGCTTTGCATGTTGGTGTTACTGCAAGCGGTATTGGGTTTTGATAACCTGCTGTACATTTCATTGGAATCAAAACGAGTTGCCGAAAGTGACCAACAGCAGGTGCGTCGCTTGGGCATTGGGCTGGCGATTGGGTTGCGAATTGTGTTGCTGCTGGTCGTGATTCAGGCCATTTCGTTTCTGAAGGGATATACGCTATTGGAATTTGAATCGGTGCCCATTGGCGCCGTGTTTGATGGGCATAGTCTGATTGTGTTGTTCGGCGGCGTTTTCATTTTGTACACCGCGATCAAAGAAATCTTCCACATGTTGTCACTGGAAGAGGCACATGGGCACGGCGCTGGGGCGCAAAGGTCGTTCGGCGCGGCCCTGTTCTGGATAATCTTGATGAACCTCGTCTTTTCCTTCGATTCCATTTTAAGCGCCATGGCGATTGCCCCCAAAGACGCTGACGGCCACTATCCGATGTATAGTGTGATCATCATGGCCACGGCCATTGTAATCAGTGGCGTGTTGATGATTGTGCTGGCTGATACGGTTTCAGAGTTCCTCAAGAAGAACCGCATGTATGAGGTGTTAGGCCTGTTTGTCTTGTTCATTGTCGGCATTTTGCTGATATCAGAAGGCGGACATTTGGCACATATCCATTTGTTTAGCTACAAGGTGGAAGCGATGAGCAAGAGCACGTTTTACTTTGTGCTGGTGATCATGGTGCTGATTGACATTGTCCAAGGTCGCTACCAACGAAAACTGTTGGCAGAAAAATAACAGCGGCACTAGCGGCACTTGGGGTTTTACGATTCTTACGTACCAAACCGAAGAACGCCGTGTTCGAACCAGTTGGCTCGACGCACGGCGTCAGAGTTGAATTGCAATGGCGGACGACTGCTATTCGCTTTGGTAGTTCCCGTCTTGGAAGGCAATGACAAAGTCTCCGGATCCAAACACACCGTCTCGGTTCCAGTCACCTTCTTCGAATGTCGCCGCGTAGCCTCGTTCGTATTTGCCTCGCTGAAAGATCGTGATCAAGTCACTGGAATCAAAGACTCCGTCGCGATTGCTGTCACCAATAAAGATGGTTTCAATATCGCTGGGCAGTGTGTACGAATCGTCAACAACATCGTCGTGCAGCGGCAACGCTTCTACCACGGCAGGCGTCAGCGAATCAACCCAACGGCTCCAGCTGTTGGGCGCGAGCAGTCCGTCGCTTCCTATCTGACTAACCGACAGGATGCCCATGCGTTGCCCCAGAATGTCGTCTACACCGTCTCCATTAAAGTCATCTACCTGCACATTAAACCAGTCATGTGTTTCCCATGAACCGATCGATTTCAGTGAACCGGACGTGCCGTCGCTTTCAATGGCCAACCATTCACCGGTGGAAAGATTACGAGCGACCAAGTCGTCATCACCATCGCCATCGATATCGCCCAGAGCGAGATCTGCGTACGGTTGGTCAGCAGGAATCACCGGAAAGGCGTGATTAGAAAAGCCCTGTCCGTCCGAGACACTGGCCCAGACGGCACCGGCTCCAATGCGGCCAATCACGTCATCTTTGAATCCGTCACCGTCGACATCTCCCATTTCCACGTAATCCCAATCGACAGCGTCCGACCAGTGGCCCCACTTTTGATTTACGGTAGTGCCATCTTTCGAAAGTGTGGCCCACCAGTCACCACTGGTGCGGCCCACAATGTCATCCTTGCCGTCTTGGTCCACGTCCAGAATATCAACGTCGCTCCACGGCACACTGGCGTTCCAACGTCCCCAGCGTACATTCGAAAACATGAATCCGTCCCCTTGCGCCATCCACCATTCGCCATGATTGGTTCGACCAACAACTTCATCCGCACCGTCTCCGTCCACATCCGCCATGGAAACGTCCAGCCAATCTACTTCAGTGGACCAACGTCCCCAGCGAGTGACTTGGAATTTGGTGCCATCCGAAACGGCCGCAAACCAAACGCCATCACGAACTCGACGAGCCACAATATCGTCAAACCCATCTCCGTTAATGTCACCCACCAAGGTATCTTCTACACTGGAAACTTCCCACGAATCGGCCCAATACTGTTGTCGAAAGGAATCCGATTGCGAATCCGATACGACGAAATCTCCATTCACAAACGCCACCAAGTCGGTCGAAGTAGCTCCGGTAAAGTGCCCGCTCAGAAACGTCACGTCAACCGATGCAGGGATTTCAATTGGGGCAACCACGTCCGCCGCCAACAGCTCTTTCGATTCCAACGATTCACAACGAAGAGTTTTTTGGGAATAACCGCTCATGCATTTCACCTCGGGCAGGACAACGATGTAACTCCTTTCCACGCTAGTTGGGGTGAATTCGGAAACTAGGCAATTTGCTGCCCAACAGTTCAGAATTCTTGGTCAGCCACCGCTGAATCCAGCACAACCAGAAGGCCCGTCAGTTCCGGCAATTCGCATTAAATTGTTCGGATCGCTGAAATTGTCTTGTCTCTACCCGTCGTTAGCTCGCTATAAACAAATAAACGCATCGTATTTGGCTAACCTCATTTGAATTTGGACCATGCCGCAGCGAGATCATTCGGCGGAAAGCGAAATCATTTTGGCAGTATTGGCTGGCAATACTGACCGGTTTGGCGTTTTGGCCGAACGATATGGCCCCGCATTGTTTCGCTTTGCAGAAGGGCGGCTCGGGAACCAATCGCTGGCAGAAGAAGCAACACAAGAAGCCTTGCTCAGCGCGTTCAAATCGCTGCACACCTACGATTCTCGCTATAGTTTTCGTACGTGGCTATGGACCATTTTGCTGAACCAATGCAAACGCCAATATCGGCGTCGGCAGGCATTTGAACGAACCGAAGCGGACCTGCTGGACAACCAGCACGTCAGCGCTTGAACCATCACCCGAACAACAAGCCATCAGAACGAATACCGCCTACAGCTGAATCGACTGCTAAATCAACTGCCACCGACACAGGCAGATGCCTTGCGATTACGTTTTCGGAGACCTGACGTTTCAAGAAATTGCCGACGCAATGCAATGCAGTTTGGGCACTGCTAAGAACCGAGTGAAAGCGGGTTGCAAAAATCAGTTATGAGCTTGCGGATTTTCAGCAATCGTGAACCAAGCCAAGGGTAAATATGATCACCACCTGCGACTGTGATAAAGCATTTGATTTGTTGACTCGAGGCGATTCGCTGAACCGGGAAGATGCGGGCCGCTTAGATCAGCACTTAGCTGCTTATGCATTCTTGTCGAACCTTGGCGGAATCCCTTCGCCCCTGCCCATGAGACTCTTCCATGAAGTCCTGACGCAGGACCGTTCGAATCTGCCGGTATACTCGGGGAACCCACAATTGAATTGGAGCACCGTCATTCGACGCAGACAACGCCAAGTGACCAGCGTGTTGATCGCCTGGAGCAACCGACGCGGTTCGCTTCGTCCGTTTGCTCTGGCTATCACACTTTCCCTGCTCGCCGTTTGTGTGGGTGGCGGTTTCGCTGGTTCGCTCCCTATGCCACGTAATGACGAAGCGACTTCAAATGTGCTTCTTAACCATCGACGATATCGCTTGCGTGCAATCCAACTGGCGGACATTGCCACGTGCCGCCACCGCCGTACGTCACCTGCTGCACTCGTTGCCATCATTCTCATTCACCATTAGCCATCTCCAAGCAGCAAGTTCTGTTGTTGGCGTCTGCATGTTCCGCGTGCCATCAATAAAGCGACCGCACTGTGGCAGCCGATTCCACACCGGGCTGACGCTCTTTTTGAAGTTGCGCACATTTCTTGGTAGCCCGACACGTAAGTGAGGAAAGAACGAGATTACTTCGTTGAAATCTTTCAACTTTGCGTCAATTACCAGCGAGTCTTAGCGAGCCCGAAAACGGAAAACGGCAAACGTCGCTCGCTGTCTTGATTGCCCGATACCATCGTCAATGGTCTGTACTACTTCACGCCGCGAAATAGTCCGCCAGCGTAGCCCCAAAGCGTTGGATGATACCATTGGCGGCTAAACGTGGTTTGGGAACAGGCGGGACGAAGTGATTTTCCAGCGGCTATGTCTTTCAAAGCAGATTGGATCGCGGGCAGTGAAATTGCTTGCTGGAGCAAAGGATACATTTGAGAATTGTCTCGTCGATCGGGAACGGTGGTGGCAAACGAAATGGGCATGCCGGTATCGGCACCCTTATCTACCAAATGAACCGTAGCTGGTGTCGTTTGTCGTTATTCCACAATGCCCAATAGCCACCATGGACACCCCGATACGTTGGCGTGACACCAGCGTGCGTATTAAGAAACAGGGCGTCGGTGCGATTGTCAGAACGATGTGGCCGAATGATTCGAGTTCCGTTCACCAGCACAACATCCGGCGCGAGCAACTGAATGCGATCGACCGTCTCAGGCGAATTCACATTCGTCACATTGCAAACATTGATACGGGCAATTCTGATTCGTCCAGCGAATACTGTGACATAATCTCGGCAGTTCGTCGTCGAGACATCGTTCGAAGAACAGGCAGCGCCCAATCCATGAACGCCAGCTGACCTACGGTCGTAGCGAGCCCAAGTCGTTTGCATCGAGATCGAATTAGCAACGATCGTGGCGCGGAGTTTTCAATGACGGCCAACAAGTCAATCAGGATGCCATGCGAGAATACGGTTGGCTAGAATCCTGGTTGATCTTCCTTGTCCACCGAGTATCAAGATTCGCATCAACAACATCCTCCATAGAAGACGAAACAAATCCGTATTGGTCTTGCGGTCAGCTGATAATGAGCCAGGGAACGACTTGTAACGACTTGAGATTTTGATGCAGGTCACGGCCAAAATTATGCGGGTGCCACCAAAGATGATAGCACTCGCCATCTTTCGCGGCGTGAGTCATGCCACGTTGAATCGTAGAGACATGGGATCGGTGAAATGTGGCAAAGTTGGCCGGTATGAGGCCAGAAATCGGCTGGCCGGAAGGTTCAAGTAGCCTTTCATCCCAATCCAGCGAGAACGCTTGGTATTAAAACATCCGGTATGCGCATCGAACAGTCGCAACGCGCGAACTAACTTGGTTTGCTGTCTTCCGCAGCTTGGACGATAGATATAGTTTTGTTGGTTTCCTCGAAAACGAATCCCCATTGCGTGACACACCTGGAGACACGCCGAATCATACTGGTTTCTGGGGAACACAATGGATGTCAGCGAAATACCTCGCCGATCCGCAATCGTCTGGGCAGCAGTGATGTCCGAACGAAACGACTCAACATCGGCACCGTCTTCCAAGCAGTAGTAATGGGCAAAAGTATGTGTGCCGACACGCTGTCTGGGAGTCGACTGAATTCGGCGAACCAACGAAAGTCCAAAATAATACGGATCGGTTCGTTCCATTCTGGCCCACTTCGTCCAAGTAGGCGTAGCTCGACAAACGCAGTGGAATACTCTGGCTGCTGAACTCGCGAAGTCATCTCCAGCATTTCGTCCTTGCATTCGCACATTAGCAGGCCGACGGTAGCCCACGTCCGCGCCCGATTTCGTAGCGGTGGAACAAGTCAGAATTCGCGGAATTGCTTCTCCTTGCGCCCGAGTATGTTCTTGCCATAGGAAGTTCGCGAGTGGTGGTCCCGCAGCCCCCACAAGAGTTCGAAATCAAGCGATATGATGAAGTGGGACATGCTTTCCGTTCTCCGCCACACAACAAGTTCCCCCACTAGTTCGCCAGCTACCGCCTAATCGTTGCGGCGATACTTGGGCGTTGTGTCCGAAATCTTCGAAATCCACTATCAAGCCGTCAATACGAAAAAATTTGCTTGCATCTTTGTGGTGCCTCGAACATTCGTCACCAGAAACTCCCCCCTACTGATCAACTGATTGAGGTCGACGCCATTTGCGTCTCGGCGTACAGTGACCGTTTCCAATTCGACTGCAAAACTTGTTACATTTGACGGCTTAAGACGTGCCGTCCGATGACAAAAGCAATTGCAAACCGACACGGGAGTTTGATATGCGCCTGACGAAAAATCTAACACCTTCTATTGCCGCAATTCTTCTGGGCTTTGTGCTAGCGTTGCTAGTAGGCTGCGGCGGAGGTAATCCGAATGCCGAATCAGGATCTGGGTCGGGCTCAAACTCGACGAGTGGCAAGCCCAAGGTTCTTCGCGTTCCGTTGATTTCCGAATGTCGCAGCATGGATCCGGCCGACGGATCGACCATGTATGACAACCGCTGCGTGGTCCAAGTTTATGAAACGCTGCTGCAGTACAAGTACCTGAAGCGCCCCCTGGAACTAGAACCGCTGCTTTTGTCTGAAATGCCAACGCGGTCGGAAGACGGTTTGACATATCACTTCACGCTCAAACCAGACGTTTACTTCCAGGATGACGAATGCTTTCCTGACGGCAAAGGACGTCAGCTGGTTGCCGCTGACGTGATTTATTCGCTCAAACGTTTGGCTGACAGCGATGTGTCACTGAAAAATTGGTGGGTCGTCGAAAATACCATCGTTGGCTTTGACGAATACAAGGAAGCTCAAAATGCGGCGGCTACGTTCGACTATGACGCACCCGTCGAAGGCCTGAAGATCATCAACGACCGTGAATTCGAAATCACATTGAAAGAACCGGTACAGCGGTTTATGTGGACGCTGGCCATGTTTCAAACCGCCGTGGTTCCCAGAGAAGCGGTGGAACATCATCAAGCCCAGTTCGCTCGTCACCCTGTCGGGACCGGCCCCTTCCGCATGGTCGAATGGGTTTCGGGCAAGTCGATGGCCTTCGAACGAAACCCTTCCTATCACGCTTGTACCTATCCGTCGGAACACATGCCGGAAGACGAAACGTTTGGATTCGACAAAGCCGCTGGCACGAAGTTGCCGATTGTAGATCGAGTAGAAGTAGGGTTTTATCCACAGTCACAACCGATGTGGCTGCAGTTTCGCAACAAGAACTTGGACTTCACCACCGTTCCCAACGAAAACTTTGACGAAGCCTACAATCCGCGAACCAAAAGTCTGCGGCCTGACTTTGCGAAAGAAGGTATCACCGCGCACGCCGTTCCGCTGCTGGACTTCATTTTCTATGGCTTCAACATGGAAGATGAATTACTGGGCGGTTATTCCGAAGAAAAGAAGAACTTGCGTCGAGCGATCTCGTTGGCCATTGATTGGCAAGAACGAAATCGAGCGTTCTACAATAATGTGTGTATCATCTACGATGGCATGATTCCACCTGGCCTGGAAGGCTATCCAGTGGATGGCAAGGGCTCGGTCAATTGGCGAGGTCCAGATCTGGAGAAAGCCAGAGACTTGCTGGCCAAAGCCGGTTATCCCAATGGAGAAGGGTTGCCGACAATCAACTTCTATTCTTCCAAAGCGGCGCAAGGCCAAGAAATGGCGGAAATGGCTCAGCGGCAACTAAAAGAGATTGGCGTCAACATCAATCCTATCTTGGATGACTTTCCCGCGTTCATGGAAGAAGTCAACAAGAAGAAGGCGCCGTTCTTTACGTTTGCGTGGCATTCCGACTATCCGGACGCGGAAAACAACTTGGCATTGTTTTACGGGCCGAACGAAGCTCCTGGTTCGAACCACTTTAATTACAAGAATGCGGAATTCGACAAGTTGTATCAGCAGATTCGCGTGATGGCACCGTCGCCCGAACGAACCTCCATCTACGAAAAGATGCGAGACATGGTGATTGAAGATGCGCCGTACATCGGTTCGCTGGCAAGGACCAGGCACTATCTCATCAACCCGCGTCTTAAGAATTTCAAGCCCGTGGAAGACTTTAATAATTGGTACAACTCCCTTTCCGCACATCGCGGAGCAAATTTCTCTTAATTTCGGCGGGGTGGAATTGTAGATTGGCATGGATCGGCGGTAACGCCTCGGGTTTGGCCGCTTGACACGCGTGTGGCCATATCGATGCTCGCGGCGGTACTAGTCTGCTTGGGTGCTTGGGCTCCTTATTTTTTCTCTTCTGGGCGTGTCACTCTTTCGCGCGTCGCTGTGTTGATTCCATTCACGCGCTAATGGCGCGGATCGGAGGCGTGGCAACGCGCGGACGTTGCCAAGTTTTGCGCTGCGCTGTGTGTTGGACAAGAGTGTCCAGCTGCTAAAGCGGAAATCCGGTTGGTTAGATTTTTTTTCCAATTGACGTAAGTCGAGTGCGACTCAAGTTACGTCAATGGACCGACCCATCTCCACGTATTTTTTTCGTCCTCGTCATTTCCTGGACACTACCTCGGCGCGAACACTTCGGTGGCTGCGCGGTCACGTCGACCGCCTCCATCACCGAAGCAAACAGGAGTGTGCTATGGCTTCTCAACAAAAAGCCGACCCCCAGGCGAGGCGACTATCAGAAGTGCTCACAGGACAACGCGCGATCTGTGATGCGCAAAGCGAACGGATCGTAACGCATCAAATTGGTGCGATGCCGATCATCAATCACATCCTGCAACGCATGCGACTCGATGCCTTGCTGGCCCCTGCGCTCAAGAGCAAAGGCAAGCCACATAAGATCAGCACGGTTCGAGTAGTCTCACTGTTGATTCGAAATATACTTGTGTCACGCGAACCCATGTACGGTGTTGCCGAATGGGCTCGGAACTACGGTCCCGAATGTTTCGAAATTTGGCCCGAAGATTTCGACTACCTCAATGACGACCGCATTGGTCGCTGTCTGGAGCAGGTGCATGACGCGGTATCGTCGAGCGTGGTGATGGAGATTGTCACGCATATTGTGAACGAGTTTCACTTGAGTTTGGACGAGTTGCACAATGACTCTACAAGTGTGTCTCTCCATGGAAACTATGCCTCGGCCACGGACGAATCACAACTCCATGGGCAGAAGACGCCAGCGATTACTTGGGGACATAGCAAGGATCATCGCCCTGACCTGAAACAGTTACTCTATATCTTAACCGTGACTGAGGACGGGGGTGTGCCGATCTACTTTCAGACGGAAAGTGGCAACGTGGCAGATGCTGTAACACATCAATCGACTTGGAAAATCATGGCACAACTGACCGGCCGCACGGACTTCGTCTATGTGGCCGACTGTAAACTTGCGTCTGCCGACAACATGAACTTCATTGCGCAGCAAGGAGGCCGATTCATCACGGTGCTGCCTGCTTCGCGCAAGGAAGATTCGACATTTCGCACGCGAATCGCCGAAACGCCGGACCAAGTTTCGTGGAAAATCATTGATCAACAGCCAGACAACACAGACAGTTTCGTCGAACAAATCCAAGTTTGCACCGAACCGCTGGTCAGCAAGGAAGGATACCGAATCTTGTGGTTCCACAGTCTCAGCAAAGCCATCGCCGATCAAGCTACTCGGGCCAGAAATATCGAACGAGCCGTTTGTAAACTGCAAGCATTGCGGACGCGACTGTCCGGTCCTCGGCCCAGGTTGCGACAGCGGCAGCAAGTGGAAAAGGCTGTCGCCGAAATCCTGCGAAAGGGAAAACTCGAATCGCTTCTGCAAGTCCAAGTGACGCAAGAGGAACATGTGACGTATCGCCAGGTCGGGCGCGGCCGCCCTTCGGCAGATACCAAGTACGAACAGGTTGTCACAACACGCTTCCACATCCAGTGGGAATTGGATACGAAGGCACTGGCCCAAGCCGCCGGTGCCGACGGCGTGTTCCCCTTGATCACCAATATTCGCGACTGGGAACCGCTGGAAGTCTTGCGAGCTTACAAACGTCAACCGTTGGTCGAAAAGCGTTTTTCGCAATTCAAGACCGACTTCTCCGTCGCCCCTGTCTACTTGAAGAACGTGCGACGCATTGCCGGCTTATTCGCCATCTATTTCTTCGGCCTAATGACGCAAGCCTTACTGGAACGCGAGCTTCGTCTGGCGATGCAGCGTGACAAGATCGCGTCACTCCCGCTCTATCCCGAAGGCCGACAATGTGCCTCTCCAACCGTAAGGCAACTGATCGACACTTTCGAATTAATCTCGCGACACTCCATCGAAACGGCGGACGACTTCCGCATCTTCTACACCGAACTGGCGCCCATCCACCGGCAAATACTCAAGCTCCTCAACATCCACATCGAAGACTATCAATCCTAACAGCAACAAGTCGGCCAGCAACGTGGCAACGTGTCGGCCAGCAACGTGTGCTTACGTCGTAATCGTCCACGCCTTCGGAGAAGCAATCCAAAGAGAACCTAGAGCCTCAACGTTATCCCCAGGATCGCATTGGAAGGGCAACCGTAGAGCTGTATCACAATCGCACCGCAAACCTGAATCATGCCAGACCAGAAAATCCATGAAATTGAAAACAAGAACTGCGGAAAGGGAGTTTCAATGGCTTGTTTACGATGCTCCCAGGTTGATAGACCATGTCACCTTGAAGATTTACCGCAAATTCATAATTGCGTTGATGTCGATCAAGCGTACTCGTTTCCAACAATTCAAGTGGCTCACCTAATTTCTTTCGATAGAGTGCTGACGCTTCGGGCGATTCGTCATGCCCTCGGAAAAGCTGTTGAATCCGATCCGTTTCTTCGTCTCCTTCTTCCTTCTGCGCGTACACCTGTGCCGACAAAATGAACGTTCCAGCGTCATCAATATTCAGACTTCGCATGGCGGATTTAAGCCGCTTCGTCGTGTCCGTTGGCATTGCCATATTTGGAACGGCAATCACTTCCATTCCCAGATTTGGGTCGAAGGAATAGAGTCCGTGGTAAGAACTCAAAATCATCTGCCGTGAACTATTCATAGCCACCGCTATCCACTGAATCTTGTTGGCCGAAACGGTTTCAGATCCGTCCATTTTGGTCGGCAGTTTGACGTCCGTATCCACGATTCGCTGCACCTTGCCGTCAGCAGATGCCAGCCAGACACCAGCTTGATCCGAACCGTTGATGGCAAACGCAATGTCACCTTGATCGTTGATGGTCGGCTTGATAACGGAGGCACCAATGCGTTGGTTGTTGTCGGGTTGAACCGACGGCTCGACCAACTTGATCACACGAAAATTGGCATTTTCGGCACCATAGCAAGCGGCAGAAATCCAGCAAACCAGCGTGAACAGCAAGCCCATAAAACTACGCATTTGAATCTTCCTTGTAATTTGATCCCCAAAAACGATGCGTCTTGACCGATCAAGCGGAGTACGATTCACTTCGATCGGCCAGTCGTGCATCCCCTAGTATTAGCGGATATCTTATTCGAACCGCAACCTAAAAGGCAAATCTATTTTCAGGTAGGCACCCAGACGCGGTATTGGAATCAAGAAGAACATTCGAGGACAGTCATCTAGAAATAACGGTGTTGGCGAAGGGATGCGAGAAACGTTTTCGCTGGGCAGTTACTTGTTGCTGGTCGAATGCACGGTTCGTTTGTGACGAAAGTGCCTTGTCCATCGCAGCCCAACACTCACGATCTGTATCGCAAGGACCTGCTAGTGTTTTCCATAGTGCCTGACGCCAACTTTTCGCTAGTTATATTCGTCGATGGACCGCAGTTCTGACAGACGATTCGCTCTTCTTGGGGCTCTAGCGGGGAAACGGGGTATCGTGGTTCTTCGGGCCGAAGGCCCAGCAAGTTGTGTAGCCCAGGACAACGTCCTGGGAAGGCATGCCGTTCTGCCTCGATCAGCCCCAACGGGGCGGCCGGTTTCTAGATTCTTGGACGCGGCGACCTTTTTCAACCCGGTTGGTTCGTTAATATTCGGTTGGTGCCAGCCATTAAAGTACTCTTCGACAGAGGCTGGAAACGCAGAGGCGCCGAGGTCGCAGAGTTGTCTGATTCTTCTCTGCGTACTTTGCGCCTCTGCGTTTCTGATTTCTCCGGTTAGTAGGGTTTTCCATAGTGCCTAGCACTAACTTCCCTGCTAACTTCTCGCGAAGTTTCTAGCCGACGGTGATGTTGGGCGTCTTCAAGAATCCGCATATGTCGCCCGCTGGGCTGATCGGCGCGGACGAGAACGACGACCGGTGGCTGACGCACACCGGCAAAGATGTTTCGCCCGCCGGCGCGGATGAATGACCATTCGGCAAAGAGCCTTGTCCTTCGTAGCCCAACACTCACGATCTGTATCGCTAGGACCTGGCAACGCTTTCCATAGTGCCTGCGTTTCCCATAGTGCCTGGGACCAACTCTTCGTGGGACCAACTTTTCGCTAGATGAATTCGTCGATAGAGCACCGTGCCGACAGGCGATTCGATCTTCTGGGAGCTCTAACGGATTCGCTCGTGCCTTTTGCACAACTATCTATCCGCACCAACTTTCTGTGACATTTTTTACAGTGTTGCAGTCCAGATGACGTCTATACCGGCAGCGAGCCACTTTATTCAGGTTTTTGACGTGGCAGTGGGTATCGCTAGGTCGCGTCGACAGAAAAAAAAGGATGGAATGCAATGGCAACTTGTCGAGTTTGGACTTTCGCGTATTGGAATCAATTGTGGATGAATACGCTGTTGTTGGGCGTGATGTGTTTTTCGTCACAGACGATGGGGCTTGTAATCTATGATTCGTTTGATGATGGCAATTTGCGTGACGATAGCCCGGTTTCGTGGACGGCCGGAGTTCCTGAGAACGGGGACCTTGTGCTGCGAGGCAATTTCCCAGGGTTCTTTGAAGCGTATCCTTCGCAGATTGAACCCAGCGCTAACTGGTCTATGCAAACGCAGTTTCGGCTGGGCGGACCGTTCTACATGGCATTGATGGCTGATGCCGGACCTGTGGGTGGTGGGTTTTCAAACGGTTGGGCTGGCTTCGAGCCGGAAAGTCGACTGTGGATTGGCTCGGTGTTCACTTGGCTGGAGAGCGTCGACACAGACCTGCGGCCCATAGATGAGGATGTGATTTTACAGGTGGATACGTTTGACAATAATTATCGAGTTTGGGCGTGGCGTCCGACGGAGGTTCGTCCCGACGAGCCGTTGCTGGAGCGAACGATTGTCGTTAATCCCGATTCCTTACCTAAATTGATTGTCAACTCACCTGGCAACGAAGCGCCCGAAGCGACTTTCCGCTGGGTGCAGTTTTCCAACGAACGATCTCTTCCCGCTCCAGAAATCTTGAGTCTTCTGACCGGCGATTTTGACAACAATGGCATTTTGAACGTGTCCGACATCGAATTGCTTTCCGCAGCGATTTCGTCCGGTGCGAACGAAAGTCGCTTCGACCTGACCGACGATACGGTTGTCAATCGAGAAGACTTGGTGGATCTGGTGACTTCCCAGATGGGGACTTGGATCGGCGACGCCAATTTGGACGGCGAATTCAACAGTTCAGATATGATCTCTGTCTTTTCAGCCGGCAAATATGAATCCGGCCAAACTGCAACCTGGACAGAAGGAGACTGGAACGGCGACACGACGTTTGACAGCGCCGACCTGATTGCCGCGTTCAGCGATGGCGGCTATGAACTAGGCCCCAGGCAAGCGGTTTCGTCCGTACCCGAACCGTCGCTCGGCCTGTGGGGAATATTCGCCGCACTGCTTTGTGTTAGAAGGTCTTGTCGACGTCGGCTCGCATGACGCGACCGGATTTTCGAAGTTCATCGACGGTGAGCGAATTCTTGTCGGGGTGTTTTAGAGAGTGAACTGAATTCAGAAGAACGGGATCAATCGGTTTGTTGCGAACGTGGATTGGGCTGGCGTACTCTTGGCTGTGCACGATCGTGCAATTTTTGTTTTCGACGCACAGCAGATCGAGCAGCTTGACGTTGACTTTCCTGTCTCCAAAGTCAACGTAGGTTAGGCCGCGAATCGAGCGGAGCAACTTGATGATGTCTTCGTCGGAAACGGATTCGTTACCGGTAGCTGGAAATTCGTCAATATTCACGCGACTTGGATGTTCGAATCCGTAGGCCGGACGGCCACCCGGAAAAACAATTCCGAGCCCCAGGAAATTGGATCTAAGTACGTAACAACCGCTGCGTCTGAGGCGTTCAACACTACGGATTTGCTGTTGCCGTTGACGCATGGGGCCAGTGGCAAAGGCAAACGCAATGCACATCAACGATAGGCAAACGAACATTCGTTGCAAAGTATAGGAAATGCGAGTCATATCGTTACGTTGCGGTGTATGTCTCAGTATTGTTGAATTTGATAATACGGCTTCCATTGATCGCGAACGTTGCCATCCTGGGACCTAGGTCGGCCCCACGTGTAGGAAATGTGTGGCCAGTCTTTTCGGCCGGGGGCGACGTGTAGGTTTAGTATCAAGTGCGTGTTTGGTCGTCGGATTGGAAGTTCATGGTCTTCGCAAATAAACGTATCGGATAGGTCAAGCGATAATTCTGCCGTTGACGCAATATCATCAATTTGCCCTTCAAACTTTTCAATCGGTCCACTAACACGGATGGTTAACTCCGACAACCGAGGCCAATCGTGTTCGCTAAGCGCGTCCAACTGTTTGGCCAAGCCTTGGGGAGTGGTGCAGTTGATTTGAATCGCAAGTGATTCTAGCTGCCGTAGGTTCGTTAATGCCGAAAAATCGCGAACCTCTGTTTCTCGAATATCTAGATGACTCAAGTTGATTAGCGTTGTCAACGAATTCAGGTCGTCAACTCGAGTGCCCGCGACATTCAGCGAAGTCAGTTGTCCCAGCGAACCGAGAAGCGACGAATCCGAAAAGTTGCTGCCAGCCAAATCGAGCCTCCGCAATTGGTTTAATGACGACAGACTGGACCAATCCTTCAACGAAGCGCCTGACAGATGTAATTCGGCCAAGTTGCCCAAGCCCGCGAGCGGTGTTAATGATTCCAGTTTGGTTCGAGAGAGATCGAGATATTCCAACTTTTTATTGTGCTTCAAACTAGTAACGTCCGTCACTATCGAACCGGGGATTTCCAGCTTTCGTAAGCTCGAACAATTCTGCAGAGGTTGCAGGTCGAAGATATCGGAGTCTGGACACGAGAATTCTCGCAGGTTTCTGCAATGACGGAGTGGATCGAGTTTGGGCGTGCCGGCAATGCCGCACATCCAGATCGTTTCTACTTCGGGAAAGAACGCCAGGAAATGAATGTTGGACGAGTACAAGCAGCCGATGTGGTTCACGGAACGGAAACCGGGCAGGCGTCGTCGAAATTGATAATGAATATTCCCCAAACTAAGTTTCCGTTCAAACGATACTGCGTCCGAAACAACAAGCTGGCCTTCGTCGATCACCATGTTGCGAAAACTAATGACAAACGCTTCGTACGCGACGGTTGTCAAAAGAGCAATGACAAGCATCAACGCAACCAACTTGCGAAGCCGAAAATTACGGTTCATTTGCGGGTGATGAGTCGTCATGAACAGGCGTCTCCGGCGGATACTTCGTTATGGGACAGTCAAAGACGGGCGAATACAAAAGAGTCGAGTCGTCGCCAAGCCAGGGTTGTATGATGAACGCACAGCGGGAATTCTGTTGTTGCATTTGTTGGACAATTTCCGGCGACACTGGGCAAGCCAACTGACGCACACTGGGCGTCCTGCTGGCAAATCGGCAAATTTGATCAACGGTATGTCCACTGATATACGGTCCAACAATGGGTTCGCCGGAACAACGATCCGCCTCGCTTACCCAAATCCAATGTAGTGAATCAATCGCTGGCCAAGTTGACGTATCATATACGTGTCCGCTGAGGGAAAGCCATCGTAGTTTTTCGATGTTTGCTAAGCCAGACAATTGTTTGGGAACGGCATAACCATTTGTGATTTTGACCCAGTTCAGATACGCGAAGCGATGAAGATTGTCCGGAAATCGTTCTTCGTCCGAGTTGATGACTTCGACGAAGCCAACGCGTTGGATTCCTAAGAGATGACGCCACCAATGAGCCACTAACGAAGTGTAACCTGGATCCAGGCCTGCAACGTCCACGTACTTCCACCGGCCGCCTGCCTCGCGGACCTTTTCCAATTCGGAATGCTCTTTAGTTCTTGCCAAATGAACTGAAAGGCCAATTGCCACGAGAGATGTGACCGTGAAGAGTGTTCGAATTCGAAATTGCCGATTTACCATACGACACCATTGATAAGTTGCGAGTTGTGGCACCGAATCTGTCGGCGAAAAAATCGGCTAAACCGCTGCGGCGTACGGGGCCTTCGATGCCGGCGCGTTTGGCCGTCATAGCACGAATCGCTTTGTGAACAACTAAAACGACCGTCTATTACTAATAACGAAATTGTCTGTCACAATTTTCCTGGGGTGATGTGATTTTTGGCACACAGCCGGAGAGTTGGCTCTAGGGCGAAATCGCTCTGTCGCTTGCGAGAATGTTAGTCACCCATGTATTCACTACCGAGTCACAGCGGCAAAGAGCAAGTCTGAATCGCCGACGTCCAAATCAGACGCCGCCTTGTTTTGCGAAGAGCCTGCTGGTTTTACGCTAGTGAAAAAGATTCGCCGGGCTGGAGGACGACGGGCGTTGAAGAAGTTTGTTCGCTGATCATGGTGGCCCAGCGTTTTGCATCTTGCGCGATGGGTGGCCACGTGTTGTAGTGAGCGGGCAGCACGGTCTTGGGGTTGATCAACTTGGTCGCTCGGACGGAGTCTTCGGGCCCCATGGTAAATAGGTCTCCAATGGGCAGCACGGCGACGTCGATGCCGGTTTCGCCAATCAGTTGCATATCCGAAAACAGTGCCGTGTCGCAAGCAAAATAGATGGTCGATTCAGGCAAAGCTACGACAAAGCCGCCCGGATTGCCGCCGTACGAACCGTCGGGCAGTTGAGAACTATGATGAGCCACCGTCATTTGGACTTTACCAAACGGCACCGTCACCCAACCGCCCAAATTCATGCCAATGGTTGATTCCACGCCGTGGCTGGCTTTCAACCATTCTGCGATTTCAAAATTAGCGATCACTTGTGCTTTGGTGCGAATGGCGATTTTGGCCACGTCGGCAATGTGGTCGAAGTGACCATGCGAAACCAAGATGAAATCCGCTTCCAAATCGGCAGCCTTGCAAACGGCAACGGGCGAATCATCCACAAACGGATCCAATAACACCGTGTGACCAGAAGTTGTCAGTTTCCAGCCACCGTGCCCCAGCCATTCGAGTTGATTCGCCATGACGTTTGCTCCTGTCCCGCGGTGTTAGCCGATTCCCAGATTTCGTTTCATGTAGATTTTATATTTCTCCACGCCGGGTTGCCCGTACGGATTGATTCCCAGCAAGCGACCTTCGACCACGGTCGCCAGCATCAGCATTTGCAGAAGCTGACCGACGTGGAATTCGTCAACTTGAGGCAGGTACAGATCGGCGGTGGGACGTTTGTCGTCCGCGTACGCTTGGTTCGTTCCTCTGATGGCGGCGTCCATGATTTGCGGAACGGTGCGACCAGCAATTTGGTTTAGCGAATCGGGATCGGTGGTTCGCTGTGGAACCGCAATGGCGTCTCGTCGCCACTGCTGCACAATCACGTTGTTGATAAACTTGTCTCGAGCTCCTTCTTGATGCTGTTGAGCTCGAGAATGCAGATCTCGCGTATTGACCACGGTCAGCGGCGTGGCGCCTTTTTCTTCCTTGCCCAGACTTTCTGCCAACAATTGGTCATACCACAGTCCGACCGTTTCCAGTGACTTGGCCCAAACGGAAAGGAGCCGCAAATTCATCGCTCGTTTTGTTTCCAGCAGATGGCAGACGCCGGTGTAGTCCAGCACCACGTTGTCGCCCAATGGCTTATTGGCAAAGTGCCGATTCATTTCTGCGGCACCTTCCAGCAACTGAACGACATCCAAGCCCATGATGGCGGCGGGCAGCAAGCCGACGGCGGAGAGGACTGAAAACCGACCACCCACACCGTCGGGCACTTCAAAAACTTCAGGGCAACCCAATTCCGTGGCCAAGTCAAACAGTTTGCCCGAACTGCCTGTCACCGGCACGACTAATTCCGCCAACTGTTTGGTGTCTCCGCCGACGCTGGCGGAAAGTGCTTCTAAGAAGACGCGAAACGAAACAGCGGTTTCTAGTGTGCCGCCGCTTTTGCTGATGACCACAATGGCCCAATTGGCGGCGTCGCCAGACGATTCGGCGCGAAGAAGATCCAGCAAACCGTTGGCGCTGTCATTGTCGACATTATTTCCTTCGAAGTAGATCCTGGGCCGCCCGCCTCGGTCTGCTCGGCTCATTTCGTTATGAAACGGATGGCAGCAAGTGTCCATCAGTGCTTTGGCGCCCATGTACGAACCGCCAATCCCCAACACGACCACTCGATCACATCGTTCACGAATCCGCTCGGCCGTTTTCAGGATGCGACCTAATTCGCTGCCTTGTCGGTCACTTCGGTAGGCAGCCAAAATCCGTTCTGGCATTTCTACAAAGCCAGCGTCCAGTGGTTGCTTTTGGCCGGGAATTGCGCCTTTGGATTCGTATAATTGCTTGTCTACTTGCAGGACTTCGTTCCTGGCCGCTTCCAGTAGCGGAGCCAATTGGTCCAAATCTCCTTGGTTAATGCCGTAATCAGGCAGGAGGGCGGCGGCGTAGTCGTACCGAAGCGAAGGCATGCCAGACGTTTCCTAAATCTCGAGTAAATGCGGACGGACGATACGAATGGAATTTCAACGAGGAGTCTCGCATTCCTGTCCACGTGTCAAACCGGTGAGGATACCGCGCCACGCATAAGCGTTCCATACGGGCACAAAAAATGGGGCATATCGGCTTGAACGATTCAGCGTTATCTTATTCACTTAATCAACGGCCAAAGAAGGCGGTCTATTTTGTTTTTTGACCCAAGCCAATTCTACTTCCAGCTGACTTTGCGGAGACTTTTTTGTCATGGACATTCATGATCTGACTCGTGCCCTTCATACCAAGAACGATTCCAAAATTGTGATGCTGGTGGCCGACGGACTGGGTGGCTTGCCACATTCTCCGGACGGGCCGACGGAACTAGAGGCTGCCAAGACACCCAATTTGGACAAATTGGCGCAAAAAAGTGTGCAAGGACTCAGCACGCCTGTTCTGCCGGGGATTGCTCCGGGCAGCGGACCCGGGCATTTGGGATTATTCGGTTACGATCCGCTGAAATATCAGATTGGGCGAGGAGCACTCGAGGCCACGGGAATCGGTTTCGCGTTGCAAGACGGTGACGTGGCGGTTCGCTGCAATTTCTGCACGTTGGACGCAAACGGGAATATTTCGGATCGGCGAGCGGGTCGACTTCCGACAGAAGAAAGTGCTCCGCTGGCCATTAAGTTACGCGAAGTGAAAATCCCCGGCATCGAAGTGTTTGTCGAACCGGTCAAGGAACATCGGTTTGTGGTGGTTTTGCGAGGCGCCGGGTTGGGCGGAAATGTCGAAGACACCGATCCACAAGCGACCGGGGTTCCACCTCTGAAACCCAAGGCCCACGATGCTGCTTCGGAGAAAACAGCGGAAGTGGCGGCGGAGTTTGTTCGCCAAGCGCAAGAGTTGTTGAAGGACGAGAAGAAAGCCAATGGCTTGACGATGCGAGGCTTCGCGGCTCGCCCCAATCTGCCCACCTATCAAGAAGTGTATGGTTTACGAGCGGCCGCGATTGCCGTTTATCCCATGTACAAAGGTTTGGCACAGTTGGTTGGCATGGACATTGTGGGTGCGCCCCAAACATTGGATGAACAAGTGCAAGTGATGAAAGATCATTGGAATGAATATGATTTCTTCTTCTTGCACTTTAAATATACCGACAGTACCGGTGAAGACGGAAATTTTGACGCCAAAGTACAGCGTACGGAAGAATTTGACGCTGCCATTCCCAAAGTGGAAGCACTCGGTCCTGACGTCGTGATTGTCACTGGCGATCATAGCACTCCCAGCTATTTGAAGAGCCATAGCTGGCATCCGGTGCCCACGTTGTTGTATTCTCATTGCTGCCGGCCCGATGGAAAAGCGGCGTTTCATGAAAAAGAGTGTATCACCGGCGGATTGGGACAATTCGAAGCCAAATATCTGATGTCACTGGCGTTGGCCAACGCAGGGCGCATGGGCAAGTACGGCGCGTAGTTGTCGCGGTTCGTTGTGGTTTGGTGCATCGGACTACCACAAAGTGAGTGTGCGGTGCGCCAATTCGCACGATTTGAACTGTTGGTTGAAATGTCAATCAACAGCATTCGCTGAATCGGCTTTTTTGTTCTATAATTTGCCTATGGCGAAAAAAACGAAAACCAACAAAGCGGCAGGTGGCGACATGTCCAATAATGACGCCGTCGATTCGAAGAATCGCAAACCAACGGGATCAAAGAAAGCGACTTCCGGCAGCGGCAATGGGCGGCCTCGAGCGGCAAAGCGAGGTGACACGGCTCCCACTCAAACGCCGGGTGGCATCGAGAAGCATGTAGTGACCGAATCGATTGACGGAGCGCAGCAAGCCAAGATTGCGGCGGTTCGAGACATCGTGAACGGGGTGCCTCCGCACGATGTCGACACGCTCTCGAAAGTCCTGAAAGTGATCATGGATGGCACCTCGATTGACGATGCCGCCGTGCTTCGCCAAGCGTTGCTAGACAATCCCAGCATGGGAACGAACCGCAAGTCTAGGGCGGATGATCTTTTATCAGAAGACTGGCGCAACGGCGGATATCCGTATAAGAATTTGATGTCTCGTAAGAACTACGAGAAACAAAAATATCGTCTCCAGGTCGAGCTCTTGAAGTTACAAGCCTGGGTCAAGCAAACGGGCCAGAAAGTGGTAATCCTGTTTGAAGGACGTGACGCGGCTGGCAAGGGAGGTACCATCAAACGGTTCATGGAGCACTTGAATCCTCGTGGTGCTCGCGTGGTGGCCTTGGACAAACCTAGCGAAGACGAAAAAGGTCAGTGGTATTTTCAGCGATACGTAAAGCACTTGCCCACCGCCGGCGAAATCGTGCTGTTCGATCGATCGTGGTACAACCGAGCAGGTGTAGAGCGCGTGATGGGATTTTGTTCGCCCGACGAATACAACGAATTTATGCGGCAAGCTCCCGAATTTGAACGCAATCTGGTTCGCAGCGGAATTCACTTAATCAAGTTTTGGTTTTCCGTCAGTCAAGACGAACAACGCCGTCGATTTAAGGAACGCGAAGCCCATCCGTTGAAACAGTGGAAGCTTTCGCCGGTTGATAAAGCGTCTTTAGATAAATGGGACGAATACACCAAGGCCAAGGAAGCCATGTTCTTCTACACCGATACGGCCGATTCACCTTGGACGGTAGTGAAGTCCGACTGCAAGAAACGAGCTCGTTTGAATTCCCTGCGTTATGTGCTGCACAAGCTGCCGTATGACGGCAAGTCCATGGATGAAATCGGCATGATTGATCCGTTGCTGGTTGGCCGAGCACACGTGGTGTTTGAAAAAGGGGAACACGACTACGGCATGCCATTGCTGTAAGCCAGTGCTCGTTGCTCTTACGGAGCGGCCTTCTCGCTTTTTACGTTTCACTTTTTCATAGCCCGAAACGTAAGTGAGGGAAAATCGAACGTTTTCTTGGTCCCTCGTCGGGCCAGCAAATTCCGCAGAGAAACGCGAATGAGCAACTTCAAAACTGCCAGCTAGGGCAAAACGGCTGGCGTCTGTAAAAAGCGAGGATTCAGCCATACGGCTTCATCGCCTTCGATTGCTCGATCGGCCCAGTCTACCACCAACGCCAATCGGTCTGCTGGATCTACCTTGATTCGGCAAGCGGAAATCGTATCGCCGCGAACGATATCACTGCGAAATGCTTCGCGCCATCGCTTGTCTCGGTCCTCCAAGAAAACGCGAAATCGAACGCTGCCATGCTTCATTCCATTCTGCGTGGCGACGTCGTCGATGGCCATCTCCGAAACAAACCAGGTGGCGCCATCTGGCACATCAACCACACACCGAGACGTTGGCCGCATTCCCAAACCGTGGTGATAGGCAACGCCGTTGACCTGAATGCCCAGCTGCTGCGAGTTTCGATTTTTGCCCAGCGGCATCGCTTGCCCCAGAAACGGCGTATGGCGAAAGTCCACGATGGGAAGTTCGGCAACGTGAACCAGATGACGAGCGTTTGTCACTTCAAGAAATCGGACCAGCCGCATGTCCAGCGGGCGAAAAAACGCATCCGATTTCCAATCGGCGCCAAAAACACGAACCTCCAGCGAACGTGCGTTCAATTCGACGCTGTCAGCAGGCAATAGACTCCCATCGTTTAGGCCAATCCAGAATTGCGTTTCTGGTAACGGTTCGTCACCAACGTTCCTCTGGCCCAGCTGCAGTTCGGCAATTCGATCGGCCGAGACGGAGATTGACTGACCGGCCACTTCGATGGTCAGCATCTCGTCTTGCCATTGCGTCCACGTGCCGTCCAGTTTGTCTCCGTTGATCAGCTGTATTGCGTCTGACCATTCGGTTCGATCCGCAACTTGCTGCAGCCACGAAGCCAACTTACGATCCGTCGCCGCTGGTTGAAAGCGAATCGCCTGAACCTGCCGAGTGGGAATGGCGAGCGAACCAAAAATGGAATGCCGAAGTGAAATCGTGTTCTGGTCCATACGTTCGAATTCGGACGCATCAAACATTAAATATCCACCGCGTTGAAATACGATTTGCGGCCGGTTCGGTTGTTTCGATAATTGTCCCCATTGAAACACGCGACCACTGGCTGCGGATTGCGGTGTGCCTGTGGCGAATTCAAACTGCAGTCCACCGTCAGAATCAATTTGTAATAATCGAGCTGCCTGGGTCGTTCCATCGGCGTATTGCAACCGAACAAATTCGGATTCATTTGCCTGAGTTGTCACGCAATACCACAACAGGAAACTGATGGCGATAAGCCTTCGCATGGACGCCTCCTTTATCTTTGGAGTATCGGCAAGACGCCACGCGGTAACTGCAAGACAAGCAGTGACATAGCTGTGGCATATTCGGCAGAATTGACTGTGTGGCTGTACCACGATCCGTCTTTGCGTTGCAGCCCCAATAAATTGTCTCGTATGGCAGGAAACCAGTTTTGCCAAAGCGGCCCGCCTGCCATCCACATGGCCAATGCAGCATAGTAGTGACCATAAAAAAAGTAGGGCATTTCCGAATCGGCATCTGGTTTGGGCTGAAATTGACGAAGGAACGCAATGGCATTGGACCATTCCTTGCCGTCATACACGCCGGCCGACGTGAGCGCGACTGCTCCGGCGGCAGACCGAGCGAATTGGCTGTCGCCGCTGGGAAGTTGGTACATGAATCCACCATCGGGATTTTGGCAGCGTTTCACGTACTCCACCGCTCGATCCATGACCTGGCTGTCAAAGACAATACCGCAATTCCGCGCCGCTCGTAGTGCCATCATCTGACAAACCGTAACAGAAAGATCCGCGTCTTGGCGAAGCGGCTGGTATCGCCAGCCACCTTGGTCGTTTTGCGAATCGACAATCAGCTGCACGGCCTTGGAAAGTTTCGCTCGCAGATCCGGCCGCCGAACCATTCCATAGACTTCGGCCAAAAACGTTGTGGCGAATCCATGTCCATACATTGGACCGTGCGAATCGGCAGCATCGACACTTACGAATCCGCTGGCGGAACAGCTGTTTAGAACATAATCCAGCAAGCGATCGATCAAGCTGCCCCATGGCCCTCGTGAAGGCAAGCTGCCGCTGGCCAAGAAAGCCAGTCCGGCCAGTGAAACGACACCGACATCACGAGCATACCCAGCAGCACCAAAACTCCCTTCTCGATTTTGCCGATCCGCCAAATATTTCAGGCCTTTGTGGATGGCCGCCAACGCATCTTCGTTGATCAGCCCTGCGGTTTGCACTGAATTCTGGCCGGACGCGGTTCGCAAAATGAAATACGAGGCGGGCAATGCGGTGACAACTCGCAGCCAGTGGCGTCGGTCAATTGGAGTTGCGATATTCATCGTCTTG
Organism: Pirellulaceae bacterium; assembly: GCA_041399205.1. Classification (GTDB taxonomy): domain Bacteria; phylum Planctomycetota; class Planctomycetia; order Pirellulales; family Pirellulaceae; genus JAGQOZ01. Next base: position 205,190 of record JAWKTK010000014.1, on the reverse strand, counting down.
GTTTGTTCAAACGTCATTTGGCTTGTTCAGATAATCGTCGGTAATAGGCTTCAATTTGTTTCTCGTAGCCCGGCAAAAACTGCTCGCCGGCCACCGCTTGCAGGCGATTGCGGACTTCCGGCGGCAAATGCCCCCAACTGCGTTCACTAAACGATTGCCGAATCGATATTCCATGGGCGGATTCCGCATCACTCGCGGGCCGTCCCGAGACACCCTGTCCGGCCGTTTTACCTGCAGCGGCTTGTCCTGGTTGTGAATTCTGTCCAGACGAATTGTCTCCACTGGAAGATGGCTTGCCTGAATTATCCGACGAATCTGACGACGCCTGAGACAGGAGGGCATCCAAGCGGTCCAGCACCTGTTGTTGTGACGCAATGGAACCCGAGTCACCTAATCGAAGCAACCGTTCCGCAGTCTTCATCTGCTCCAGCAATTGCCGAGCGACATCGACCGCTGGCGGATTTGCATCTGGCGGCACTTGGCCGAAGGTGAACGTTGGACCGGCCGTTGTCAGCCCCAGCAGACAGATGCGAATAACGTCACGAATCATGGCAGGATGTCCTCCAATAACTGGTCTAGTTCTTCCACAGAACTTGATGCGTTTGGTTGGCTGGCGTTGTCTTCGGCGGGACTTGTCGCGTCTGTCTCTGAAACGGACGGCGTTGCCATCAACTGTTGTACCATTTCCAACAGCTGTTGCTGGGTGTTGGCCAACTGCTGCCGAGTGGCTTGGTCCATGGTACTCGCGTCGATCGCGGCCTGGGTCTTCTTCATGAGATTGCTTTGGAGCGAACGCACCAACGCCAAGTCTTGACGCCGCATGCGAGACGCATTTGTGTTGTCGGCCGCAATGGGATCAGGCGTGTTCGAACCGACCGTATCGTTCGCTCGAACTGCAGCTGTCAACGCTTCGTCCATTTGCTCTAGCCATTCGACGGCCTGTTCTTGCGATTGCCGAATCGTATTGACGGTTGCACGCACCTGAATGGCCTGGGCAGCATCGGACATGGCCGATGCTGCCGAGTTGATCGTGTATTGAAACGCGGCCGAAACGTCCCAGGTCTTGCTCCACGCGATCAGGTCCGTGCGAAGCTGTTCCTGTTGGCCGTGGATGATCTGCCAATCTGGCTCCGAACTTTCCGTTTGACTCGCTTGCAACAAACGTCGTTGCCGTTTTACAAAATCCGTCAGGGCGTTTTGTATTTGCTGATTCTGACTGCCAAAGGCCGCTTGCTGTGGTTCGTGTATGAACAGTCGCAGCAATGCTTGGGCGGCGGCCAAGATGGCGTCCAGTTCCGTGAGGCACCGCATCGTTTGGTTGTTCTGCAACAGCTGGATGCTGGATTCGAGCCTTCCGGATAGTGGCTGCGTTGCCAGTAATGCGTCGGCCTGTTCGGCCAAACGGTTTGTAGACGGCGTCGGCGACGAATCTTTTGCAAGCTGAATCAACCGCTTCAGATTCTGAAACGCGTCTCGCTGCTGCTGTTGCGAAAGAACCAGTTGCTCCAATAATTGACGAGCGTCCGCGTCTAAGTCTTCTATCAGGGCAGAAAAATGTTGCGATTGAAAATCGGCCACTTGTTGACGAATGGTCCGTTCTGCTTGGTAGAATTCCAACGTCCTGCGGCGAACCTCCTGCAACCGTTCCAAGTTGCCAAAATCACCAACAATGGACTGCAAGCTCTGGATGATCGAATCTTGTGCGTCCCCGAGTTCGATTAGCGAATCAAGTGCCTTGCGCCGATCTTGGTTCAGTGCCAACCAGCGTTTTGTCATTGCTAATTGGAACGCGAGTTCTGGAATGGCACGCTTGGAAATTTGATCCAATTCAGCAACCATGCGTTCCAGTTCGGCCGTCAAATCCGCGACATAAAGTCGACTATCCTGCAAACGTTCCATCAACCGATGTGCTCGCAATACGCGGCTTGATCGCCTTCTTGCATAGCGACTGCAATTTGCCCTTGCATTTCCGATACGGCCTGCAATTGTTCCGTGGCGTGGTCCGTATTTTCTGCCTGAACGCTGTCTATGGCTTGCAGCGTGCGTTGGCGAGCTTCCTGTTGCTGGCGAAGCAAGTCACCTAGATCGATTTTCAGTTGGTGCTGTGCCTCACCGAATCGTTGCAACATCTGCACGTCGTCCAAAACGACCAATTCGGCCACTGGGCTATCAGCCAGCTGTCCAGCCGAATCGACCGCAGAAATTCGATATCGAAGTTTATGCATGGGAAGTTCATCAGGAAAGTCCGCCAAGTCAATCTCCATATTTGCATGAACGTGATGGCCAGGCGAATCTACCTGGTCTGAATTCGCGTCAAATCGCTGGTCTAGTCGAAAGGGAAGAACGTCCTCCAACAAGACAGATTCATCTTCGGCGAAAACTTCGTAGGCAAACTCCAACTGTGTGACTCGGTTGTCATCTTCGACTTTCACTTCCACGGGAGTGGTTGCTTGTCGACTGACGTATTCCACAGCACTCGCTGGCCGCAAGACGCTGACCAAAGGCGGCACGTCGGGGATCACCGTGACTTCTCGACGAGGTTTCAGGTGAAAGCGATTTCCCTGCGAGTCCTCCACTTCCAGCCAAAACTGAAACGACTCGGCGGCAATCCAATCCGATTTTGGTTGCTCGACAAAGTTGCGCCCCTTGATAATGGCAACCTTCCTTGATTGCGCTGCCTCTGGAGCCGACTGCCAATGCAGGCGACAATCGGTAACGGGCTGGTCGAAACGCCCTTTGATTTCCAATTGCGAACCAGCTAGAACGGTTGCCCCCGCAGACCATGCAAAATGTGGCTGGCCGGTATAATTCGGAGGACTGACCTTTAGTTCGAACGCAAGCAATCTGGGTGGCACTCGGACTTCTAGGCGAATCCAGTCCGGCGATTCGAAGTCGCCACCTTGAACCTTGAATAGCTGCGTATGATTCAGCCCAGAAACAGTGTACGTGGCGACCGTGTCGTCTGTCTGCATGCGATACTGTCGCAATGAATCCGCCTTTGGCATTCCGCGCTTCGTATCTTCTTGAGCGGCAATTAAGGTCACTTCGTCTGGTAGGCGGCCGCGTGCATCTGCCACAAGCAGTCGCACCGATTCACCCTTCGCCACAATCTGTGGCAATTCCTGAAAGACCAGTTGGTTCACGGTGGGCCAAGGGATATTTCGCCACGGTTGTGACAAGCGCGCGACGCCGATTGACAGTTTATTGCCACCCGCGAACAGGCCAATGGAGCTAATGACCAGCGAGACAATCAACATCACCAGCGACAGTCGAAACGGACGCGAATCCAACGCGTCCTCCATCGGCAGTTGACGCACGGCGTCCTCCGTTTTGGCCACTACCGTTTGACGTAATTCGCGGGACGTGTGATCGACGGTGGTGATCGTTTTGGAATCGGTGAATGCAACGGCCGAAGTCAACTGGTTGCCCAGGTTCGGAAAGCGACGTTCAATCCAGTACGCAATTTCAATACCGCTGGGCCGCAACCCCATAACGGGAAAGATCAGGCGGTAAAACGCCACACCCATGGACACAACAAAGAGAAGCGAGATGAACAACCGGAGCACACGGCCTTCCGGTTGTAATGCAAAATCCAATCCAATGGCTACGGAAGCCGCGATCACCAACGTGGCCAAAAACCAACATGCCGCTCGGCCCCATACCAAGCGGCGGGCGAGTATCCCGATGCGTTCAAGACGAATAGTCCAGGGAGTCATCTATATCACTCCTACTCGCTTTCTCAGTATCCACTCTAACGTCACGGCCACACTGAACAGCCACACGGTAGGCCATGCGTTCCACAGTGATTTGGGTTGTCGCGTTTCCTTGAGAACACGTTTTCCGGCAGGTAATTGTTCCAACATCGACACGGCTTCATCGTAGGTGGCAAACCGACCATTCGTCAACTTCGAGACACTCGCTAGACTAGCGTGGTCGGCCACCGTTTGTTCCGTTTCCAAGTTTGATTCTACCACGCGAAAGACGCAAGAAGGAGCTTCGCCTGGTAACGCCGGTCGAAACAACGTGGCCGAGTATTCTGCCGGTGGCAGTGACGTCACGCTACCGACAAAGACATTGGTCATACCTTGCCGAGTTAACGCGACGTTGCGAACCGTTTTGTTCGAACGAACTCGGACCGATACGGAACCGTCGGAATTGCCTAAGGCCGCTGCCCGAAGTGTGGCTTTGATGCGAACCGAATCGATGTCGCGGAATGCGGTTCGCTCGACTGACAGCAAGTTGTCATCTTCCTTGTGGAGCGACGCATCCGCCAAGAACCGAAGAGACTGGAGCCAATAAGCCGAGTGACGCTCCCATTCAGCCGGATATTGCCAACGCCAGGTACTGTCAAAGGCGTGGTATAAGACCTTGCCCGCGCCGTGATAGTGCAAGGTAATCAACGGAGACGGCAGGACCGACGAGTCCTCCGATTGCGCTTCAGCTAGGATTCTTGCGTCTGGATGGATGCCATGAATGGGAGATTGCCAGTACGATATCGGCAGATTGTTCCAACGCGACAGATGGACGCGATCGTCTGTGCCAAACCGCAAGTGAGCAGCGTTTGTCCCGGTGGGCGTCAAGCGAATTCGAAAACTGGACGTCGCATCGGCGGAATCGTTGTGCACGGTCGTGGCTGGAAAGGGCAGCAAGTTGGACAGCGGCGTGTTGACGTACTCCATGGGCAAGTGCAGTGGACTGGCACTCATTACCAACCCGCGGCCTCGCACGGCAACGGCTTGTTCTATTCGAGCCATCGTTTGTTCGCCAAGGATTTTAGGGCTCGCATCGATCAAGACAAAGACGTCGATCTTCTCAAAGTCGTCGTCGAGTGCGGGCAACGAGGATCGTGCCAACCTATCGAATTTGACGTAGTCGGCATCGGCGTCTTGCAAAGCAACCAACAGGTCGACTGGATTTTGGGCCCGGGAATCGGGAAGAATCGTTCGCTCCAGTGCGTGTTTGAGATAGCGATATTCATACGAAGGCTGATCCGCTATAACCGCGACCGTAAGCGTGGCATCTCGCACATCCACCACGACATCTTGCGAATTGTTGTGCGACTGCCGGTCCTGCTCGGGAGCATCCAACTGAATGCGAAATTCGTTACGTCCCAAACGACTCAACCGATCGGCAAGTGTGACGGATTGCCGAGACTTCGAAGTCAACGTGATGGTCTGGCGATCCGCAATACTGTCGTCGTGCGAACGTCGCAAGATGACTTCCATTTCCTGGCCGTCCAAGCGTTGGCTTTCAATCTGCACTTCGAATGTACCCACGTCATTCAAATAGGCAATCGGTTGGAAATCAACCTGCTTAATCGATGCGTCTGCTACCGGCGTTGGGTCTCCGACACCGACGGTATACACGGGAATCTGATTTGCCAAAGCCGATTTGGCCGCAACATCCAGTGACTGCCCCTGAGTGGTGACTCCATCGGATAATAGGATAATGGCTGCCGTCGAACGCGCTCGCTGAAGTGACACCAGATTGGCCAACCGGTCTCCCAGATCGCTGGCGTCACGGTTCGCTTGCGTTTCCTGCAAGTCCATGGAAATGGTTCGCGAGGCTTCACCCGGAATGCTAATTTCACCGTCCAGCGTAACCAATCTCAATCGATATTGATCGTCCAAAGGGCGATTCAGAATTGCTTGTTGAATCAGCTGCTTTGCCAACTGAAAGCGATCTAACTTCGCTTGATTGCTGCTGCGTCCAACATCTTGATTCCGCATGCTGAGGGAGTTGTCCAGCAGCACCACCAGATCCGGCGGTTCTGTTTCTAGGGGCAGCCATGTCCATTGATAGAGCATGAAAATCACGAGGACAATTGAGAAAATTCGTAGTGACGCTAGTGCCCACTTGATCCAGGCGGCTCCTTGAATCGGTTCGCGTTGATAGATCTTGATGACAATGACGGTAGCCACCAGCGCGATCAAGATACTCAGCCACGCCGCCCATGGCTCAGCGATGCGAAAATCCCAGTTAGCGCCGAGAAAAAGCACAGTTGCTTGATTCATCCTACGCACCTCTGCTCATGCGGTGTGCCAACCAGGAATCGCCAACCAAAGTGGCAATCAGCAGGATGACCAACCAGCGAAACGGCCAACCACTGGGCTGCGACGGCAACGCGGCGTCCACCAAATTATCCGGAGGATTCATTTGCATGCTGGCAGGTAAAATGGAGAGGTCCACCGGGCGCAAGTCACTTTCGGTAGTATCTAAGTTCACAGCAAAATCTACGGACTGCGTTCCACAAATCACTTGGTATATGCCTGGCAACAACTGGCCGCTGCCGATCATGGACGTCACGAATGCTGGTCGCATGGCCACCTGAAAATGGCTTCCGTCCCGAGCGCCGTCAACATTGCGTTGCCTGCCGTCGGGAGTTTTCAACATTAGCTGCGCGTCAGCTTCGGGATTGGTTGGCATATTGCCTTCCAAGTTGTCGGACAACAGGACGTTGCGGTGTTCTCCTTGTCTGGCTGTCGCGTGACGAACCAACTGGTGCACCATAGGCGGAAAGCACGGGAAGGCCGGCCATGCTGACCATGCTTCCGTTGACTTGGATTCGGACGCCGTAGTTTCCGGTAGTGTCATATCTAGAGCCACCCACATAGTGCGCCCCGCGTGAAAGTTGCGTTCCGCAACTGCAATCGATCCGTCAGAAAGAGCCAGTGTCACGTGGCTGTCAGCCAGAAGCTGCGAGCTGACATACGACCAAATCGGAACCTCTCGCAGAGACGAATTCGGAAAATTGGCAAAGGGCTTGACCAGTGGATGCGCGTAGTCGTTGGGTTCGAACCGAATGTCGCGGCCCGCAACGATGTCATTTTGCCGAACGGGAATCAGCGAATGCTCTGGCCGACTAACTTGCCATTGTCGATTCCATTGCGATGGTTCCGTTTGGTCCCCCATGACAAAAATTGCGGCGCCGCCAGTTTGCACGTAGCGGCGCAGATCTTCGATTTCGGCTGAAGAAAAACTAGCTACGTTCAACACAAAGACGGCGTTAAAATCGTTCAGCGCAATGGAATCCGCTTCCGCCATGGCCAACACGGTCATTCGGAATGGCCCTGCGCCGGCGTTCGGTTCTAGTGCTGCAACCACGTTCTTGGACACGTTGCTGGCCCCTTCCAGGCACAGAATTCGCTGGGTGCCAAGCACCGGAACGACCAGCCACCGGCGGTTGTCCCACGGCAGCTGGTCTTCAGCCAAAGACGCCACAACCGTTTGATCGCCTAGAGCGGAGAAGGAAACGGGAACTTCTATTTCTGCCGTTGCGAATGGTTCCAGTTCCACGGCACGACTTTCTACTGGATTGCCCGCCAATTCAATGGTCAGCGTCGACTTGGCTGCTTGCGAACCAAAGTTGCGAACCGTGACCACGACGTTGGCGGTCGAGTTCTGAAAGACGGTGCCGTTTGAAGTTCGGATGTCGGTTACCGCGAAATTCGCGTGACGCGATTGACTGCTTACATCGGCCGCCATCGAATGCACGGTGACAGTGGCTTGATCGGAAATTTTCTGAAAGGAACGCTGCCAACTTGGCTCTTTCGCGTCAGACCACGTCTGTTCGGTCAGATCGGAAAAAAGAACAACGCGTCGATCTTTAATGTCGGGTGCTTCGCGCTGGCTCTGCTGCAACACTCGCAGAATCAACGTGTTGGCGTCGGCCAGGTTCGCCTTGCCAAATTGCAGTTGCACTTCTTGTACTGTCTGCATGAATTCGTCGCGATCCAATGTTGGTGTTTCCACGATCGCTTCCGCATGAGAGCCCAGCACAATCAAGGAAAACGGATCGCCAATAGGTGCCGCTTCGACCATTGCCACCGCTTGTTGTTTAGCCTGCTCCAGCAATGTGATGCCGCTGTCCGGCGTCCAGCCCATGGAATAACTGGCGTCCATGACCAAGATCCAATGGCGATGCATAATCGCTTGAGGTTCCGTGGCCGCAGTGTTCCAAGAGGGTTCGGCTAGAAGGCAAGCCAGAAGCAGGAAAATCAAAGACCGGACGAATAGCAATAACCACTGTTCCACTTGAATGCGCCGAGCGTTCTTGCTGGCGGCCGCCAGCAAGAATTCAATGGCCGGGAAGTCGACTTCGTCGTAGTGCCTGCGATTCCAAAGATGGATAGCCAGGGGAATGAGCGCCAATACTCCCCACAGCAATAACCACGGAGAGACGAACGTCATGCCCCAGCAAGGGACGGTTCGCTCGCAGCAGAATGCAAGATTCCAGAAGTACTCCATGGCCGTTCGTCCGATCTGCTCAGGCAAACATTCTGGGCAACAGGAAACTCGCCACAGCCTGGTCCACTGCCTGCGAGGAATCCCATTGGTGAAATTCGATGTGTGACTTGCGGCATTGCATTTGGAGTTGGTGCTGAAATTCTTGAAAAGCGTGCAGATATGCCTTGCGTAACGCAATCGGTTCGGCGATCACTTGCTGCTTGGACTCGACGCCTCGAAACAACGTCGTGCGTCGAAAGGGGAACGTGCTTTCGCTGGCGTCCAACACCTGCATGGCCACCACGTCGTGCCCGGCGTGAACCAGTCGATTCAGCCCGTCCATGGCATCTGGAATCTCAACCAGGAAGTCACTGATCACGATTACCAAGCCTTTCTTACGAATTCGATTGCTAAACGAATGTAACGATTTGCCAATGGACGTTTTGGGCTGCGGCTGAGTTTGATCCATCAATTGCACGGCGTTGTCCAAGTGGCCCCAACTATTCCCGATGCCGCTCCACGCATCCAGTTTTCCGGTGAACACGCCCAGCGACACGGCGTCTCGCTGTTCCACGGCCAGCCACGCCAGCACGACAGCCAAGCGGCTGAGCGAATTGTTGTTTGGATAGTTTTGATTCTGCGCGCGAAATTGCATGCTGCTACTAAAGTCCAAAAGTAGATGCAGGACCAAGTTGGTTTTCATCTTCAAACCGTTTGACGTAGTATTTTCGGTTCGCCCGAAGACTCGCCAATCGATGTGCCGCAGATCATCACCCGGCGAATATTCGCGATGCTCGGCAAATTCAACAGAAAAGCCTTTTGCGGACTACGATGCCGTCCCGCTACATATCCGTCCAAAGCCTTCGTGACTCGCAGTTGCAAGCGATTCAGCTTAGTCAGTGTTCGCGGATCTAAATGCTTTTGCAATGGTCTCACTTCGCGATCCACCTGCGACAAGAGAAGTTGAATTGATCACGTTTTGAATGATATCGTCTGCAGTAATGCCTTCCGAATCGGCGTTGTAGTTGGTGCGAAGGCGATGTCGCAGCACGGACGGCGCCAACGCGCGAATATCGTCTTCACAAACGAACAAACGTCCGTCCAAGGCGGCGCGGGCTTTGGCGCCCAGTACCAAATACTGACTCGCTCTGGGTCCCGCGCCCCACATGACATACTGTTGTACGAATTCGGACGCAGCCGGTTGATCGGGACGCGTTTGTCGCGCGATCCGCACGGCATAACGGGCAATGGGTTCCGCCACCGGAACTCGCCGCACCACTTGGCACAGCATAGCAATTTCGTCCGCATCTAACGTTGCCGACACGGAATCGACATGGCCTGACGTCGTCCTTTGCACGATGGCTAATTCTTCGTCTTCGCTGGGATAATCGACCAAGATATTCAGCATGAAGCGATCCAATTGCGCTTCCGGCAAAGGGTACGTACCTTCTTGTTCAATTGGATTTTGCGTGGCCAACACAAAAAATGGCGACGGCAACGGATGACGCATTCCGCTGACCGTCACTTGTCTCTCTTGCATGGCTTCCAGCATTGCGGCTTGGGTTTTGGGCGGAGTCCGATTGATTTCGTCTGCAAGAATGATATTGCCAAACACAGGGCCAGGCACAAATTTTAACTCGCGGTTCAAACCATCGGCCGATTGGTGAATCAATTCCGTGCCGGTAATGTCCGATGGCATCAAGTCCGGAGTGAACTGAATGCGACGAAAGTCCAGAGAAAGTGTCGACGCCAAAGTGCGAACCATCAGCGTCTTGGCCAGTCCTGGCACGCCGACCAAAAGGCAATGACCTTGCGAAAACAGCCCGACCAAGATTTCGTCCATGACGGCTGCTTGGCCAACAATGACTTTGGACAATTCGGCCAATACATTGCGTTTGGCCAATTGCAGACGCTGTATCGCCTGTTCGTCAGACATTTGGGAATCGGCCGAGTTAGGCATGCAGGTATCCGAGCTACGAGTTACTGTATGATGCCGCGGTGGGCGGCTTCGCGCGAGTGCGAACAAACGGACGTCTTTCCATTGAAGACGAATCAACTGATCTATCTTAACACATCGACCGCTATTTTGTGTCTAGACCAGTTCGATCCGCCAAGACTTGAAAGCAAACCAGTTCTTGGGCCGAAGCAACCAACAGAAAGTTTTCCCAGATCAACAAATGTCCCGCTTGAACGCCAAAATCGGTCAATGAAATCTGCTGCAATGGCGTTGCCAGCGTACAGTCCCATGCCTGCAAGAAATCACCTCGATCCGTCCGCACCGTCCACAACAATACGTCCCCCAGCACAACGCCCTTGCCCCACGCGGTTGTTCCTGACATCAAGCTGGTGGGCCACGGATTAGTTTGTCCGGCGTCCGTCACGTCTATCACGGCCGGGCCGCCGGTCGCGGCGTTGATCCACCACAAGCGGCGGCCACTGGCCATCAGCAACGATTTGGTGGCACCCAATAAATGCACAGCATCCAAAGTTCCTTTCGAGGTTTTGGTCTGCCACAGGAATTGCCCTGTCGCCGCGTCCAACGCCAAGATGCCGTCAAGATCGGCCGGCGCGACAAATAATCGCCCTTGGTGATACAGCGGAGCGGTATAGTTGCGTTCGCTGTGCCAAGGTCGTTCGACTAGATTTACGGGTTGCACTTCCGATCGAACATAGCGATACATCCACAGCATTTGTCCGTCATTTGCATCCAACGCTGCAATGATGCCCGTATCGGAACAGACGAACAGCGTTTGCCCCACTAACGTTACCGTACGATGCGAAATCTCGTTGGTCCGCGCCGAAAAACATGAATGCCCGGAACAAATCTGTGTCTTCCATAACAAGCGATCTTCCGCATACGCCGCCAACCATAGCGCCGGCACGCCGCCATTTTGCTGCAACGCTACATAAGTGAATTCGCCATCAACGACGGGCGTCCCTAAGAACGAAAAGGTGGCATCCCAAGGTTCAATAGGCGAGTACGCCAGCTTGCCTTCGGCAGCCAAATCCAATTCGACAATCCGGCTCGGGATTTCCACCCCGGTGTTGGAGTTGGCTTGAAATGTCACTGGATTTCCCATCCGAGCCACCAGGCGTTCGTTTCGAACCGCCAGCGAAAACCGAGCGACTCCGGCAGCCTCCAATGGACGAATCTCACTTCTGCCCGCTTCCGGCAACGCATAGATCACTCCGTCATCCGCTGCCCATGCGAGCGCTCGACCGTCCGCCAACTGTAACGCTCGCAACGTCAATCCATCGTGAAAAAAAACGTTGCCTTGGTGCACCGTCGGCAAGACAGACAACGGTGATTCTCGTGATTCACCGACTCCTATCTCAAGCAGATTGTCCATGGCCAGACTCAACGCACTGCGCTGAAAGGGCGAAGGCAACGGATGTCGCCACAGCAGACGTAAGGTAGTCTGTTGTCGCCACTCCGGAACATCGCTCGCCCCATCAACCGTAATGGTATTGCCGGCAACGGTCGGAAATTGCTGCGGCCATGTGTCTGCGGCGTCGACCAATCGTCTCAGCTGATCCAATAACAAACCGTCCGTACCGGCAAAGGCTGCTCGCGCCTCTGGCCACTGCTGTGCAAACGCTTGAAAACGAATCTTCGCAACCTCTGTCTGCCCGTTAAGCAAAGTCAGCAGGATGGAACGAGCGGCGATTTCGGCTGACCGCTCCGAGATGCGAACCGACTCTTGAATGCGATTCCAGTCCAACGCCAGCTGGATGAGTCGTTCCGCTTGTAAACCGTCCGCTTGTGAAATCGCCAAGTCAATCGCAGCTATCAATGCATCGTCCCAAGCCGAGGCTAACGGGTGCTGGCGAATGAAATCGGCCAGCAACGCCGGTCGATCGATGTGCGGAGTTCGTTGCGAATCCATGATTTCCGCCCAACGAGCGTTCGCTGCGGCATCACCACTTCGCCGAATTTCTTGAACGACACCTTCCGCTGCCGAGTCTGTCAAGAGCTGACGCGACAACGCCGATCTCAAAGGCACGAATCGCTCGCCACCGTTTGCTGGGCCTGTTCCCACCATGCGATCACCAGATCGATCAACCAATTGGGCGTACAGGACACCGGCCGCATCTGTCTTGCCCGAAGCAATCAATTCGTGCAATCGTTCCAGATCGGTCTGGTCGCGACCATCCACTTGGTCAATAGACGCCCCGGCCGGCGGTTCCGCTAAGACTGGCACGGCCAAGAACGCACTTGCGAACCACCAGATTGCAATTCGCATCAACCGCTTCATTCGTTTGTTCCGTGTCTCAGCTTCACTGTTTAGCGTCCGTTCCAAATCCTTCCAGGATTCGGCCCATGCCAAATGCTGCCATCCCCATTACCATCATCAGCAACATGTGCCAGTTCGTCTCGCCCCAACAGCCCCATCAGCTCCAATAGTATGGCCAACGGCGAGAGCATAACGCGAAGACTTGCAGTGATTTTCCAAGCATTTTCATGCTCACATCGTACGGCACTTGGCGAGGTTTGCCAATTCACCGTACCGTATAAAAAGCAATGATAAGATCGTCACTGCAACCTCTCGCAGGCAGCATTTGGCGCGGTCTACGTTACCTAGTGGCCGTTGGCAAGTTGCTTTAGAATCTGGTTTGTCCGGCCGATTTTCCGATTTTTGCATGGTGATAGAAAACTGAATTCGAGTAATAAGCGATGAGTAACTTTCCGACGTTGTTTCGTCGAGCGATTTCGCTACGTTGCCCTCGGTGCGGCAAGGGCAAATTGTACGAAACCTGGTTGCGCATGTTCAAGAAATGCCCTGAATGCGGATTGGTTTATGAGCGAGAAACCGGTTTTTATTTAGGTGCCATCTATTTCAACTACGGACTCACGGCGCTGATTATTTCCATCGCCTATCCGTTGCTGGTTTTCAAATGGCGCTATGATTCGCAGCAAGTGTTGTGGGGCCTGCTGGCTTTTGCGGTACTGTTTCCACTGCTGTATTATCGTCGCGCCCGTAGTATGTGGCTGGGATTTGATTTTCTCGTCGATCCTCGCAAGCTACAGGAAACGGACGCTCAGACCAAAAACTAACGCGCCTTGCCAGAACGGTTTGTCATGTCGAGCCGCTTCAAACGAAAAATCAAGAAACGTCCTCGCTTTAAACGACGCACTTCCCACGGTGCGCCGCCGGGCGTTGTTTCGATGGCGCCGGCTCCGACACTGCATAACGATTTCCACGTGACGTGCTTTAATTCGGATGTAGTGACCGAAAAACAAATTGACCAAGTGGTCGATTTTCGAACGCACCTTTCTGCGAATCAGATCACTTGGATTGACGTTCGCGCGATCGCCAGCGGGCAAGCACTGACCGATTTCGCCGCGCAATTTGAGATCCATCCGCTGTCTATCGAAGATGTCGTGAACGTGCATCAGCGAGCGAAAGTGGAGTCATATGATAACTATTTGTTTGTCGTTGTTCGACTTCCTGTGTCTAGCGAACCGGGGCAATCGGAACAAGTGAGTCTGTTCATCGGCAACGGCTGGTTGATTACGCTGCAGGAGCGGCCGGACGATTCGTTCCAAGCGATCCGGCAGCGAATCCGCGACAACGCTGGCAAGATTCGCAGCCAAGGTGCCGATTACTTGGCCTATTGCATCTTGGATCTGGTGATCGATTCCTACTTTCCCATTGTCGATCACTTTGCCGAACGCATCGAGGATCTGGATGTGCAGATTTCCACTTCTCGGTCTCAACACGTGATGGCTCGAATTCACGACGTTCGCAACGAATTGCTCGTCATGCGCAGGTCCATTCGACCTCATCGAGAAGCCATGCTGTCGCTTTCCAGAAACACGTCGGAATTCGTTCGTTCGGAAACGCAATTGTACATTCGTGATTGCTACGATCACGTGATCCAACTGATGGATATGATGGATATCTACTGGGAAATGTGTTCTGATCTACGAGACTTCTATCTGTCGATTGTCAGCTATCGCATGAACGACGTAATGAAAGTCTTAACGATTATTTCCACGCTGTTCATACCACTCAGCTTTATCACCGGCCTGTACGGTATGAACTTTGACACTCGGTCTCCTTGGAACATGCCGGAAACGCAATGGCGTTTCGGCTACTTCAGCGTGCTGGGCGGCATGGCCGTCGTTGCCGTCGGTCTGTTGTACTATTTCAAACGCAAAGGCTGGCTGCTGGAAGACAGCCAATTGGAAGATTCCAACGAAGTCTAAGTACCATTCGAACAATTCCGCCTGATCTCGGGCGAGCACCAAACGCTCTAGCCAACGACGATTGCACGGTATGCCACCTGCACTACTGTCGAACAAGGGCGTTCACAGCATCGAACAATGGTATCTGGGATACCCAACCGTGCGAGCAATCGGGGCTATCCTGCTGTGAGTCTCGATGACATTCGCAAAAACGAAGCCCCTGAGCCCAAGCCCCTGGGATTTTTTCAGGCATGGCTCGGGTGTTCAAAGGGTGTTGAGTTGGTACGTTGGCAGAGTCCGGCGAAACGGAGGCCGGCTCTGCGGCGACGTAACCGTCTGAGGCATAGCCGGATCGAGGCTGCGTCAAAGACGTTGCTTCGGAAGCTTCTGGGCCATGCGGTTTGAAATGAAAAAGAAGGGTTTCACGCTAGTAGAATTGTTGGTGGTCATCGCCATCATCGCGATTCTGGTTACATTGATTTTGCCGGCGCTTTCGCGAGCTCGCGAGAGTGCTCGTGGTTCGGTTTGCCAAAACAATTTGCGACAAATCGGCTTGGCCTTGCAAATGTTTGCGGACAAGGATCCGCAAGAGCGATTGACGACCGGCGCGAGTGATTTTCGCCGAGACGGTTGCATGGATACTTGGGGTTGGGTTGCCGATATTGTGAACATTCAAGCCGGCAATCCGAATGAAATGTTGTGTCCATCCAACCCATTACGAGGTTCAGAAAAACTGAATGACCTTTATGGAGCGGATACAACGGACGCCAAAGACGGCGCACCGTTGTCTCGACTCAATTCGGGAATTTGTGGTGCCGCGCAGTGGGCTGGCATGTCGGGTTCGGGCGGTGCCGGTACCTTCGCAAATACCGCTCCCACAAGCGAAGAACGAGCGAGACTGATTGCGCGAGCGATGGTCGACAAAGGATACAATTCGAATTATGCGGCTGGTTGGCATTTCGTTCGATCGGCTGCCAAAGTTTCTGTTGATGCCTCCACCACGCCGCCGACAGTATTGGCAATTGGCAACCCCGGTTCGCAAGGCTTGAAGGGACTCAGTACTACTCGAGGCGGTCTGAATCGTCGAATTTTGGAAAACTCTCAAGTCGTCTCCTCGTCGGTTGCTTTGCTAGGCGATGCCGCGCCGGGTGATGCCGACGAAGCAGTTTTGGCCTATGACGTAGCGTACAGTCCGTTCTTGAGTGACGGAACGACGCCGGATCCGTTTGCCAACAACAATCAAGAAAGCAAGACGTTCATGCAACAAGGCGAATTGTTGACGGAAGCCTTTAATGACGGTCCTGCCTATTGGGATTCGAGTTCCAGCACGTTGAACTTGATCCAGCAAGCGGGCAACTTAAGCGTCCAAGCGGCATGTGAAGCGGCTGGTAGCTGTCAAGCGCCGACCGACGCTTCGCAAACTTACCTGCAGGACACTCGAGACTGGTTTGCCGTACACGCTGGTTCGGCCAACATCTTGATGGCGGACTCCAGCGTGCAAGTCTTTAACGATCTGAACAAGGACAAGTACCTAAACCCCGGTTTCCCCATTCCGTCGAATCTGACCGAACAACAATATGCCGTTATTGGTTACCGAGATTCCACAGTGGAAATGCCAGCTGGCAAGATTTTCAACGGTGTCTTTTTGACCAGTCCGAACGGATACAAAGTCTTCGAATAGGACTGCTTGCTGTTTCGCTTGAACGAACAGTGTCAATGTAGACACTGTTCGCTTTCCTTCCACCTTCGGCGAATATTTCCAAGACAGGACTCACGACCGTTATGCGTCAACTTTCCCAGTTCTTAACGTGTTCCATGCTGTTGCTTGCAGGCTGTGGTTCATCGGATTCCATTGACACGGTTCGCACGAACACGCAATCAGCGACGACACTCGGCGGGCCAAATTCACAGAAATTCCCGGTGTCCGCCGCAACGCTCCAAATCGATTCAATCGCATCTGTGCCATCAAACGCATTCGCCAGTGAAAACGAGACGGCAAGCGGCGATATGGCGATGGCGGAAGTCCCATCGGGGTCACCAAGAATCGATGCCGCCAACTATTCGCACGATTTTGGTGTCATGGATCCGTTCACGGAGAAAGAACACATTTTCAAACTTGTCAATGTCGGAGACGGTCCCTTGCAGTTGCAGCTAGGAAATTCGACCTGTAGCTGCACCGTGGCACAGATTCCCACGAAGCCCATTCTTCCCGGCGAGACCGCTGAAATCTTAGTGCAGTGGCAAACCAAGACCAACAATCGGCGATTCGTGGAAACGACCACGGTTCGCACCAATATACCGGACATGCAAGAACGAGATTCACCATCCAAGGCGATGTCTACATCTACGTTGGAGCAGATCCACCGATTCTAGAAGTGCCGACCATCGCACCGGGCAAGACGGAAGTGGTCGAAACAATTGTCTGTTCTCAGGTTTGGGACGCATTTGACATCCGTCACATGACATCGTCCATGAATGACTTGGCGGGACATTCTACCCGTCGATGCTAACGAACTAGCCAGTCTAGAATCTAAAGCGGGCTACCGACTGCGGTCTACACTTCCTGCACGATCTGCCTCGAGGAGACTTTTCGCATTGGGTCCGGAATCGAAGTAGGGCAGGAGTGCCGCCGCGAGCTCGAACTGCCGCTTCGCGCCGAGTCATCTGGCCGGTGGCTGTATACGGCCCCAAGATTGACATGACTGGTCGCATTGAGTTGGGTGTCGTACCTAGTAGCCAAGGCTTAACGCAATATTACGGTCAAAGTCCGAGACGACCAGCTCAATCTAACGGTCAAGTCCATACGGACCGTCCCTAACTTTCTGCACGTTCAGCTAACGCCCATTAAGGCCGATTCGAACAGCGGCGTCTATCGTATGGAGATAACCGTTCCCAAAGGTTCGCCCACTTGTCAGCACATTGCGGACCAGCAACAGGGATCTCTGTCGATTGAGTTCGAACACCCAAGAATCGAAATCCTTGGACCTGAAACTGGATCTTGCCGTCGTGAAAACCACCGGTTTGCTCTTAACGAATAGAAGACATGCCTGACACATCAATCAAAACCAACCTCAATCGAAACGTCCGCCCGCATCCACTGCAGCCACAAAAATCATTCTCATGCTCGTTTCTGTGGTAGCTGCGGCAAGCGAATGTGGGAACCTTGCCTGACGTGTCACCACAAAAACCCCGGCGAATAAGTTGTCTTTCTTTGTGGTGAATGCGGCACCAACCTGAGCGAATTGGTGCAGCTCAAGATTACCGACTACCAGAATCAAATTTCCAAAGCCGAAGATTTGCGTCAGTTAAGGCAAATATTCGTTCCTGCCGTCTCTGCTGCTAGATGGCATCCAAGACCTAGGCCATTCAGAATTGAGTGCGTTGGCGGACCAACGCAAGCGTTAATTCGCGAGTATAACACCGAGCGTATCGCCAAGACGGACGAGGCCCAGCGTTTGCTTCATCTAGCCGAAACAGCAGATAAGGCAAACGAACCGCAGGAGGCGTTTCGTCTGGTCGACTCGATTGTCGCGTTGGTTTGCGATCGACTGCCACGGCCGAACTGCACCAGCGACTGAAGCATACCAGACGAAATTGTGTCACTGAAGCTTTCATCAAGACGGCACCCAGTTCCAACGCAGTCGATGCGATCCTTTCCAAAGTGGAACGTCTGCATCAGTTGATTCCTCACGATAAACAAGTGGCCGAGCTGTTGTGTGTCGATTGCAGCAGCGTAGCGAAACCCACGCCACCCAGACTGCCATTGAATTGGCACGCCAAGCCCAGGTCGTTTTCGAACAAGGCGATATCGATCAGGCTTTGGACGTTGGTGAACCAAATTGCCGAAGAAGTGACGGCCCTCAAGATCATTGACTTTTCGGTAACGCATTCGCGAAATCCATTGGGGACAACAACAACTGAAGTTTTCCCGTTTATCTGCCCCGATCATGTTCAAATCACTCGGCGTATTCATAAACTTGGCTTTCGCTCCGGCAGCATTAGCCAAAGTGGTCTAAGAAATACCAAAGCGGATTTCCGCTGTTCCGACGCGGCACCGTGGTCACGCTTGCCCAACCCGACTCATCTGGGTTTGCCGTTCAAGATTTGGCGTCCCCAAGGGTTTGAAATCGAAGTCAAGAACATTCCGCCTTGGCACGAATGCTTGACGGCGATTGGCCTGGCGTTGCATGGTATAGGATCCGCCAGATTTCCCATCGATTTGACGCCTCGCGAAACAAATCTATTCGGCAAGTTGGGTTTGACCTTAGGGCGTCGTAGTAGCACATCATCCGCGTGGGGTGTTTGCGTAGACGGTCGTGGACTGATTGCAGTGTTGCTGAGTCGTCTCAAACCGAAGCATCCGCTTTCGCATTGTGGATGTCGTCCGCATTGACCATGAAGCCCAACTGCAAGCCTGCGACGACGAAGCAGCCTATCGCAATATGGTTTCGGGTAAACTATCAACCAGTTTGCCGAATCGATGACAACCGATTGCAAACAAGTGGTGCTGGGTTTTGCCGCTTCACGTACGCTAGACGCTTTTTTTCAAATTCCCAAAACTGAAATCGACCAAGAAGACAAGCGATGCCATTCAGTTTGAAGTCGGCGCGCAGATTCCGCTACCCATAGACGAAACCACAAGACTGTTTTCAATCGCCTAACCGAGACAATACTCACTTGCACGTAGGCCTACTTGCCGCCAAGCGAATCCATCTGACCACCGCACTGAAACGCTTTATCGAATCTGATTGACGCCCGTCGGCTTGGTGCCGGAATGTCGCTATTGCCAACACGCTGGCATTCGAACACAACTGCCTTGGCAAAGACGCTGGCACGCGAAGCGGATGAACACAGTGTTCGATCGAATCCACTCTGTCTTAACGGTGGTCGATATCGAAGCGCAGAAGGGACCACCATGGTCTCCATCAACGACCAGTCGTTTCGCTTTCGCACGCATCCGATTGGCACGGTCGCTTCGCTGCGACATTAGCCAGTCGCTTTAAACTGGATAGGCAACAGGCGGAAGTCTTGCGACAACATCCCGCACGCGCTGCTTGATGCACTTGGCTGACCACGAATTGCTTCATCCGTTTGCGAATTTAACCAGTGAAATTCAGCGAGCGATCGTGGCACACCGTAACGATGACTTCAAATCCACGCGAATTGTCGTTGCCGGACGAGGTGTCACGTAACGGTTTTGCTTGCCATTTCGCCACAGGAAAATAGGTTCATGGGCATTTTTCGTCGACGTTCTCATGCTTGGCATTGGTTACTCGCCTGTTTATCAGGCAGGTTGCGGTGGTACGGATCAAAACGACATGCTGCAATACGCTCGAAAAGGTCGCCCTGATTCCGACAATGCTGATGCGCCACCGGTTGCAAGCGTCGACGGCAACGCCTGCCTTGACTGCTGCCCAACCAAACGCAGCAACACCGCAACCCAATCAGCCGGTCGCTTCGCCCGACTCGTCGCCGGTGATTGATACTGCAGCAGCACCTTTCCGCGATGTCGTCGGTTCGCACCGACTTGCCGCCCGCATCGACGCCAGCACACACTGCCACCGATACGATTTCGGCTGACACAAACATGTCACAAACGGAACGTCGTCAGATGACCATTCAAAACATGACTCGGATTGGTCAAGCCATGGAGGCATATCTGGCCGCAGAGAATCGCTACCCCAGTTTTGCCATTCACGGCCCCACGGGACAACCGCTGTTGAGTTGGCGAGTGGCTTTGTTGCCATACTTGGGCTATGCACAGCTGTACCAACAGTTTCATTTAGACGAACCATGGAACAGTCCACACAACTCACAACTGTTGAAAATGATTCCGGCAGTCTATCAATCTCCGGAGCGATTAGACAGCAAAACCAACTATCTGGTGCCTGTCAGCACCAGCGGTCCGTTCTACGGCAAGACCGGCAAGGTTCCTCGCCGTTGGGAAGACGGCTTGCAAAATGTGGCGATTGTCATTGAGGTCGATGACGTCAACGCCGTCGAATGGTCTCGGCCGTTCGACTATGAAGTCGATCTGACCAAGCCCAAGTTGCATCTTGGCAATCAAAGAGCGGACGGTTTGTTGGTGATTTGGGGCGGAGGCCAGTTGGCTCGCCTGGCACCTTCTACTCCTGCCAGCGCGTTCAAAGCGATGTTCACGGTTGATGGCGGTGAAGTGTTTAGCGCTGCAGCCATCAGCCTAGCAGCGACCGCAGAGCTGGATAAATCGCTTGTGGCGAAGTCGACTACTGCCACTCGTCCTAAGCCAACTGGTTCGCCTGAAGCAATTAACAACACAAAGACAGCAATCGCGACGCATGAAAAGCCAACTGCCGTTCGAGCGTCATCAGCAGCCGGCCCGAATTTGACGTTTGCCTTGCGAGCCTTCGAAAACGGGGACTTGCACAGTGCCAACAAATTCCTGCAACTGGCTAGTTTAACGAATGAAATCGCACCGCAGGATATGGTTCGTTGGATTCCGGCCATCCACCGACCAGCCATGTCGATCAACTTTGGATTGTCATTGGAGTACACCGGCCCGAACACTCGGCAAGCCGACACTTTGGCCAAACAAGTCCACTCGGCGCCGTCGGCAAACAACGCAGCGTCAAAAGGATTGACGACTTTGGCTGGCGAATTGGCCAAACGCGTTTGTCAGCAGCTAGATCAAGTTCCCGTGATTGCTCCGGATTACTTCCAGACGCCTTCCAATCGAAGGAGCGTGCAAAGCGTGCTGCAGCAACTGAAGTTCCTGGGAGTTGGTAGCGAATCTGTCATCTATCAGGCAGCTCAAATGGAGAGCGTGGATGCGGTGTTGCATTTTGTAGTAGAAGATCGACGTTCGCGGTCGTCGGGCGTGGTTCACAAATCGTGCCGCATAAAAGTACTGGATGTGTGGCGACGCAAAGAGATTTTTCGTAGCGACGAACTGAATTACACCAAGCGACAACGTCGTTTGACCGACCCGCTGTTTGTGGACCCGCTGGACCAAATCAGCCGCGACGTACGCGAATTATTCGAACAAGAATTTACGTTCGCTCCCGTGCCCGCTGAACTGCGATCCGTCCATGCCAAAAAACGCTTAGCGTCGCTGGCCAACCAATCAGTTGAAGACCCCGTCGGAGTTCTGGCCGAAGCGAATTACTACTATTCGCGAGAACTCGTTGGCATGTCTGATGTTGTAGCACTTTATCAACATCATTTGGGCGAAGAAGCTGGCCTGCGGTTACTGGCTGGTTCGTCAGGAGAGAAAATTGAAGTTTTGAAGAAATGGACGCCGGCGGAACCGCTCGAAGTTCGCGTCGCGTCCAGTGACGCTGAAGACGAGCGTCCCTAAGGCGGGTTATCACTTCAGGAAATCCGAGTAACGAACCGAACAAACAGTGCTCACAATGGTCAAGGTTCGTTCGCCATTCGGCGATTGTTCGCTAACCAACACTGCTAATGTATGCGGCGAACAAGTAAACGCAAGGTCGGTACGGATATTGCGGAACGAAAAGCTGAAAGTGGAGAACCTTCTGTGTATCGTCTGGGTGTTATCGCGGTCTTGCTGGCATGCTTCGGAAGCGGGTTGGAGAATCCGCGCGATGCGGCACCGTGCATTGGCGCATGGCACAATACTTCCCACCGCGATTGTCAGTTCGCACTGCCACGTGCAACCACCGTGGAATGCGTGGCTGACCCCGAGGAATTTGACCGAACCGGCATCTCATTTGTCGCTTGTTTGACATTGACGCAACGAGCGAAGGTTGACGCAGCGCGATTTCGATTGCTTCGAATCGAAACAAGTCAACCGGACGTTCTTCCCGCCACGCCGGAAAATCTAAACAACTGCCTGCAGACTTAATTCGAATCTGGCGAAGCTTTCGAAGTTGCGTATTCGCGTTTTTCCGGCGGAAGTTTTTGTTAGCCCGAAGCGTCAGTTTTGAAGGTGCGCATTCGCCTGTTTGCGGCGGAACCTCATAGCCCGACGCGTCAGCGAGGGACCAGAGAAACAATTCGTTTTGCCTCGCAGGCCCGTCGGGCGATAAAAAAACGCAACTTCAAAGGGCGAAACGACGGCCATCCACCGGACCACCGCCATTTCCATCTAACCGTGTTTGTTCGAACTGAAACCTCGGTTCAGACTCTCCGAATCAAATCATTCAAAGGAAGTTATTGTGTTACAGAAAGCCAATTCACAAGATCTATTGCCACTCACCTGGTCTCATTCCGCGAAACAGCCTGCTGTTGGTGATTGGCGGCCCGATTCGTTTTACGGTCGCCCTAAGAATGAAGAACTTGACGCTGATTGGAGAAAGGCGATTCGCTGCATTGAATCGAAAGAATATCAAACGGCGTTGAGTGTTCTGCGGAAGATGACCTTGGCACCGCAGCAGCGGAACGTTTTGGGAGTCTGCCTGCTTCGTACCGGCGCCATTACGGAAGCCGTCAGCGTCTTCAAGAGCTTGTGTGTTTCGTCTGGGACCACGTGGATTCGGCCAGAAACTCCGGCTTGTGTGCAGATCAATTTTGCCACCGCGGTGCTGCTCAATGGTTCGCCCGCTCGATGCCTAGAGGTGCTAGTCGGAATTCCAAACCCTCAGCCACCCATGTGCCAGATGCTTCGAGATGAAATCAAGGCGTGGTCCAAAGGATTGCCGCTTTGGAAACGCATCGACTGGTGGATAGGCCACGTGGAACCGCAAGGTAGCCAAGTGCAGCTTGCCATTGAACCGGGCGTTTGGGAATAGGAAATCATAAATCGTTGGCTCCAACCGCGTCCTTCGGCACTTGTAAGCCACGCCATCCCTCTTTACATTGCTTTTTTGCCTTTTGGGAGGATATGCAATGGAAAAGTGGCCGATCGGTGTTTTTGCCAGTATTGACGCGGGATTAGGAGTCAAATTGGAGGTAGCTCACGAATTGGGCGTGCCAACTATTCAGTTACATGCTCCAGAGAAGTCGACTCGCACCCAAGAAAATGCGGATAAGTTCTTGGCGAAGCTCAACGAAATGGGTATTCGACTCACTTGCGTGTTTGGTGGGTTCGAAGGAGAAAGCTACGCCGATATCCCTACTACACAAAAAACAATCGGCTTGGTTCCCGAAGAAACGCGAGCTGCCAGAACCGCTGAAATGAAGGAAATTGCGGACTTTGCCAAAATCTTGGGCTGCGACGTGGTGGCCTTGCACCTAGGCTTTATTCCGCATTCCGGCATCGGTGATCCCTTGTACGATGGCGTTTTGGATGTGACTCGAGAAATCTGCGATCACTGTCAAGCCAACGGGCAAAGTTTGCACTTGGAAACGGGACAAGAATCGGCCGACGGATTGTTGCAATTTTTAGGCGATGTGGACCGCAACAACTTGTTTGTCAATTTTGATCCCGCCAACATGATCCTGTACGGAACAGGCGAACCGATCGAAGCCCTGCGCAAGATTGGTCATTTTGTCAAAAGCGTGCACTGCAAAGATGGCACGTGGGCTGACAATCCAGGCGAAGAATGGGGTCGCGAAGTGCCGTTGGGAGAAGGCCAAGTTGGCATGGCTGACTACCTGAAAACGCTGAAAGAAATTGGCTACTTTGGTCCGCTGACCATTGAACGAGAAATCC
This sequence comes from Pirellulaceae bacterium, assembly GCA_041399205.1. Taxonomy (GTDB): domain Bacteria; phylum Planctomycetota; class Planctomycetia; order Pirellulales; family Pirellulaceae; genus JAGQOZ01. The sequence continues at coordinate 181,179 of JAWKTK010000014.1, read as the reverse complement.
CGCAGGAACCAGAACGCCAAAAAGCAGAAATCGGCGGCGCAATTGAGTTACTGAATCGACTGAAGAGCGAAATCCTGTAAACTTCCGGCGACGGATGGGTAGTCACTTCAAGAATTCGGGACAAATCCGCATGCAGGGAATTGCCGGCAAGAACGTATTGGTGACGGGAGCCAGTTCTGGAATTGGGCAAGCGATTGCGATTCGCTTTGCCCAAGAAGGTGCCCACGTAGCCGTGAATTATGTTCGCAATGAATCAGGAGCGGACGATACGCTGCGCGCTATTGCAGCTTTAGACAATGCGGTTCGAACCGAAAAAATCCAAGCCGATGTCGCTCGTCAAGACGAAGTCCAACGGATGTTCGAACAAACGCTTTCTACACTTGGTGACTTAGACATTTTGGTGAACAACGCGGGATTTCAGGTTTCCGCCCCGTCTCACGAACTATCGCCGGAAGATTTTCTGGCCGTGCTGAACACCAATCTGACTGGAGCGTTCTTCTGTGCTCGTTTGGCTATTTCACACTGGCTGTCCGCTAAAAAGCCAGGCAACATTGTGAACATTTCCAGCGTTCACGAAATCATTCCCAAGCCTACTTACTTGGGATACTCCGTCAGCAAAGGTGGCTTGGAGAATTTGACCAAGACCTTGGCGTTGGAGTACGCGCCGCATGGCATCCGAGTAAATTCGGTGGGACCAGGCGCGACCGTCACGCCGATGAATGCGTCTTGGATTGATGATGCCCAGCGACGATCGGTCGTGGAAAGTCACATTCCGCTGGGACGCTCGGGTACATCGGAAGAAATGGCGGCCGCGACCGTTTTTCTGGCATCGGACGAAGCGTCCTATATCACTGGCCAAACGTTATTTGTCGACGGCGGCCTGACGCTTTATCCGGAGTTCGGCACGTCTTGGGCGTCTTGATGGGCCAACGTTTGTTGCGAAGATGGCTGCTTCGCTTTCTTCGTCGAACTCTTTGGCAGCGGAGTGTTCTTGGCGGTTCGAAACATCCAAATCAAGATCATTAGCGGCGTTACGCTGATGACAATGGGGATGATGGTCAACAAAAAACGAGGCCGCACGGCCAGAACCAACAACACTCCAACCGTAACGCCAAACTTCCAAACGGAAAGTTTGGTCACTTGCGGAAAAGCCAGCCACAACGCCAGCAACAACAGACCGATTCGCAGGCAACTGCTGTAAATCATGACCAGGTCTTCGGCATGGGCGTCACCAAACCAAGCCAGACTACCAATGCCCGTCAATACTAATCCACTGGCACCCAGCAACATGCGGCGAACATCAGTCTGGGCGAAAGAAAGGGCCACGGTCTTGTTCCATTTCCGTTGATTGGAAGTCTACGAATCGGCTGGCAGGTTTGCGCTAAAATCGATCCAACGAATCGATCCACTTTGCCAAGGACGCTTTCCGTTCATCGTCCCAGGTATCGCCCGTCGATTGCTTCAATACCGTCACAGGAAAACGCAGCTTTCGCAATGCCTGGGCGTCTGATTCAATTCGCGCCGCGATGGGCGAATCGGCGACCGATACCATCAGAAACGCCAAACGATCCGCGGGTTCGTTCATCGGAGGCGATTGTCGCAGCGGGACTGCCGCTCCTAACGCGGCGATGCCCTTGACCAACGAATGATTCTCGAAACCAAACAGATAGGCCATGGTGGCACCCGCACCTGTTCCCGCCACAACGACTCGATCATCGTCAATTTGATAACCGTCCAGCACCGAGTCCACTGTCTTTTTGATGAATGCCGTTTCCGTGGGCTCCCATCGTTCTTCGGCCGCAGATTGCGGACAAAGCACAATCAAATTTTGCGAATTGGCCCATTCCTGCCACTGCTGCTGCAGTGCCGGCGATTCGTTCGGACCCGGCGGTTGAATCCAAACCAATAATCCGAATTCGGTTTTGCCGTCATAGCTGGCAGGTACCAACACCTGGCACTGAGCCGCTTCTTCCGGAATCTGGATTTCCGTAATGCTGGACGGTTCCTGATCCGCGTCGACGTCATTAGCCGGAATCCGTTCAGGTACAGCGGACGGAATTTCGTCGGGCACCGACGCTAGTTCAACCGTAACGGTTTGCGTTTGGTCGGATCGCTCAAAATCGACATCCACTTCATCACCGGCGGCAAAGCCATTGATCACGTCTTGACATTCATCTGCGGAACGAACCGCTTCTCCCGCAATCTTGAGAATTCGGTCGCCAGGTTGAACCGCATCCTTTAATGGACTGGTTGGATAGACAAAACGAATTCCCACGCCGGACTCTTCTGTGGCTGCTGAATCAGAATCAATATCGTCGGGCGAATTAACTTCGTCCGGGTTGCTTACCGTCACGTCTTCCATTTGTTCGCTTGGCAGAATTCCCAAGAAACCATGAGCAAATGGTTCCAGTTTGTCGGTCAATTCCAGCCGCACAGTCAGTTCTTGGTCGTCGCGGCGAACCGTTAACTCCAGCGTATCGCCGGCGTACAACGGTTCGACAACGTGCTTGAGTTGAGCGTAATTGCGGACGTCTATTTGATTCGCTCGAATGATCACGTCGCCTGTTTCCAGACCGGCTGCGTCGGCAGGAGACCGAGCCAACACGTTTACAATTTCCGGAGCCGGACCAATCAAGTCACTGCTCTTGAGGCTCACTCCCATCAAGCCTGACGACAAGTCTTCTCCATTTTGCAGCTGCTCCAACCGCTGCAACAGCCGATCCACCGGCACGGCAAAACCGATGCCGCTGTCATACCATTCCGCACCCGCAATCTGCGTTTGCGACTGAGGCGATAGCGGCGCCAAAACTCCGATGACTCGTCCTTGCAAATCGACCAACGGTCCGCCGTAATTGTTCGGAGAAATTTTGGCGTCGGTCTGTACCGCCTTACCCCAAACGCGATGTTTGGCGCTGACAATACCGACGGACACATTGATGTCATTCGCATCGTACGCTCGACCAACCGCGACCGCCCATTGCCCCACGCGAACGTCGGCTTGAGACAAGAATTCGGGAACGTTCAGCGGAGACTTGGGTTCGATCTTCAGCAACACCAACTTCAGATTGTTGTCTTTGGCTACCAGTTCTGCAGGATAACGGTCGTCACCCATCTGGATCAAGATTGACGCAGGGCGGTCCAAAAAGTTGAAACCGCTGGACAGAATATATCCGTCTGATGATACGACCAGTCCCGTGGTTGGCCCCATTTGAATCGAGCGGTTGCCTTGCGCCTCGACGCCTGCAAACGTTTCAATGCGAACGGTCGACGGCGCAATTTCCTGCGCGGCTTGCCACAACGCATCTTCTTCCTGCTGCTGTATGTCTTGGCCACGCGCATCAACAGCAAACGGCACGCTGCACAACCAGCCGATGAATAACCAGCGAATCAGCAAGGCACATGGCCGCTTCGCTTTCTGTCCTGGCAGATGAAAATGCATGACTTATTCCGATTCCACTTGCAGAGTGACTTCGATTAGTTGTTGCTGACGCATGACGGTCAGTCGCACCGGATCCAGGATGTCGATTGTGGCGAGTTCTCGAACCAGTTCTTTACGTGATTGAACAATGCGACCGTCAACGTACAAGATCAAGTCGTCCGCCTGCAAATCGGCTCTTTCCGCGGCCGAATTAGGCTGGATTCGATCGACAAACGGCGGCGTTCGTGACAGGACATCGGGTATCAGAATCAACCCCAACGATGCCAGCGTCACCGGTTGATCAGGCAACTTGGTTTCGCTGGCCAGGCTCCGAGGCCGCATGCGCCCGGCCATGATATCTTCCACTGCCAATTGAACTTGCTGAATGGGAATCGCGTAGTTCAGCCACGTGCTGTTCTGCGAATTCTGAAGCTCTTTGCCCAGAATCCCGGCCAGCGTTCCTTGTCGATCGGTCAACGCGCCGCCGGTTGCGCCGGCGTTGTTAGTCATCGCGTCCAAGATGTAGGCTTCGCCGGCGTAGGGAGTTTGAAAGGTTCCCTTGCTGGCTTGCAGCTTGGAAACCGATGCCACCACACCATGCAACACGCTGTTTGGTTCGTTTCCGGAGGCAATGGAATAGAGATTGCTAAACGCTAGAACTCGATTCCCAGGCCGCAGCGTCGTCGCTTGGCTCAAGTCAAAAAAATCGGGCGTTTCTACAGGCAGTTTTAGAACAGCGATTTCCAAGCGAGGATCCGCGCCCAACAAAGTTGCTTCCCAGCGTTTGCCGTCAGCCGTGGTCACGGAAATCACATCGGTGTCCAGCACATAGCTCCACGTAGTCAGCAGATGCCCTTCGGCACTGATAAAGAATCCACTTTGGTACGCTTCGAGCCCTCGGACGCCACCCGCTCCATAGATTTTGGCCATCTTGGCTTGGACAGGGCGAATCACGTCGGCAAACGACCGGTTTGATTCGGCATAACCGTGATTCTGGTTCGAACCCATTTCGACGAACAGCAGCGTCAGCAAGGTGATCAACAGTAAGCGTTTCATGGCTGCTCCGCTGGGGCCGAAGAAAAAGTTTCCACATTCAACACGTCGACGGTTTGGTTACCAAAGCGAACTTCCATGCGCATGGGAAACAGTTGTCCGGCGGCGTTTGGTTGATAGTCACTCAGATAGATTTCGCAGGGATCGGTTTCTGGATCGGGCGAAGCTTCAATCAACATCAATTGGCCCGTTTGAGGCGAAAAATAGAAGCGAGTTTCAAAGATATCGTGAATGCCAACCAAAACGTCGAACAAGCCTTCTTGCTGCGGAATGGGTGCCTGGCCCAGATAATAAACCGCGCCAAACAGCTGAGGGCCTTCCTTCAACAGCCGTTGCCATAGATGAAATGTTGGAAGCAATCCACCAGTTCCTTCCGGTACCAGTTGATTGTCCATATCTTGCGTCAGGTCCAATGTCTCCGTCGACTCTTTCCACAGCAATGTCGCTTGATCAGGCTTGAGTGACGCTTGAAACGTGCCGCCGGATCGCAATTGGCCATGAAATTTCCAATCCGTTGCGTTCGCTTGCACCTGACAGGCATCTACAAACGCGGACCAGACGCGCCGAGTTTCCAGTTCGTTGAAATAGTAGTTCGCGTAGCCTCGCCGATCCGCAAATAAAGCAGCCACTTCGGCAGGCATGGCTTGGTCTGACTTCGCGTCGGGCGATTCCGTTTTGTGTGGATCTGATTCGGGTGTGTCATCCGAAGGCGTTTGTTCGTCAGGCGGCTGGTTTGGATCGGGATTGGGCGAACGATTCGGTCGAATCGGAATCTCTGGCTCGCCCGGACCTTGGGTTAACAAGATGATCTCTTCCGCCGAATGGACTCCGGCCAGTCGCACGAATGTATCGGTGCGATTGCCGTCTCGACGAAAACTCAATGGCACTCGCCAGCCTTTGGGATAAATCCCCAACACGTTCTTAAAATCGTTGGCCGAAGTAATATTGCGGTTGCCGAAGTAGACCAGTTCGTCACCGTAGCGGAGTCCGCGACGATACGCATCGGAGGAATCCAAGATATTGGTCACCACCGTGCGTCCATCTTCATCCGTTCCGACGGTAGCACCCAACGTCGCGTGATCGACAATGCGACCGCTACGCAGATAGCCCAGAAAATGCTTGACCTGATTAATGGAAATGGCATAACCGACGCCCACGTTCACTCGGCCTCGCTTTTCAAACGAACCTCGTCCATTGATCCCGATCAACTGACCATCCGCATTAAACAGCGGCCCACCCGAATTACCCGGATTGATGGCAGCGTCGGTTTGAATGCAGTCGGTGTATTCCAAAATGGTTCCGGCCGGTTCTTGATAACGATGCGTTCCCGAAACAATGCCATACGTTACCGTTGGCTGAAAATCGTAGGCCAAAAGAAATGGATTACCGACAGCAAAACACCAATCGCCAATCTGAACGTCGTCACTGTCGACCATTTCTGCGGTGGGAAAGTCATCACGACCCAACAGCTTGATCAACGCCACATCGCCCGTGGGATCCAACCCAACCAGCACGGCGTTATACAAACGACCGTCGTTCATGCCACAGCGCATATGGTTGCCGCATGGCTTGACGACGTGAAAATTGGTAACCGCATAACCGTCAGCGGAAATCACCACGCCCGAACCGCCACCGTCCGATCCATTGGGCGGGAAAATGCAAATGGTGGGCGCAGAAGCTTTGCGAATGGCATCCATGCGCTGTTGTTCCGCTTGACTAACCGCAGCGGGAACGTTTTGGCAATGAGCCCGATTCGCGACTAGCCAGCCAAGGCTGACGACGCAGACGAACGCTCCGAATCTACTTCGCACTAAAACGTTGCTCACTTAGACAGCCTCGCGTTACAGAAATTGACTTGGTCAGAGACGTCCAGGTCTTCGCCAAAGTCGACCAACAGATTCATTCGTTTGCCGCCATTCACATCCAGGTTCAGTTCCAGCGGCGGTTGACTGCCCGACAGTTTCCCAGAGTAGAGTTCGACACCATCCACGGACACGGTAATCACCACGTTACCCTGTCGGCCGTAGTCTGGATCCATGCCAACGATAGCTTGGAAAGTTCGATATTCACCAGCCAAGCGATAGGTGAGTGACGCGTGACTATGCAACGACAATCCTTTTTCAAACGACTGCCGTTCTCCGTTGATTTCCAATGACAACGGCTTGCCATCAATGGCCTGATCAAACCTAGGTCCAAACAGTTGCGCCAGTTCTTCCGCGATAGGCGGCGACGGAATGGCGGGCTTCCAATCGGTTTGTTCCGGCTGCAAGTCGCTCAGATAAACGGTTGATGCAGCTGCAAAATCGAGCCGACTGAGGCTGTTTACAGGCAGGCGAAACGTGGCTTTTCCCAACGTCTGCAAGACCAACTTGTCTTGATCCAACTGCAACGATTCGGCTCGAAGAATACTGCCACTTTTGCATCGCACCACACAGACAGGCGTTGCCGAAGTATCCGAATTTGGACGATAGTAAATCAGTCCTTCCACCTTGGATCGCGGTGCGTCCAGCCAGTCACCGTCAAATTGAAAGCGAACCGATTCATCCGTGAGGTCTCCGGCCACACCTTCAATGTAGTCCAACACGCCGCCTTGCCGACGAATAACCAGGATGTCCGCCGAACGCTTTTCGGACAAAATATCTTCCCACTGCGAATTCGCTTCGCGACTGGATTGGTTCGGTTCGAAACGCACCCATCGGACGAATTTGACATCTGCACTGAATTCTTGCTGCAAGTCCGTAACGTGAAAGTTCTTTTCTTTCACCAAAAACTCTTGGGCAGACCACTGCGAATCATCTGTCAGCGTCACCAAACACACAGGCGCATCGGCTTGCGCTTCCGCGAATTGAATCTGCTGCAGTTGTTCTCGAGTGAACTCTTGCATACCGTCGGCGGTTTGCAGCTGCACACGGTCACCCGATACGGCGGCGAGTTCACCTTGTGCCGAACTGCCGTCTCGCAAGACCACATGCGCCGGCTGAGCCGAACTGCTGACATGGAGACTGACCAGCACCACCAGTGCAGGGATCATCTGCTGTGCGAAGTTGCGTGACATACGGTTACTCCTTTTCTCGAGCCAACTTTTGAAAGTATTCTTCAATAACGTCTCGATAATGCGAAGGCAAATCCTTGCCCAGCTCCTGCAACGCCGCTTCTCGTTCCTTGGGAGGCAAATCGCCCCAATCGGCTTCTTGATCTAATCGCTTGGGATCGACGTTTCCTTCGCCCTTTGGCCTCCGGCCACGCTACGATCAAGCGGCGATGTTGGCTGGTTCGAACCGGCCGCATTACCACTGGACGACGCCTGTTGTTGCTGCTTGGCTTGTTCTTCCAAATCCTCGATCATTTTGTCCAATTTGGCGATCACCGATTCTTCTTCCTTGCGAACTCGCGTGCCAGCTCGCCCCAGTTCCAACCGAGTGGTAATGTTGGACATGATCCGCGAAACTTCATCCAGTGAATCGGTCTGTAGCGGCGTCAAGTCTGCCTCCATCAACCGAGCCAACGTGGCGTAGCGATTTGGCAACTGATCTTGGTTTTCATTCAGCGTCTTCAATGTCTGCAAGCAATCTTCTTTTTGTAGCAAACGGTGCGCGGACACTGCCTTGCAGAACAACAAGGACGCGGGATCGACCACGTCCGCGGGTTGCACGTCATGCAGTAATTCTTGCGATTCATTGAACAGCTGGTGATTGGCTAGCCATTTGGCAACGAATAACTTGAGATTGTGCCGCACTTCCGGAGCGAATTTGGGTTCATCCAAAATGGAGAATTCCGGCAGCAATGCATCTTGTTTGGGTGTCGAACAGAAATCGATCAACGTTCGAATCCGCGAATCTGACAAGGCAAAGCTTTCCACCGTCGCGGTCAGAATTTCATCACTGGTAACAATATCTTGCCACAAGCGATCCAACTGCATTCGCTGGTTTTCATCTAGATTTTGCAAAGCCCAATCGTCTAACTTGGTTCGCACATCCTGAGCGGACGGAATGTGCCACGTGGCTGCCTTCTCCAGATCATCCGTCGCTGCGGCAAGAACCGATGCGACGCTGCAACAGGCCACCATCAATGCCAAGAACGGTCGATAAACGCTCATTGATTTTTCTCCAAAACAATGTCGCGAGTGATTTCCTGAATCCGTGCTTCTCGATCCGACAGATCTTCCAGCGAACGCTGTAAATCGACATCGGTGGCTTGTCCCACTTCATCGTCGATGTCGTCCAGCATCCGAGCGTACCGATTGGTTCGCTTGTTGACGCGTATTTGTAAGGCTCGGATCATTTTCAGTTCCGCAATTTTATCCACCAAGGGTTGGTCTTCTTGTTGTTGCTGCTGTTGCTGTTGTTGTTGCTGCTGACGCCGCTGTTCGGCGTCTTGTTGTGCCTTTTGCAACGCTTCAATCATCTCTTCTAAAGCCGATATGACATCTTCTTCCAAGCCTTGTGTGATCCGAGCGACCTTTGGCTTCCGTCAATCGTTCAGCCACTTCCAACATGTCACTCCGCATCTGCTCGGTTGCTTCTGGAAAGGCGATGGACGAACCTTCTTCGACCAACAGCAGCAACGCTTTGTCCGCCTCTTGCACTATGCGACGCTCTTCCAGCCGCCCAACTGGCCGGCTCGAATTTGAAACTGTTGTTCGCGCCGTTCGGGCTCGACCTGATCCAAACGCCGAGTGTCATCGTAAACTTTCAGCTGCATTTCCAGCATCTTGCGAAACCGCGATTCCAACTGCGCCAAGGTGCGTTCAATCTCTTCTTCTCGCAACTGCCGAAGTATCTCTTCCAGCTCCGCCTTGGCTTCCGCCAGTAAACGCTGAGCTTCTTCCTGAGCTTCGACCGCGTCTTCTCGTTTGGCCTCTTCCAATCGCAATTCGGCTTCTCGCATCTTTTCTTGAGCCGCTTCGATTCGCTGCTGACCCGGAAACTGATTCTGTGACGGAGGCTGCTGTCCTCCTTGTTGTCCGCCTTGCTGTCCGCCTTGCTGACCGCCTTGCTGTCCGCCTTGCTGTCCGCCTTGTTGACCGCCTTGTTGTCCGCCTTGTTGTCCGCCTTGTTGTCCGCCTTGTTGTCCGCCTTGTTGTCCGCCTTGTTGTCCGCCTTGTTGTCCGCCTTGCTGACCTCCTTGTTGACCTCCTTGTTGACCTCCTTGTTGACCGCCTTGTTGACCGCCTTGCTGACCGCCTTGCTGACCTCCTTGCTGTCCGCCTTCAGGAGCTTTTGTTATTCGTTCAATGTCTGACTTTTCGATTCGATCGCGACCACCTTCTCCAGACTGACCTTCTCCAGATTGGCCTTCTCCAGACTGGCCTTCTCCAGATTGACCTTCTCCAGATTGGCCTTGTCCAGACTGGCCTTCTCCAGACTGGCCTTCTCCAGATTGGCCTTCTCCAGATTGGCCTTCTCCAGATTGGCCTTCTCCAGACTGGCCTTCTCCAGATTGGCCTTCTCCAGATTGGCCTTCTCCAGACTGGCCTTCACCAGATTGGCCTTCACCAGATTGGCCTTCACCAGATTGGCCTTCACCAGATTGGCCTTCACCAGATTGGCCTTCTCCAGACTGACCTTCTCCAGATTGACCTTCTCCAGATTGACCTTCTCCAGATTGACCTTCTCCAGATTGACCTTCTCCATTGACCTTCTCCAGATTGACCTTCTGCAGATTCGCCTTCTCCAGATTCGCCTTCTCCAGATTCGCCTTCTCCAGACTGGCCTTCTCCAGACTGGGATTGTTCGCCGGAGGCTTGGCGGTCACCTAGCGAGATAGATTCGAGCGTTTTTTCGGTGATGGTGCCGACACGAGTCTTGCCGTCCTTTGTTTCCACCTCGACTCGATCTCCCACTCGAAAACCTTCGGTGGGATCTTTAGAATCGCCGGCGCTGTTCGTGTCGCTTGAATTGCCGTCCGAATCCGATGATTCTGAAGATTCACTGTCGGAGCTGTCAGGATTCTCATTTTCCTTAATGGTCTTGGCCAACTCGGAAGCTCGATCCGCGACGTTACCCTGATCCTTGGCCAACTGCAATTCGTTGGCTCCTCCTTCGGTTCGACCTTGCACACCTTTTTGCTGTCGAATTATTCGATCCAATTCTTTGATGTACTCTTTGACTCGAGCTTGTTCGTTCTTTAGCCGATCTTCTCGGTCTTCGCTCAGCAATAGCTCCAGCAAGGCGCGAATATCATTGCGAACTTGCGTCTGATTATCGACCGCTCGTTTCAGCTGTTGCTTGGCCAGCAATTCCGTCAGCGTGTCCATTTGCAGCCGAATGTGATTATCCTTGCTTTGGCTGAGTGCCTGCTTCAGCAGGGCGGCTCGGCGAGGATCTTCACTGGCGCTGGCTTCGGACATTTTTAGAATCAGCATTTCCAGTCGCTGATATTTGTCCGCCAATTCAGATTGCTTCAACGCCAACTTTTCTGTCCCCGTTGGCGGAGTTTGGGGCGAACCATCTTGAGCCCCAGAAACGCCGACCCACGCCAGCCAAACGCCAAGAACGCAATTGCGAATATGCCGACGCTGATGGGACCAAACAAACATCTCATGAACTCCTAAGGGGATATCGCCCTTTTTCCAAACAGGCCACTTTCTTTGACAAGTGTACCAAACGCATAGCAAAATCGCTCGTTTTCCGCCCCAAATAAGGCACTCAATCAAACAGTGACTGAACTTGGCGTTTCCGCTCTTCCTGGGTCTCTTCCAGTAGTTCGGTTTGTTCCTCCAATATGGAACGCACAAGGGCGACCAATTCGTTATAGGACTCAAGTTCTTCCATTCTAGAAAGAATCTCTTCCATAGCCAAAATCAATTCGTCCGTTAAACGCACCGCTTGTTCGGCTTCATCGGCCGCGGCCTGTTTTCCTTGCACCAAAGTTTCCAGTGTGGCCAAATAATCATCCCACGCTGGAAACTGCTGTTCGGCAATTTGCCTGAGCGGAGCTGCAATCTGGTCCTGCAAACGAATCTTCCGTTCTTCCGTGTCGATGCGATTGTTGATCAATTCTTCGCGAATGTTTTCGAACGAAACCGCCACGCCCAAAACTTCTTGCATTGACTTGTCGCCCTGCAAACGAGCTCGTTGCACGCGAAGTAACCGCAGCGAATCTAATCGGTCTTGATCTTGATTGGCCGCCGAGTCCTCACTGGACGCATCGTCTGATTCGTCCGACGAATTTGCGCTGCTGTCGACCGAATTAGACGCCTCCTGTTTGACTCGTGCCAATGAATCGCGAGTTTCCGTCATTTCAGCAATGACCTGTTCAAAACGACGTCGCAGGCCTAACTCCTTGGCTTCCAGCAATGCCAACAATGCATCGGGTTCAACCACTTCCAGCGGAAACGCTTCGCTGATCCCAATGTTGCCTTGATTCGCATCTTGCAGATTGAATCCATCCTCGGCTTGAATGGTCAGCTCCACCATTTCGCCCGGATTTAACAGGAACTGTGAATCGGCTTGACTTTGCTTGCGCACATCCAATTCCGTATCAATCTGTCCGGTACCGGGTACGGCAAATGGGTGTCGCAAGACATCTGGTTTGTCTTGAACAGCCACGTTAAACCAAGCCGACTTGATACCGTAATCATCTTCCACCTTGCCTTGAATAGGCAACCGAACCTGAGGCGTAATGGCCGTGCCGATCCCTTTGAGCGTAATGTCTAAGTTAGGAGGCGAATCGGCGACGGCACCAATCACCAATCGAAACGGTTGTTCGCTGGTGATTCCATCTTGATCTGTAAGCGTGACGGCCCAGTTCAGCGACTCTTCCAGTGAATCAATTTCGGCCGTAAACGAAGTTGCGTCGGCCTTATCGGGCTGCAACAAAATGGGCTCGACAATCGCTTCTTCATCTGCACCATCGACCATCTGTGGCGCAATCAACACTTGAGATAAGGGCTTATTGCACTTGCCGACCAATCGAATGCGACTGCCGATCGGCACACGAGTCCCCAGCGACCAGGGGTCCGTACGCGGCAGACGCCCCGTGTATTCTGGAAATTCAGCGCGAAGCTGTATGTCTACAATGCTGGGGCTAGGCACCACTTCAATTTGAAAATCATTCAACCGATGATCGTAACCCACCACGTCGAAGGCCACCGATTCCAACATGCCTTGAAACGGCGTACCACTAAATCGATAGTACTGAAAACCATCTACCGGTTCACCATCCTTGCTCATGTTTACTCGGCCGCGTTCCCCATTTTCCGTACGAAAATAGATGGTGCACAGACGAGGAATCGTGCGATCTGCATCCGCGCGAACTCGAAGTGTCACGTCGGTTCCTTCGGCCACTTTGCGCAGCGACTGCGAAAAGTCCAACAACTCGATTGCTGCTTTTCTGGGCCATTCTTGGTCAGTAAGCAACAGCAAGCGACTGGTCCAATGTCGAAACGCATCCAGGTTCGCGGCACCGAACACGACAATCGACAATCCCAATACACCGGCCAACAAGATGGCTCGCATTAGCGGACGCAAATCAAAGACTTGATTCACATCAATTTGCTGAATCTTGGCAATTGCGTCTTCGCGAGTCCGATCCAGCATGGCCGGTCGGTCTTCCGGCGCTGCTTCCGCAAATTCGACGGTGGTCAGCAGGCTGTCGCCAAATTCAGGAAATTTGCGTTCAATCAGCGTCGCCATATTGCGATTGGTAAATCGCACAAAGGCGCGTCGCAAGATCCAGCGATACGCAATAAACGCCACAGCAGCCAAAGTCATCAGCAGGATGGTGGCTCGAGCAGCACGAGGCATTTCTGTGGAACCGGCCAACACCGGCAAGTAGTCCAGCGCCAATCCCAACCAATAAACCGCGCCCAAACAGACCACCATCCACGACAGTCCTTCCAGCCAAACATACCAACGTATGCGGCCTTTCAGACGATCCAAGACGGATCGCACGTTGTCAGCGAGTTCTGTGTGACGAGGACTTGTCATGCGATTTCAATTTAAGTTATTACGCCAGTTTACTCAGTCGACGAATCAGCCACTCGAAGCAGAGACAGCCACAAATCAACGCCAACAGCCAAGACATCAGTGTCAGTTCGAATTCTTTATCTGGGGTTCCTGGCAGGAACGTTTCTTGATCTTTGGACGGCAGTTTGCCAGCCAGATTGACCGCGGCATCCGTCGAGGCCACATTCTCTAACCCTACGAAATACGCCCCGCCGCTAGTTTCGGCAATCTCGGCCAGCACGGCGTCATCTCGTTGAGGCTTCTCCAATTCCAGCGCGGGCATGCGAACTCTTGACCTCTTGCGTCAGAAGTTCATCTTCGCTTTCTGGGATGATCAATTCGATCGAATATTCACCTTCCAGAATGGCCGGAAATTGGCCCATAAACATACCCGCTCGATCGGTATCCTTCGGCTGGCGAAGAATCAATTCGCCGCGACTGCCATTTGGACGTACCAGTTGAGCCTGCACTTGCTCGCGCTCCAGCGGACGAAACTGCGCATCGCTCAAACTGGCTCGAACCGTTATCGTGTCACCCAACATCGCTCGTTGTGTATCTACCAGCAGAATCCCGCGACTGGAATCTCGTAACAATCTTCCCTGCGAAACTTCTCGTACCAACTTGGTGTAAAACCGCTCGAAATAGGCATCGTCCAATTCGCGAAGTCGCCACATTTCGCCGCTGCCCAAATAAAAGACGCGGCCGGCACCAAAAAATTGCCCCGCCAGCAACACCGGCAATTGGCCGTCGATTTCCGTGTCGGGATCTGAAAAATAGCCGTACACCTTGGTCCCGGGCTTAATGTCTTTCACCGCCGCATAACCATAGACGCCATCAAATTCTGACCATAACTGCTGACTGGCTTCCGCTTCATCTTCCAGCCACAGGAATTCGCTTCGCAGCCCATCGTCGGTAAAACGAATGGGCCACGCATTATCCGAAGTCACTCGTCCCAAGCGAACCGACAAACTGCCTCGGCTATAAAACGTAACCGGATACAAAGCTCGAATCGGCGTGAGTTTAGAATCACCTTGCTGTGTCCGAGTCCATTCGGGAATGTAGACCGGACCGGCCACCAAGATCAAACCGCCCGCCTTTTCGGCCACCCAGCGATCCAGTAGTTCAATTTGCGATTCGCTTAACTGACGCCAATCAGGATCAAACGCGATGACGCAATCGTATTCAAACATTTCTTCCGGCGTGTCTGGGAAGTCGATCAGCACTTCGTCCGCCTCTTGTGCTGTTTCCGGTTCGGCTGTTTGCAACAGCACATGCGTCGTCACCTCTTGGTCTCGATACAGCATGTTCCTAGCGAACCGGTATTCTCGCATCGGCCCGCCTGCCAGCATCAAAACTTTGGTCTTACGGTCGACCACGCTAACACTGGCCGTCTGCACATTGTCCGAATCATCCAAATCCTGCGGTCCCGGCGAAACCTTGATGGAATAAATCCGCTGTCCCACTTGATCCGGAGTGACTTCCATCTTGACCGGCAGCACCGCTCCGTCTTCGGTCAATGTCACCGTGACTTCTTGTTCCAATACGTCGCCCGACACATCGGCAGATTCTGGTCGAGAAAACAGTTCCAACTTCAGCGAGCCCAACATGCCAAACGCTTGTACATAAGCGGTCAATTGAAAATCATCACCCGGGTAAACTCGCCGAGGTGCTTCCAGATCCACCAGTCGCACGTTGGTTGGACGGCGGTCGGAACCAATTCCCACAGTGAAGACAGGAACCTGAGCTTGTTTGGCGGCGTCCGCAGCAATGGCGTGATTGACACCCGCATTTCCCGCTCCGTCCGTTATGACCACCACGCCCGCAATCGGTCCGCCTCGTTCACGTTCCACTACCCAACGAATCGCTTCGCCCAATCGAGTTTCCGTGCCTTTGGCGGCCAAGACGTTTGCCCAATCGATGTTGTCAGGCGAATCGTCGTCGGACGAATTGTTGATTTCCCCATCGTCCGCTGGATTCGCATCAGACGCATTGTCTTCGAATCGAGCCGACTGCAGGCCCAAGGCGACCAGCGCAGAAACGCTGGGGTGACGCAGGTTCGCCACGGCTCCGCAAACGATGGCCACAATCAGCGTGACGCCAGCCGCCAACAGCAACCAAGCTTCTCCTTCTGCACCCCGGGTTTGCCGACCCATCAGCCAATGCAGCACCGCCAAGAAAGCAGCTACGCCCAAAACGCTGATGGCCAGCCACCACAACGGTTTAGCGCTGGCAATTTCTGCTTCTTGTTCTTGGCGAACATCCAATTTGCCTTCAGCGTCCTGCTGAACCTGTTTGGCAAAGGTGGCGATGACTTCTGGCGCAGCGGACTGATCAAACCGAAACAGGGCCACGTCGTGCTTGGCCGTCAGTTGTTCCAGCAGCGGCGAATCCTGGAAAAACGTGACAACTTGATCTATCCGCGCCAAATCAGAATCGTTCGGGCTACCTGTTTTGTCGACCAAGCCCATGCTTTGACTGGTGTCCACCAACACGGCCACTCGCGAATTTTTGACAACTTGTTTTTCGGTCCGTTTCTGCAGGTCCAAAAAGAAAAACAACAATCCCACCAGCGCCGCAATTCGGAGCGTTACCAGCAACCAGCGCGTGCCGCGACGCAGTTCCACCGAATCGATGCGATACAGATAGATGACAAACAGCAAAACCGCCAACACTACGGACGCCAGTGCCATCCAATGCCACCATTGCGTCATGGATTGGAGCTGAGTGAATTCGAAAATCGTCCGAGTCACATCGGCAAACGGCATGCGGATTCGCGAAATCATCGAAGTCCTCCTGCCGTTGCTGCGACGGATCGTGGAGGATGATAGCTGGCAGAATAGGCTAACAACTGTTCGCCTAACAGAAATGCCAGCAGTGCGAACAGCAAAATGCGAGTCCAGGAAAAACCGGCGTCCGCCACGTCTTCATAAATCAACTTGTCGGCGTCCAAAATGGCCGGGCTGAGCGGTGCCAACGCGGCGCGAATATCCGCATCGGTTGCCAATGCCAATTCGCTTTCTTGATGATCAACGTTCAACGCAAAACGTTGACGATATTCGCCACCGTCCAGTTCTATGGCCTCCATGGTATAGACGCCTCGCACATCGGTTTCGCCCGATCGTTGATTCGAATCACCGGCAATGCCCAAGCGAAAATTCATCAGTGGCGAATCGTCTGCCATTTCGGCTCGCACTTGAATTTCGGCCGCCGCACCCAACGAAGTGTCTTGCGGCGGAACGAACCGAACTTCTTGCGCAAACGCATCTGTCGGCAACTGCAACTGGATCGGACTGCCAACGTAACGAGCCGCGATGTCTCGTAGCGGAGCTGCCAAATGCGATTGCATTTGCAACATTACGACGACAAAGCTGGGTTCGCGTGCCCAGTTATTCCATTCCGGATTGACCGTGGTCAAAAACGCGACCACTCGACCATCACCCAGCCGCTGTTCCACCACCAACGGATCTCCGTTGCGAAGCCGCGCTGCCATCTGTACCGTCGACTGTTCCGGCGGCTGCCAACGCAAGGGCGGAGCGAAATAGCGTTGGACGGCAATGGTCCTGGCAAACGGATTGCGTTCGCCCAGCAAGACTTGAAAGATGGGATGATCTTGGAATTGGACATCGGGTTCGCCCGAAGTTCGCAACGGCAATTCTTTGTCCGTCGCTAACGGCAGAGGGAACGCGCCGCGACCTTCGTCATACCAGCGAGTATACGCATTGGCGTTGACGTCCGGCCCCAGAAAAACTCCCAAACCGCCGCCGTCGGTGACATAACGGTTCAAATTCTCCATCGACTTTTCGTCTAATGACGCGATGTTCACCAAATAGATGGAATCGAATTTAGCCAGTTCGTCGACCGACGCGTCTCGCAAGAATTCTAGCGGCTGGCTGGTAGGCATGATGCCCGTGTTGGTCCTTAGCCCCGGCCGGAAGACCGACTCTAAGTAGTACGCGCCCGTTTGCTCCAGATCACTGTCCACAATCAAGACCGGCGCACCTTCCGGAATGTCGATCACATTCCAAATTCGATTGTCTGCCTCCAATGCATCGGGCGGCAATGACGCTTCAATGACGTGCTGTCCGGGCGCTGCGAACGCCACTTGCACTTGACGTAGCGCCGTTTGACCTGGCTCCAATTGGTTAATCAGAATATCCGGAAGTTGATCGGTTTGCGGTGGCGATTCGCTGCCGTCAGGAGCCTTGGCATAGGTCACGGTTTTGATGCGAACCAGAACTTGCGGCACGGTTTGTTCGCCCAGATTCTTGACTTTGACATTGACGAAGAAAGGGACTCCGGCTGCTTGAGTGCCTTCGGCCGGAGCCAGTTCAGTGAGCGCCAAATTGGCGCGGCGCTGCTGAGCACAACGAACGAAGCGAACTTCCGTTCCTTCGTTTTCCAGTCGTCCCAACGCGTCTTTGGTTTGTTGCAAGTCCGCTGCAGACGGCTGGCGAAAATCCGAGATCACGTGCAGGATTCGCTTTTCATCCACGGCGTCGGCAATCAGCGATTCCGCCAAGCCAACCGCTGCCTCGGGCCCGACTGCCAAGTCCGACACTTGCAGCGAACTCCCTTTATTCTGCAGTAATTCTTCAAAACTGCCCGTAATCATTTCCGCGTTCAAGTCCGCCAAATCCATCGCTTCCACTGCGGTTTGATTTACGGACTTGGAGGCTTGAGAAAAACGAATCAACGTCATTTTTTGTGGAGTCGACTGTTGTGCAGCGCGCGCGGTAATTTGCGTAATCGCTTGGCGAGCAACATCAAAGACTTCGGTGTTTCCCGAACGGTCTCCCATGGAAACACTGTCATCTAGCAATACGTAATGATGGGTGGCTCGGCCAGAAAAGAAACTGGTCCATTCATCTTTGGTGACCAGTTTGGCCAACATGGCCACCAGCGTGGCGACGGCCACCATCCGCAACAGCAACAATAACAGTTGTTTCAGCCAGACCCAGCGGCGATGCTTCTTGTAGCTCTTTAGCAGAAACTCCATGGCCGCCCATTGGACTTTTTTCTGGCGCATCATGTTGATCAGATGGATCAACAGGGGCAGCAGCACCAAAAAGAATGCCCAAGTGAGTGGTTGATGGAGAAACTGCATGACAATCAAATTCAATTCTGGCGAAAGGTTTTAGTGTTTGCGTTGCACGCCCATTCGATGACTCAGGAATTGCGCCAGCACGGCGTCCAAGGGATCGCTGGTTCGCACCAAAGCGTAGTCGACACCGTTTTTGGCACAACCATGCCGAGTATCATCCAAGAATTCCTGCAACGCTTCCAAGTAACCTTCTCGTAGTGATCGAGGATTACAATTCACAAACGCATCGGTCTCCAAGCCTTCAAATCGCATGGAACCGGAGAAGGGAAAATCGATTTCGTCATCATCCATGACGTGAAACACCAAAACGTCGTGACCTCGTTGCCGCAGCAGTCTCAAACCTTTGAGCAAATCTTCTCGTTCACACAACAAATCTGAAAACAAGACCATGACACCTCGTTGCGGAAACTTTTCCGCGGTGTTCCTGAGGATCCCTTTCATGTTGGTCTTGTCGGCCGGAGTAGCGACGGACAGCGAATCCACGATTGCTTGCAGATGTGTACGCTTGGAACGAACCGGCACCACTTGGCGAACTCGATCATCAAACGCCAGACAACCCACCGCGTCGTTTTGCCGAAGAATCAGATAAGCCAGGCTGGCGGCGGCGGTGCAGGCGTATTCGTACTTATTGAGTGGCCCATTGCCATACGTCATGCTGTTGGAGACATCCACCAACAGGCTGCAACGCATGTTGGTGTCTTCTTCAAACTGCTTGATGTACAGCCGGTCTTGCCGCGCCCAGACCTTCCAATCGACATGGCGCAATTCGTCTCCGGCAACGTATTCACGATGTTGGCGGAATTCGATGGACTGACCGAAGTACGGACTTCGATGCATGCCGGAGAGGAAACCTTCGACGATATACCGAGCTCGCAATTCCAGCCGCGAAATCCGCGCGATCGCATCAGGATGCAAAAATCTTTTGGAATCGGGCATCTCGTGTTAGCTCGTCTTCTTTCGTAGGCGTGACTTCAATCAACTTTTCAATCAAATCGTCCGACGTAACGCCGTCACTTTCCGCAGCAAAATTGACCACAATCCGGTGACGCAAGGTTGGTTTGGCTAACGCCTGGATGTCTTCCGTGGAAACATGAGAGCGACCGTACAATAGCGCTCGTGCCTTGCCACCCAGGATCAAGAACTGGACCGCTCGAGGCCCGGCGCCCCAGGCCGCCATCTCTTCAATGGTCTCAGGCGTGCCGGGCATGCCGATTCGAGTTTGTCGAACCAGTGACAACGCGTAGCGAATCACATGGTCTGAAATCGGGACATCGCGCACCATCTTTTGCAAGTTCAAAATATCTTCGGACGAAAGAACCGGCTGGGCATCAAACTGCTGCGAGCTGGTGGTGCGTTTGGCAATTTCAAACTCTTCGTCAAAGCTGGGATACTTTACAAAGATCTTGAACATGAAGCGATCTAAGCGTTTCCGGCAGCGGATAGGTGCCTTCCTGTTCAATGGGGTTTTGCGTGGCCAAGACAAAGAACGGATCCGCCATCGGCCGGCGTACCAAACCCGTAGTGACTTGGACGCTCCTGCATGGCTTCCAGCAACGCAGCTTGAGTTTTGGGCGGAGTACGATTGATTTCGTCCGCCAGAATGATGTTGGCAAACAGCGGGCCTTCCAGGAAGCGGCGTTCACGAGCCCCGGTGGAACGATTCTCTTCGATGATTTCCGTTCCCGTGATGTCGGCTGGCATCAAGTCAGGCGTGAACTGAATTCGATTGAACGAAAGATTCAGCGTCTTGGCCAGCGTGCTGATCATCAGCGTCTTGGCCAGCCCCGGAACACCTTCCAGCAGGCAATGGCCTCGAGCGAACAGCGTGATCAGCAATTCTTCTACCACATGCTGCTGACCAACAATCACTTGGGATAACTGTTGTTCGATTTTTTCGCGTGCTTCCCGCAGCCGCTGTACGGCTCCATCGTTCCCGTTCGTCATGAGTTTGCTTTCTAAACCGGCGGTAAATTCGTCAAATGCAAACTGCCGGCGTTCCATCCGATTTTCTAAGGTTGCTGTTCAATGTCGAAGTCCAAATCTTCCTCGTCCGGCGTATCTTCCGAGTCAGATTGGGCGCCGCGGAAAATCGACTCCAAGACCGCTCGACCTATACCCATAAATAACGACTTATTTCGCTCCTGGTCGCCACTTCCGACAAACGCCGGTCCCTGTGGAGCTCGCGGATCTTCGGTGAATTGTAACTCATAGGTACGTCCGTCCGGCATGGGATAGGTAATCGTGTTTGTTTCGGGAACCCCCACCACCTGAAAACTCGGATTAGACCGGTTGTCATGATCGTCATATTGGTACAGCAAGTGGCCATCTCGTTTGTCTATCCAGACGGCCGACGTCTTCCAACGTCGGTTGTCATCCCTTTGCCTACGACGAAACACCATGGCGGGCAAGGATTCTGGTTGATCCACCGGCACTCCGTAGGCTTCAATATACGCGGGACTGGGCCAAGTGAGTTCGCCCGAATCGACGTCCACGGCAAAATAAAACGCGTCTTCCATTTTTTCAGAATCCAGAGCATTCAGCTCATCTCGTTGGCCAAGCATCTCAAGACAGCAAGCCAGCAGCACTTGGCTGCCAGCCGACCGAATGAGTTGAATTCGGTTTAGTTTGCGGTTCGATAAATCTAATGGATGCGTCGCAAGTACCTGACCATCTTCGAGTCTTACGAGTCGAAAATCGCCGGCGTGGGTGACCAACGCGACCAGCCCGTCCAAGACAAATCCACGAGTCCCCATTTCGCAAGGCAATTCCCATTCTATTTTTTGCGAAATTGGATCGTACATGCGAAGTTGCCAAATTTGCGTTCCGTTCGAATGGACGTCATCCCACGTCAAGACGTAGCGACCAAGCGTTGTCCAACGACGCTCGGCATCGGGGACAGAAGTTTCTTGGATTTCTGAACCATCAATCGCACTGAAAATGCGGCACGTTCGTTTGTCATCAGCGACAATGATCACCTGATCATCTCCCCAGACTTCAGAATACGGAGCGATATCGGTGCGAACCCAAAGCGTCTGCCCATCCAGCGGCGAGATCGCTCGCAGCTGCGTTCCTTCCTGATACACGATTCGCTGATACGAAGTGGGCCCAACCGACGAAATACGCTGCCCACGCACTTGTTGGTCGCTCTGGCCCCAGCGGTTTTCTCGAGTTCGCGTGCTGCGCGTCGAACGAAACACATTCAGTTTTTCCAAAGCATCTTCATATTTTCTAGGCCACGCGACGGCACTGTCCAAGCGTCCCTGATTGGAGGCCGTCGTATCAATACCGATAACCGTGGTTCCCAGATTCACTATCGCCAACGAACCCAATTGGTTCCAGCGAATGGGACCAGCCGAGCTGAGTCGGACTTCTGCGTTGACACGAAATCGCTCGTGCCCCAGATCGTTGCAAAACAAAAGATCTTGCAGACCGATTCGCAACGCCAGTGCCGGGGCCAGGACCCCGTGCTGATCCACGCGTTCCGCAAAGTTATACCGTTGGCTGGCTCGCCGCACCGGACTTCCCTCATTTACGGTCACTTTGACTTCGCCCGATGGCCAAGCATCAGCGGCTTGATGTGGCAAGCCAATCGCTGCCGCTAGATCGGTCACCGTCTTGCCGTCTTCTACGGTTTGATCGACCAACGCTCCAGCAGGGATTGATAGCCCCGAGCAGCTGCCTTCAAGTCACCGCTCTGATGTCGAATCTTGGTCAACAACCACATCGCTCGTGCCGCCACAGACGGATTGTCCAGTTAAAGGCGCGGCGTAAATTTCGCTGGCCAGCAGCTTCTGTTCGGCAAAAGCATGTTCGGCCATCTTCAACGCCAGTGGTGCCACACTTCGGTGCGAATGAAACACCTCGACACAACGCTGCTGCATGGCCAAGTCTTGTGCGTCAATCGCCTTGCTGACGGTTTGTTCGATGCGGCTGTCCAATTCGGTTCGCAACGCTGCCGATGCCAGAGTCAAACATTGTGCGATGCCATTGCGAACCACACAGTTCAACGTGGCCGAGAATTTCTTGGATTCGACCAGCGAATTTTCGCCAGAACTTACGTCAAAGCCGAGTCGCAAATAGGCGTCAAATGCGACGGAAATGTCGCCAGAAGCCAGCTTGGACTGCGCAATAATCCGCAGGAACTTTCGCTGCTGTTCTGGTTGTTCCACCAAGTCGACGACTTCGTTCGCCAAAGCCGCATTTGCGCTGTAATCCGCATTCATGGCGGCCAACAGACCGTCTACTAAGATTGCCTTGGCCATTGTTCGCCGAGGATGATCTTCTGGATAATTTCGGACGGCCAAACGCAAAGCTTCCAGACCCGCAGCAACCTGTCCTTCCTCCAATAACAGCATACCTTGGTGTTGCAGTGCCCAAGGATCGTTAGCATCTTGCGCCAAACGGCTCTGCACCAAAAGCTTTAGCGATTCCACTTGGAAAAACGCGGACACACCCTCTGGAGAAAAGGAGATCAGATTATTCTGGTAACAAACCAAATTCCCCAGCGGTTGACGCGTTTCCAAAGAATCGACAACTTGACCGGTGGAGATTTCAATTCGCAGCAATTGAGACGTGGTGGGCAAAAAGTAATGACCCTGCGACGCAAAGCCTCGTCCCGAGGGCCGGAGTTCCATGCCACTTCCATCTTGAATATCGCGATAGCGAATATCCCAGCTGACCTTCCCGTTCTGCAACGAAATTCCTTGGACGCCATCTTCGCCAACAACCAAGACAATCTCGTCCGTTACGGCACCAACGTACAAACCGGCATTTCGCGAAACAGGCTTGGGCCAAGCTGGTTCGCCGGTAACTAAGTCAAACGCGTGTAGTTCGTTCGATTCCACGGGGGTCGCAATCACCACTCCATTGCTTATGGCGACAGTCGCATCCAGCCAACCGGTTTCAAGCGAATTCGAACGATTTCGTCGGATGATCACGCCGCGGCGACTGAAAACATCCGGAACAGCTTGATCGAATTGACGCGCCCACAGTAACGAACGATTGGCCAAATCCAACGCCACAATTGCTCCGGCCGACGTTGGACAGACCAAAACACCGTCTGCGTATGAGGGACTAGCGCCCGGCAAGTCGGCGAGTTCGATTGATACCAATTTCCATTTGGTCAACAAACGCGATCTGCTGCGACCACAGCAATGCCCGGTTTCCTGATCCAGTGCGAAAAGGCTGATATCGCTATTGCGTTCGCCTAAGACGTACAATTCGTTCCCTAACGCCAGCGGTGGCCCCAAGAAGAAGACTCGCGCCAATTGCGGCTCCAAATCACCTGTCTCTCCGCCCACCTTCCAGCGAATCTTGCCTTCGGACGGAACATTCAAGGCAACCAGGCTGTTGCTTCGATTGTCGCCAGCCGCTTGCATCCCCAATCGATTGAACGTGGCGGATCGTTCCACGTCCATTGAGATCATCAATCAAGTAAATGTCCGCACCATTTGAGCTCAACTGACCAAAGACGGAATCGTCCCAAAAACGGCTTCTCAGCACTTCTGCTCGACTTGCTTCCGCATTGGTAGTGTCGGTTTCAATGGGTTCCGACCAGGGGTAGGGCCACACTCGTTTGCCGGTTTTGAAATCCACTGCAATCAAACGATCCGTTGTTTTGAAGAGGACTGTGCTGCCCACCACCAGCAGCGACACTGCCGGAATGGCCGCTTCCGACGATTCGCGAAACGCCTGAACTTGCCTGTCCAAAATGGCTTCGTCAGCCGGGCTTCCCACGGAAACCTCCCAGCGCAGAAATGCATCAATGGCATATCGCCGACAGATTCCGCGTTCCTTGCCGCGTTTCCTCGATGCAACTCCCAATTCGAAGCACGGAAGGTCGAGCCAAGTTGAGCTGACCAACACTGAGTAGCCAACCAAGCCTGCGGCAGCTTCGGCCGAATCCGGCGAAGCGGCCTGGTGGCGCTACAAAGTCCTGTCTCCAAACGCAACCGTTTCGCCCGCGTGGCTTTCCGCCACAGCCAGAATGACTCGTCTAGCGGCATCACTCGTTCCGGCTTGCTGCCAACTGATGGCGGACAAGATGCCCGGCTGCTGGATCGAAGTTTGCGGTTGCCGCCGCCGATCGTCGCAGTCGGTCAAAACACATAGCCGCTTCCATCGGACGGGCCGTGTTGAAAATGGTGATAGCCCAACAACAGAGTCACGCGCCGGTATCCGGCGTCGGTGTGAAAATACTGTCGACTCACTTCGGCCAACTGCTGAAAGTTGTGATTCGCTAATTACAGCTATACCAGTTGTTGATTCGCTTCGGCACCGTACTGCAGTTCGTACAATTGCCGAGCTTGCTTTGGCAGGGATCCAATCAGGTCAATCGCCTTGGTGCGAATGCTTTCGTGATAGGCGTCCTGTCCTGCAGCACCCACAAAGAAGTCTTCTCGCAAGGCCGTTTCATCGGAAATCTTACCAGTGGCCAATGCTCGAAGTTTTTCAATCACTTGCTGTATTGCTGGGCCTGAATGTCTTCCTCCGCATCTCGCAGCAACTGCTGATACTCACGCATGAGCCAGCAGCGATGACCCGAGCAGTTGATTGCTGAAACGGAGTGGTGACAATGACTTGAGCCATTTGCCCGTGATGCTACACGGCACTGAAGCTGAAGCTGAAGCTGAAAACCCATAAGATCGTCGAGGTATCTTCATATTCCCTTGTTCACATCTTCGGGAAAAACCTGCGTAACCGTGACGTGACGGACAACACATGATGGCCTCTGAAATGACCGGCCACATGCCCGACAAGCTCAGACCAATTATATGTAATAGCAAATCGCCGTGAATTATACGCTTTTTGACGTTGATCACCGCGACACATCCCGCCGGATTTATTCGAAAACCGCCGCACGACAGCCCAAATCTCAGCGAAATGACTGGTTCCAACGCCCGATTCGTTCGAAATTCGGCTGTTTTTGCCTAGTTTTGACGGTTTTCACAATATTTCCGGGTTGCATTTTCACGAAAGAGGTCATTTAATCATCGCGTTCCGCAAAAGCGGACGGACGTGAAATATTCGAAGAATCGTAACTACGACCTGACAAGGAGGGTCAACCGAAATGGCAAAAGCACCAACTAAGAAAGCGCCCACGAAGTCCGAGATTATGAATTCGATTGCGGAATCGACCGGAGTTCCCAAGAAGGATGTGGCCGCAGTGTTGCAAGGATTGGAAACTGAAATCCAGAAAGCGCTTAGCAAAAAAGGGCCTGGCCAATTCGCCATCCCTGGACTTTGCAAAATCATCATTCAGCGTAAGCCCGCCACGAAGGCTCGCAAAGGCATCAACCCTTTCACCAAAGAAGAGCAGATGTTTGCTGCCAAACCCGCTCGAAACGTTGTCAAGATTCGTCCTCTGAAGAATCTGAAAGACATGGTATCGTAGATCTCTAGGGTACCAATTCCAAGATCGACGGCCTCGTTTTCGAGGCCGTTTTTTTTCGCCAATTCTAGCGAACCGGCGCAACCAGACTTGGCATCTACGAAGCAGAAGATGCCTGGAAATAAGGCCGAAGCAGCTGCAGCGTTTCGTCAGTATGCAACTCCAGCTTACCAAATCCTCGCTCGGCACCCACAGCAACCGCCATCTCTTGATGCTCGGCGTAATTGGTCACCAGCATGCACGCAATGGTGGCAAATCGAGGATCCGACTTGATTCGACGAATCACCTCGATTCCATCACTGTAGTCTCGATCTAGCTTTCGATTGACAAGCACTAACTGGTACGAATTGGATTCCAAGCAAGCAACCGCGTCGTCGGCTCCGTGCGCTTGGTCAACCGTAGCGCCAAAAGAAGAAACCAGCAAGCTTTTGATAGCAGCATGGTCTGGTCCGCAATTACCAACGTCAAGGACTCTTGTCATTTTGCCATGAATGCCTTGGAACGTGCCCCAGCCATGCTGAAGACGGAGAAAGATAAAAAGAGTGGTCGGGGGCGGGGTCGAACCGCCGACACACGGATTTTCAGTCCGTTGCTCTACCAACTGAGCTACCCGACCGTCGTGAGATTTCGAATGTTAGGTCCAGATCGCCGCCTTGTCAATTCGGGGTCCCAAAGAGTGGGAAACTGTAACGGTTAAATGACTTGCGTCAAATCTGTTTGCTTGACACCACCCTGATCGGCCATTAGTATCAAATTCGGAACAAAATTTGATCAAGAAGTGGCTTTTCTCTCACCCCTCGTCTTCTCGAGCGGTGCGCATTGTCATGTCATGCGCATACTTGATGCAAGTTTTCGTCCATGGAGGTAATAGACCATGAAATTTCGCACAAAACAAAGTTGGCAATGGGCTATTTCCGTCGTCGCGTTGGCAGCACTGCTCACGACAAACGTAAACGCATTCACCCCAGAAAGCCCTGAAGTCCGCGAAATGCTGGACAAAGCAGTAAAATTCCTGGGAGAAAGTGACAACGAAAGACGACTCGGCGGCGTCTCCATTATTGGCCTTGGACTGGTCAAAGGTGACGCGCCCAAAAATCATCCTAAAATTTTACGAGCGGTCGCAGTCTGCAAGAAGGCGGCAAAAGATCTGAAGGATCGCCCCAACGCCGACATCATGTACGATCTGGGCGTTTCCATTATTTTTCTTTGCGAACTGGACCCCGAAGCCTATGCGGAAGAAATCAAGACTCTGACGAGTTATCTTTTCGAATGGCAAAAGGAGTTCGGTGGTTGGGGATACTTAGCCGGCAGTCATGCCGATACCGGTGACACGTCGATGACACAATACGCCGTCTTGGCCAACTGGATGGTGGTTCGCACAGGCGTTATGCCGACAAACGAAGAATCAGTCATCAATGTGCTGAATTGGTTGATTCGCACCCAAGATGTCGGAGGTGGCTGGGGTTACCAGGGCGTTGATCCAGGGAGTTTCCAGCGAGCAAGCCAGCACTTGGTTTCGCACTCGTTGACCGCAGCCGGGTGTGGCAGCGTCTATATGTGTGCCGATCTATTGCGACTCACGCGTGGATCACAGCAAGGCATCCAAGCTGATGATGGATTGCCGCTGGCGTTTCGCGAAGTCAAAGAACAGACCGATGCGAAGATCGAAAAGCCGTTGACGGACCAGATTAAGGACGAATACCTTCGCCGAGCGATGGACGGTGGTGCCAACTGGTTGCAGTCGAATTATTCTCTTCGTCCGCCCGAATGGCAGCTCTACTATCTGTACGCACTGGAACGATTCCACAGCTTCAAAGAATTGGCCGAAGGACGCATGGAAAAGAGTCCCAAATGGTACAACGATGGTGTCGACGTCCTGCGTCAAATGCAGAAAGAAGACGGTAGCTGGGACACCAATGAATATAGTCCTCAAATTGACACGTGCTTTGCCATTTTCTTTTTAACGCGAGGCACCCAAAAGACCATCGCCAAGGCCGAAGGCTTTGACGGACGGCTCCGCGGCGGTAAAGGGCTACCCACAAACTTGGCCGATGCGACCGTCGGCGAAGATGGACGAATTGTAAAATCTCCCTTCCAAGGCAAAGCAGAAAGCTTGCTTTCGCTGCTTGAGGCAAATGCCAACGAAGATTTTGATGCACTTTCACAAGACATCGAAGTCACGTTAAGCGACGACCCTGAGAAGCGAGAGACCGAGTTGGTTCGGCTCCGTCGACTGGTGGCTGACGAAAACTTCAACGTTCGCTTTGCGGCCATCAAGGCCTTGGAGAAAACGCGAAATTTGGACAACGTTCCCGTGTACATCTATGGGCTGGGGGATCCGGATCGGCGAGTCGTCGTGAGATCTCGCGATGCCTTGCGGTCGCTTAGCCGCAAGTTCGACGGTTTTGGATTGTCCGACAATCCGTCGGAAGGCGAAAAACTGGACGCCATTGAAAAGTGGAAGGACTGGTATCTGACCATTCGTCCTGACGCGCAGTTTTTAAATTAGCCACGCGAGCCAAATCAATATGCCCCAAATGCCTCGACCTGCCGACTACAACAAACCACCGGAATTGCTGCGCACATCGGCTTACGATCAGGTCTCCAGTTTGTTGATTTCACTGCTGATCCTGGTCGGAACCGCCGTGGCCATGTTGGTGGTAATTTTCATTACAGGCCGAGTATTCCGGATGCCGGCGCCTCCCATGATGCTATTGGTGGAAGAAGAATCGGGGACCCAAAACCCACCCGGTACGGCGCAGGACATCAACGAACCGGGGATCGAAGAATTAGAAGACCTAGCCGAACCAGACGTAAAAGACACACTGGCCGCCGTAACGGATGCCGTTTCGACTGTGGCTGCCAGTTTGGACGCCGTGGAAGGCGTTGTGGCCACTCGCGGCAAAGGTATGGGGGATAATCGGAAGCGAGGCAACGGAGAAGACGTAATTCCTCGTTGGGAACGTTGGGAAATTCGCTACACGTCAACTACGCTGGAAGCATACGCCAAACAGCTGGAATTTTTTCAGATCGAACTCGGCGCGATCAGTCCGGCTCGTGCCGCGATCGAATATGCAACGTTTCGAAACGGCGTACCAACCAAACGCCCTGCCGACCCCAATGTCGAAGAAGACCGACTGTATTTCAGTTGGCAGGGTCGAGCCAGCAAGTTTAAAGATCAAGACATGACGTTATTGCGGCAAGCCGGCATCAACACGGCGGGAGCCATTATCTGCCAGTTCTATTCAAAGGAACTGGAAATCGTACTGGCGAATGTAGAACTGAACAAACACGGTGACCGTCCGCTGAAGGACATCAAAAAGACCATTTTCGGCATTCAACCCGGCGGAAGTGGTTTTGAATTTGTCGTAGTAGATATCCGCTTGCGATAAGAGTTTTAGTGGTGACAGAGAACAGGGTCGCCTGACCCGATGACGTAGCACTTTGGGAAGGGTGTGTTGTATCGATGAATTTACTTCAATCTAGCTTTTTGGTGGCCCAAGCCTTCGACTCCAGTGCGCTAATGGGCTACCTGGCCAACCTGATCTATTTTGTACTGGCCGCTATCGCGCTGTGGGGCGCGTTCTGTGTTGTGTTGGTATGGAATCGAGTTGCGAGGCAGCGTTTCAAAAACGAAGAGCAGCAGAACGAATTTTTGAACGAAGTGGAAACGGCGCTGGCCAACAAGGATTTTGACGGAGCGAGTTCGGCTTGCGAAGGGGATCCTCGAGCTTTGCCGCAGCTGACTTCGGTGGCCATCCAAAATCGCGCTATTGGTCATAACAAAATCAAACACTTGGTGATGGATCGATTTCAACGAGACGTTGTTTCGGATATCGAACAATGGCTCAGCTGGGTCAACACCGTGATCAAGAGTGCTCCAATGGTCGGACTGTTTGGAACGGTTTTGGGCATGATGGGTGCGTTTGGAAAGCTGGCCGTGCCCGGAGCCAACCCCAGTCCCGATGTTTTGGCAAAAGACATTAGCGTCGCGTTGGTTACCACCGCCAGTGGTTTGGCGATTGCCATTCCCTTGGTACTGCTAACTGCATCCATCAACATTCGCATCCGCAAGATGGAAGACTTGGTCGTGTCAGGTGTGGGTCGCGTGCTGGATGCGTTGCGAGAAGCCATTTCGTAGTGCGTGTTTTTGGAACCCCCTTGTGCTTCGAGCAAGAATACGATGACGCCAGAACGAATCGAACATATTGTCGACGTGGAAGACGACGAACCGTTGCTGCCGCCGCGCGAATTCGATGATTCGGAAATGGACATCACGCCCATGATCGACATCACCTTCCTGCTGTTGATCTTCTTCATAGTTGCCGCTCGTATGGACAAAGACACGCCTGTCGAATTGCCCAAAGCTCAACACGGCACCAATGTCGTGGTCAAGAGTTCGGCCATCATCACGTTGGCCGCCGGTCCCGACAACAAGGCCGAAGTCTACAAAGGAGACGGAAAATCGGCGGATAAAAAAATCGCCACCACCGATCCAGAAGATGAAGAGCAAGAAATCATCAACTACCTGATGGACGAATTTACCGCAGGAAAATCGGAGGTGTTGATCAAGGCGGAAAGGAACGTCAAGCACGGCGATGTTTCTCGAGTCTCCAAGGCCGTTGGCAAGGCACAGAAGGAAGGGGCGAACGTCTTGTACGTTGGCGTGATCGAACAGAAATGAACGATAGTGAATTCGTCCGCTTCCATTGCCCCGTTTGTGACGGTCGCTTGGCGACCAAGTTGGCCAATGTCGACTTACGAGTCCAATGTCCGGAGTGCATCAGTTCGCTCATTGTGCCCGAACCGCTAGATCAAGCAGATGGCAGCACCGTGTTGTACGCCGACGAAGCTCCGCTGAACATCCGTTCGGACAAAGGATCCAACGAAGCAGAAATGGATATGACTCCCATGGTGGACGTTACCTTTTTGCTATTGATTTTCTTCATGGTGACAGCCGCTTTCACCATGCAGAAATCGTTTCAGGTTCCCACGCCACAGGACAATCGACCTAGCGAAAATGTGATCGAGAAACCTGAAGAAGAAGGTGTCATTCGAGTTCGAGTGGACGAATTCAGTTCGTTTCACGTGTTCTCAACCGGCTGGGACGAAGAAGTAGAAGCGCCCAGCGAACAAGAGCTTCGCCGTAAACTTCGCGAAGCCAAAGAAGGAGATGGCCAAGGGAACGTCCCCAACACGCTGATTGTGGAGGCGCATGTTGACGCGAACCACGAAAAAGTCATTTTGGCGATGGACCTGGGAACCGAATTTGAAATGGAAAACGTCAAGCTGCAAACGATCGAAGGCGACTACTAACGTAGTGGCACTTTCTTTTCGTGGAACTGAAGGGAAGACAGAGCAGAGATGAGTGCACAGGATTTTGTCAAGCAACTGCAAGCCAATGGCGTCCTTAGCAGCGACGTGGCAGCCAAAGTGCTAAAGCAAGTGGCGCAGTCCGAAAAAAAAGTGGACGCTCAGAAGATCGCCAAGCTGCTGATCAAAGCGGGCCGCATTGATGAAGCCCAAGCCAAGAAAGCTCTCGCACAACTGGCAGCTGCCAATGCGTCCGACGTCGTCGAAGTCTTGGATGACGTTGTCGAACCGGTGTCGGTGGAAACGCTGGACGGTGGGTTCGAACCGATAGATGCCATCGACAGTCCTGACGTCCAGGGCGATTCTGTTTTGGCCGAAGAAACCGCCGCGCCTTCTCAGAAATCTTCGTCCAAATTCAAGAAGAAACGTTACGCCACCAACCGTTGGGATTCGCCGTTGATGCTGGTCGGCGGCGGTGGGCTCTTGTTCATGCTGATGATTGGAGGGTTCATCTATTTGTTCCTGACCAAAGGCAGCGCTGACGACGCCTTCCGGGAAGCGGAACAACTTTATCGCGACGAAAGCTACGGTCAAGCCATTCAGCAGTTTGAACGGTTTCAGGCCGACTTTAAAAACGACGAAAAAATCAGCTCGGCGGCAGTCTATGTTGGCATGGCCAAAATCTGGTCTGAAGTGGAACGCAAGAACTGGGAAAAATCTCTGGAAGTCGCTCGGCAGCAACTGCCCGAACTGCTGAACCAAGAAGCCTTCGCGCAAGCCAGACCAGAACTGCAAACACTGCTGCCAGACATCATGGACGGCTTTGCAGAAAAAGCACTTAACGCCGATTCGATGGAACAGAAACAATCCTTTGTGGACATGGCCGCCGAAGCCTTCCAAGAAGTCAACAACACGGCCTATTTGGCTCCTTCTTTTCGCAAAGCCGCCCAAGCCAGGATTGACGAGATTCAAGGCAAGATTGCCATCGCGGAACGGGACATCAACCGTGACAAGGAATTGGCACTACGGCTGGACGAAATCAATCAGGCCTTGGCCCAGAATGATACTCGGCAAGCTTACTCGATCCGCAAAGATTTGCTGCGAAAATATCCAAAGCTCGGCACAAACGATCAGCTCAAAGCCATTGTGGCGAACATCACGGCGAAGGAACGCGAGCGAGTGCAGGTGATGAGTGATCCTCCCGCAGCTACGACACAAGATGTCCAATCCAACTCGGAATTTTCTGTGGCGTTGGCGTCGGTTCGCGGCGAATCAATGCCTGCCAATGCCCAGGACGTGTTATTTATTCGCGCGCAAGGCGCGGTGTACGGCGTCAAAGCTGATTCTGGTGAAGTCCTGTGGCGCCGGTTTGTCGGTACCGAAACAACCGTAGATCCAGTGCGAATTCGCAAAGACGCCGGTAGTGACGCGATCATCGTTGACGCGCGCCGCAACGAATTGGTTCGACTTGCTGCGGCCACTGGGAAGGTTGTCTGGCGTCTTCCCTGTCCCGGCCAACCGCTGGCACCGTCCGTCGTTGGCAACCAGGTTTATCTCACTTGCTCTGGCCCGGACGAAAGCGGTTCCGTGATGACCATTGACGTCAATTCCGGTGCCGTGACGCAGGGCGCTACGTTTGCCATGAATCTGAGTTCTGGCATTGGAGCTCAATCGGACAGTGCTGTCGCGTACCAAGTGGGTAATCATTCCAGCGTATATCAACTGGATCGAGAATCCTTTTCGTGTTCGGATGTAATCTACTTGGGGCACGCAGCCGGAACGGTGGTTGTGCCGCCGGTCATGATTCTGGGGCATGTCTTAATTGCGGAAAACCCTGGCCCCGGATTCTCTGTATTGCACTTGCTGGGCCCTGACCCGGAAAATGAAGGTCAACTCAAAGAGATCATCGATCCGATTCGACTAAGTGGTCAAGTGACCGTGCCCATGACGGTGTTTGGTCGACGAGCGATGGTGGCGACCAGCGGCGGTGGCATCGACGTCTTCGAACTCGATCCCAACCAAGCGGCTGAACCGTTTCGCCGAGTGGTGGAATCGGTCATTGCGGCCAACAGTGCGGGTGCTATTAGCTATCCCTATTTTGAAGATGGTCGCCTGTGGGTGGGTGACACGCAGTTGACGCGTTACGATCTGCAAGCTTCGCGAGGAAAACTACTTCGAAGGTGGATCAAATTCAAAGGAGACCGCTTTGTTGGTTCGCTCCATCGCACCGGTGATGCCATTGTTGGCTTGCGACAAGTTTCCGGCAAAGCAGGCCTGACCCTGGCGGCATTTCGCATTGACGACCGAGACGAGCGTCTGGATGGCGAACCAGTTTGGACTACCGAATTGGCCACGCATCCAGCCGGTGACATCTTTATCCATGCCAAGAAAATCAATGTCGTGTCCGCGTCAGGCGACCTATTTTCACTCGGAGGCAGCGAACTAAAATCCGGCGTGGTCAACAAACCGGTGCAAAGTGTCCCAACCGCCACGCCACTGAACTTGGTCCAAATGCTGGAATGGGCAGATGGCAATCGAGCCTTCTTTGCAGATCCCACGGGGGATAATTTCGTGCGGTTTGATGCTTCACAAAACCGTCTTTCACCCGTCATGTTGCAAACAGATGGAGACGCAGCGTCCTCCCGCCCCGTACCCTTTGCCAATGGCATTTTGTACACCGGACAATCCGGCGCGGTCTATTTACTGAATCCGCAGACCGGGAGTTCACTGGTTCATGCCTTCCAACCGACCGTCAGCGCAGGCACCAGCATCCAATGGCCGCGACCGGCTATCCAGCAAGATGCGGCCATTTTAAGTGACGGCCAAAAGAGATTGCTGAAACTTCAAGTGGTAAATCAACCGCAACCGCATTTGGACGCGGCCCTGCAGAGCGACACCGAACTGCAGCCGATCGCACCCTTGGCCGTCGCCGGTGAACGCGTCTATACCGTGCAACGCGATGTCGGTGCGGATTCCGTCGTGGCAATTCAAACGAGTGATTTGCAGCCAATCAGCGAAACATGGGATTTGAATGGTCGGGTTTCCTTCGGTCCTGTTTCGGTCGCCGGCAAACTAGCATTGCTCAGCACCGACGCTGGCGAACTGGCGGCCTATGGCAGCAATGGTCCTTTATGGAAAATCGATTTTCCACATGGCGATTTGGCTGGCGATCCTGCGGTTTCGGGATCAGATTTGCTGGTTTCCACCGTCCAAGGCAAAGTGGTTCGAATTGCCGCTGCCAGCGGACAAGAATCGGGAATAGTAGACATTGGCGAACCGCTGGATTCGGGCGTCGTGTTATTTGGAAGTCGCATTGTCGTGGTGGGTGGCGATGGAACCATTCACGTGGCGGCTGCACCTTAGGTTCGAATGAAGTAGATGCGTAGATTGGCACAATAGCATGCAGCGGATTCAGAATTTCGTATTGCTTGTGGCGTTCCTATTCGGAGTTGGTGTGCTGCCAACGGCCGAATCTGGCGCGCAGTTGTACGAACAAGAACCTCACGATTTAATCACGCTGAACGCGGCCAACAACAACCAAGTCTACAAAGTCGCTCCGCTGACGGAATTTAATCCTCGAGTTACTCCCCGAACATTGCCCGATCGAGGTTCCTTCCGAGTCCGTTTGCTGGCCGAACCCGACAAGGAATTCGAAGTTTCCTGGAGCGCCGTCGAGAAGATCGAATTGTTTGAAGACCGGATTCTGCAGGAAGCGATCGAACAATTTAAACAGCGGAAATTCGACACGACGTTTGACTATCTTTCGTACCTGAACCGCAACTACCCGAAAACACGTGGCCTAGACTCGGTCATGGAGCAGTTCCTGTTCACGGAAGCATCGACACTGTATTCGCAGAAAGAATTCGAACGCGCGTGGTTTTTGCTGGACGAATTATATCAACGAGCACCCGATCGCAATGGCGTGTCGACGGCGTTAAGCAAAGTCTTGAACCAAATCTTTGTTTCTCATTTAAAAAACGAAAACTATCCAGCCGCTCGTCGCATCTACCAAGTCGCCGTCACTCGCTACCAACCGCAACAACGTCAATTCGTCCAGAGTTGCGAGAAAAGACTGGCTGGCATCGCAGGCCAAAAACTGGCGCAAGCCAATCAATTCTTTCAGAAGGAAGACTTTGATCAGGCGTATCAGATCGCGCGACAAGTCATGGAAATCTGGCCGGAAACGCCAGGCGCTGATGCATTTTTCCAAAAGATTACTTCGGCCTATCCGATGGTCACCGTCGGAGTGACGCAATCCGCGGTCGAAAACGCCAAAGGCTATACGAATTCCTGGGCGGCGCGTCGAGTTGAACGTTTGTTGCACCGCCGAGTCTTCGAGATCCAGAACGTAGGACCCGAGGGTGGCGAATATGCCTGTCCCGTCGGCTCATTATCGCTGAATCAAGAAGCAACCGAAGCCGTAATTTCTGTCACGCAAGATGCTACCAACACCAACATCGGCGGATTCACCGTCGCCAGGTCGTTACTGGCGTCGCTGGCAGTCAATTCCAGCGAATACGATCCCGTCTTTGCTGCCTTCGTCGACAACGTGTCAGTGAAGGATGTGTTCAACGTGGATGTTCGCTTGCGACGCCCTTACTTGCGTATTGAATCGCTGTTTGCCGTGCCCATTCGCGGTGCGGAAACGCAGGCAATGACGCCTTATGCCTGGCAGGAAGATGGCAACACCGCCGATCGCTTCATTGTCAACAAAGCATACTCCTTCGGCCAAAAACAGCAGCCTCGTGAAATCACGGAACGACTGTTTTCAGAAACGCGTTTGGCTGTGGACGCTTTTCGACGAGGCGAAATCGACATGATCGATCGCGTCTTTCCTGCGGACGTTGCGCAGTTGACCCGCGATGGTTCGTTGGTCGTGGATTCGTACCGCATTCCCAGCACCCATATGCTGATCCCAAATTTCGAACGTCCGTTTCCCGGCACACGTGCCTTCCGAGCCGCGATTGCCTATGGCATTGATCGCGAACAGATCCTGAGCCGAGAAATCCTGGGAGGCCAAAAAATCGAAGGCTGCCGCGTCATCAGCGGACCGTTTTCGCCAGGCGTTCGCCCAGACGATCCGCTGGGCTATGCGTATGACCTGCGAATCGAACCGCGCCCGTACGAACCGAGGCTTTCCAAGCTTCGATTGCAGTTGGCCCAGATTGAAGTCAACGCCACAGCAGAAAAGGCCAAAGAGGATCCGCCAAAATTGGGCGAACTGGTGATTGTGCATCCGGCGGACGAAATCGCTAGAATCGCTTGTGCAGAAATTGTCCGCTACTTGGCTCCGCTGGGGCTCGCCTGCAAACTGGAAGAGCTTTCTCCCGGAGTCGATCGTCCTGATCACAATGATTGGGATTTTCTGTACACGGAATTGGTCATTCACGAACCGATTGCGGATGCCGGTCGTTTGTTTGCTGCCGATGGTTTTGCCAAGATTCCCAGTGCCTATGTCAACTTGGCGTTGCTGCAGTTGCAGCGAGTGCGAAATTGGAATGAAGCCGGACAACGCTTGCGTTCCATTCATCAAGTTTGCTTTGACGAAGTCGCCGTGATTCCGTTGTGGCAACTGGTAGATCATTTTGTGTATCGCGCCGGACTACAGGGTGTGACTCGCCGACCAGTGAACCTTTACCAAGAAGTCGAAAAATGGCGAATCAGCACAAACTAGTCCTACGGTACCTGATCGCATTTGTCGCTTTGACCAGCACAATGTTTTGGTCCGGCCGCGCGAATGCGCAATCGCTGTGGGAAGTCACGCCTTACAAGATTCAGGTGTGGGTTCAATTGGAACCGCACGCCTTGATTCCGGAGGACTGGAATTCGAATTTGCCGCCTCGCCTGGCCGAACTGATGGAAAGCACCGTCGGCGCTCAATGGCACGTTGAAGCAGCGCCGATCCCAACCGATGTCGCCGATTTGGTGTTATCTGATTCGCCTATGGACCCGTTCGCACTGGAAGATCGCATCAAAGAATTGGCGGCGTTTGACAAATTAGTAGTGATAGATCTACAAGTCACTTCCGCATCCGGATACCTACTGCGCACGCGTGAACTGGACATCCAAACTCGACGCTGGAGCCGTTGGAACATCCAAAACTTAGGAGCGCTGGACGAAGTGGAACAGGCGGCGCTCAAGAGCACTTGTGCTGTCTTTTCCCCGGTCTTGGAAATTGAATCGGTCGAGGAAGATCAGGTAAAAACGGTGCTCAAAGCAGGATCATTGCACGTAGGCGACGGTACTGGCCGAGACTGGCAGCGACCTACCTTCGTTCAGCCGGGCGACGTCTTAGAGTGTTACATTCGCAAGACCAATCGAGACGGAATTGTAGGCGAAGACGGCGTTTCACCGATCAAGTACACGTTACTGACTGTCGACGAAGTCAAAGGAAACACCGTCACCTGCACGTCTTATTCTGGATTTCGCCAACCGTTTAGCACTCGGCGCAGCACGCGACTGCAACAGCTGGCCATTGTCGTTCGTAGCTGGACGCCGTCGACTTTGGTTCGAGTGGTCGATCGAAAAGACGACGTCACGCCCTTGGCCGGACTGGAAGTCTATTCGCGCCAGCCCGGCGGCGAAAAGTCGACGTTGGTAGGCCGAACCAATTGGCGAGGCGAAGTGGTTGTGCCGTTGATTGACCCGCCGGTTCGCATTCTGTTATTCAAAAGCGGCAGCCGCCTGCTGGGAAAGTTGCCCGTCTTGCCCGGAAGTGAACCGGAACAGCTGGTGCCCCTTCGCAATGACGAAGGACGATTAGAAGCCGAAGGATTATTGGTGGGCATTCAAGAATCGCTGGTGGACTTGGTGGCACGCCGCGAGATTTTGTCGATGCGAATTGACCAACGCATTGAAGATGGCCAATACGACGAAGCCCAAGATTTGATTGACGAACTTCGCCGACTTCCCAGCCGAGAAGAATTCTCCAACATTGCGCAACAGCGAAGCCAGTCTTTGGTCACCAGCGATAATTCGGTACAGTTGAAGATTGATCAGCTATTCGCGGACACTCGAGACCTGTTTCGGCAATTCCTAGACCCCAGCAAAGTGGAACAACTGCAACAAAAACTGCGTGACGCTCGCGAGAATGGCCCAACTCAGCCAAGCGAAGATTCCGACATCGACACGGCAGCGGCCGAAATCAGCGAATAGTTCGAAACTGCAGACTTCATGCGAAAATGGTTTAGTCGCCCCGGCAACCACTCGCTCCCAAACGTGATCGAGGGAATTGAGCAAAAGGATCTGCCAGTTTGCCTCGCACCGATCCATCACTGGCCGGTAGCAGCCGTTGGGACTGGCAAATCACTCCAGAATCGTCGCATCTCATCCGGTTTCAGCCACTTGTAAGGGTGTTCCACCGCTTCGTACGCTGAGACATCGTCTGCTGTCGCTGCGAACCACAGATATATTTCGCCGGAGCTATGAGCCGCGGCAAGTATGCTTCCGTCTTCTGAAAATGCGACAGCCGTGATGCGTCCCGGCGCGGTTGGAAGCGTCAGTTTCTTGACTCGCGTTAGTGGATCCCAAAGAACCACTTCGGCCGCGGATGTGCTGGCAGTTCCTTCTGCCAAGCATCGCGAATCGGGTGAAAAAGCCAGGCAGTGAGACTCATTTGCTGTGCCGCT
The DNA here is from genome assembly GCA_041399205.1 of Pirellulaceae bacterium. Taxonomy (GTDB): domain Bacteria; phylum Planctomycetota; class Planctomycetia; order Pirellulales; family Pirellulaceae; genus JAGQOZ01. The sequence continues at coordinate 142,328 of JAWKTK010000014.1, read as the reverse complement.
GATTCGTTCTTGGTCAAGTTCCGTTTTCGTTCCCAACAGTTCCATTTCTATTACTTGGATATCGCTTCCCTGAGTTGAACTTGCGAACAGAGTCTGACATTTTGAAAACCCAATCCATCTAGGTTTCGACCAATTATTCATTCCAGCAACATATATGGCTCGGTCTACCTGATCACGGTTTACCATTACAAGAGATTCCTGTAGGTCACAATAAAGAATCAATTTTCCATCTGGAGAAATCCGCACTGGTGGCTTGAAAGATCCTTTCGTAATGATCTCTTGCTTCCAATCCGTATCGGAAATTGACACATGAGTTAGATTGTGATCGGCGATGCCTAGATGTGGTAAGAGCAAAATGACATGCGTCCCCGTGGCATCAAAGGCCGCTCCAATAACGCGCTCGTCCGTCTCGATTTGAATCCTCCGCCTAACAGTACCCTCTCGATCCCGATAAGTGATTACGCCCTGGTCGTCGATTGTTGCGAATTCATTCGGATTCCTACCGAGGCCAAGTGCAAGAACGCTCCGCGCAACACGAGATTTCGTAGACGTACCACTCGCCACAGGAAGAATCTGATAGGGCTTCGTGGAACTTTCGTCAATGGCATGCAGTACCACTCTCCCATCTCTTGTTCGCCCAACCAATCTATTATTCCCGACAAATTGAAGTTGCGCTAGATCGTCTGTTTTCGAACCTGATAATTTCCTTGTTGGCAAAGTGAGCGAATATACTCTTGCTCTCCCGCCTTTACGACTGGGATTTGGCATGAACGCCACACGAGAACCATCCGGAGAAACAATTGTGAAGCCGAATTCACCATACGGAAACAACATCAACTTATTTATCGCGACACTGTCATTATTGGATACGAAAATCTTGTCATCGCCAACGCTGACGTAGTCTTGCGCATCCGAGCCGCAAAAGTGATCCCGTACGGACCACAGTAAAAAAGTCGTTCCGCTTCCGAGGAACGGCCATCCCACTTGACCACTTGGTCATCGCGAGTTTGGGCGAGTACCATATCGTCGTTCGAGTGAACGGCTATGTGGGCAATGAAGCGAGGTAATTCCATATTGACGTTATTGGGGATCACCGCCGATGCCTCTTTTTTTCCTTCCGGAAAGCTTCGACGTACCAACATTGATTGCCCATCTGCAGATTTCTCGCCGGATATATACGTCAAACCATCTGAAGTCATTTGAACAGCCGAGATTTCGTCATGTCCGTCTTCGACTTCGACGAAAGTCATCATCTTTGGTGTTTCACCCAGGTGCGAAAGCGTCGCGTATCCAGCATCGCCAAAACAGTACACATGCTCACCGGATGGATCAAATGCAAGCGACACATTGCTCGAATACTTGTCCAACGGAAGCTCTCCGCCCGATAGGTTTCCCGACAGATCGTCCCAATACTGGAACAGACCGGTATTGGTCACCAAAGCAATTGAATGAGACGTAGGGTGGAACACAAATGTCAAGACGTCGGCTGAAATTACACGCTCGTCCGTAGCGTCAGGTAAGGTGCGGACGCTGAGCGTGCCATCAAGCGATACTGTCGCAATTGCCTGATTGTCAGCTGAAAACGCGGCCTGCGCGATGGTTGCCTCGTTTGCAAATGAGGCAACACGAGGCAAATTACATTTCTTCCAAACGTGAAACCACTCGAAGCTGCGAACTTCTGGTTTCCCAGAAGGCGTCCGAAAACGCATGAGAAACTCACGAGGATCGCTCATCGACGCTGCCTTCATGCCATATAGATAGCGATATGCTGCAGCTTGCGAGGCCTCCGATGTTTCTCGAGCAAGCCTCTGCTGATTCTCTGCGTTCCTTGCCGTCTTTTCGTTCACTTCTGCGGCGTGTTGACGCTCGGCCGCGAGCTTTGCAAGCTGCGTCAATTCCTGCTTTGCGTTCTCTAACGACCGATTATGGATACGTTCGCGAATTGCACCCCACGGTCCAGCAATCGATAGAATTCCAAGAAGCGCTATCGAAGCCGCGCCGAAGGGCCTTCGCTTACACCACCGAATCGCTTTTCCCGTTGGCCCAACGCGCCGTGACCGAATCGGCTGGCCGGTTTGAAATCGCTGAATTTCATCGGCCAACTCCGCCGCAGTTTGAAAACGGTTGGCCGGCTTTTTTTCCAAGCACTTCAGGCAGATGGTCTCCAGATCAGCCGGGATCAAACGATTCAACTTTCTTGGCGGCGTGGGATCGTCATCCGTGATGGCTCGCAAAACCGCGTGATGATTGCCGCGAAAGGGCAATTCTTCCGTCAACAGTTGATACAGAATCACGCCGAAGGAAAAAAGATCACTGCGAGCATCCGCTTGGTGCGCTTCACCTCGTGCGATTTCTGGCGAAAGATACGAACTAGTTCCCAGTACGTGCCCGTCACTGGTGAGTGTCAATTCATTGTCCAACCGCAACGCCAGCCCAAAGTCGGCGAGGTACGGTTCGTCCGAATTGTCCAGCAAGATATTGGCCGGTTTCAAATCGCGATGAATGATCCCCGCTTCGTGCACCGCGTGTAACGCGCGAGCAATCTTTTCGGCCCAGATCACGACGATGCCGATCGATGGCTGAATTCGCGCCGTGCGTTGGTCCAGCGGTTCGCCATCCACCAGTTGAGACACCAAGTACAACTGGTTGCCGTCTCGACCTACTTCGTAAAACGGAACCACGTTGGGATGCTGAACTTGACTGGCCGCTCGCGCTTCACGCAGAAACGCTTCTCCATCTGCTGCGGTCAGAGTTGAATGCCGAGGAATCTTCACGGCCACGCGGCGATCCAGCTGAGGATCATAGGCTTGCCAGACCGTACCGAAACCGCCTCGGCCAAGTATCTTTTCTAGTTCGAACCGACCGACAGTCCCAGTGGCAGGCGAATCATCCGCATCCAACAAGGCGAAGTCACATCCGCACGAATCACAATGCACTTGCTGCAGATCGTCTGTTTGCCGAGCGTGCACCATTTCATGACACTCGGGACAGCTAATTCGTAACGTAGAATCGGCCCGCACGTCAGGCGTTTCATTCGAATTTACTGGTTCGCTTCGCGCTGATTCATCATTTCCGCCTGGCACTGCTCTGTGCTCCCAATTGGTGTACGCATGTCCCCACTCACATCCTTCGCCAAACCACGTCAACTCCATACTTCAGCCAGATCACTAGCAGTCGCGGGATTGGAATGGATACCAGCTGACACGCCAGTCCGCAACAAGCAGGCTGCAAAAAACGCACTTTTTTCTTTAAGCAGACATAAGCCAGATTATTTCTGGGAATACCAACGAGAAGAGTTGCCAAGAAGTTCTTTGATCGTTTGTTTTGCTCGGAAAAGGATGCTTCGAACCGCACCTTTGGTCAGTTCTTCTTCCGCCGCGATCTGATCCAGACTCTGATGATCCAGATAATAGGCCGTCACGATCCGTTGTTGTTGGTCGGGCAACGCCTGGATGGCATCTCGAATCGCGTCTTTTACTTCTCGTTTCAGATACCGATCACTGCCTGTTTCCGCGTTTTGATCGGCCAATTCGCGAGCCAGAGCGCGGATCGAACCATCTGCCGCAGCGTTTCGCCAGTTCGGCCCGCCACGTTTCAATCGAGCTCGATCACGAAACGTCTGCGCTAACCGATTGTCGACGATTTTTTCCAGCCACGCCACAATCGCCGCTTGTTCTTGGCTCTTGAGCTGATCGGCAGCTCGATGTGCATCGGCAAACGCCTCTTGTAACACGTCTTCTGCGGCGAAATCAACATACGGATTCATCCCAATCCGCCGCTCGATCCGCTGCAAAAAATACGCTCGATGCGTCGAAAACACGCGTTCCAATTGATCTACTTCTTCGTGATCCATAGATTTTTCCAATTTTTCCGAGCGCGCGAGGTGTGAACGGCATACTTGAAAGAAGTGCGTTAACTTCATCCCAACATTCACAACGCGTGATTCCAGAAAGCCAACTTCATGAATGTCACCTAACAATCTAATACCCCTAGTCTTAGGCTGACAACAACCTGGGAGTTGGCTTGGTCTGAAATCGTCGATTTTTGCCGCAAAATAGACCGCTACACGAAAACGGGACCGCGCGCAAATGTCGAAAGTGACATGGAGGCGTAGTTCATGGCAAAAAACGAGTATGCAAAGAAGCGGGGAATCCTAGAGCGGTTGCCGGAACCATGGCGAAAGAACTTGTTGTTTATCGTGCTCTTTCCGCTGGTGGGCACAATAGTAATCCTAGTTGAATTTGCCGACCCTATCGATGAGTTATCGGTTCCTCGATGGGTGCCGATCATGTGCGGCGCAGTGTTTGCGATGGGAGGCCTTCTTGCATTTGGGCGATCCCTGGTCGAAACCTTCAAGCATTCCGTCTTGGCTCGCATGCTGTACGATATCGTTGTCCTTTGCATTTTTGCACTATTTACTGCGATCACTGCAGGTACGTTGCTCTACGGCACCCACATAGAAACGCAATGGTTCATACCCCCAGAGTTTGCCAGATGGGTGATGTTGTTCACTATCGTACCATGCATGACGGTGCTGCTGGCGCTGATGATCGCGGGGACGGCTGTGCGTTGGTATCGTTGGTTCCGGTACAAAGAATGGGACAGCGAAGGCGATGCCCCAAATACAAGTTGACGTCGCCGTTGACCACTGGGGAACACTGACTTTGTCCGAGTGATCTTAACCAAAGCCCTTTAACGGTCTTGTTCCCAGCGACGGAGACACGGCTACTCTGTTCTTTGCTTCTGAGCTGATTGGCCGCTCGATTCGCGGCAATCAATCCGCGCGATGCGTCGAAGAAATTGCGTTCCATTTGATCTAGTTCGTCGTGATCCATAGATTTTTCCAATTTTTCCGAGCGCGCGAAGTGTGAACGGCATATTAGACCCTTGAGGCGTCACTACATCCGCTCGATCTACTCGCCACAGGCAAACTATTCATTCTTTACCAAAGCGATTGTAATACAAGAATTCAGGGAGAGCCGTTTGCGGCCGAACCAAATGAAGAAACGCAACAAGGGATCCATTACTCGGCGATTGCATCGCGAGCAACTCGAAGACCGAAAGCTCTTGACAATGGTGCCGCCTGGGCTGAACGCAGGCGACACTTATATGCTGGCTTTTGTTACCTCGCAGACAACGACGCCAGACTTCGGCCAAACGATTGGCGGCGGCAACGGGATCGTTGGTGGTGACTTGTTCGTCAACGGATTGGCAAATGCAGCTGGCACGGTAACGGCTCCCGGATCATATTCAGCGATCATTTCTGATTCTGTGCAGGGAGTAGACGCTGTAACGCGAATTCCGTCGGGCGTGCCGATCTACAACACGAATGGAGATCCTGTTGCGGCGGACGTTTCTGGGCTCTTTGCCGGTTTTGCAACCAATCTGCGGTCGCCAATTGTGTACGACGAGTACGGTTCAACTACACCTGCCGAAGTCTGGACAGGAACGGATGTCGACGGACTACGCAGTGCGCTTGGCGATCATGGCGGCTGGCTGTCGAATTCTGGAATTGCAGCGATAGGGACGTCCAATTCGACTACCTACGAGTGGGTTGAGGCAAGCTTGGCGTCAAGTTCTGCTCTGCCGCTTTACGGAATTAGTTCGGTCTACCAAGTATGCGAATCAGCCAATGGCGGATCCCCGGGGTTCGCCGCACCTGAAGGAACCTGCAAAGGTGCCGCTGTAATTAGCGGAATTAAATTCGATGACATTAACGGAGATGGAATCCAGCAGGCATGGGAACCTGGATTGCCTGGCTGGACGATTTTCGTCGACGTCGATGGCAACGAGAGACTCAGCCCCGGAGATCGAACTGCGACATCGGCCGCCGACGGAAGTTACACAATTACTGATGTTCCGGTCGGTGCCACTTTCAACGTGTTCGAAGTTCCGAAGCCTGGCTGGCAACAGACGACGAACGGAGGTTTACCGGTTAAGATTGAACTTGAACCTGGGGCAGTCCTGACCGGCATAGATTTCGGGAACTTCGAAGAGATCGATATCACTGGCACCAAATTCAGTGACACCAATCGCAACGGCGTTTGGGACGAGGGCGAGAATGGCCTCGAAGGCTGGACGATCTATCTGGACCTGAACAACAACGGAGAGCACGACGCGGACGAACCGTGGACGAAGACGGAACCCGACGGCACGTACGCCTTTCGAGGTCTCGGTCCGTCAGCGACCGGCGAGTACACCGTTCGCGAGTTGATTCCATCGGGACCACCGAATTGGAAGGCGTCTCTGGGTGCCGGCGGCCACGTTGTCAAGGCATACAGCGGAATTGATCCAAGTTCTGGTTCTTGCTCCGGAGCCAAGCCTATCTTCGACGATCCGGAGTTCGCTAACCTAAATGGTCAGATTTCAGCCGTGACGTGCTTCAATGTTGCGACATCTGGTGACGTGCTGGCACTATTCCATATTGACGATGTCGATCGCAATTTACACAAAGCGACGAACGCATGGCTCGCGGAACCCAACGGTAGTCCATCTCTGGGACAGGATGCCGCTGCTGTTGGACCTTACGTCAGGACTTACCATCGCCTCGAGTGGAGCAGGGACAAATTGGGAGACGTCTTCGGAGTAACGTACGATGATTTGGGGAATATCTACGTTACAGCTACCTCCGTGTACGGCTTCGCGAACCAACTTAGAACGCACGAACTGCCTCCAGTGTTCGGCCCCGCGGGAAGTGGTGCAGTATACAAAATTGACAGACGCACCGGCGTTCCGTCGGTATTCGCTCAGCTCCCGAACCAAGTTTCCTCCAACCCGGTCGAAACGCCGTCATTGGGAAATATCACCTTTGACGCAACTACTGAGTCCTTCTTTGTAAGTAATTTCGAGGATGGCAGCATCTATCGTTTGGATCGTGCTGGACAGGTTGTTGGATCATTCGACCACGGCGCAGCAGACACAACCCCTTTGGGCCAAGCAGCTCCACTTGGCGAGTTAGTCTGGGGAGTCGCGACGCATCAAGGCAGGCTCTATTACGCGGTCTGGTCCGAGAACCATCGAAACGTACCTACACCACATATCTGCGACAGTGTAGGACGAAATAGCATCTATTCCGTGGATATATCCGGCGCCGGCTTTGGAACCTCACGCCACGAGTTAGATATTCTTCCTGGTTTCGTTCCCAGCACTCCCGCTTCAAGCTGCTCCGGCAGCACTTTCCACACTAATCCTGTTTCTGATATTTCCTTCAGTCCGGGCGGAAAGATGCTCCTCGCAGAACGAACGATGGACACGAGCCCCGTAAACGGAACGAATCCAGCGATCAATTCCGGTGCACACGCTTCTCGACTATTGGAATTCGAATTAACTGGTGGGACTTGGAGCCAGACCAATCGGTTCGATGTTGGCCCAGGAGTGAGCCAGAGTCTGACTTATCGAAATTCTGCAGGTGGTGCCGATTACGATCATTATTCGGACGGCCTTGTTTGGGTTACGGGTGATGCATTGAGAAATGGTGCACCAACGAATCCACAGAGCATCTACGGTCTACAAGGACTGCCGCAGAGTGGTGGTAACATCGCCAATAGTTACTTTATCGATTTGGACGGAGTGCTTACAACGCTGGATAAATCCGAACAAGGTGACGTTGAAATTCCATGTCGACCAGGCGTCAATTTCGGCAATTACCTCACGAACTCGATCCATGGACAAAAGTGGGAAGATTTCAACGACAATGGTATTCGAGATCCCGACGAACTGGGGCTCAATGGTTGGACGATCGAGATTTCGGACCCGAACAATCCCGGCACCGTGATCGCGAGCCAAGTTACTCATGACCACGATTTGAATGGCGATGGCCGTATTGATCCTCGAACAGAATCTGGGCTGTACTGGTTTGACGATTTGCCGGACATTCCGGTTCCCGACGAGCCCTTCCAATCTCAGTTCATAGTCCGTGAAATCGTCAAACCGGGTTGGCACCAAACATCCGGCCCGAGCGATCCCATCTTGGTCGATCTTGGTTTCCCTGTGTCAGGAATCGACTTTGGCAACAACCGCGATACAGGTTCGATTCACGGTTTTAAATTCATCGACACAAACGGCGATGGCGTTTACGATCCAAACAAAGACATGCCAATGCCTCACATCAAGTTCAGCATCGTGGGCGACTCGGATGGCGACGGCGTCGAAGACGTCACGATTGTTCACACGGATGAAAATGGTGAGTTCTGGGCCTTGGACCTTATTCCGGGACAGACGTATAAGGTCACCGAAGAACTGGGGGCCTACTTTCCGAGTACACCCGCTTCAGTCGACATCGAGTTGTTTGAATATGACGTTGAGATCGTCGCCTTTCCAGGGCAAGCGATGTTGCGTCCCGACCAATTCGAACACGTTGATCCACGCTTGAACTTTGGCAACGCGCCTCCGAGTTCAATTCATGGGTTCAAATACGAGGATGTCGATGGCGACGGCAAATACAATCCTGACGTTGACAAACCGTGGGCCGACGTTTGGTTCGCGCTGACTGGCGACTCAGATGGCGATGGCGTAGACGATCTGCTTTCGGGAACAACGGACAAGAATGGCGAACTTTGGTTCACGGGTTTGAGGGCTGGAACCTATACGCTATCCGAGGTAGTTCCGGACGGTGCGCAACCAACCACGCCAGCTTCAGTCGATGTGACCGTCGAAGTTGGTGAAGAAAAAGTAGCTTTCGAAGGCCAAGCGATGTTAGTGCCCGGCCAATACGAAACGGTCGTCGCTGATGAATTGATGTTCGGCAATCAACGAGTCTCTGGTTCGATTCACGGCCAGAAAATCCTTCGCACGACAAGGAACTGGCGCAATGAAACAGGAACTGGCGGCGTGCGTGACGACTTCGCTACTGGCAACCTCGAACCAAGTAGCCCGAGCTCTAACTTGCAATTACTCGTGAACAATTCAGGGCTTGCTGTGAAAGGCTACGACGACGCGGCGCGAGACCGAAACTTCATTGACTCAATCACTGGACTGCCGAGCAACATTGTTTCGGCGAGTTTGCGGATTGGCCTAAAGCCAGCAATCGGTTCGGTCAACGATGGAATCAATTTAGGCATCGTCGATGCAGCCGGAGCGTACTTACCTGGATCATTTGGAACCCGAATTGGATTTGATCCAGCATCAGGTACCAGTGGATTTTTGCCTAATGCTTGGGACGCCGCGAACTATCCGAACGGTCTCGCACTTACGATTCCCATTCCGGCTTCAGTGATCGCGTTAATGGAGTCATATCAGCAGCTAGACGTCCGTGTCCAAGATGATACTGCCGTCGATTTTATCCAGCTGTGCGTGCAATACGATCATGATGCTCCTCTAAATGGTGTGCCAATCGAGCTAGTAGACATGAAAGGAAACGTCGTCGACACGCAGACCACAATGTCCATGAACGGAGTGAACGGACTGTATTGGTTTGAGGGCGTAATCCCAGGCACATACTCGGTGAGAGAAGTATTATCTCCTCCGAACAATGGCCCATTTCCGCCCATGGCGCCTCAGTACTCGCCAGAGACACCTACCGATGGAAGGCACTTCGTCTCACTACGAAATAACGAGCGAATCGAAGATCTAAACTTCATCAATCGGGATACGTTCCGAGTATGGGAGCCGTGTTTTATTGAAACCGGACCGATTCTTCCGGTGACTGGTTTCTCGGAACTCGCTGACGAATTCCAAACGACCTTTGTCGATCAGCTCGGGCCCGATGCGTCAGTACTGACGTTTGACGATTTGCCCGTCGGCGCGATAGACAGAGACGCCCTGTTCGCAGAGCTAGGCGTGAGGTTTGATTCGGATCCTCCTGCAGGGCGTTCACTCGAAGGAATTTATCTGGAGGGCGACCCAACATCGATCGAACCGCTGGACGGTTACGACGGCACCTACGGTGAGGATGGAAGTCACGTCTATGCCGCCTACCCGAACAATGTTGCTCCGCTGAGAATTGAATTCGCAGAGCCGGTTACGGGAGTCGGGAGCTTTATCGCGACCGGAATTCATGGTGACATCGAAACGCTCACAATCCAGCTTTTCGACGAAAATGGGAACTTGATCAGCGAACTTTCTGCAGGAGTATCACTTTGGAATGATCCTAGCAATCGAGAAGGGTTCTGGGGATTTACTTCGGAGACGCCAGTCGTAAGCAGTGTCACTATACTGAACGACAATCAAACGGCTACAGGGAGGGCCTTAGTTCTGGACGATCTCTACTGGACCACCAATCGTTCCGAGCCCGAATGTCTTGTCGGCGATTTTGATTGCGACGAAGAGATCAACATGGAAGACCTGAATCTGCTGCATCCTGCAATTGTTGGTGGAAGCAACAATTTGGCGTTCGATGTAGACGGGGACGGCACCGTCAGCGCAAGTGACGGCGTTTTTTTCATTCGCTCTATCATGAATTCGCATATCGGAGACGCCAACTTGGATCGCGAATTCAACTCAGGTGACTTCGTGGCCGTCTTCGCAGCCGGACTATACGAAACAGGGCAACCGGCAAAATGGGACCAAGGCGATTTCAACTTCGATGGAGTTTTTGACAGCGGTGATTTTGTCGCCGCCTTTGCCGACGGAGGTTACGAACTTGGCCCCAGGGCAACGACAGCGATATTGAATCCATCTCTCAAGGCTAGAGACAAAGTGTTCGCGGGCATCGAATTGGATCGATGGAATTCGAAAAAAGCCAAAAGGGCTTTCGCTGCCCTCGGCAACGAAGTTAATGGAATCAAGTAAATCCGTATGGGTGATCGAATTTACTTCGCGCGAAAGTGAAAGAATTCTCGCGATCCCCAACGCGATTGCAGATCCGGGCGGCGCGGAAATCTGACGCGGACAGCTTCGGTATCGAGAATCATCGCGGCACTATGCTAACACCAAAAATCGAGGAATCCAGTCGGGCAAGCCGACTGGGTCCAGAATCATCTCGGCTCGGAAACGAACCTGCCTAGTCCAAAATCACAACCGACTTGCAAAAACACTCAGCCACCAGTATTCAGGTCATAGCCATCGCTAACGGCACGCGAGTGGTCGTCACCGCGAGTTTCCCGTATGACTCCGTTTGGAATCGGTGCATCGGCGGGTGATTCCGGCCAGACGGATTCTTCGATGACTCGCATGGTTCGCCACGGACCAAATTGATATCGCAAAAGTAGATGACGCCGATTGCACAGATCCAACTGGTAATGACCATCCAAAAGTGAACCAGCGTCCAATGAAAGATGCTGGTACCCAACCATCCCAGCACAATCGGTATCGGTGCGATCAGGATGGTGGTGAGCAGAACAAAGCGAGTGTCGCCGGCGCCTTTGATGGCACTGACGAATACAATGTGTGTCATATCCAAGAAGCTGTAAAACGCGATAAAACGCAAAAGCAAGACGCACATGGCGTGCACCTCTTGGTGGCGAACCGGATCGTCGCCAAGCGAATAGGCCGCCAGAAAAACGTCGGGAATGAACCAATACGCTGCGGCCCAAAGACTGGTATAGGCGGCGCCCAACACAAACGACGTCCGAGTAGCTCGTTCTGCCAGTTCCGGAGCATTCGCGCCTAACTGTTGGCCCACCAACGTAGTGACCGCCATACCTAGCCCTAACATCGGCACAAACGCCAGCGAATTGATTCCGAAGGAAATCGTCGTGGCGGCCAAGGCGTCGGCACCCAATGTGCCAAGTTGAAACAAGAAGATGGTGAACGCGGTGGTTTCAATAAACATCTGCAAACCGCTGGGACCGCCGAACCGGATCAATCGCCAAAACAATTCGCCGTCCCAACGACGTCCAGCATGAATAGAATACGGAACGGCAAATTCGCTCCGATTCAGCACCCAGCCAAAAATCGCCACCTTGGCCCATTCGCTGATGACTGTTCCCAATGCAGCGTGCGGCGATTCCCATTTCCGGCACACCGAAGTGACCAAAGATTAAAATCCAGTTCAATGCAACATTCAGCAACGAACCCACCAAGTTCACCAGCATGACCACTCGTGCGTGCCCCAAGCCGGTAAAGAACGAACCTAATGCCGCCGCCATCACCGCCGCTCCACCGCCAAAGGCAACAACCTGGAAATACGTCGTCTCCAGTTTGGCAACGTCGGGTTCATGCCCGGCCAAGGAAAACAGCGTTGGCGCGAACGGAACGAACAAGACAAACAACGGAACGGCAGCCAGGCCGATCCAAATTCCTTGCCACAGTGCCAGTCCGATTCGATCCGGTCGGTTCGCACCAAAATACTGAGCGATAAACGTGGTGACGTACCGAAGCAATTCCCAAGGGGCAGCAGAGCAGCGAAAAGTAAAGCATGCCCGCCGGCATGGACGCCGCCACTGCCGCTGTCGAATGCCATGACAAAAAGACGCGATCCATGAAGTGCATCAGCGTCCAAGACGTGGTAGAAATCACCAACGGCAAGGCAATGCGCCAGACATCTCGACCGCCGCTGGGCCGACTCCACCAAGTGGCGCGTTGTTCGCTTGCATCGGTTTCAGACTTCAAGGGTTTCCGCTTTCGTATGAGGCCAAACGATTTCCAAACAGTCTCGCGACATTTCGAGCCAAGCCAGGGAGCGGAATCGAGTCGACATGGTTCGCTGAAAACGAACGAATGCACTGGTTCGAAACTGCCGGTTCGCACCCCGTTTTTCCTTGCCTGTCTGTCTATTTCCTTGTTTTCTGGAAAATAACATGGCGGGGCGGTCTTCCGCCATCCCGCGAAAAAGGCGAAAATAGCGAATCGGAATTGGACAATGCAGGAAGCTTATCAAGTTTGGCCGAATCATGTCGCATCGGTCGCCTAAAGGAACAGGAATGCCGCAGCCGTGCAGTTTGGATGGCAAGACCATCGTCATTTGTTATCCGGTGTCCCCCGAAAATCTTGATCAGATACGCCAAGCCGCGCCGTCGTCGCACGTTCGCTTGGCAGATCAACAGAACATTGACCAAATGATTTTGGATGCCGACATTTTTTGCGGCCATGCCAAGGAAAAGCCGCTGCCTTGGGCGGAAGTGGTCCAACAAGGTCGCTTGCAGTGGATCCAATCATCGGCCGCCGGAATGGACCATTGCTTGGTTCCCGAAGTGATTGCATCCGAAATTCCCGTGACCAGTGCGTCGGGACTGTTTGCCAATCAAGTGGCCGAACAAACGTTTGCACTGCTATTTGGCGTCTTGCGAAACGCCGTCGTCTTCTATCGGCAGCAGCAAGCCAGACAGTTCGTTCGCCGTCCCACGGATGACTTGCATGGCAAGACGGTGGGCATTATCGGATTTGGCGGAAACGGCCGTCGCATTGCCAAGGTCTTATCACCGTTTTCAGTTCGAATCTTAGCGACCGACATGTTTCCGGTCGACAAACCAACCTACGTAGAACAACTGTGGGACGATTCGCAAACCGATCGCCTGCTATCCGAATCAGACGTTGTGATCTTGGCGCTGCCGCTGAATTCACAAACAGCCGGCATGTTCGATCCAGCTCGGTTCGCTCGGATGAAAAAAGGAAGCTATCTGATCAATGTTGCTCGAGGCAAGGTGGTTTCAGAATCGGCGTTGAATCAAGCGTTGGATGACGGCACGTTACTTGGAGCGGGACTTGATGTGACGGAAGAAGAGCCTTTGGCCACGGATAGTCAACTCTGGGATCGAACCAACGTGATTATCACGCCGCATGTCGGCGCGCAGTCAGCTCATCGAGTGAACGATACGACAGACTTTTTTTGCCAGAATCTGGTTCGCTATCGTGATGGCCAACCCTTATTGAACTTGGTGGACAAACCGTTGGGATTTCCGCGTCCAGAACATCGAATTCGGATAGAATAGCGTGATCTTCCTCATGCGGCAGTTCGTTCATTTGACAAACATCCTCTTGACCCAAGTAGCCAGTTAGAGACACAGACGCAATGAACACCACTACCATGTTTGACCTCAACCAGACAATTACACATCGCCATGGCAAGCAGAAACCGTCGTTTGATCAGGATCTTTTCAATCGCTATGAAGAACTGATTCATGAACAACGCCTGCACTGGACCACGCACCAACGTTTGCTTCGACTGTTGGGCGAAGGAGGGCAGGGCGTTGTGTTCCTTAGCGAACGTCGCGGTGCGGATGGTTTCACGCTGCCGGTGGCACTCAAGATCTTTTCGCCAAATCGGTATGAAACGCTGGCTTCGTATGAAGAAGCGATGACTCGGATCGCACATGTATCCGCCAAAGTCGCTCAGATTCAGCAAGACAACTTGCTAGACGTACAAAATTTTGTCGACCGGCGCCGCATTCGCATGATGGTGATGGAATGGGTCGACGGTTACGACATTCGACAACTACTGAACAACAATCTGGTGGAAAAAGTCCGAGAACGCGTCAGTAACAAGCGTTGGGAATATCTGAATCGCGTGGTGATTTCTCGAGGCCCCGTGCAGCCGCGTTTCAAGCCCGGTGTAGCCGTAGCAATTATGCGAGACTGCTTGGCGGCATTGGCAGCGTTACATCGCGACGGCATTGTGCATACCGACATCAAGCCAGCCAACATCATGCTGAAGCGAACCGGCAACGCCAAGATTGTGGACATTGGATCGGCTTTTGCCTTGGACGATCCGCCACCGCTGAAAACTTGTACGCCTCGTTACGCCGCGCCTGAAGTTTTAGAAGGCAGCGAATGCACTCCGCGCAGCGACTTGGCCAGCCTGGGCTACGTGTTAATTGAAATGCTTTCTGGCGTACCCGCATTTCCCGGCAAGAATTCCTATCGACAACTTCTGGAGGCCAAACGCATGTTGCCTCAGCGATTGCACGAAATCCTGCCCGAAGAAATCACGTGCAACGAGTTATTGATGAATTTTTGCCGAGGCCTGATTGCGCCCGATCCTGTTTTGCGGTTCCCCAGTGCCGAAGCGGCCGATTTGGTCAAGGAAGGAGCCGCTGCGTTTCATCGTCAATTGGTGATGACCAATTTGGCATCAGAATATGACAATGAGATTCGCTTGTGGCTGGAAGAACTCAAGGAAATGGAAACCCTGTCCTAGCGGTTGGCGACGTTCACACACGATGACAGAAAAACTCGTCACGGTCGCTCGCTATCCCAACGCTCACATCGCTCAGCTGATTCAATCACATCTGGTGGCACAAGGCATTCGCGCTCATGTTAGCGGTACGAATGTGGCCAACATGCTTTCTCACGTCGGGTCCGCGCTGGGCGGAGTTCGTTTGCAAGTGGCTGCGGAAGATGTCGAACAAGCGAACCAAGTGTTGTTGTCACTTCAAGATGACGGCAGCGTTTCGGGTTGGCTGTGCGGTCGATGCCAAGAAGAAGTGGATCCAGGCTTTGAAATCTGCTGGAATTGCCAAGCCCATCGATCCGAATTCGCACGGCCACTGCGGCAAGTCGCTGATTCGCTGCGAAACCGAATCACAAGCTCCGCTGGACGTTACCACGCCGCCAACGTCGCAGTTCGTGCCATCGGATGAAGCAGCAGGCGTCGGCACGCCCAACCCCTTCGCTCCGGCCGCGATCGCAGGTGAAGAAATCGACCAACAACCTGGCCATGAATTCTTGGCGGAACAAGAGGAAGAAGTGGACGCGATGATTGATCGCGCTTGGCGTGCCAGCGTCTTAGGAATAATGCTGTTACCGCCGCTGCTAAATTTCTATTCGATGTATTTGTTGATGCGAATTGCCGCGTATGACGCACCACCTTCGCCCAAGAAGCGAACGTTGGCTCGCTGGACCTTCACCGTGAATCTCGCCTCCAGTTTGATGATTGGCGTCTATCGCTGGGTGATTGGCTAACGCGTGGTCGAGACAAAACGGCACAACTGGCACCTTGGATTTTTCGCTTGGCGCGTTATTCTAAAAGCATGTATTTCGCGCCCGTGAGGCATCGTAGAATTCCTGCCCGTCCCGCTATTCCCATTTGGTAACTCGCCGTGATCGAAGTTCAGAATCTGTGCATTCGTTATCCCGGCTTTCAGTTGCAGGACATTTGTTTTCAAGTGCAAAAGGGCGAATTCGCGGTTTTGATGGGCCGCAGCGGCTGCGGCATAACTTCGGTACTGGAATCGATCTGCGGCCTGCGAAAAGTACAATCGGGTTCCATCCGCTTAGGTGGACGAGAAGTCACCCGTCTGCGGCCGTCAGAACGAGGCATCGGCTACGTTCCTCAAGATGCCGCTCTGTTTCCGACAATGACCATTTTTGATCACTTGGCATTTGCCTTAGAAATCCGCAAGTGGAAGACTGCTCAAATCAAGGAACGAGTTCACGAAATTGCGGAACTGCTGGAAATTGAACACCTGCTGCAACGCCAACCGCAGGGATTGAGCGGCGGGGAAGGGCAGCGAGTGGCACTTGGCCGAGCGATCTCGTTTCACCCGAAGTTTCTGCTGCTGGACGAACCACTCAGCGCCCTTGACGAAACGACTCGTCAAACGCTGTACGATGTGATTCGCCGAGTTCAATCGGTCGCTCGCTTTACCGCGCTACACATCACACACAGTCGCTCCGAAGCGAAAATCCTGGGTGATCGCATCTTTCGATTACACCAACAACAAATCCACGACATTACGGACGAATCGCCCGATTCGGTATCCGCGTCCGCCGAGGTTTCTGAATGAAGATTACCGTTCAATTCACCACGCAACTAAAAGCCGCTTTAGGACTGGCCGAAACCGTTGTTGACTTGCCACCCAATGCCAACATTCAAGCGATGATTTCGTGCTTGGACAAGGAACATTCGCCGACGTTTCGTCAGTTCGCGCTGGACCCAAACGGCCGGTTTCTGCCGTCCTTGATCATCTGCATCAATGACCAACAGTGCAGCGGCGACGTGCTCCAACAACCGCTTACAGACGGAGACCAAGTCGCCTTGGTGTCGGCCATCAGCGGCGGTTAAACGTTAGTCCTGTTTCCATGTAACCCGAACCAGAATCAAACTCATGCAACCACGTCCTCTATCCGACGAAGAAAAAGCGATCTACGAATGGCAGCTTTGGGTTCCCGATTTTGGCGAAGCCGGCCAACAAAAACTCAAGGGTTCCACGGCGTTGATTTCGCGAGTCGGTGGATTGGGCAGCGTGGTTGCGTACGAATTGGCCGCCGCGGGAGTCGGCCGTTTGGTCTTGGCGCATGCCGGTAACATCAAGCCCAGTGATCTGAATCGACAATTGTTGATGACGCATGATCGACTCGGCACATCGCGAGTCGAATCCGCTCGGCAACGTCTGCTGGATTTGAATCCTCGACTTGAGATCACCACCGTTCCAGAAAATATTTCGGTGAACAACGCAGATCGCTTGATTCGAGAAGTGGATGTGGTGGTTGACTGTGCGCCGCTGTTCGAAGAGCGGTTCGCCATGAATGACGCTGCCGTGCGACATCGCAAACCGCTGGTCGAATGTGCCATGTATGATCTGGAAGCACATATTTTTACGGTTCGCCCCGGCCAAACGCCTTGCGTGCGTTGTCTGTATCCGGACAAACCGCCGGCTTGGAAGCGAGAATTCCCGGTGTTTGGAGCTGTGTCGGGAATGGTCGCCTGTTTAAAGGCGCCATCGAGGCGATCAAGATTCTGGCAGGCTTTGGCGAAACACTCGACGGACAAATGATAACGGCCGATTTGCGTACGATGAAGTTTCGCAAATTTCAGCTGGCCAGAAATCCGAATTGTGCCACTTGTGGAAACGATAGCCTTCTTGCCGACAGCGAATAGCTAGCTAAGCCACGAACGTCGTTCCGGTGCTAACGCGGCGCGGAATTTTTTCTCGTCTCTTTCCAACGCGCTGGCGATGTCGACTAGCATCGGATCTTCCCGCTGAGTCTGATTGGCCACGGCGTTTTGACTGAAATTGCCGACTTGAAAGGCCAGCACAAGGTCGGCGGTGGTGAATTCCAGATCGCCGTTCCAGTCACCTTCGGAGAACGTTGAATTCTCGCGGTCGCCATCTTCGTACTCGCCCGATTGAAATACCAACACCAAATCACTCGAATCAAAGACCCCGTCATCATTCGCATCTCCCACAACACGCTGGCGAAAGATGAATAACTCGTCGTTGTACACATCGCTGGCAATCAAAATATCCAGGTCCCCATCGAAATCCAGGTCCGCAACCGCAACTTCGCTGGCGACCGTATGACGAGTCTCGGCGATCAACCGAGGCTGTGCAAACGTCCCATCGGCATTCTGTTCAATGATACGGATGCGCTGGTCGGACCAATCAACTCGCGTGTCCGGCGGCAGATAGCGAGTTGTCGCTAGGACGTCGATTCGTCCATCCTGATTCATATCGGCTAAAGTGACCGACCTCACGCCCAAGATCTCATCTGTGATGACGCCTCGCTGCTCAAATACGCCCTCGCCATTGAGCGAATGCCAAGTTATTTCGCCTTCCGCGTAATAGCTACGTTCATCTGTTGCGCGTGCCGTCGAAATCACCACGTCCATCTGGCCATCACCATCCATGTCCGCAAAGTTCGTGTCCGAAGGACGATATTCGGTCCGCAAGATGACTTCGCGAGACGAGAACGAACCTGCTCCATCTATGTTCCGATACCACGAAACTTCGTGTTCGTAAAAGAAGCCAGCAAGGATGTCCAATCCTCCGTCACCATCTAAGTCAACCAGTTCCAACTCCTTGGCAATAGAGTGAGTTAGACCGAGATTCTCGCCAACGACTACCTCGACATCATGCGATTCGAATTGGCCTGTTCCATCATTCTCATACCAACTAATCCTACGCTGAGTGGTATAGATAGATTCAAAATTTGAGATAGGCGTCGAAACGTATTCATAAATCGACGCGACAACATCTACATCCCCGTCAGCATCAATATCTCCCACGGCAAGTTGACCGGAACCATATATGCGGTCAATAGATATCCCGTTTTGTAAGCCCCCTTCGGATTGCGGTACAATATCATTGCGGGGACCAAACGTGCCCACGCCATCCAGGTTTTCGTACTAAGAAAACTTCGAACCTGTAATGGCGGCCGCTACGACATCCATATCGCCGTCACCATCGACATCGGCAGGTAGGATTGTGCGAGCTTTAGTGAGACCGTCTATATCATGTTGGCGGGTCACTCGATCTCGATGCGAATCAAACTCCAACCACATCAGGTCGTTGTCATCTTCAATTCCCAGAAAATCGAGGTCTCCGTCCTGGTCCATATCGATCGCGGAAACCGAGTAAACCACGATTTCACGTTGTGGCGGATAAATCGACGCCACTTCGAACGTCATGGAGGTTAGCAATTCTCGCCGCTCTAGATTCTCAATTGGACGCATAATCGGACCTTTCTTGATTAGTCACTTGGTCACAAAAGCGGCGTCGACGGTGGACCGTCGACGCCGACAATCTATTCTGAGAAATCACCGGGAAGGTGCTAAATTCACCTTCTCCCAATCCGAACCATCAACATCCAACGCGTCAGAGTTGCCGAAATCGTAGTCGAAAAACTGCCCCGTAATGTTGAGAATACCGGCATGTGAGTTTGGACCTGTATAGGCCCAAGACGCAACAGCCTTGATGCCGTTTTCGGCACAGATCTGTACCTGGGATACCAAGATCTCAACCGATGCCCAAGGAAATGGCGAGCCAAAAGCCACACCTGGACACTGTCCTTTCAGCCAAACAAGCAATAGCTATGCGGGTGATCTTATCCGACGATGATGAGAATGCAAGTTTTTTTCGATAACCTTGGCAGAAACAGGGCTTTCGGAATCCTCAGGTTTGAATCGAATTAACTAACTACCGCTTTTCGCGAATGCAGTACAAGGCTTTGTCGGTTCGCAAAATCAGTTCACCGTCCAACACGGCACCCGACGCGTAGAACGTGCCGTCCAGCGAATTGGTTGCCAGATGCTGGTAGTCTTTGGACGCGGCAATGACAGTTGTCTTGCCATCCATGTCAAAGAAATAGATCTTGCCGTCTGCAGCGACGGGTGATGCCCAAAACTTCTTACCAATGCGCTGCGTCCAATGAACTTCGCCTGTTTGCGCGTCCACGCACGATGCCACGCCGTTGTCCGATGCAAAATACAATTCGGCACCAACCAAAACGGGCGACGAAACATTGGGAACTTGTTTGTTCAGCCGCCAAACGATCTTGGTTGGATCGTTCGCATCGAACGCAATCAATTGGCTCTTCATAAACCCCGTGCAGATGAACAACTTGCCGAAACCAGCCAAAGGTCTGGCAGAATTGGAAAACCCGAGTTCTCCGTAGGGAACTTTCCACAGCTCGTTTCCGGTAGTCGGATCATAACCGTACAGCCAATCGGCCGCTGGCGATACGACTGTCGGCTGATGATTGACTTCGGTAACCAAGGGCGTGGCGTAGGCCTTTCTCAACTGCGGGTTGGAATTCATTTCGCCAGATCGATGGACTTGCCAAACTGTTTCCCCGGTTTGCTTGTCCACGGCCATAATGAACTGCCGATCGGTGCCATCGCAATGAAAAATCAGCAAGTCGTTCCACAAGATCGGCGAACTCCCCGGACCATTTTCATGTTGGACATCGGTATCAAGGTTGGTCCACAGCACTTCTCCTGTTTCTGTATCGACACAGCCGCAACCGTTGCAGCCAAAGTGACAATAAAGCCGATTCTGTTCGATCACAGGTGATGGCGTGGCATAGGAATTGTCGGCGTGCATGCCTTGTGGGTCGTCGCGTTGCAGGACTTCTATGTCGCGAAGCAGTTTGCCGTTGGTGCGGTCCAATTCGATTGCTCGCAGGCGAACCGATGCGGCAAATTGCATGGGCATGCTATTGGTACTGAGTTTTCGGCGTCGCGCGGCTTCTTCTTCCGAACACGGAATATGCGAAGCAGTCGTGACCCAAATTCGATTGCCCAGAACCACCGGTGTCGACCAACCTCGCCCTGGAATTTCGGTTCGCCAGGCCACGTGCTTGTTTTCGCTCCAATTGACGGGAACGTTCTTCGCTTCCACAACGCCTTGCCGTAAAGGTCCGCGCCATTCAGGCCAACTTTCGTTTCCCTGCGCCGCCGAAAGGCACGCCATACAGGTCAGACCGAACAATAGACGTTGAAAAAGATTCCACATGCGTTCTTATTCCGAAAGAGGTTGTGATTCAGTTCGTAGCGGCAGCGGCGTTGCTGTGATCAGTTCCGCCGTTGCTTTGTCGGCCGCCATTCGCTCCAATATTTCCGCCGCGCACAGCAACAGCACTCCGTTACCAACTGCCATCGCCACCGTCATCAAGTTCTGAAAAAAAATGGCCAGCATCGAGGGAAAGATGGCACCGACCCACATACGACCAAAACCGCCCATCGAGCGAACAATCGCAAACAGGTTTAGCAAAAAACTGCTGATTCCCAACACGACGCCACCAATTAACACCAGCCAACCGACAAATCGCGCGGCCGCAATCAAACGACTTGCTCGAACGTCATACATTTGTCTTACTGACGCCATGCGATTGTGCTCCATAGAATACTTTTGAGCGGGTTGTTGTCGGCGAGCTTTCTGCCTTTGAGCGGCTTGCTCCAAGTTTCGGCGAACCACGGAGTACGCCAAGAAAACAACGGCGGCCAGCAGCAGAATCGTGAGTCCCCAGGCGCGCATCGTCGACCCATACGCGTTGCGGTTGGCAATCAAAATATTGCCGCCGACGGTGGTTACCACGCCGATGCCAATCGCCACAAACAAGCTTGTCTTTAGTTTCTTCGGTTCTATTGACTGTGACATTGTGGCCTACCTGCATCAGGATGTAACACCTTGCAATCTGTATCTGCGATTCAAAAGCCCGAATTTCGCTGGCTGCAAATAGCGTTGCGATGGCGAGAACAATGTACTGCTTTCTGGATGGTGTTCTAACCGTTTCTCCGGCAACATGCAATCTAGTGACATCAACGTCTGGAGTGGCAACTGGCCGATAGAGAGTAACCGGATATAATTCGGCTTAACCGTGATTCGTCACGCGTTGCGCGTGACGCATCCCCAAACCTGCCTCAAGAAGGAGAATTTTCATGTATCGTACGTCACTTCGCCTGTTCGTAATTTTGGCCGTCGCGTTCTTCGCGCGAACCATCCATGCGGCCGACGACGCCCCTGAAGCTCTAGGATTTAAAATGAAAACGATCGAAGGCAAAGACGTTGACTTGTCCGAATACAAAGGCAAAGTAGTCTTGATTGTGAATGTTGCCAGCAAGTGCGGCCTGACACCACAATATGAACAACTTCAGGCGTTGCACGAAAAGTACGGAAAAGATGGCTTGGCGATTCTTGGATTTCCCTGCAATCAGTTTGGAGCCCAAGAACCGGGCTCGGAAGAAGAGATCCAGGAATTCTGCAGCAAAAATTACGGTGTCCAGTTTCAAATGTTTTCCAAAGTGGATGTCAACGGAGACGATGCCTGCGATCTGTACAAGTATCTGACCGACTTGGATTTGCAGCCAACCGGAAAAGGCAAGATCAGTTGGAACTTTGAAAAGTTCTTACTAAACAAGAACGGCGAACCGGTCGCTCGCTTCAGTCCTCGCACCAAACCCGACGCCAAAGAAGTGGTCACTTCGATTGAAGCGGAATTAGAAAAGAATTAAGTCACTCTGCCTGACGGAGATTTCGCGATTCTTCGCACCAATCTTGGCTCGTCAGACGCTTTCTTCCTGACGAGCCAACTCGGTTCAGCTACTATTTACGCTTGCCTTTGCGTCCACGTCCGGGTTTGCCGGTTCGGTTCTGATTAGATGTCCCACGATTTTTTTCGCGACGCTGAGCACGAGGATTCCGTTTCAGGCGTTCATCAATGCTGCCGGCTGTCTTTTTCTTGAATCCAGTATTCGTTTTCGCTCGACCGACAATGCGAAAATCCAATTCTCGCAAGTCCATGTCCACACGAGCGATCTCGACTCGCACTAAGTCTCCCAATCGAAACGTGTGCCCGGGTCGACTGCCCATCAGCGTATGCGTCGTTGCATCATAGTGGTAATGGTCGTCGTCCAATTCGGTCACATGGATCAAGCCTTCCGCTGGCAGTTTTAGTCCCTGAGCGAACAAGCCAAAATCTTCCACGCCTGTGATCACCGCCTCCATCTGTTCGCCAATTTTGGTAGACAGAAAATGCAGCAACTTCAACTTGGTCAGTTCACGTTCCGCTTGCTCGGCGCGTTGTTCTCGTTCCGAACAATGATCTCCTAGTGACAACAACGCGTCATAGTTGCCGGGTTTGGCTTGATTGCGAAAGACGTCGTCCATCAAGCGATGAATCGTCAAGTCGGGATAGCGACGAATGGGCGAAGTAAAGTGGCAATAGTGCTGACTGGCCAACGCGAAGTGTCCTTCGTCCATAGGACTGTAAACGGCCTTTTGCATGCTGCGAAGCACAGCATAATTGACCGCTGGCTCTTCGGGCTTGCCTGCCACTTCCGCCAACACTCGCTTGATTTCAAACCGGCTCTCTAAGCTTTCACATTCGATTCCAATTTCTTTCACAAACTCCGTTAGTTGTTTCAGTTTCCGAGGGCTGGGAGATTCGTGAATTCGTCGCAGGCACGGCAATTCCAAATCGGCAAATCGTTCTGCCACGGCTTCGTTAGCGGCCAGCATAAACTCTTCAATGACTTGGTGGCTTTCCGTGTGTTCTACTCGATGCGCACCAGCCACTTTCCCGTTTTTGTCCAGATCGATTTTGATTTCAGGCATGATCAATTCGATCGCACCTCGATACAGTCGCCGTTGCCGCAAGATCATAGCCAGTTCGTGCATATGACCTACCAGTTCGAAAACTGCGGGCGAAAGTTTTTCCTTCCAAGGCTCCCTATCGGCCAAGTATTCGTCGATTTCTTCATACGCGAAGCGATGTTCACTTTGGATGGCGGCTGAACAAAAGTCCGTGGCAACTCGAGCACCTTCGGCCGTAAACTCAATGAATGCGGTCTTGGTATAGCGAACTTTCTTGGGTTGCAGGCTGGCCAGGTTATTGGAAATGATTTCCGGAATCATGGGGATGACGCGATCCGGAAGATAGACACTGGTGGCACGTTCTCGCGCTTCTCGATCTAGGGCCGAACCGGGTCGGACAAAGTGCGAAACATCCGCGATGTGAACGCCCAAACGCCAATGTCCGTTCTCCAACCGCTCCAGCGAAATCGCGTCGTCGAAATCTCGCGCGTCCACCGGATCGATTGTGACAACGGTCAACTTGGTCAAATCGACTCGTCCATCCTGGATCGATTCGTCAAATTCGGACGCTTGCTCTCGTGCGTTTTCCAGAACGTCTTCGGGGAACGCTTCGGGCAAATTGAATTCGCGAATAATCATGAGCGTGTCGACACCCGGTTCGCCTCGTTTGCCGAGTATTTCCGTGATGACGCCTTCGCCGCCACGATTGGCCGTGGGGTAGCGAACCATTTCGACCACCACTTTGTCATCTGGCTGCGCACCTTTGGCACCAGGATCGCCGACAAAAACAGGTTGATCGAATTCGCCCGAATCGATTCTCACAAATCCAAAATCGTCCCGTTCATAGTAGGTACCGACAAACTGATTCTTGGATCGTTCAATGACTTCCAGAACTTCGCCTATGACACGAGGCGAACCGTCTCGTACGCCGGCTTTCATAGTACGAATCCGCACCGTATCTCCGTTTGCCGCGTCTTTGGTCCGTTTGGCCGGCACAAAGATATCTTCATCTCGACCAGCCGAAGACTTGGTCCCCAAAGGACGCACAAAGCCGAATCCGCCGGCCGCGTTGCGTTTGAACTTGCCCACAACTTCGTTGGACGTGGATTTACCCGACTTTTGCTTGGGCTTCACTATATGATTAGCGCCGTATTCCAGCAGATCCTTCTTGGCCAACCTTTTGATTGTTCGCTTGAATTGCGACTTCAAATCTTCCGGAATGCCCAACTTTTTGGCAATAACTTTGGGTTTGACCGGGCGATAATTCGGCCGGTTTACGTGCTGCAAAATCAACTGTTCCAGGTCCAGGTTGTTCATAAGTTGGCATTCACAAAGAAGGTGGAAGAATTCGACCCGTCAGGTCGATTGGTTCGCAACAAACAACCGGCCAAGTGACCGTGGATTGACTAGCTGGAACCTTTGTAGATTTTTCTAGAAAGAATGGGCTGAAACGAAGTCCACGCACTGTCCGTATTCACGTCTTCTCGAATGATCTGGTCAAACGAAAACAACTTGGCGTCTAGGTCATCCAGGAAATGCAGAGCAATCGCTTCCAAGGTCATCGGCACCTTGGGACTACCGAATTCTAGCTTACCGTGGTGACTGACAATCATATGTCGCAATTGCATGGCCGTTTCCGCGGGAAATGGCTCGCCCGACAACTCTTCGGCTTCGCGCAGCTTGCGTTCCAGCATCATCACGCCCTGGACCAAGTGCCCTACTAGCTGGCCTTCGTCGCTGTAAGCCAACCCTTTGTCAAACGTCAGCTCTTCCAGTTTTCCAATGTCATGCAGGAACGCACCCATCAACAGGAGGTCCCCGTTCAACTGCGGATACCGTGGCGCTACGACTCGCACCACTTCCATCAAACTGACCACATGCTCCAGCAGACCACCAGGATAGGCATGGTGATTCTTGATTCCGGCGGGCGCACTGCAAAACTGTTTCTGAAATGCATCGTCCATGATGAAACATTCCGCCAAGTTCTTCAGATGGAAGTCGCTGATTTCGCGCAGCATTTCAGCCAAGCGAGACGCCAGCTTATCGACGTTCTCCAAGGACATCTGGACAAAATCATCTTCGTTGACGCTGCCTGGTTCGGCCTTTTCAATATGATTGACAATGAATTGCAGATTGCCGTTATAGAACTGGGACGAACCTTTCACACTGACGTAGTCGCCGTTTTCAAACCCTTGTGCCGAACGATCGTTGGCGTTCCACATCATCGCGTTCACGGTTCCCGTTTTATCCGAAAGCCGCAGTTGCAGATACAAGTTCCCATTTCGATTTGTTCTAAGCTGCTTCTCCGCGACTAAGAAGACTTCGTCGATGTCTTCATGTTCGCCAATCTCCGTGATGAAACGACGAGCCATACCTAACCAGACCTAACTAGTGCTCCGCACATCCGTCCCACTGCCGCCAAGCCGAAAAACGCCAGAATCTCGATGAACCAACGGCTAAAAAATCAGAACAGGCGATTTTAGGCCCCACCGAAACTTGCCACAAGCCAGGGGCTACAGCTCAAACACAGGACAAAGGCCCTGCGGATCACCCTGGAGATCCGTGCTGAGCGGTTCGACCGCGACTACATGGACCAAGTCCCAATCGACTGATGTTAAATCGCTTGACAGGATTGGGGAGCAGTTCGCTGACGGCAATCCAGTATCGCCAACTTGATGAAAGCTTGACCTTCGAACCGGTTGTCATGCTTCACGACGGATCAGCTCTTTTGCAGGAATTCGGGCCGAAAACGCATCTTCGCTCGATTCTGCCGCACTCCCACCAAATCCCGCGTTTACCCATTCCGTTCGAAACCGTAGTTTCGTTAAAGTCCCCCCGTGTTACCACCGATAACCGAATCAGGGCAAATTCGACAATCAGTGCGAGGATCGGACGATGTGGTGCAAGCAATGCGGTGCCGACGTGGACGCCAATTCCATCGGTTGGGGAGCATGGTCGGAGTTGTGCGCGGAATGTCGACCGACGTTTTTTGATTCCAAACCAGAGCCCGTCCACTCGCCGCACGTGCCGACGCCAGTCATGTCACCCTCAAAACCTCAGATTCACGTTGACCTTCCAGCTGGAACCCGAATTGACGCAGGCGATGACCGTCTACTCACCCGACAGCCGCCGACACAAGTGCCGTTTACACTTCACCACACCGAACACGACAGCCAACCGTGGCCGCACTTTCCCAAGCAAACTCGGCGCAAATCCAACGCCGCTTGTACGTTCTTGATTGCCTGTGGCATTGCGATGTTTACTTGTGGCGTGGCGTTGATCGGATTTTCGTTTTTGGGTGACCGAGAAAATCTCTGGCGCATCGGCGCGCCAATTTCGCTGGCAGGGCAAGCCATCATTCTGATTGGCATGGTCTATCAACTCGATTCCATCTGGCGCAGCACTTCGAAAACCAAGTCACACGTTTTGTCCGTGGAGCGTCGATTGAATGACATTCGAGTTGACCAGTTTGAAACGGTAGCCCAACGAGCAGGTGATCGCTTCGCAGGACATCCACATCCTCACGACACACCTACGCCCCAACAGTCCCTGGCAGAACTCGGAAAACGTCTTGACCGATTTGGTGTGTCTCCCAATCGCGACTAACCAAAATCGAATTTCCCGAAGCAGATGTTTCAGATTCTTGGCGTTTGTCCGTTTCGAATCGCACGCAGGTGGACGACAGCGCGAAGTTGCCCAATAATACGGCCAATTCGCCGGAATTGGGCCATCCGATAACGGGCAAGATCACTTCTACCGAGGCTGCTTCGTGATGAAATCTAGACGCACACTTTCTTCCAACTTGCGCAAATTCGAACTTCTCGAAAATCGGACGTTGCTGACGACAACATCTTTCGGTGCAATTCAACATAATGCTCGGCTGGCTGCCGACGTAACCGGAGACGCGTTGGTTTCGCCACTGGATGCCTTGGTGATACTTAATGCGCAGATGCCCAGGCCAAAAGCCAAAATTTCGATGACCGCCAGTTTTCCCTGGATGTCAATGCCGACGGCAATGTTTCGCCTATCGACGCGTTAATCGTGTTGAATCAGTTAGAGGCGAACATGCAGATGGCCGAAGCCGAAGATGGTGACATCGTCTTGCCCATCGGCGACGGCTCCGACGTCGTTTACAACCAGCTGACGGGCGAGCTTCGCGTAGCATCAGTGGCACCGTTGATGTTTTTGGAGATTGCCAATGCGAATGACACGTTTCTGTCACAGAACGCTCAGAACTTAGACGGCGAAGGAGACGTCATCGACGCCGGCCGGCTCGTCAAAGCAAGCGTCGACGGCTTCACGGACGTGTCCTTCGGCACCCTTTTGCCGACGGGACTTTCAGCCGAAGACATCAACGCCCATCTGGTCATCGACGGCCGCACTGACGAGACGGTGGTTTCGAATCGACTAGGACGCATCGAACTATCGTTTGTCGATGAACAGGGCCGGCGTGACCGATTCGATTGAAGTTGGTGACACGATTTATCTAACCGCCATACTGCACGATTTGCGTCCGGGGCCATTGTCGCAGGAAGAACTCGGCTTCTTCGCCGCGTATTTTGATGTCACCTATGACAATCAATTGGCAACGCCCGTCGCCCCGCCGGAGTTTCTGTTCACGGACTTTTATTCGCCCTCCAACGGTGGTTCGTTTGAAGACGGTCTGTTTGATGAAGTGGGAGCTTTCACCAACAGCTTGTCCCCTATAGGTGACCGACAAGTAGAATTGTTCCGCATTGCCATGCAGGCAAACTCGCCAGGAGTGCTGACGTTCAACACCGATCCCGCCGACATCAAACCGGCCCACGACATTCTGCTGTATGGTATCGACCGCCCGATTGGCGCCACTGAAATCGACTATGGTTCTGCCGCTATCACCGTGACGGGCGACGTCCAGGATCCAATCGACTTGGTGGCGTTCGCACAACAACTGACCGATCATGGCGTGGTGCTGTACGGAGCCGCTTGGGATCGTTGGAGCACGGCACAAAAGGAATTGTTCCAAGACGGCGGTTCGTTTCTTCCGTTTGTAGAAGTAACCCAACCCGACCGGACCTTGAATCAAATTGGCGAAGACGAAAACATCGTGGCCTATCCGACGTGGTCGTTTCCCAGCGGAGATCGAGTGGAAGGTTTGCTTTCGTTGGAACGCATTGCCGAATTAGCGGAAATCACGCCGATTCGTTCGCGAACTCCGTTCATCGCACCGCTGAACGATGTCACGCTGCTGGCTGGTTCGCCACTCTTACTGCCCTTGGACGGTTATGACCCAGACAACTCGGAATTGACGTACACCTTCGAAATTGCCGACCCGTCCGTGCTGTCAATTGAAACCACGCCTGAAAATCCCAGCTGGCGATTGGACGTGGCTGGCTACGGTGATTTGGTGTTCGAATTACTGGCGGATCGAGTTCCTCGAGTGGCAGACCGCTTTATCGAATTGACGGAAACCGATTTCTTTTCGGACGTCATTTTCCATCGCGTGATCAACGATTTTGTGATCCAAGGCGGCGATCCCACTGGCACGGGCAGCGGAGGTTCAACGCTGGGTGACTTTGATGATCAATTCCATGTTGATCTGCAACACAACCGCACCGGTCTTCTGTCCATGGCCAAAGCCGGCGACGACACCAATGATTCTCAGTTCTTTATTACCGAAGGTGCATCTCGACATTTAGACTTTAATCATTCCATTTTTGGAATCTTGGTGGAAGGCGAAGCCAATCGAGACGCCATTAGCAACACCGCCGTGAACACTGCGGATCGCCCCGTGAATGACGTGATTATTGAATCGGCGACCATTTTTCAAGACTTGGAAAACGCCAGCATCTTGTTGAAAGCGACCGAAGGAACAACGGGTTCGACATCCATTACGGTTACCGCCACCGACACCGATGGCAATTCCGTTCAGCGAACCTTCCAGGTCAGCGTTCAGCCAGACACCGTTAATGCGGCTCCGTTCTTGGCCGACATCCCCGAATTGAACGTCTTACCCAACACGCAGTTTCAATATCAGTTGACCGCCATAGATGCAGAAGGTGACGACGTATTCTTTTCCGGGCAAGCAATTGGGGAATTCGATTTTGCGGTCGATTCTGCCACCGGCGTGATCACCATGACGCCGCCGACTGATTTTACGGGCGAACTGGAGGCGGTTGTACGAGTTCGCGCGGCGGATGGCGGACCGACTTCGCCGTTTGACAGCCAACGGATTTTGTTTCGCGTTCAGGCCGCTGCCGCACCCGTTCCGACGATCGCACTCGCCGCCACCAGCGATTCCGGAATCTCCGAAAGCGACCACCTGACCAACGCCGAAGACTTGCAACTGCTGGTGTCTAATTTGGCAGTGGGCTCGACCGTCCAAGTCATATTGCAAGGCGATATCATTGACACGTTTGTGGCAACCAGCGAAACGATGGAGGTTTCTACCGGCGACATTTCCGACCTTCAAGATGGAACTTATTCAATCATCGCGTGGCAAGCGCTGGACGGAATTCCCAGTGACCTATCGACGCCGCTGGAAGTGACCATCGATCGAACCGCTCCAACCGCATTGACGGACGATGTGCCCACTTCGGTTACCACCGGCGATCTGTTGGAAATCGATCTAGCGCATGCCGAAGAGAGCGATTCGTTCCGCTATTTCCTCGGTAACCCGCCTGTTGGGATGTCCATTGAACTGCAGACGGGCGTGATTCGCTGGCGTCCAAATTCAACGCAGCTAGGTTCGCACACGTTCCAGGTTCGCACCGCCGACGCGGCTGGTAACGAAACTTCGCAGGACTATACCATCCATGTCGTCCAGCCCGATTTCTTGGCCGACTATGATTTGATTTCCATCGCCACGCAGCTGGCAGAATCGGGTGCTGTCCTGTGGGGCACACCTTGGGATACCGCGACATTAGCTCAACGCGAACTCTTTCAAGATGCCGCTCGATTCCTTCCCTTGCAAAACGCCATGGACGGACATCGACGCTGGACGGCAGATGCCCAAGCAGCCGAGATCACGCAGTTGCCAACTTGGATTTTTGCGAATGGCAGCCGCTTGGAAGGCGTACAGTCGATTCGTGACATCGCCACGACCGCTGGCATTACGTTGACCGAATCGAACGAACCGTGGTTCGCGGAAATCAGTGACATTACGTTGTCATCTGGTTCGCCCAGACATATTGCGATTGACGCCTTTGACCCGAATTCCGATGCGCTTCGCTTTGAGGTTACCGTCGACAATCCAGACGTGTCGGCGTCGGTCCTTGCAGGCAATCGCAGCCTGCAACTGAATTTGGCGGGCTACGGTAGTATGACGTTTCAGCTGTTTGAGCAACGAGCGTCATTGATTACCGCACAAATTACTTCCTTGGTGGAGGCGGGCCATTACGACGGTCTGGAAATCTTCAAAATCAATTCACAGTTGATTCAAACCGGTGACGTGCGAGACTTAGGGATGGGGCACAGCGACGTAGGTCCAGTGGACGATCAGTTTCATCCCGACTTACAGCACAATCAATCGGGCATTTTGTCCATGGCCAAGTTGATTGACGACGCCAACGACGCTCAGTTCTTTATCACCAACGCAGCCCAGCGACATTATGATTTCCACAATTCTATTTTTGGCCAACTGACCGACGGCGATGATATTCGTCAATCGGTTGTCGCCGCCACAACGCACGTCGGTGGCTTCAGCCAATACGGCATGGAAATCACTTCGGCTCAGATTATAAACGACCAGGAAAACGGACTGCTCCTGCTTTCGGCGCCCGAAGGTTACCAAGGCACGGCCACCGTGACGGTGACGGCATTTGATTCCGACGGAAATTCATTTAGCCGATCGTTTGCAGTTCAAATTCAACCCGACGAATATAATTCGGGTCCATATCTGATTGACACGCCAGAATCGATCACGGTTCCGCAAAGTGGCGGTGCGCTGACGTTGAATTCGTTTGACGTCGAAGGAGACGCCGTCCGCTATTCCGCTCGAACCACCAGCGACGTCGCCATGGATGTGAAGGTCGATGCGGTTTCGGGACGAATTGAAGTTCATCCGCCCGCCGGATTTGTCGGCACCGTTATGCTGGAAGTTGCTGTTCATCCGGTAGGCATTTCTGACACAGCAGACCGATACGATCGGCAGCAGATTTTGGTGAACGTGACGGCAGAAACGATTGCCAATGATCTGAACTTGGACGGGCGAGTTGACTACTTGGATATTGCTGCGGCGTGCCACGAAATCAGCCGAGGCAACACAGACTTTGACCTGAACAACGATGGCCGATTCAATCGAGATGACATTGCCGAGTTCGCTGAAATCGCTTTCCAAACAGGTCCTGGTGACGCAAATCTAGATGGCACTTTTGCCACCACCGACTTGATCAACATGATGAAAGCGGGCGAATATGAAGATTCGCTGACCGGCAATTCAACTTGGCTGACCGGCGATTTCAATTGCGACGGCGAATTCGATTCCACGGATCTGATCTTCGCGTTTCAATTAGGGCAATTTATCGAAGAAGCGTAGTGCTGATGCAGTCAATCTGCCGAATCATACAAGCCATGCGTTTGAATATATTTTTCCACGGCGCGAGGTGTTCGGTAGCGAATGCTCTGATGCTTGCGAATTCGATCGCGGATTTCGCTACTGCTAATTTCGATCGCCGGCATGGGAACAACGGCGTCTTCACGGCCGTCTGTGTTCGTTAGAGTTCGAATTGCTTCCAGGTTTGGCGCCAGTTCGTAATGACGCTGGACCACTAGCAGCGAAGCCCATTGCAAAATGCGGTCCGGCTGCTTCCATTTAGGAAAATCAACCAGCGAATCAGCCCCCATCAGCAAGAAGAATTGATGGCCTGAGTGTCGCTGTCCAAGGGCCTCGATCGTATCCACGGTAAAGCTAACGGCCTGACGATCCACTTCGATGGTTTCCAGTGAAAAACCACTGTGACCACTGATGGCCAACTGGATCATTTCGCACCGATTCAGAGGACTGGCGGGTGGTGCGTCTTGCTTGTGCGGCGAAACCCAGGTAGGCACAAACCAAACCGCATCCAAGTTTGCCGTTTCGCGACAAGTTTCCGCCAAAATCAGATGGCCGAAGTGAATAGGGTCAAAGGATCCGCCAAAAATGCCAATGCGCATGCGTTGCCTTTCCAGTCAGTGTTGCAGTGAGATGATTCGAGTGTACGCGGACCAAAGCGGGGCTGGCAAGGCTGGTGATGAATCGAAGAAACCAGTATCGTGGAGTGCGAAAGGAATGTCGTTTTGTTTTGCCAATTCGTTTGTATTTGATGGACCGAAATGGACCAGCAACGCTCATTGTTCGATACGCAGCCCGATCCCTGGGATCTGGACGACCAGCAACACCGCGTTGTCGCGTCGGTTGTATTTACCGACGGGTTAGCCGGCACCTTTGATTACGAAGTCCCCGAATCTTTGTTAGCAAAATTGGTTGCCGGGCAGCAAGTGAAAGTACCGTTGGGGCGAGGTGACCGGTTGCGGTTGGCCTATTGCGTCCACGTGCAGCGGAAGGCCGTCACTCGCCGACTGAAAATGGTGCATTCGATTGCGGACGAACGTCAGTTACTGACGCAAAACGTCTTGGATCTCACTTCGTGGATGTCCGAATACTATCTGGCGCCGTGGGGCAAAGTGCTGGAAACGGTGGTGCCGGCTGGCGTTCGCGGCCGCGTGGGCACTCGTGAAGTCACGCTGCTGTTCGTGCCCAAAGCGGTCCTGGCCAGAACCGACTTACAGCTACCGCCAGCGCAAGAAAAAGCGTTTAAGGCACTCGCCGGATCCAAGCTGCCGCTCACTCAGTCGCAACTGTGCAAAGCTGCCGAATGTTCCAGCGGTCCGGTGCGAGCACTCATTTCCAAGGGATTAATTGAAACGAAAACCGGCCGAAC
This sequence comes from Pirellulaceae bacterium, assembly GCA_041399205.1. Classification (GTDB taxonomy): domain Bacteria; phylum Planctomycetota; class Planctomycetia; order Pirellulales; family Pirellulaceae; genus JAGQOZ01. The sequence continues at coordinate 108,799 of JAWKTK010000014.1, read as the reverse complement.
GGAATTGGCCGAACCCAACGCGTTAGTGAAAGAAGATGCGAATCACGTCTGCTTGAACGCCGATCAAGAAAAGGCCTTGTCGTCCATTGTGGATGCGGTGCGAGGCCGCAAGCCGGAGACGATTCTGCTGCATGGCGTGACGGGCAGCGGAAAAACGGAAATCTACATTCAAGCCATCGAGGAAGTGATCAAGGCAGGCCGACAGGCGATAGTGTTGGTGCCAGAAATCAGTCTGACTCCGCAGACGCAAAGACGCTTCCGTAGTCGCTTTGAGAACGTGGCCGTGGTGCATAGCCACATGTCAGACGCAGATCGTCATTGGTATTGGCATCAAATTGCCAATGGTGAAATCCAGGTGGTTGTAGGGGCGCGAAGTGCAGTCTTCGCTCCGACTCCGCAATTGGGCCTGATTGTCATTGACGAAGAACACGACGGTTCGTTCAAACAAGACAAGATTCCTCGGTACCACGCGAGAGACGTTGCGCGAAAGCGAGCGGAACTGGAAGGTTTTCCTCTGATTTTGGGTTCGGCCACGCCGTCGTTGGAATCGTGGCAGCGAGCGACCGAAGGAACGTATCGGTTGATTTCGATGCCTCGACGAGTTTTAGATCTGCCGTTGCCGGATGTGATTACGGTGGATTTGCGAGAAGAATATCAAGAGCGTTACTTTCGCGGTGCGATTGGGAATCAGTTGCGGCGAGCGGTAGAAGAGGCGTTGCAAGATGGCGGCCAAGTGATTCTGCTGCTGAACCGTCGAGGTTATTCGACGCACATTCAGTGCCCCGGTTGTGGCGAAGTGGTGCGTTGTCACGATTGTGATATTGCGCTGACTCATCATCGTGAAGGCGAAAAGGCGGTCTGCCATTATTGTGATTACGAAATCCCCTCGCCAACGCGTTGCCCTAAGTGTGGATTCGAAGGAATTCGTTACGGCGGTCTGGGCACGCAACGCTTGGAGGCCGAAGTCAACGCCAAGTTTCCTCGAGTGACCTGTATTCGCATGGATTCGGACACCATGCAGAAGCCGGGCAGCCATGAAGCGGCGCTGCAACGCTTCAAAGCCGGTGAAACCAAAATCTTGTTGGGCACACAGATGATTGCCAAAGGCTTGGACTTTCCCAATGTCACTTTGGTAGGCGTGATCAATGCGGACACCGGTTTGCACTTGCCGGATTTTCGTGCAGCGGAACGGACGTTCCAGCTGGTGACGCAAGTGGCAGGACGAACGGGACGAGGCATGTTGGGCGGTCGAGTCTTTGTGCAGACGCTGAATCCGGATCATCCGGCGATTGTGGCGGCACAACGACATGATTTTTTGGCGTTCGCTTTGTCCGAACTGCCTGGTCGGCAAACACTGAACTATCCGCCGTTTGGTGCAATGGCGCGAGTGGTGATTCGTGGCGATGTGGAAAAAGTGGTGGAAGGTTTTGCGGATAGCATCGCGCAACATATTGCTAGTCACTTGCCGGCGGAATCGAGTTACCGAGTGCTGGGGCCTGCGCCGGCTCCGATTGCCAAGCTACGAGGCCAATATCGATTTCACATGATTTTGCAGGGCAACGAAATCGATCCCATTCGCGCTGCGGTTAAATCAGCTCAAGTTAAGTTGACCGCTCCGGATTCGGTCCAATGGATTGTGGATGTCGATCCGTATGACATGCTGTAGAATCGCTCTTGGGGACGAACTTGATGTCCAGTTCGCATTTTTTCCATTCGTCAGACATGGTATGATTCACGCTATCGTAAACTCTGACACGGGCGGTTCGCATTTAAGACGCTTCTAGGTTTTTCTCATGGCATATCGATCTTTCAAGCGTGTTTTGGTCGAAACAAGCTTAGAGCGAAAATGCCTGGTGCTGTTTGGCGTTGCGCTGTTTTTGCTAATCGCCGGTGGCTTTTGGTATGCCGAACGCAATGCGGAAGAATTGGTCGAAGAACGTACGCAAGCGACGGGCCGAGACTTCATTGAATTCAAATTGGTGCTTCGGCATGTTCAGCCCTTTGTGGAAAAGGCGGGCTATACCGCTTCAGAAGCTGGTGTTTTGGACGAACTGGGAAGCCACTTGCAATCGCGCGACTACGGTTGGGAGTTGATCACGACCGAACCGGATCGTTGCACGCAGGAAGCTCAGCTCGATGGGGCTCGCGAACCAAAACCGGGCGAAGTGGCCATTATTCAACGCCTGTTGGAACGATTTGAAACCCAGTTCACTGAGGATGCGGAAAGTGACCTGCTGGATGATACGGTAAACGTGGGCAGTGGTGCGGAGCTGGTGCCTACTCCGGCTGACGTGGCGCAAACGATGACGTCTTCTTTGGTGTCTGGCATCGAACCGGTGTCAGAATTCGATCCGAAGGGCAGTCACTATCACTACTATCAGCCTGTTTATTGGCGAGAAAGCTGTGGAATCTGTCACGGATTTACCAAGCTGGCCGATGATGATCGCCCCATGGCACTTCAAGGTCCTCGAGCCATTATCAAAGTTGCCATTCCGGCCGAAGAGACGCAGTCGTCAATTCGGGCCAGCCGAGGCATCTTGCTGGCAACGGCCATCATGACGGTCTTTCTTTCCATGGTGGCGCTCTATCTGGTGGTGCGCTTGATCATCATTCGACCATTGAACCATTTACGTGATGTCAGCGAAGAGATTTCTCGAGGTAACACCACGTTGCGAGCCGACATTCAGACTAATGATGAATTCGAAGATCTGGGCGCTTCGTTCAATCGCATGTTGCGACACTTGGTAGATACACAAGAGGAACTACGCAAGGTCAACACCGATCTGGACGGCAAGGTGGATCAATTGGCGCAAGCGAACATGCAGCTGCATGAAATGAATCGAGTCAAAAGCGATTTCCTGGCGAACATGAGTCACGAATTGCGAACTCCGCTCAACAGCATCATCGGCTTCTCTGACGTCTTGAAACGCATTCAAACGCTAGACAACAAACAGAAGCGATATGTCGAAAATATTGGCCGGTCGGGCCGCATCTTGCTGGAGATGATCAATGACATTTTGGACTTGGCCAAGATGGAAAGTGGCAAGATGGACCTTCGCTTGACGGAGTTTGACATTGTCCGCGTGATTACGGCGCAGTGTGATTTGGTTCGCGCGCTGTCAGAGGAAAAAAACATTGACCTGGCCATGCAGTTGCCCGACGGTTTACCACAGATGTTTCAGGATCAAAGTAAGGTGCAGCAGATTTTGACCAACCTGTTGTCAAACGCCATCAAGTTCACGCCCGAAGGTGGTCGAATTGTCGTGTCGGCCATTTGCGATAACAAGACGCTGGAACTGTCAGTGGAAGATACGGGTGTGGGAATTGCGGAAGAAGATCGAAACGTCATCTTTGAAAAATTCCGGCAAGGCACCGTCGGTTTGGGGCAATCTACGTTGACTCGCGAATATTCCGGCACCGGTCTGGGGTTGTCGATTGTGAAAGAGCTGTGCAAGCTATTGGGCGGCGAGATTTCATTCGAAAGCCAAGTTGGCAAGGGAAGTACGTTTACCATACGTATTCCTTGGCAGCTTTCGCCGGAAGCAGAAATAGCTGCGGACTTGGCCAAGCGTTTGAATACCGTTACTGCGTTGCGGCCGGATTTGTTTACGGAGTCATTTGCGTCGGACGAGTCGTCCGGAGTTCATGCTGCAACGGACCAACCGTCGGTCAATGCGGACGGAAAATCAAATGCTGCGCCGTAGTGTGCCAACGTGATGGTTGTCAGCAATGTCGCTTTGCGGATGCCCGCTTTTGGACAAGCACAAGAAAGTAAATTGGAAAATGAGCAAGACCGAACCAGAAGTCCATTTGTTTACCGACGGCGCTTGTCGCGGGAATCCGGGCCCAGGTGGCTGGGGATTTATCTTGCGGCACTTGGCGTCTGGCAAAGAAATGGAACAGTCTGGTGGCGAAGCGGAATCGACCAATAATCGCATGGAACTGACAGCCGTGGTACAAGGCCTGTCCACGCTGAAGCGTCCCTGTTTTGTAGAACTGTTCACTGATAGTGTTTACGTAGGCAAAGGGATGAGCGAATGGCTGCCCAAATGGAAAACCAACGGATGGAAACGCAAAGAAGGAGGAAAGCTGAAACCCATAAAGAATGAAGATCTGTGGCGGCAATTGGACCAATTGATTCTGCGCCACAAAATCAAATACACTCGCGTAGCCGGTCACAGTGGCCACCCTGAAAACGATCGCTGTGACGAACTTGCGGTTGAAGCGGCCGAACGCTTTCGGTAACGGCTTTTGCCGCCAAGCAATTCATTCTTCCGGAAAAAGCACGTTTTCCCATTTGCGGCGAATCAGATGCACTTTGCGGCGTACCGATTCGGCCGAGCAGCCAACTTCTTCCGCGATTTCTCGGAATTTAAAACCAGACAGAAACAACATGCCTATTTTGCGACACGTATCGTCCGGAAGAATGGCAAGCAATTCGTCTGTGGTGGTCTGCAATTCGTCGACAGTGGCCGACAACTGGAACTCCGCATCTGTCGGCATCGAAGTTTCCGTGCTGGATTTCTTGCGGTGGAAACGAGCGATCTTGCGGTAGGCGATCGTATACAGCAGCTTCCAGAGTTCGGAACGACTTTCAAGTGCTTCCAGTCGACCATCTCGCAAGCGAACGATCAGACTGTTGATGGAACTCAGGGCCACGTCTTCCGCTAATTCGTATCGAGCGGGTACCATGCCCAAGCGGTGCTGTGCGAATCGCAATAATTCAGCATAGCATTCGTTCCAAACTAAGTCCGCCGCTTCGTCGTCTCCTGAAGAAATCCGCGTGATCCAAGTTTGCAATGAATCTTTCACAATTATGTTTGAATCGCCTGAAGGAGGTCAGATAGCCGAAACAGACCAGACGCGACACCCAGATCTTGGCGCCAACGTAACCTGCAAAGATTAGATCAAATAGGAGAGAAGCACGCTAGCCGGCGAGGTTCATGTTGTTCGGGCGAGATGCGCCGATACTAGCGTGCTTGACCGTCACGATGGGAGCACACGGTGTCGATTCTGAGTAAAACGATCATTCTCCAACCTCTATGTTGCGCTTTCCACCTGATAATGCTCGCCGATTCCCTCGTATTAGTTGATCTAATTCACTGGCTGTTCGCCGGAACGGAAATACCGAGTATCATGTTCGAGTAGCTGTTGTTTGTTCGAAGGAAGTAGATATCTGGCGGCGATGTTCGATCCGGCAAAATCGAGAACGTGTATGACTAGAACCCCAGGGCAACCAGTCGAAGTGAGCGAAGCGAATACGTCGGAGTTTGGGTCCGAGGGTATACGGGAGCCCATTCGTGTGGGGAACTACGTTCTGAAAGATGTCATTGGCGAAGGCGGCATGGGCGTGGTGTGGCTTGCCGAACAAACCGAACCGCTTAATCGAAGTGTGGCCATCAAAGTTGCCAAGCAGCAATTTCATTCGACCGAAGGACAGCGGCGGTTTGAATTGGAAAGACATACTTTGGCGATGCTGAATCATCCTCATATCGCCACCATCTATGAATCGGGACTCTCAGCCGATGGTGTACCCTATTTTTCCATGGAGTATGTGGATGGCGTACCACTGGATCGGTATTGCGATCGAGCAAGGCTCCGTTTGCGAGATCGACTGGATCTATTCTTAGAAGTCTGTGACGCCATTCAGTTTGCTCACAACAAGAGCGTCGTCCATCGCGACCTGAAACCGTCCAATCTGCTAGTTCGACAAATTGATGGACAACCGCAAGTCAAGGTCATTGATTTTGGACTGGCTAAACTGCTCAGTCCCGGTGATGCGCCGGTTGATCGAGATCTGGTATCGTTGGCAGGACAACTCATTGGCACCGTTCAATACATGAGCCCGGAACAAGCCACACTGGGTGAAATGGACGTCGATTCTCGGACGGACGTCTATTCGTTAGGAGTGCTGCTGTATCAGTTACTTGCTGGAACAACCCCTGTGGGCGAAAAACGCAGATCAGGCGAATCGAGCGTGCCGGAGCTGTTAACCTTTGTTCGGCATGGCGAATTCAAATTGCCGTCTCAGCTTGTCAGTTCCGCAAGTTCCGATTTCTTTGAAGCTCGTTCCGCCGACCGCAAGAGTTATCTTCGCCCGCTAACACAAGACTTGGACTGGATTGTGTTGAAAGCCATGGACGTCGATCGCAACCTTCGCTACCAAACGGTTCAAGCTTTGGGCGATGATGTGCGTCGTTGCCTGCGGAACGAACCAGTGGAAGCTCACTCGCGATCACGTTGGTACCACCTCAAGAAATTTGGACGGCGGCATCAAGGAAGCCTGGTTGCGGCCGTTGCTCTGATCATGACTCTATTGCTTGGTATAGTAGGAACTGCTATCGGGCTGAAGTATGCAAAACAGGCCGAGGCGGCAGCCAAACAAAGTGAACGCGAAGCAATTACCGCCAGAAAGAACGCAGAACGTGAACGAGCTGCGGCGTTGCAATCCCTACAAGAAGTCAGGCAGCTGAATCAACGTAATACTCGAGTATTAAACTTTGTCGCTTCTTCCTTTGGGCAGGTTGACGTAGACGCGACGTCTGGGGAATCCCAATGGCGTGATTCGTTGGATCGATTTGTTCGCAACGCTCGCACCGAGTCGCTGGAACCGTTGGAACGAGCCGGTGTGTTGGATGCAATTGGACGTTCGAAAATGGCGATTGGTGAATGGCAGGCCGCTGGCGATTTATTCGAAGAAGCTGTGGCGTTGTACGCCCAAACACTGGGCGAAGCTCACGACGAAACCGTACGTTCCAGAATCGCGTTGACTACGGTTTTGCTTCATGCTGGCGCAAACAATGATGCCAATCGCCAATTATTGCAAATGAAATTGACCATCAAAGATGGTCGCCATCTGGATCCGCAGTTAGTGGAAAGCGTTCAGATCCTAGGGGCAATATGCTTGGAAAAAAACGGCAAGTTGGCAGAAGCAGAAGCTGCGTATCGACAGCTGCTGCCAATCGTGTCGGAAGACCGTTTGTGCGAGGTGCAGCTGAGGCTGGCCAAACTGTTGTCTCGACAAGGAAGAATTCCCGAAGAACGCGAAATTCTGGAGACGCTCATTACCAATGACGCGATGCATGGCGAAATTCGATCCCAGGTTTGCTTGGCGTTGGCCAGCTGTCATTTTTCGACGGGACACGCCGAATTGGGCTTGTCGGTACTTCGGCACGAAATCGAGCGAATCGAAAGCTCGGCGGGAGCAGCTGACGTTTTGGCACTGCAGTGTAGACAGGCACTCGTCGAAGCGTTGGTTAAACTGAAGCGAAACCGCGAAGCTGCGACGGAATCGCTGACGCTGTTTCAAGATACCGTGTCCAGCGACCGATTGGCCTCGAAGTTTGGGCTCGAAATCGGATACCTCGCAGCCAGCACGCTGTTGAACGTGGGCGATATTCAAAACGCAATTGTCGCCTTTGACGAAACCTCCGTAGCTTCGCGATTTCGATTGGGCGTGACCGAACGGAAAACATTGATTCTGGAACTGAACCTCGCGAATGCCTTGGCGCTGTCCGGACACGTTTCGGATGCGGCACAGCGCATGGCCTCGCTGTACAGCAAGCTTGTAACGCAATTTGGTCCCGATGACGTGGATACCGTGACGTGCCAAGTAAACTACGCCATGTTGTTGCATCGTACAGGTGATAAACGGACTGCTCGTAGTGATCTCGCTGATGCCCTTGAGCGAATCGAATGTATTGCGGGAACGCATTGCGAGCAGTGGGGGCGAACTGCCGCCGCATTGCAGTGCGTCATGCTAGATCTGGGCGAATTTGAGGAAGCTGAAACGCTGTTGCGACGTGTCGTGCAATTGCCTGACAAGCAGGCCATGCCAAGTCGATACAAATTCTTATGCCAGCTCAGCTGGGCTGAATCATTGGTAGCGCTGAGTCGATTTGACGAAGCAGCCGACGTGTTGTCTAACCTTCCGGATGCTCCCTTGGCATCGGCAATAGGAGCACGGAAGTCAAATCTAAAGGCGTGTTGCCTGTTGCACCAGGGAAAGACGGAATTAGGGATGACCATGCTGGAAGATTCGGGAAAAGAGATGCAAGCATTTGCAGACGCGCTTCCTGCCAATGTTACCTGGTGGGCCACTCGCGTGTTTCAGCGGTGTGAAAGATTTGGTGGTTCGCAGAACATCCCAGAAGAATGACGAATGTCGCGTCGGAATAGACTATTCAATTCTCAGAGTCTTGGGGCCCAGATGCAACGTAAACGGAGGACGTTCTACGCAAGACGCACCGGCTCCAAGAGGCTGTTGGCCGTTGATGACGACTGACGATCGAGCGCTAAAGTTGAGGATTCGGATTTGGTGTTTGCGTAGAATTTCGCAGGAAACGTGTTTTCGAGAAACCGACGTCTCGTGCCGATCCGCAATAATCAGCCTAGCCTTGCCACTGTCTTGCATTGCCAGCGATATGGAATCAGGTTCGCCCAAGCTTTGACGGCCAATTTCGATTAGCCGATCCAGAGCGAATACGTTGGCCAGTTCATCGTCACGGAAGACTCGCACTTGGCATGGTGACAATTCGAACAATGTTCTTCGAAAGATTGGCTCCAGCGGTTCCCGTAGTTCGGGAAACGAATCCAGCGCGTCGTCAATCGCTGGAGCGTCACCGACTTCCTGACGAATGCGGAATTCACTAATCGCCAGACTCTGCAAAACGTCGGGCTGCTCCAGGAAGCTCGGGAACTTCTCTAAGTACGACCGTAACGGCTTAACCGGAAACCCCCGCGACCAACGCCGTTCCAAATCCAAAGGAATTAGCCAAGCTAGTAAATTGACATGAAATTGAACCGGGATCAGGTCCAGAAATTGGTCGATTTCCACCGTCCCCTGAGCCCTTTCAAACTCGTCGCAGATCGAGTTGATTTGGTCCAAAACATCAAGCGGCGGTTCAATCATGACTACCATGATCCATTTGTGTTGAACAGCGTGCAAAGGCGATGAAACGGGATACGCCAGCCCCAACATGCTGATATATCGAAGTTGCGAAGTGGACCGGCGCATCGCCGTTCAGCGTGCACAAGGCATAGCAATGTTGAAAAAACGCGGAGAATTGCCCGTGCCGAATGATGCTCTACATTGCTTATTGCGGTATAGGGGACCATTTCCACAACAAAATAAAAAAATCATTTCTTTTCGGCGAGAGTACAAGTTGCTGCCGCGAACGCCTCCGGCTAAGAGTATCACACTTGGGTATTTTTAAGCCATTATTTCGATCCGACCATGTTTGCCGGAAATAACACCAATCGCATCATCAACACGAGCCGACAACGGATTCGCCCAATATCTTCGAGGCGATTCAAATGAAGAATCCTACCACCAGTGGTTTTAGTGCTGTTTCACCAAGAAATCTCGGCGTTCTCGGCGACTCCGCGTTTCCACCTCATCCTTGCTCACGCGGAACCACCTCGTGCTGGCCATCTGTCGCCGAGGCCAAATGGTCTGAAAGCCGAGGCGCAGAGTGCCCAGAGAGATTCCTGAAGGAAGACGAATCCGGCCAGCACCGCCGTCCACAAGTAGCAGTGACGTTTCCATGATGGATGTGATCGCCAAGGACGATTTTCCGACGCCATCGCGATGCATTGCGGAAACCGAACGCGCCGACGTCACTGCCAAGAATCGACTGACCGATCCGCTCACGCGATTACGCGCACGCAAAAAAATACGGAGTCATGAAATGGATTACGACTACTTGACTATTTCCTGTCGGGCCCAAGCAGCCGCGTGCCGAACCAGAGGCTCGTCATCTTTCAAAAGCTGTTCAACGGCAGCTAGGGCAGGGGAGTAGCGTTGATTACCCAAGACAATCAGCGCATTTCGCAAGATGCCTCGACGCCGACTTCGCCACAGGGGTGTTTTGCGAAAAAGAGTTCGAAAGTCACTGTCTGACATACCAAGCAGCGAAGTCAATTCCATTGGATTTCGATTTTGAAACGGGCGGAAAATCGATTCGCTGTCGCGCGGCACCTTCGAATTCCACGGACATACTTCTTGGCAAACGTCACACCCGAACACCCAGTCACCCATATCGGGCCGAATCGCATCCGGGATCGCACTTCGCAATTCAATGGTCAGATACGAAATGCACTTGGTGGCATCCAACACATAGGGTTGAACAAACGCGTCTGTCGGGCACGCATCCAAACACGCCGTGCAAGTGCCGCAGTGATTGGCGGTAAATGGTTCGTCGTAGTCCAATTCGACCGTGGTCAGTACCGCTGCCAGAAAAAAATAGCTGCCGAAGGTTGTATTCAATAGCAAGGTGTTCTTGCCGGCCCAACCGAGCCCAGCCAGCTGCGCGAATTCGCGTTCCAGCAATGGCGCGGAATCGACAACGCCTCGAGCTTCATGGCCAGCCGACTGCGATTCGATAAAACGCACTAAGTATTTCAGTCGAGGATGAATCACATCGTGATAGTCCACTTCGCTCCAAGCGTAGTTCGAAACTCGACCTTGGCCCGGCTCGGCAAGCTCGCTAGATTGGTTCGCGTAAGGCAGCGCCAACATCACTAGGCTCTTGGCATTTGGCAATACAAACTGCGGGTGCGAATAAGCCTGTTTGCGGTCTACCAGGTACGACATTTCGCCAGCAAAACCGGCATCCAGCCATTCGTAGAAGCGGTGAATTCCCCATGGCGTGACGGCGGGACAAATGCCCACCAAGGCAAATCCTAGCTGCCGAGCTTCCGATTTTATCGATTCTGACAATAACACCGGCACACAGCTCCCAATGGGCCTCGGATAATCTCAAGAAATCAGCGTCAAGATTTGCTTAGTGATTGAATCGCGAATGGTCACCAACTAACGTAAATCGAAGACGCGATTTTTCCATGCTTTGATTTTTCCGAGGTTCACAACATGCGTTTTTCCAAACAACTTTTGTTGGCGGCGAGCCTGTTCGCGGTCGGCCTTGTTGGCACTTCCGCCAACGCTCAATCGGTTGGCCCTTACTGTAGCGGCGGATTCCCTTATGCAGGTTGGGGCGGTTACTTTTCGTCACCTTATGCAACTGGCCGCATTCCAACACCGCCGTATTTTGCTCTGCACCCGCCAGTATACTACAGCGCCCCCGTGGCTCGAACCTACGGGTACAGCCCTTACGCGTATCCGGGTACCGTTCGAACGCCAGAAATCGTGGCTCCTCAATCGGCCATGATTCACAATCCGTACGTTTCGCCAGAAAGCGAACAGAAGATTTCGCACCAAGACACCGTTGTCGAAGCGAAGCCTTCGCCCAAGATGATTCAGAATCCCTATGTAGATCAAGACAAGCGAACAGTCCTTACTGGCAGCGACGTTTACTAACGCGCCGCCCCACCGCAAATTCCTTGGCAGGATCAGAAACCTCCAGCGGCACTTTGCCAGCCGGAGGTTTTTGTTTGCGCTAAAACGGACGTCCCGGCAAATGGAATTCCGTGATGGTCTGCATTACCAAAACACCGTAGCAAAGAACATGTTGTACGGCGAGTGCGGCAAAAATGTGTTCGATCCTTCGGAACGCTCGCGAATCCATGACTGACGACTGGCCGTTCGACCAACCACGCAACTGTGTTCAGCAAGAACGCGATTGGTCACGCGGGCTCCAAACGCATCCGTGCCGTCGGCAAGTTCGTCAGTTCTCGCTGATCGTCGTCGGTTGCGGGATCACATGGCACAGCTACGTCCGCACAATATGAAGCTTCTTTTTTCGACACCGATTCTGATTTCAGGCAGCGACTTGTTGTATGCTGCTACGCGTTACCAGTGATATTGACGATCGCTTGATCGACCCATTTCCGTAAAATCCAATCCGCATCACTGGCAAGTTGTAGAAGCCGTGGAAGGGCTGGTAATGCATCTGCCCCAACATTCGACAGGCACGCCGCAGCGAGGCGACGAACCCGAATATCGGAATCGTCTAGAGCAACTATCAGCTGGGAAATAATGCCACCAACGGACGAACCAGCAACGAACAGCGTGACGCCTGCTGATACGCGGACGTCAGACTCCGAATCGGTCAATGTGTTGCCTAGGGCTTCTATCAGTGGTTTCGTTGGGCCGACAAACACACATTTATCAGCGGCAACCTTGCGCACCTTTGGATCGCTGCTGGCAAGGTTCGCGATCAAGCCATCAACAAAGTACTGACGGCATTCGCCGCAATGTGACGCATCCAGCAGTTTGGATTCGCAGTAAGGGCAAGTGTTCATTCTTGAGGCGCACAACGGATGTTTTTCTTCCGCACCGGCCTATACGAAGCGGCCAATGCCTGAACTACCAGAAAATTGTACGAAGGCCAGCCAACGTTGACAAATCTGGAAGGCATGCCGAAGGCCTAGCAAGAAACATGTTGCCGGACCGTCGCGTTACAAGTCAGTATCAAACTCAGAAAAGATCCCACCCAGAATCTGCGCGAATTCGCGTGCTGCAACGGCCATCAATTCCCGGCATTCATTGTAACATGTCACGTTCACGGCAGACGAGCCGTCCTCCGCCCACGAAAATGATCCAATGACGAAATCGTTGCGAATGAGACGGACCGAATCGGGTGGGGCGTGAAACAACGTTGGTTCGCGCGTGAACGGGTTAATTCCTTTGCGAGGAGGAATAGAGTGCAAATCATCCGACGCAGCAATAACGGACAACCAAGCGTCGTAGGTCAATGAATGCGAGGCATCCGCAGATTCAATGCGGCCAATGTGTGCCATCTGAGAACCGCCCAATGGAAAGTCTTACGACACCGCCCTAAACGAAGCCGACGATGCATGAACCACCAGAAATTGTACCAGGGCTATGGCGCGTTGCCAAACATCGAAGATGTGCTCGAAGGCCCTTGCGTAAAAACCATGTTATCCGCCCGCTTCGGTATCCATTTCGTCGATGTCGGTGAATTCGTCAATGTATTCGTCGTACTCTGGCTCGGGTTTCCACGTGAACCGACCGAACACGGCCCACATGCAACCGGGGTAGCCGAACACGATCAGCCCCATCAACGCATTGAAGGCTGTTGAAGATGAACGGCGACCATCACCGAACCATTGTCCCTCGGCGATCATTGCAATGAGGTAGGCCAAGTACCCACCGGCGACGATTCCGCCAACCGCGCGCCAGCACCACCAAAAACGCTCGGCGTTCCAAAGTCCTGTGAGAACGAAAACGCAGAGCAGAACGACGACGCCAAGAATAACGCATCCCGTTGGTTCCGGCGGTCGAGCAAGTAGCGGAAGCAGGACAATCGTGGCCACCAGAAAAGGCGCAGTGCACCAGAACATGAAACGTGATGGCGGCCGAAGGTCTTGAACTGGCATAGGAGCGGATAACGGAAGGTTTCTACGACACCGCCCTAAACGAAGCGAACGACGCCTGAACTAAGAGAAATTGTACCAACGGAGGGCGGCTTAAACAAACGACAGCGGTGTGCCGTAGGCCTAGCGCAAAAGAACATGCCATGTGCCGCTTAGCGCCGCGAGTTCGCGTTTGTAGATGCACAGGCAATCCTCGATTTGGTAGGCGGCGAGGACGTGAAATGCATCGGGCACGTCAGAAATGTCAACGTAATCCCCACGGCCGAATCCCAAGGCACGCGCACCAACACGAACGCCTACGTGCAAGCAAACGCGATCAGGTTCCAAAACGAAGGTACGCGCCAATTCGCATCGCCGTATCGTAAACGTAAGGCTCGCCGATCCCGTCGATAGGCCGGACAGTCTCGTCGATGAGGGTTATTGGTTCATCGAAGGTTGAACAGGATTGGAGGCCGCAAGCGTCAAGTGCGCGATATGCAGCGCGCAACACCGAAGCGGGCAAACGACGTTGGTGACGAGCGCGTTTGCCAGATGCCAAGCGAGCAAGCGCAGCGTTTTCGAGGGCGTCGGCATAAGTGCGTTGAATGCGGCAAAAGCGAAGTCTGCGCTGGCGCTGCCAGTAATTCAAGAGCGCATGCGCCACGACGGCCTCGTACGAGTCAAATACACTACCGAACTCGCTGCGCATAATTTCGGCTTGCGTTTCGGGCGAGAAGACGTCGCGTCATGATCGTCTGCGGCACCTACCGGAACGTTCTTACGACACCGCCCCTGATATCAGTTGGCGGCTTAATCTACGAACAAGCTCACCACCCCAGCGAGGCTTGATAAACAAACAAAGGCACGCAGAAGACCCCAGCGTAAAAACCATGTTGTCGGTCAGACGCGCTGGACGGCAGCAGTTTTGACGCAGCCAACAAGGAGGCACGCTGAACGCCATTAAGGCCGACCAACGGACGCGATGATTTACCATCCCCAATTGCTGTGTCAGGGCTGTCAGCGTCGCCACGTGCCAGAAGAAAAAGTGCGGCCACCAGTCCGGTGCGACCATGACCCTGTGCGCAGTGAATGTACAGAGGCGTTTCGGATGCTGCAATTTTGGAGGCCAGATCAGCCAACGTCTGTGGTGGTAGCACAGAAGCGTCCAGCATTGGTGCAGCGACATAGTTGGACACAGATCGCAGTGCAGAAGGTTCGGGGAATTCGGAGGTGAGGTCAACGACGGTTTGCGTGCCAGCAGGAAGTTCGGCCGCATGGAGGCGACGGCCAATGAGAACGCCGTCAACCAGTGTGTTGTATGCGGGTTCGCGGGATACAAGACGAATGATGTACCATACGCCCCAAAGGCAGAGTAAGTACGGAAGCAGAATCGCCATCGAAGCAAACGTCATTGATCCATCAACGCGTTTCCCAAAGACGCGATGACCCAAGGTTAGGTAAGCGAGGCCAATGACGCCGAAGCTGATTGCGGGCCACGCAAGCAAAAGAAGCCAGCCGCCGGACGTGTGAATGCGTAGAAGGCGAGAAGAAGTGACAGCGTTGAAAATAGGACGCCGTATTTCATTTGCTTCCTGACCTGACAACGGAAGGTTTCTACGACACCGCCCTAAACGAAGCAAACGATGCCTGAACTACGAAAGATTGTACCAGCGGAGGCCGGCGTGAACAATCGACAGCGGTGTGCCGTAGGCCTAGCGTAAAACCAGTTAGTGCCACGGCGACGCTACCAGTCGGTCCCCATCTCGTCACGCTCGATGGAGTTAGCGGAACATCGAGTCTCGGTTGAGCGTAAACGGTTCAGCCGCAGCTGGTTGATACGGATAAACGCCGTCAATGCCTCAGGCACGTAGACCTGAACAGCAGCGAGTTCACCAATCCGCCCGATGCGGCGAACGTATCCCATCGCGTAACCGAGGTATGTTTCGTGATGCGATTCATCGACTGGGCGTGTACCAATGGGGAATCCGTCGAGAACGTCGTATTCAGTCGGCGTATCCAGCCGAGAACCTGAAGCGATCGCGGAAACCAAATCCGAGAGTATTGAGTGAGCGTCGTCCGGACGACCGAAGATGATTAGCTCAGGGTGATCGTGCGTTTTCATGAGGCCAACGGTGTACGCGAATGGCGGGTCGATGTCTCGAATAGAAATGCACGACCAACCAACACGGTCAACGTCGGCAGCAATGGCGTCGTCGGGCGAACTCATGATCAACTAGTGGCACATAACGGAAGTCTTTTACGACACCGCCCTGAACGAAGCGAACGATGTCTGAACTACGGGAATTGTACCAAGGCCAGCGAGAGTTGCCAAAGTGGGACGGTGTGCCGTAGGCCTAGCGAAAAAACCATGTTACTCGACCGTTGATCTACGTTTGACGTTCGCCGTAGCCGACGTGATAGAACCACTCAATCGTATCGAGACGTTCGACGACATGGAACATGGTGCCGGTGGTTTGTGAGCGACTGTAGGGTTCGCGGCGGCATTCGTCGCCGATTCGCTCGCCGAGTCTGAGGTTGATCCAAGAGACGCGGTCGTGTGCAGGAGACAGTTGTAATTGGAGGTGGATTGGTGTGAGCGTCTGGTCGGATATGAAGATCGCTAGCCCCACAAGTTCCATTTCGTGTTCGGCAGTCTTCTGGAACACACGAGCATACAGACCGTCGAGACTTTCGTACTGCCATTCGTCGTGAAGCTCGCGGAGGACTTCGGGCAGAAAAAACTCAAGCGAAGAGCAGAGGTAGTTTCCTTCGGGGCGTGTGCCAATGGCATCACCAACCGCGTGCGAGGTCAGAAGAGGCGAGAGCATCTCGCAGACGCGTTGTTCGGGAACGGATATATCTGGCAATCGCGTGGCCTAAAGAGAAACTGAGGTCGCGTAACGGAAGGCTTTTACGACACCGCCCTGAACGAAGCGAACGATGCCTGAACTACCAGAAATTGTACCAAGGCCATGGCCCGTTGCCAAAGAGCCAAGGTGTGCCCGAAGGCCCAGCGTAAAAACCATGTTGTCGGGCGATGCGCTACGGTTGAAATTCCACCAGCGTGTGATTCTCCCCGGCCAGTTCTTCAGTGATGATTTCACAGATAATGTCCCAATCGCCACCCGCCAAACCAGCACCAATCAATGGGTAACCAATTCGTTTGCCAGCGAAATCAGTTTTGATCGCAGCGAAGACAGAACGGATTGCGTCGTAGTCGGCCTTGATGCCACGTCCGCGCCAATTGAATTGCGTGTAGGCGTTGACGATTGTGAGTTCGCGACCATCGCAATTGACGGTTGCAGATGAGTAAGTGCCGAGTTTGTCGCGGGAACCCTTCTCGGTTGCGAGGTCCGCATCGTATGCGGCAGGGAATTGCAGTTTGATGGATTTTGCGATGCCAGCACCCATCGTGTTCTGGCAGTTGCAGCCGTGGATAATGACGTCGAAGTCACCAGCGATCGCGAGCGCGAGAAGATCACCACGAACGGTTTGCATTGGATTGATCTCGTCCCGACAACGGAAGGCTTTTACGACACCGCCCTAAACGAAGCGAACGATGCCTGAACAACGATAAATTGTACCAAGGCGAGCCCGCGTTGCCAAAGAGCGAAGGTGTGCCGAAGGCCCAGCGCAAAAACCACGTTGGCGGACGCAGCATTGACACTACCGACTAATTGTTGTATTATATATCAACACGAAGGGGGAAGCAAGGATGGCATATTTCGAGATCATTTGGGACGAAGAACCCGGCGGAAACGTCGAGCATATTGCCGAGCATGACCTGTCTCCAGAGGATGTCGAAGAGGTGATTTTCAATCCGGTAGACCATGATGTAAGCCGATCATCGGGTTTGCCAATTGTTTTTGGTTTCACGCCGGATGGACGCTATATCTTGGTGGTGTACGAAAAGATTAGCGATGTGATGGTGTACCCGGTAACGGCCTACGATGTGGAGGAATAGCAATGGCGAATGAACGCGGAAAACGGATTTATCGAAAAACAACCGAGGAAGAGCGTGCACGACACGCGAAGGTACGCGAGCAAATAGCCGATGAGCTGCCGGATATCCGGCGACGCGCGAAGGAGCGTCTTGTCTTGTTGAAGCACGAGGGGACGCCGTTGCGTCAAGCTGTCGCGGCATTGCGATCAGAACGCGAGCGGCAGGGCTTGAGTCTGGCGGACATACAAGAGCGAACTGGGATCGACCGGGCCGCACTGTCGCGTTTGGAGAACAACGAGGACGCCAATCCGACGCTCTCAACGTTGGAACGGTATGCGGAAGCCGTCGGGCGTCAAATGGTCGTGTTGCTGACTGAGCCAGCAGCGTAGGAACCCTAGCGTCGGCCAACGGAAGGTTTTTACGACACCGCCCTAAACGAAGCGAACGATGTCTGAACTACGGAGAATTGTACCACCAGAACGAGGCTTGAACAAACGATAGCGGTGTGCCGAAGGCCTAGCGTAAAAACCATGTTGGGCGACCGGTTAGTATGCTTCCGAGTACTCGACGCCCGTTATCTTATTTGCTCTAAGGATATCTACCACGGTTTTGGTGGTTAGGAACCATTGATCTGCTGTGTGAACATTCTCCGCAGGGACAGCGGATGCGAAAATCGTTAGGTCAGAATCAGGCAGCGTCATGGTGTCAATCATTGGAAACAGGCAGGTCTCTCGATAACGACCACAGCAAGAACACGGCCGATGGAATTCTACTCCGCAATGGTCAACGTCCGTTTCAGCCACAACGTCTGGCAGCAAAATCGCATAGTTATCGCTACCAGCGAGAGCGACGCTGGAAACGCCCGATATGCCATTGTTGACAAGGACCGAACGAAAACGGTCGCTTATGGCGATCAGGCCATAGTCGCACGCGACAAAGTCTTGTTTCGCGCGAATGGATACGTCTGGGTCAATCCCACGTTGGATCGCAGCGTGGTAATCAATTGAAAAGTGCTCCACCCCTGACGTGAGCCCCGGTGGAATCGGCGTTGGTTTTACCCGCATTACCACCATAACGAGCGGTTTCGTTAAGCTGTAGCAGCGCGAGCGGCGAAGCGGGGGCCTGAGGATGTTAACGGTGGAAGATTACGCTTCGTTCGTCGGGCTCATCGCGATGGGATGAGCATTCGCGCGTTGCTCGAACGTTCGGTCATTCTCGTCACCGGAATTCGCCAACGAACGCTGGAAGTCGGAGCCGCGGCCGTATCGTCGCAGTCGTCCGCATCGGCCAGTTGACGAGCGTTTCGAGATCAGATCGATGCAATTTTGCTGGAAGACCAGTCGGCTCCCAAGAAGCAGCGTCACGCCTTTCGCGAAGGCCGTTCATCGTCATGCAAGCCAACGGTTTTTGCAGGCAGTTACGTCAGGTTCGGCGGTATGTAAAGTCAGCGAACCAGCCAACGCCGAGCATGCAGCTACCATTCCGCTGGTGCACGAAGCCAGTCAGCGAGCGGAATCGGACTGACAGAATCTGTGTCGACTTTCGGAAGGTCAGCGTTCGTGTCCGTGTTGATTCTGACTTGGGCCTATTCAGGTGTACGTTTGCCATCGCACTGCCGAACGGGCGACCGATTCTATCCTGTTCGGCACGATGAAAACTCGTTTAAGATTTTCGGTTTGCGCGTACCGAAGGAACTTTGGTGGGACAACCCAAAGACGGTGAAAAACGGTTTGAAAAAGGACGAAATCGAAGAGCTGAATGACAAATATGTGTCACTCGCGAGCCACTTTAATTTCGAACCGTTGTTCTGCATGCCGGCTCGAGGCGCTTGAAAAACCACATGTGGAAAATCGATCAAATATCTGCAACGCAATTGGGCGACGCCGGTGCCGCAGTTTGCGAATCTGGACGAACTGAACCAATACTTGTACCAATGCTGTGTCAACGATCAGCAGCGAACCGTCATCCGGCAAAGGCGAATCAATTGCTATCGTTTCGCTCGGGATCGTCAACAATCATTCGCCACGCACAACGCGTGGCATTCGATCGGCGGTGCCACACGAACGCAGGAGTCGACAAGTATCAATCGGTTTCGGTTCGACGATTGTTATTAGCGTTCCGCGGCGGTTCGCTGTTTCAGAAGTAAGAAAGAAAGTCAAAGCGTACGTGGATCGCGTGGCGTGGTGTTGGCCTCGCGTGGCGACTATCAACTGATCATCAACAACGCGGTTCCACCAGATTGGATTCCCTTCGCCACGTGTTGGACCGCTCCATTACCCAGCGAGCAACTCGAGCGAAAGCCGGCGATGCTGGACCATACCGACGTGTTCAAAACTGGAAAATTCCGCGGGAAATCACTGATTTATACGATGCGTCGCTGGAAGATCGCCACGGTGCAACTGGTGCCAACAGTACATTCGCGTGTTCACGTTAACTGGGCGCTTCGCATCCGACCGATCGAGTTTGCTTGGCGGTCCAACAATGCCAAACCGTGAGCGTCGTCGCGACGCAACGCATTGCCGCCTTTCACGGCGCGATGAACTCGAACAGCTCGCTTGGAAACACGAAGTCGTTGTTGAACAACATCGACACTTCGTCAAGCGAACTTGCAGAACCACGCGAGCAGTTGCATTGGCGTTCGGCATTTATGTTCCGCTGCCGAACTTCCTTCGGTTCGATTCCTTTATCTCATGGAGGAAATTCCCATGCCCGTGAAGACTGCCGCGGTTCACCTCGTGACCATGCGTTGCTGAAGACTAATTTGAAACAACTGCGCTACCGACGATGCTGGCGGAGTTCACGAAGAGTTAGCTCATGAAGCCGCCGAAACGAACCAAGACTATTTAGATTCGCTTGTTGCGATCAACGAACTGGAGCTTTGACCTCGCGTTCGGCCGAACGCCTGGAGAATCGAGATCAAGCAAGCACTTTCCATGAAGAAGATTTTGATTCGTTTGACTTTTCCGTTTAAAAGAACGCGTGCATCTGGAGACGGAGCAAGCAAGCTATTGGAACTTGCTCGCGGCCATTGGATCGACGACAGTAACTGCTGTTTGATCCTGGCGGCAGCGGCACCGGAAAAACGCACGTCAAGCGTTCTGGGACAACGGCGTGCCCGGTTGGGGGAAAACGAGTTCGCTTTTTTCACCGCCGCCATTTGTTGATCCAGCTCGAAGCGTGTCAGCAACAACATCAGCTCGAACGGTTCTTGAAACAACTCGATCGCATCGACCTGCTGATCTGTGACGAACTCGGAGGCATCTATCGTTCAGTCGAGTTGGTGCTGGTGTTTCGGGTCTTCGCGGATCGGTACGAACGCGCGGCGTTTTGGTGACCAGCAACTTGCCGTTCAGCGAATGGCAACAGATTTCAGGGTGACCGAATGACGTCGGCGTTGCTGGACCGGCTGACGCACCATTGCGAGAATTTTTGAGATGAACGGCGAAGCTACCGTTTCCGCTGAGTCGATGAAGAGAAGAAGAAGGAACGAAATCCACCCGCCGCTTAGTCGCGTCGAGCGAACTTCGAACCTTCCGTTTTGCAGATAGTGAACTTCATGGCTTCGGTTTCACCAGTCTCGCAGGCTTCCGGTTTCACCAGAGCAGTCAAGTAACTTTTTGCAGAAAATTTATTCCTGGGGTACCCCGGAATAAATTCAGATCACCTCCGGCACCCTATTCCCCACTCAATCAACAAACGGGTGGGGAACTTTTCAACGCCCATTAGGGCCCATTTTCAATACCGGTTCCCCAGCGAAGAGTTCGTGAACTTGTTGCAGTTTGTTCTGAATCGGCGTAACAGTCGCAGCGTAACTGGCCTCGTATCGGTTGAATCGACAAAATGAAGTTGTTGTGTCGTTGATCCTTGAAATTCAGCCAGTAATATTCTACGTCGGTCCTTAGCGGAAGGTTTTTGTGCTGCATATGAACGAAGCGAACGATCGACACGAGGAATTGCACCAAGGCAGCCGTTGATAAACGGAAGAATGCCGAGAGGCCTAGCCGTAAAAACCATGTTGTGCGACCGGTGAAGAACTGCGATTTGCGTTGCCACACAAATTATTGAATTCATGTTTTTCGCGAATATTGCGATAGAGTTCGATCGAAAGTCACCTCGCGCTTACCAGTATTCGCGAAATTCGGTCGGCGCGATGTTCGTAAATCGCGACCATGCCAAGGAGTCCCGCTGGTGAGTCTGCGAAGCAAATCGTGTCCTTTTCGGCGTAGCTCCAACGCCTCGTCGTACCAGTAACGCCAGCCTTCTTCTTGAGAATGAGAGGCGTATGTTGGCGAACGTTTGAGTATTCGGAAAGTGCGGGCATATCAATCGCGACTAGGTCGCACAACGGAAGGTTTTGACACCGCCTAACCGAAGCGAACGATGTCTGAACAACGGTAAATTCATGCCAAGGCGAGTACGTTCTTAAAGATGGAAGAGTGTGCGAAGACTCTGCCGTAAAAACCATGCTGCGAAAGCAGAGTAAAGTGGAGTTAGTCGTCGTCTGGTGAGATTTAGTCGTGACCTGTGAGCCATCCGGCAAGTCCTTGATTTGCTGATGAATTTCGGCGTTAAGGCCATAATGTTCAGAATGGGGATCACGATGGCGTTGTCACGGTGTGACGCAAAAACGCGGGGATTGCCGAAGGTAGCCGTGGCAGTCAGCGGTTCTGCAGCCGATTCTCCGCCGCCACGAGAGCGTTGATCAGCGGGATCATGAGCCAGTCGTTGGCGTTATCATCGGCTGTCCAATAGATCGCAAGTGATCGTGAATCAGCAACACGCTCAAAAGTGCCGCCCGCCAACGTGCAAAGCATGTGGATGCTGTTGTCGTCAATGCCGCGAAGACGTCGCCGAAGCGATTGACCAGCCACGGTGAGCGATTCTGGAAGGAGCCAGTGCCATGGGGTGAGTACAGTTGGCCAGTCGACGTCCGGCGTGGAAGTCGAGGAGGTAGTCGTCGATTTTCTGGATGGCTTTGTCCTACAACGGAAGGTTTTTGCGACACCGCCCTAACCGAAGCGAGCGACGTCTGAACTACGTGAGATGTACCAAGGCCAGCCGCGTGGCCAGAGCGCCCGGAAGGTGTGCCGTAGGCCTATAGCGTTAAAACCATGTTATATGCCCTGTGGCGCTTACGGGAAAATTCCAGTCAACCCGGGAAGATCAGCCCCGCACAGATCACAGACGAACCAGCCATCCTTGACGATGTTGCGTTCGTTGCAGGCCGGACAAAGGCGAAATACAACACGTTGTAATCAGCTCCCGACGATCAGCGGAATAGTCAACGCGGCAGCAACGGTCAGCCACGATTCCAGGTTCGGGACAAAACCCAGTGGATTGGTTGATCTCGGAAACGAGCCATGGAAGAACGTGGTTCGCCAGCGGAAAGCCTGGGCCGCCACCAGCACAACGACGTCGTCTTGCTGGATCGGCGGCACAAAAGCAGAAGAGTGCCGCCAACATCGACGGTAAAGGTGGCAATCAAAGAACCGTCCGGTTCGGTGTCGAAGAACGTGACGCGATCCAAGCTGAAGATCATCTTTAACGGATCGGTGTACCAGCGGGCGAAGAGAGGCAAGCCGCGGAGTCACCGAATATTGGCTGGCACAACGTATTGATGTTGCCAGAGGAGCCATTCGATCAGGGAACATAACGGAAGGTTTTTACGACACCGCCTGAACCAAAGCGGACGACATCTGAACTACCTGAAAATTGTACCAGGCCAACCCGCGTTGCCAAACAAGGAAGGTGTGCCGAAGGCCTAGCGTAAAAACCATGTTAGCCGCCACCTGCGTACTGTGGCAGCTGGCCAGCAAAGGGAACGCAACCGCCCAGCTCAAGGCAGATTTCGAGAATGTCATTTACGCGACGTCCGAACTCGGTGGAGGTGTTCAAGTCAGGCATCACAAGCCACGCTGGACGCTGCGAATCATGGAGCCCGGAAATTCGGGGCCATAGACAGCAAGCAAATCAGGCAGTCAATCAGTAAATTACTAACCACAAATCGTTTGTCATCGGAAACGTGCATAGAAAGGTGTCGTTGTCGATCCACCAGACGAAGAGGCGACCCTTTGAAGTCAAATTTGACGCGACCAGCACTGCGAACACCCATTCGGTTGTGGCAGCTAACGGAAGGGACTACGACTACCCGCCCTGAACGAAGCGAACGATGTGTCATGATTGGATTTGATTGTATAATGAAAACAGGTACTACATTGAAGGTGTGCCTGCATTCTGGCGTAAAACCATGTTATTGCGAACGGTCAATCGAGTACCACGTCAGCGAAATCGCGGGTTTTCATGATGTTCAGCAGGAAATCGAGGTTGATCCAAGGGCAACCCTTGATTTCTCGCAGTGACGCCAACGAATGGTGCACCGCCCATCTTCGTACCACGACAGGTAGTCATTGAACGCATCGAAGTTGCCACTTGCCCAGTTGCCGCCAACGTGCGGGAAACAAAACCGCGGTTGAATTCAGCAACGAATCCATCGAAGTCGATCAGTTGTGCCGTCGATCTCGAATTCGGTTTGCGGCATTTGGCATTGGTTCTCTTTACAACGGAAGGTTTTACGACGCACTGGTTGAAGCGGACGATGCCCGAATTGGGGTGCCGGGAGGGGGCTAGCCTACGCGTTGTGTAAAGTTGGAGAGTGTGCTGAAGATTTCAGCGTAAAAACAATGTTGTGGAGAAACCTGGTGGACGAGTTGGCACTGATTTGGAAGGACAGCAATCGCGAACCCGATGACACAAACCAGCAGCATAAGGGCCAAGCGGTGGTGGACGTGTCCAGAGCCCATCGATTTCGTTGTGATTGATTATGGTCGGTATGGGCCGAGCAACGAACAGGAGCAAGACATAGCCGATGATAACGGCAGGAATGGGTACAGGCGGCAACAGCCAAGGTAGCGACGTCAGCGCACCCACGAGCGCTATCGCCGAAGCGGCGAGGAGAAACAAAAGCGCGAAGAGCAAGATCGTGGCGTCGATAGACGATCAAGCACCCTCAGTCCAGGTCGCACAACGGAAGGTTTTTACGACACCGCCTATGAAAGCGAGCGACGTCTGAACTAAGAGAAATTGTACCAGAGCGAGCCGCGTTGCCCTAACATGGAAGGTGTGCCGAAGGCTGGCGTAAAAACCATGTTGTGCGGCCCTACGCCTGGTGTCGAGGAGTCAACCACATCGCGTGCCGGCGTGCGCCCGTTATCAGTTCAAAACAATCGACACGAATGCGGATGCCAGAAAGTTGATGATCGCTGACGTCAGTGATCTGCGAGCAAGAGCATTGGGAATCCGACTTCGAGCTCTAATCTCGGACGGGTTGGAAAAGCGAAGGCAGCGTTCCATGTCCCCAAGTCGGAGCGTGACGTCAATGTACGGTTCGTCGTTTCTCGGGCGTTGGTGATTTGACCAACAACGTCGTAAAAGATGCGGCGATTCGATAATCAGGTGTGTCGTCACATCGTCCATTCGATCTGGGCCGCCTAACGGAAGGTTTTTACGACACCGCCCTAAACGAAGCGAACGATGTCTGAACTACGGGAGATTACACCACCAGCGAGGCGAAGTGAACAAACGACAGCGGTGTGCCGAAGGCCTAGCGTAAAAACCATGTTGTGCGACCGGTGAAGCACCTAAAAGCGTTGTGTCATGATACGCTCGCCGGTATCCGCCGCAACCGCATCGGACATGTTACCAAAGTCTAAGAGTATGCGAAGTTGCGATATCACATCAGCAACCGCTGGCGTCGAAGCGCACGCACGCATGAAGTCGCACACGTCATCTGCGTCGCGATCGGTGGCACGAAAAGTAAAGTGCAAAAGCTTGGGTGGGCGTTCTTTGTCGCGAACGAAGTCGATGCAGCTGGTCATGAGCTGCAACGCGTCCGCTGCTGGATCAAACCCGTCGCCAAAGTGAACAACCAGTGCGTGTTCGTGGCGAGTTGAATTTGTGCATCTCGAGCATACAGAATAGGTCGTACGGCAGGTTTACGACACCGCCTAAACGAAGCGAACGATGTCTGAACTACGAGAAATTGTACCAAGGCCAGCCCACGTTGCCAAAGTGAGGAAAGGTGTGCCGGAGGCCAGCGTAAAAACCGCATGTTATGTGACCCCTGAACTGCCAGTCGAGTCTCCAATTGTGACCAACCGATCCGTCAGTCAGGCGAAATCGAAACGGTTTCCATCCGCATTTGAATCTATTCACCAATCACCGTCTACGACCTCGTGGTCCACGCTTGAGAATGTGACTCCATCAATACCAACAGGTTCCCGGAGGAGGTCCAAGCAATCGTCTATCAGGCGAAACACGTACGACAGATTCCGCAGGCGATCAGCAGAGCGTCACCAACGTGAATGTAGCCGAAGTAAGTACCAAGGCCATGACGGATCACCAGAACGAGATTGCGGGTCGATGACGTAGAAAGCATCGCCCCAGCCAACGATCAACAGTCCACGCTAGTATTGGGCGTCGCGAAAAGCGTAGGATTCTGGTGGAGGCGGCGGAATGACATAGTCTGTGATTTGCCATCAAGAGTAAGCAGGCACAACGCGTCAGGTGTGAGGCGGAATACCGTCGGTGGGATGCCAACGTCGATGTGCAGCGCGAGATTAGCGTCGAGTCGTCGAGTTCAGGCCCATCGAACGTCTGCTGAAACCATTAGCTGGGGTCACATAACGGAAGGTTTTTACGACACCGCCCTAAACGAAGCGAGCGATGCATGAACTACGAGAGATTGTACCAAGGCCAGCCCGCGTTGCCAAAGTGGGAAGGTGTGCCCGTAGGGCCTCAGCGTAAAAACCATGTTAGCCGCCGGCAGAATCGCGGTGACGGTCAATACACGATCTGGAATACCAGTATCCCAGCCATCCGTCGACGGATCGTCAGGCCGATGAAATCGCCTCCGAAGTATCGACAGCCTGCCAGCGAGTGTTTGCACATTGCGACAATTGGGGAGACAGCGTCACAACCACCGCGAACATGGAGCATGAAACCGCCAACCGGACCGGATTCCGTGAAGTTGAATTCGTAAGAGAAATGCTGGCCATCGAGATGTCCGCGAGGTCTGACCAATCGAGTGCTCCGTCGAAAGACGCGGCCAGTTCAGCGCCGAGGTTGCTCTCGGCGATCGCCGAGGATTCCGGCTCGTAGTCATCGGGAAGGTCGGACACGGTTTCGCGTCGCCCTGCCATGATAGCAAAACGTCCCAACTCATTTGACACTGCGGCAGCTAACGGAAGGTTTTACGACACCGCCCTGAACGAAGCGGACGATGCCTGAACTACGGGACATTTGTACCAAGGCCAGCCGCGTTGACAAAGATGGAAGGTGTGCCGAAGAATGGCGTAAAGCCATGTTAACCGCCATGGATATCCCTTTCCTCTGATCCCATTAGCCGTGTCACGATCCAGAGGCAACACGGTGGCCTCCTCGTGGCAGTAAAAACCAGGGTGCCTACCGCGATTCGAGCCTGATGAGTCGGTCGCGTGCGTCTACGCAGATGCGAAATCTAGCCCTGGTAGAAGTGTCCAATGGGAGCGCGTCAGTGGTTGAAGGCAACCATTGGCGTCAAGAAAATCGGGTGGATCATGTAAATGCCGTCGCTTGGGTCGTCTTCTGCGTAACGAGTCCCAGCGAATGCCGTTGAGACGGTGCGTTGACGCGTCCGCCTTGTTCGTGCGTGAAAATACGGACAACGCCCTCTAAGTCATCGTGATCGAACAAGCGTTGATTCCATCTCATGAGCGGCTAACGGAAGGCTTTTTGTGCCGCCTAAACGAAGCGAGCGATGCCTGAACTACAAGAAATTGTACCAGGCCAGCCCGCGTTGCCAAACAAGGAAGGTGTGCCGAAGACCTCAGCGTAAAAACCATGTTATGTGACCCCTGAACTACCAGTCAGGCTTGCCACCGGAAACGACCAGTCCGTCTGCCATGCGCGGCATCCGGTACGGCTTCCGTCCACCAGGCGGGTCATTCGCACCATGACAGCAAAATCCTGGACTGACGTCCGATAGAGTGACGCCGTCAATACCAACAGGTTCGGAGGTCCAAGCGATCGTGCCATCGATGGCGACGCGAACAACGCGTTCGAGCAGACGCGATCAGCAAAGCGTCGTCGAGCGTGAATGTCGCCGAAATACGTGCCAAGCGTTATGGCGAATCACGGAGCTAGATTTCGGGTCGATGACGTGGCTTGCGTGCCAACCGACGATGAGCAAACCGCGCCAGAACTGGAGCATCGCGAAAGGTGTAAGATTCGCCAGACGTGCGACGCAAACAGACGCAAAGTATCGGTGTGCCATCAAGCGTAAGCAGGCACAGCGCGTCAGATGTTGAGTGGTTGTCGGTGGGATGCCCAGCGTCGACGTGCGGCGTAAGTTTGGCGTCAGCGTCGTCGAGGTCGGGCCATCGAACGTCTGCTGAAACCATTGGCGCAGGGTCACTAACAGGAAGGTTTTTACGACACCGCCTAGCTTGAAGCGAACGATGCTGAACTGCAGGGAATTACCTGAATAGCCGCGTTGCCAAAGTGGGAAGGTGTGCCGGAGGCCCTGGCGTAAAAACCATGTTGTGCGGCACGCCGCGCGCAACTGGCGGAACAATCGAGATGTGCCAAAACGAACGCCAGTAGCCCCAATATCGGCCAATAATTGCCGAAGGTCATCACGAACATAGCAGTAGGCAAATGACGGGCGATACAGCCGAAACAATTGCACAGCCTGAGATGGAGGATTAGAAATAGAGATTCCGCGTCAGATTGTTTGGCGTCAGGTGGTATGGATACATTGGGTTGAGGTAGGTGCAGCCAGAATAGCCGTCCACCGATGATCCGCGATGCAGCACCGGTAAATCGTAAACGCGATGCGGCGGAAGCGTGAAACCGGCAACAGATCACGTACGCGAACTAATAAATGAAGCCGGAATTGCGAATCGACGGAACTCACAAAAATCGGTTGGAACAGCCGAATCGTCGAGGATGACGGTTTTGAAGTTTGGTTCAAAGTCAACGAGCGAGTCAAATGAGAGGTTGTAGACAGAGTCCGCGGCATCATAGTCGTACGATGGCCCCATCGTTTGGTGCTGCGGAACCACATAACGCCATCGAAGTGTGTATCGAGTGAAGAATTTTGGCGGCAAAACGATCTCGTGCCGTACAACGGAAGGTTTTTACGACACCGCCTAAACGAAGCGAGTGATGTCTGAACTACGGAGAATCAAACATAAAGGCCAGCCCGCGTTACCAAACATGGAAGGTGTGCCGAAGGCTTAGCGTAAACCATGTTCTACGCCCCGGTTGCGGCACGATAAAGCTTGGAACCATGTGGGATTTGAGATTTGGATTCTACACAGCAACTAGCACGGCCATCGCGATAATTTTCCGGAGTCTCGCCATATGGGGTGCCAATTGGGCGCACCGTGAAATCAACGCCGCGAACAGTGGCGGGAAGTTCGAACCATCCGGCAGAACGAACATGAGCGATTCATCAGCGTTTAGCGTTATTGTGGGATCGGTGAGCCACGCATATGGGACATGGCCGAGGACGGCGACTTCGATCTCAATGTCAAATGTGTCGAGAACTTAAATCAAAAATCGGTGAAGTCGCACAATTCGCTGGGCGCTTAGAACGGAAGGTTTTTACGACACCGCCCTGAACGAAGCGGACGACGTCCGAACTACGAGAAATTGTACCAAGGCCAGCCCGCGTTGCCAAACAAGGAAGGTGTGCCGAAGGCCTAGCGTAAAAACCATGTTGCACGACCGTTGCGTTGCCAAAACGGTCTCCAACCTAATGGACATGCAAGGACAGCGCGTCAAAGGTTGAATTCGTCGTGATCTTCGCGCATTCGAGTCGTTGCGAATGCATCAAACGAATCGAAAATTTCATGGCACGGCCAAGGCATGCGTTCTTGCGAGCGTGCCCAAGTGAGGTGCACCACGGCGAAACGCCCAGAATCATCAAGAAGCTCGAACAGGGCGTCATCGCAACCGCCGTGGCGTCCAACGACGCGTGCGGGAATGTTGAATAGCGGATGCTCAGGGCCGACTTCGAGTTTGAGCTGGCGTGCAAAGCCGTCACGTTGGTCATCAGTCCAAGCGTCGGTCGGCCACCACGGTTCGAGCCATTCGGCGGTCATCACCAATTACCTGAGGTCGTGCAACGGAAGGTTTTTACGACACCGCCCTGAACGAAGCGAGCGATGCATGAACTACGAGAAATTGTACCAAGGCCAGCGAGCGTTTCAAAACGGCGAAGGTGTGCCGGAGGCCTAGCGTAAAAACCATGTTGTGTGACGCTGAACTACCAGAAACGCCACCACGGGCGTGCATTCTGCGTGTTGTCGCCGTTCGGAGTGGAGTCGAATGCGTCGCAACAATCATCATTGCCTGAGTCTTTGAGCCGGCGAAAAATATCAGGATCATCGCCGCGATATCGCACGCAACGAAATTCTGCACAACTGATAACAGTCAGCATGTTGGTTAGGTCTGCGTCATTCGCGGGTTGTTTCGATACGTAGCAGTGCATGTACTCCGTGGCATCGGAGTATTTGAACAGTTGTGGAGCCTCTACCATCGGGACATCACAGCATGTGCAGCAGCCCGATTCAACGTAGAAATCACCATCGACGTTCTCAGGATAGGGTTCGCGCATTATTAGACTGCGTCACACAACGGAAGGTTTTTACGACACCGCCCTGAACGAAGCGAACGATGTCTGACCTGCGAAGGATTGTACCAAGGCGATGGCCCGTTGACAAAGATGGAAGGTGTGCCGAAGGCCCTTGCGTAAAAACCATGTTGTGTGACGCTGAAGCGGCGACTCGGTTTCCATCAGTTATCGCCCGCAAGTATCGGCGCAATTTGTTCGCACAACCATCGGTAGTCCGAGATCATTGGGCCAACCATCGGCCATCCACCGTCAGTGAATTTCTCCGCAACGCCCCGAGCAAGGTCATTGATGCGATTGTCAGTAGTATCGGGAATGCTGGCGTTGCGCGAATACGAATTCCACCGCCGCCGAGCAATCGCGGCCATTTCGGCAGCAACCGTTGCGTCATGCGGCAACAGGGCAACCGTCCTCCCAAGCCCAGCGGATTTTGGCAGCAACGAGAGCCTCAACGTCGGCATTCATGAAAGCCTGCGTCACACAAACGGAAGGTTTTACGACACCGCCCTAAACGAAGCGAGTGATGCCTGAACTACGAAAGATTGTACCAAGGCCAGCCCGCGTTGACAAAGATGGAAGGTGTGCCGAAGGCCCCTGCGTAAAAACCATGTTAGGCGACGCGGACCATCACGTTTGGGCCAGCGGATCGCCTGAGACTGCCAAGTCAGCGAATGCGAGAAATGACGGAGCAATGTCGATGTCGTCGAAACCCGGGCCGCGAGCAAGAACCGGGCATTCGCCCGTGTCGTCAGTGAGGAAGCGTCGGAGATAAATGTCGACACCACAGCCATCAGACGAAATCGGAATGAGTGTGGGTGATGATCCACGTGGCGTCGCAATCATGTGGCAACGTCAAGAACGTGCGACCACATGGGTGGCGATGAATCGGACGCGCGGCACTGTGGCAGCCCAATGATGTCATACGGTGCAGGAATGCCGCCAGCACCGAAGTGCGTTAAGAACATGCGATAACTGGGCGAAAGGTGAGGCCAAGTTCAGATTCGGCGGCAGCGATGACGTCGTCGGACACAGGGCCAGCGTGGTCACGTTCTGCAACGATCCGGCGAAGTTCGGTGAGGATACGGTCAGAATCACTCATCGGTAGCGTCGCCCAACGGAAGGTTTTTACGACACCGCCCTAAACGAAGCGAACGATGCCGGAACTATGAAAGATTGTACCAATGCCAGCGATCGTTGCCAAATGTCGAAGGTGTGCCGCAGCCTAGCGTAAAACCATGTTCGTGCCACCACGCGCGGAGGCAGATCATCAACGGTGACAAATCCGTCCCACCATGGGATCGCCTCAGATTCGAGGTCGTCAACCGCGCGGCCGATGGAACCGTCAACATGATCGACGTATTTGCAACGATAGGATTCTCTGGTCGCGCAACCAACGAGCATTGGGTACGCAGGGCGTCCAGTCGTCATCGGGAACGGGCATCACGCCGTAACAAATGGTGATCGTGTTGGATCGCATTTTCTGGAAGAAGAAAACGTCCCGAATCGGTCCGCGATCACGAATAAAGTACGTGGTGGTGCGTAATTGCGAGAAACCATGCGGGCCGACACCATCGAGTAGCCTGCGGATGATTGCACGCTTCACTCGTGAAACGGTCGGCATAAGGCATGATCGGTGGCACATACGGAAGGTTTTTACGACACCGCCCTGAACGAAGCGAGCGATGTCGAACTACCAGAAATTGTACCAAGGCCAGCCCGCGTTGCCAAACATGGAAGGTGCGCCGAAGGCGCGTAAAAACCATGTTGTGTGCCAACGCGCTATCGCTTCCATTGATTTGAGGTCGGCCTCTAATTCCGGGCCGCCATCGGGATAACCCCAGAACCAAAAGTGCGATTTGGGAGAGTCGCCGCAGATCGAACGTTTTGTTGGTAGGAGAATTGCGCGAAACGCGGCATCCGCAGCGACAACGCGAGCCCAGACAGCTTGGACTTCAGGGGTGTCGCGTCGCCGTTGCAGCTGATCGCGACACGACAGGTCGTTAGTGTATTCGTGGATGCACATGTCGTAACCGTCGCGGACGGAATCGACGAACCATTCGTAGAACGAGACCCAGCGTTCGATGTCAGAAAGATCACGAGCGTCAAAGTCTGTCATGATCTGTGGCACACAACGGAAGGTTTTTACGACACCGCCCTAAACGAAGCGAGCGACGCCTGAACTACGAGAGATTATACCAGGCCAGCCCCGCGTTGCCAAACATGGAAGGTGCCGAAGGCCTAGCGTAAAAACCATGTTGTAGGGCACGGGGGTGCGAGATTCAGCGTTGCGACCAGTGAAGACCGCGATCCATCACGTCACGGAGGCGGTCGGCATCATCAAGTCCTCGTTTTCAAGAGCGGCGGTCATCACCGCGAAAACGTCATCAGCCAAGGGCTCCCGGATGTCACGAACGCGGCATCATCGCCGGTCTCGTTGGTCGCACCATAGCACAATCGACCGAGGAAGCGTTCAAAGAAAAACGGGAAGACGTTGCCGTCAGCGTCAACGATGTCAACGTAGTGGGTGCAATACGGATTTGGGTCGCGATAGAAGCCGTGCGATTGAAGCGACAAAGGCAACGCGGGTGGTGTCGGCCAGTCAGAGATTTCGGAGAAGCCGGGAATTGGAGTCGAGTCATCCATCGGAATCCAAAACGCTAGTGCCCTACAACGGAAGGTTTTTACGACACCGCCCTGAACGAAGCGGACGATGTCTGAACTACGAAAATTGTACCAAGGCCAGCCAGCGTTGACAAAGTTGGAAGGTGTGCCGAAGGCCTAGCGTAAAAACCATGTTGCACGACCTCTGAAGTGCCAAAAAGGTATCCATCCCTGAATACATGCAAGGACAGCGCAATTCAGTCCTGCAGTTCGATGTCGTTTTCCACCATGATCTGGGAGAGCTTTTCGCGGCCGCCGTCGAGGTTTTTGCCCTGTTCCCAGTCCCACATGTCGGGGTGATTGAGGTGCTTGATAAGCGCGGGATCAACCGCGTGAATGGCAAGGAGCATTGCCGCGATGTCGGGTGGAAACATGTTGTGACGACCATGCCCAAAGAAGTCCGACCAAGGGGCATCGCCGGGTCTACCATTGGGCATGTCTGAGATTCTCCAAGAAACGGCTGAGGTCGTGCAACGGAAGGTTTTTACGACACCGCCCTGAACGAAGCGAGAGATGTCTGAACTACGAATGATTCTACCAAGGCTAGCCCGCGTCGCCAAACGTGGAAGGTGTGCCGCAGGCCTAGCGTAAAAACCATGTTGTACGGCCCTAAGTGTTGGCAAGACGGCCTGAACACCAATCGTCATAGTCGAATGCGCCGGGGTTTGCGAGCAATTCGCGGGAACGTTGTTGCCACGTACGGATGTCGGCGTGTGAATAGTTGTCGCCATTTGCAACCATGCCGTCGATTATGGGTCGCGGCCGATCACGAAAGCCGGTGCGCACGGCATGCCCAACCATGAAGTACAGCAATGAAAGGAAGAACCGCCGCTTGGGGCAGAAGTCATCCGCAGCAAGCGAGAAATATAGGCGCTCGTCACCCAGCCAGCTCAGCGCGAGATCAAAGTCGGTATGGGGAATCTCGGAATCGGCGTCAAATGCCCATTCGCGTAGTTCGGCGTTTGATGGATTCAACGGGTGTTTCATGCTGGAATCACGAAAGACTAGGGCCGTACAACGGAAGGTTTTTACGACACCGCCCTGAACGAAGCGGACGATGTCTGAACTACGAAAATTGTACCAAGGCCAGCCAGCGTTGACAAAGTTGGAAGGTGTGCCGAAGGCCTAGCGTAAACCATGTTGCACGACCTCTGAAGTGCCAAAAAGGTATCCATCCCTGAATACATGCAAGGACAAGCGCAATTCAGTCCTGCAGTTCGATGTCGTTTTCCACCATGATCTGGGAGAGCTTTTCGCGGCCGCCGTCGAGGTTTTTGCCCTGTTCCCAGTCCCACATGTCGGGGTGATTGAGGTGCTTGATAAGCTGGGATCAACCGCGTGAATGGCAAGGAGCATTGCCGCGATGTCGGGTGGAAACATGTTGTGACGACCATGCCCAAAGAAGTCCGACCAAGGGGCATCGCCGGGTCTACCATTGGGCATGTCTGAGATTCTCCAAGAAACGGCTGAGGTCGTGCAACGGAAGGTTTTACGACACCGCCCTGAACGAAGCGAACGATGTCTGAACTACGAGGAATTGTACCAAGGCCAGCCCGCGTCGCCAAACGCGGAAGGTGTGCCGAAGGCCTAGCGTAAAAACCATGTTGTGTGTCGCTGAAGCGGCGAAAAAGTCAACATCGCCAAGAGACGTCCGCACCAGTCACGTTGAGCATGACGGCGTCGTACAGTTTATCCGCATCGACATCACGAATGGATAGACCGAGGTCGAAAATCGCGTTGAACGCGGCATCAGATTCAGGAGTGTCGAATTCGTCGCGTTCAATAAATGCTTGGGCCGCCGTGAAGAGTGGAGCAAATTCAGCAAAGGCGGGAGTGGGCGAGAACGTACCGTTGCGCCACGGGAAATCAGTGTCAGTTTGGGCAATGTTAGCAAGCACGACATCGCCGCGAAGCAACTGCCAGTTTGGGCTCGAATCTGCCATAAGCCTGCGACACACAACGGAAGGTTTTTACGACACCGCCCTGAACGAAGCGAACGATGTCTGAAGTACGGAAATTGTACCAAGGCCAGCCCGCGTAGCCAAACAGGGAAGGTGTGTCGAAGGCCTAGCGTAAAAAACATGTTGTCCGCCCGTGCGCTACGTTTGAGCTTCCAACGGTTTCGATCCGTCCATTTTGTCCCAGAAGTCCGTGCAACGCACCAAGTCGCATATATCACTACCCGCGATCCAGCATTCGGCGGCAGCCCGAACCGCGGCGATTCCGTCAACGACAACGCAAGCATGTTCGCGGATGCCGAATTGTGAACCAAGTCGAAATGAGTTGTCGCCATCGTAAGGCAAAACCTCCCAGCACTGGCCTGAGCCGCGATGAAGCCGACCGCGCCGCACGAAATCCATGCGACGTGATTCATGTGCGAAGCCGAATAGGGCCGTCGTCTGGTCGGTATAAACAGAAACGTTCGCCGCTGCCATTTCGTCGAATAGCGCAACAAGACAGGCGTCGAAATCAGTTGACGGTTCGACAATAGGAAAATCGTCAGGCCAATGGCGGAATTCGGGCATGACTCGGAGCGGACAACAAGTTTCTGGATGCCAGATTGTCGTCAAGTGCGGGCGGATGCGCGCGAAACGCTTGTCGAGTGGCTCCACATTATTTGTTTATATACAAAATCCTTACTAATGCCAATAATTCATGAGGAAAAGGCGCAAAACACAATGCTGACATGACAACGCTGTCTGCGAATGAAGAATCTCTGACTTGTGGAAGATTCAGGAGAAACCTTGCCAGCGCAAAATCTGATTACTCGAGTTGACATTTACAGGCTGCAACGGCTTGAAGAAGTTTTTCTACATAAAGCTTGCTGCAACGCTGCAACGTTGGCTTAGGGTAAAAATTCCTGCTATGGAAATTGTTCCGCAAAGTAGCGAGGAACCTCGCGTTGGAGAAGCTCGTAGAATTCTGGTGATTGCAGTCTTTCGCGTTGTTGGGGCGTTAGCCAACGACACGGTTCTTCCCAAGACTCTCGTGGCGGGATCGAAAGCGTAATCCAGCCTGGCTGAGCTTCCGTTGCCACAATTCCCGTCAAGTAGATCGTGGGAGCCGAATCAGATGTTATGCCCAAGGTAATAAGGCAAGCCTTGAGTTGGGGATTCTCCGGCAAGACCGTAGGCTTCGTGTGAATTCGGAGCTTACCAACTGCCGCCACCGGCCTGCGTTTTGAGGTGTCTTTTCCAGTGACCAGATCAAGAGGATTCGGCGTTTCACGGCGATCATTAAGCTTGGCTACTTGAAGGTAGATGGTAGTCGTATCCAGACGTGCGTGGCCAAGCAGTTTTTGAATCACGCGAACATCGCAGCCGTGTTCGAAACTGTGGGTGGCAAAACTATGTCGAAGCGAATGCGGTGTGGCCGGCTTCGAGATGCCGGCCAGATTCAAGGCACGCTTCATGATGCGCTGGATCGTTCGGGCGCTGACATGTCTATCAGGACGTTCACCTGGGAAGATGTACGCATCTGAGACTCCCGTTTTGCCCAGTTCTTGTAGCAGTGGCAGTAACGATTCCGGAAGATCTACCAGTCTGTCTTTGCGCCCTTTTCCCTGCCACACTCGGATCTGTTTTCGCTGGAGGTCGCAATCGGAAAAGCGAGTGCGTGAAGCTTCGCTCACTCGCAAACCGGTCCCGTAGATCAGCGAAAGGACCAGTTTGTCGCGTAAGGGCGGGGCCGCCTCCAGCAGGCGGCGCACTTCCGTTGGATTCAAAACAATCGGAAGCTGTTTCGGACGACGCGGCGTCACCAGGCCCAATGTCACCGTGCGATGACACATCTTGTCAAAGACGGTGCGAATGGCGGACAAATGGACACCCACGGCCGACGCGGAAAGCCCCGCATCCACCAGATACAAGAGAAATTCTCGAACGTCATCTCTGGTGAGCCGATGGGGAGGCTGCCCGAACCACCGCAACAGACTTTCCAATGTGTGGCGATAGTTCGCTATCGTATTCGGTTGGTAGTATCGGATTCGCATTTCTCGTACGATTTGTTCGATAAAAACCTGTGCCGACGGACGCCCTTGAACAACGGACTCGCCAGCAGCTAGATGGTCTTCAACAACATCGCGTGGTGCATGGCGACCTCGGGCGGGTCGAGCCGCAACGGCTGTTGGACTGGATTGCGTACGGTGCCGAGTTCGGTGCGCGGTGGTGGTGTATGTTGATTTGGATGTAGCGATCATGGTGTTGTCGTGCGATTAGAATGTCGGTCGCGTTACTGGGGAGTGACATTGGGAATCATATCAGCGGATCCACATGCGATTGGACCAATTTAGCAAATAGTAAACGCGTGTCCACCCCAGGTGCGTCTGACATTGAAGAGGAAAGGAACGTAGCATCGACGAGGCCGAGAATCAATCAAACGTACGTGCACGCGAGGATTGTCGATTCTGCGAGCCTGAATCAGACTCGCCTTCGTGAAGACGACTTTCAATTGGATTGGTGGCCGGACGAGGGAACGGCAGGGACGTGCAGCTAGATAGCGAAACTAGCCAATGCGTTGCCGCAGTTCGCTTTCCACGTCTTCCAATTTTACTCGCCATTGTTCCAGCGAATCTCGATCTCGGATGGTCACGGTTCGATCCTTGACCGATTCGCCGTCCACAGTGATACAGTACGGTGTGCCGGCTTCGTCTTGGCGGCGATACCTTCGTCCCACGGCCCCTTTTTCGTCGTAGAACACGTTGAAGCTTTTCTTCAGGCCGGCGTACAGTTCTTTAGCAATCTCCGGCATGCCGTCCTTCTTGACCAATGGGAAAATGGCGGCCTTGATGGGCGCCAAACGCGGATGCAGTTTCATGACCACTCGAGTCTGCAGATTTCCCTTGTCATCCGGAGCTTCGTCTTCCGTGTAAGCTTCACACAAGAACGCCAAGGTCGCTCGGTCTGCTCCGGCCGACGGTTCAATGACATGCGGCGTAAAGCGTTCGTTGGTCAAGTCGTCGCGGTAGGTCAGGTCCTTACCGCTGCCTCGCCACTTGGGCTTACCATCTTCACCCAACTCGACCGTCAGCGGATTGGTGTTGGGATCCAGTTTACCTTCCATGTGGCTGCGCAGATCGAAGTCACCTCGGTGCGCAATGCCTTCCAATTCGCCATAGCTGCCTTCGGGCAAGAACGGGAAAGCGTATTCAATGTCGGCCGTTCCCGTCGAATAGTGACTTAACTCATCCGGATCATGATCGCGAAGCTGAAGTCGTTCGCCCGCCAAACCCAAGTCCGTATACCACTTGAAGCGACGGTCTCGCCAGTATTGATACCATTGCCGCGAAGTTTCCGGATGACAGAAGAATTCAATTTCCATCTGTTCGAATTCACGAGAACGAAACGTGAAATTGCGTGGCGTGATTTCATTACGGAAACTCTTGCCAACCTGGGCAATGCCAAACGGCACTCGCACTCGAGTACTATCCACGACGTTCTTGAAGTTCACAAAGATACCCTGAGCCGTTTCCGGGCGCAGGAACGCTGCACCTTCCTCACCGGAAAGCGCGCCGACGTACGTTTTGAACATCAGATTGAATTCACGCGGTTCGGTCAGCGAACCGGCATGCTTAGCGTCCGGGCCTAGCACTTGAGATAGATCGTCGACGGTAGTCAGCGAAGCCAGCCCGCCGTCGAATTGCAACTTGCCAACGTCCTTGGCGCGAAGATTCAGAAACTTGAGTGCTCGTTTCTCGACATCATCCAAGGCCGTTTCGGTTTCTTCGACCGCAATGAACGTCTTGCCACTGTCGGTGACCAACCAGCGCCCGACAACTTGGTCGTGTCGGTAGCGTCGCTTCGATTCGCGACAGTCGACCATGAAATCATGGAACAGGTCATAGTGTCCGGAACATTTCCAGACTTGGGGATGCATGATGATAGTGCAGTCCAGGCCGGTCATTTCATAAGTGGACGGAGCGCCGGCGGGCTGAGTCAGATCGTCGTGGCCCGTCACCATGTCTCGCCACCAAGCGTCCTTGATATTCCGCTTCAGCTCGACACCCAACGGTCCATAGTCCCAAAAGCCGTTCAAACCACCATAGATTTCGCTCGACTGAAACAAGAATCCGCGGCGTTTACACAACGAAACAAGTTTGTCCATGTTCATGACAGCAATCTTCCGGCTTCACTTTGGGTCAACAAGGCTAAGACTAACGAATTAACAGAGCGTGCAAAATTGGAAAAGTAGCAGATCAAAAATCGAACGTCTATGACACGTGATCTTCGCCAGACTACTTGTTTTCACATACTGAGATAATGCTCCAGGTGGCTTGATCCAAGCAGGGCACGAAGTTCCATCGGTCCAAATCGGCGGCCAGCATGAGATCCGATTCATGGCCAATTCGAACCAGATTCGCACCGCCGTGGCTAAAGCGTAGTTCACCAGCGAGCGAATCGGCCGAAATTTGGTCGCCAGCAATACTTCGCCACGCATCGATAGCTAGTCGAGCGGAATCGTTGCATTCGATGTGATCGTGACAAACACTCAGTCGCCAGGCAATGGCGCCCGCCAGCAACACGTCTTCTCGACTAATCAAACCATGGGTTCCGGCACAGACGATATTGACGTCCAAATGGTTCATCAGTCGCTGGACGACTGCGGAAATGTTGACAAATCCAGCCATCAGGATCTGGTCCGCGCCAACACAGCCCATCATGGCCTTCGTGCCGTTGGATGTGGAAAAATAGATGGTTTTGCCCAGGACAACGGTTCGCTCGTATTCCGTCGGAGAATTTCCCAAATCGAACCCGGGCAGCGGCAATCCATTTCGCTCGCCACCCAAAAGAACTGCTTTCCCGAGTTGTCTGGCGTTGGCGGCCAAGTTCATGGTTTCTTCGACTTCCAAGCAGGGAATGATCTTGGCGGCTCCATTTCCCAGAGCGGTGCAGATGGTGGTGGTCGCTCGCAGAACGTCAATCACCACGACCGTGCGACCTGCCAGTTCCTGCGGAGAAGTCAAATTGGGAAGGAAATGTACGTTTACAACAGATGCCATGGATTGATTTCTTTGCTGATATCAATTGCATTCAAAAGTCCCCACCTTAACGTAAGTAGCCTGGTTAAGGTATCTTGCGAAATTCGGTTTCTCCCTTGAACAGGACATAGACGAACCAGAAAGACCGTTTAGCGAGACACAGACGAGCCATGACAGTGGACAAATCGGGCGATCGAGTGCGCAACATGTTTGCGGGAATCGCTCACAAATACGATCGAATGAATCATTTGCTGTCGATGAATGTCGACAAGTATTGGCGGTGGCGAACCGTCCGCATCGTTGCACCGTCCGGCAATCTGCCCATCCTGGATGTCTGTACCGGCACTGGCGATTTAGCATTAGCCTTTTGGAAAGCGTCTGATAAGCAGACCAAGATTATGGCATCGGATTTTTGTTTTCCGATGCTGGAAATTGGCATGCAAAAAAAGCAACGCATCGGCTGCAATGGCCAAGTGACGTTTTTGGAGGCGGACGCACAACAACTTCCGTTTGACGACAATCAATTTCAGATCGTTTCGGTGGCGTTTGGCTTGCGAAATGTCAGCGACACCGACCAAGGCTTGCGCGAAATGGCTCGAGTTTGTGCGCCGGGTGGCCGAGTAGCCGTGCTGGAATTTTCGATGCCCGAATGGCAGCCCTTCAAAGCGGTTTACGGTTGGTACTTTCGCAATGTGCTGCCAAAGATCGGTCAGTGGTTAGCCAGAAATGATGATGCCGCGTATTCCTATCTGCCCGAAAGCGTGGGCGAGTTTCCTTATGGACAAGCGTTGGCTGATCGGATGCAGCGAGCCGGTCTGCAACAAGTGAAATACTATCCGTTGACTGGCGGGATTGCCACTTTGTACGTGGGACAGAAGTAGGAGCGAAACATGGCCAACGGCACGCTAACAACGGCCCTGAACCAGTCCGATGCCGCCTATCGTCTGATAGAGCAACTGGAAGGCTTGGCCGAATCAAATTCAACCTTTCCTGCTGTCGTTTCTGTTCCGTTTCAACCAGAAAATGCATTGGAATGGTGGAGCCGAATTCGGTTTGCACAGAAGTTTGTTTGGCAAGATCGGCAAACGGAAGCTTCGTTATTTGGGTTTGGTGTGGCGGATTCGATTCGCCGCGACCACATTCATGGCATGGAAGCAGTGGTGGACGAATGTCGATTGCGACTCGGTTCGAATCAGCAACTTCGTTGGCTGGGCGGCTTTTCGTTTAGCGACTCGGCCGAAGTCAGTAACGAATGGCTGCCCTTCGGAAACGCGCAATTCTGGCTGCCTCGCATCACCTTTGATGGCGATTCGCTGCACTGTGTTGTACTTGGCGAAGACGATTTGGAAGCAGCCAAGAATTGCGTGTTGGCATTCCGCAAAGCCCATACGCCGGATTCGATCACCAAACTGCCGAAGTATCAAAGCCGCACCGATTTTCCAGACAAAGCCGGCTGGTTCGCCAATATTGACGCCGCCATGCAACTGTTTGATACGGAAGTGGTGGAAAAAATCGTGCTGGCTCGCAAAGCCATTTATGCCTTTCACGAACCATTGCATCCGTCGACGCTGGCGCTGCGGTTGTTCGCAAACACCGCCAGCTGTTATCACTTTTGCTTTCAACTGAATCCGGAAACTGCGTTTTTGGGTGCCACTCCGGAACGACTCTTTTCTCGAAAAGAATCAAACTTACTGAGCGAAGTCGTCGCGGGCACTCGGCGCCGAGGCCAATCCGAAGCGGAAGATCAAGTTCTGGCTGAACAGTTGCTGGCCAGCCAAAAAGATCAACTGGAACACGACATTGTGCGCAAGAGCATTCGTCAGCGACTGCACAAGTTTGTCGATTCGTTGCAAGTCGATTCCAAGGCATCCATCTTAAAGCTGGCACATAAACAGCACTTGTATTCGGCCGTCAAAGCAACGCTGAAATCCGACGTGACCGACGGTCAGTTGATTGACCGACTTCATCCTACGCCGGCAGTCGGTGGTTATCCGACCGAAAACGCGCTGGCCGAAATTCGCCGACTGGAAACGTTTGATCGAGGTTGGTATGCGGCGCCGGTCGGTTGGATCAGTGCCGACGCCGCCGAATTTGCCGTAGGGATTCGCTCGGGATTGATTAGCGGCAATCAGCTTTCTGTCTATTCAGGCGCCGGCATTGTGCCCGGTTCGACCGCCGAAGAAGAATGGCAAGAGATTGAACATAAGATTCGAGATTTCGTGTCGATCTTGGATCACGATCAAGCGAACTAAGACCAGCCGAGTCGAAATAGCATGAGCACGCCAATGGGAAACGCCGCATGGAGTGTGCAAGCCATCGATCGCTGTGTTCGTCAAGGAATTCGCCATTTCTTTGTCGCACCGGGCTCTCGTTGCACGCCGCTGACCATGGCCGTTGCTCAGCATGCGAATCTGACCGTGACGCAACATTTTGATGAACGAGCGTTAGCGTTTGCTTGCTTGGGTTACGGCAAAGCCACTCGCGTTCCCGGCGTGTTCATCTGTACTTCGGGAACCGCCGTGGCAAACGCGTTGCCCGCCGTGGTAGAAGCGTCGCAGGAAGAAATTCCGATGTTACTTTTGACGGCCGACCGTCCGCCTGAACTGCGAGGTACCGGCGCGAACCAGACGATTGATCAAGTCCACATCTTTGGCAGCTACGTGCGGCAATTCTGTGATATTCCCTGCCCGCAAGACGCGTCGTTCGAATCGCTGGACAACATGTTGTCAGCCGGAATCGACGCCGCAAGTGATGGTCCGGTGCACTTGAATTGCATGTTTCGCGAACCATTCGCAAGCAGCGACCAAGCGATTAAACGGGCGATGCCTCCTGAGACAAGCGATTCTGAATTCGCTTCAGCGACTGCAAACTTCACAAAGAACACAAACAGTCCGTTGATTGATTTGGCGGATGTCACACCCGAGTTACTGATTTGCTTAGGCACCTGTGACGTGTCCGAAGCCGCCGCCGCGCGTCAATTAGCAAATCAACTGAACGCCCCGATATTTGCGGATGTAACCAGCGGAATTCGTGACGCCGCAACCGACTTGACGTTGTGCAGCGAACGCTTGCCCAAACCCGATTTTGTGCTGCATCTTGGTGGCCGAATCGTATCGAAGCGTTGGTGGCAATTCGTGGAAAAAGCAAAACCTCAGCACTACGTCCAGGTCTCTCGCTTGCGTCAGCCGATCGATCCTTGCCACACGGTCACTCGGTTCGTGCGCAGCGAAATCAATCGCGAAAAGTTCATTGTGCCAGCCACTCCGCCACAAAATCAGCTGCGCGATGCATGGCAAGCCGAAACACGGCGAATTCGACAATCCGTGCATGACGAATTGGAAAAATTATCTGCGGCTGACAACGGCATGTATGAACCGTGCATTGCGCACGAGATGGGAACCGCCATTCCCGACGGCGATGCAATGTTTTTAGGGAACAGCATGCCGGTGCGAGACATGGATCTGTTTGGCTTCTGGCCGGCGGAAAAGCGATTGGTGGTGGCTGCCAATCGAGGTGCCAGTGGCATTGATGGCGTGTTGGCCACAGCCGTCGGCTTTGCGCTAGGCAGCCAGCGCCGCACTTCGCTGATCTTAGGAGACTTATCCCTGCTTTACGATTTGAATTCGTTGGCGTTGGTGGCTCGCTCGCCCGTTCCGGTTGTGGTGGTGGTCATCAACAATGATGGCGGAGGAATATTTCATTTCTTGCCCATCGCTGACGAAACGCAGCATTTTGAACGTTATTTTGGAACGCCCCATGGCTGCCAATTCCAAGCGGCGTGCGAAATGTTTGGCGTGCCGTATGCTCGAGCCAGTTCGCACAAGATGTTTGCCGAAACGTATCGTCGCGCATAGTGTCCGAACAATCGTGTGTGATTGAAGTTCAGACCAACCGCATGCAGAACCGCGAACTACACGCTCGCTTGACCAGCATCGCAAAGGCCATTTGACATGCGTCGCGTCTACTTCCTGCACGGCTTCTTGGGTGATGCCTCCGATGCCGAACCACTGGAATCCGCTTTGCAGCAGCATCGCGGTTTCAGCGACTTCCAATTCACCAGCATTCCGTTACCGGTAGCGACTGATTGGCAATCAGGCGTAGACGCGATTCGCACACAAATGGCCCCGAATAGTGATCTGGTTGGCTATTCCATGGGAGCTCGTTTGGCACTGGCCGTAACACTGGAAAATCCGCAGTTTGTGCGTTCGTTAGCGTTCATTTCGGGAAATCCGGGATTAGACGAAGGCGAACGTTCTGGCCGACTCGCTCACGATCAACGATGGTGCGAACGACTGTTGAGCGAACCGATCGATTCGTTCCTGAACGATTGGTATCAGCAGTCCGTATTCCAGCGAATGCAGCCGGCGGTTCGCTCCGAAGCGATTGCGAGACGAAGCCAGCAATTATCGACGCACGACGCAAAGCAACGGCAGGTTGGTTTGATGAAATGCTATTCAGTGGCAAGCCAACCCAACTATTGGAAACAATTGGAACAATGTACTTGTCGGGTGATGGCCATTGCGGGCGAGCGAGATTCCAAATACGTTACCATTTGTCAAAAAATACAGTTAGCAAATGAACGTATTCAACTGACTGTGATTCCGCACGCGGCACATTCACTGGTAGCGGAGTCGCCAGCAGAATTGGCAACGACGTTGATACGTTTTTGGGGCAGTGTTGACTAAGGAGTACCTCTCGCGCGTCTTGAAGTTCTTAGCCCGACGTGTGAGTTTTGAAGTTGCGACTTTTCCTAGCCCGACGCGCTAGCGAGGGGAAAACGGAGTCTCTCTGGTCCTTCGCTAACGCGTCGGGCTAAGAAATTCCGCCGGAAAACGCAAATGCGCAACTTCAAAACTGACGCGTCGGACTGAGGAATTTCGCCATAAGGACGCGAATGTACAACTTCAAAACACGTGAGCGAGGGACGTCAGAGTGCCAGATATTCCCTCACATACGTGCCGGGGCTAGAACAAGACGCAACTTCAAGACATTCGTGCCGGGGCTAGGACGTGTTTGGTTTCCCTCGCGGACGCGTCGGACTTGGGAAAGGCGACGCGTCAGCGAAAATTGAAAACGACTTAAAATCTGTCCCCTTAGTTGAAATAGTTGAAAGAAAGGATGACTACGGTGAGTAACGTTTCGTGGACAGCAATCAAAGACTACGAAGATATTCGCTTCGAACAATTCGAAGGAATCGCCAAAATCACCATCAACCGGCCGCAAGTTCGCAACGCTTTTCGACCGCAAACGGTCAATGAAATGCGCGAAGCATTGCAACTGGCTCGGCAAGACGGTTCG
Organism: Pirellulaceae bacterium; assembly: GCA_041399205.1. Lineage (GTDB taxonomy): Bacteria > Planctomycetota > Planctomycetia > Pirellulales > Pirellulaceae > JAGQOZ01. Next base: position 63,973 of record JAWKTK010000014.1, on the reverse strand, counting down.
ATCGGCGTGATCGTCCTGACGGGTGAAGGTGAAAAAGCGTTTTGTTCCGGCGGCGACCAAAAGATCCGCGGCGAAGCCGGTTACAAAGACGATATCGGTGGCGAACATTTGAACGTTCTGGATTTCCAGCGAGAAATCCGTACGTGCCCCAAACCAGTGATTGCCATGGTGGCCGGCTATGCCATTGGTGGCGGGCACGTATTGCACATGATGTGTGATCTGACCATTGCGGCAGACAATGCCATCTTTGGCCAAACCGGTCCCAAGGTGGGCAGCTTCGACGGCGGTTTTGGTGCCAGCTATATGGCTCGAATCATCGGCCAGAAGAAAGCTCGTGAAATCTGGTTCCTGTGCCGTCAATACAACGCGCAGCAGGCCTTAGAGATGGGCCTGGTCAACACCGTGGTTCCGTATCCGGAACTGGAAACGGAAACGATTCAATGGTGCCGAGAAATCTTGACCAAATCACCGATTGCCATTCGCTGCTTAAAGGCAGCACTGAATGCCGATTGTGATGGCCAAGTGGGACTGCAGGAATTGGCGGGTAATGCCACAATGCTGTTTTACATGACCGAAGAAGGACAAGAAGGTCGCAATGCATTTGTAGAAAAGCGTTCGCCCGATTTCGGTAAGTTCCCCAAGCGACCATAGTTGTTTTGCACTGCAAGGGGCTGTTAGTCCCGCCTTGAAAGCGGATATTACCTTTCACTGGAGCCGCCTGAAGGCGGGACTACGAACGGTTCGCAAAAGGCATTGCAATAGATAACCAAACGCGTCGGAATTAGAGTTGCGCATTTCCGTTTTCCGGCGAACTTTCCTAGCCCGAAGCGTGAGCGAGGGACTTCAGCGTGAGCAAGGGACTTCAGATACGCTCAGTTCCCCTCATTTACGTTTCGGGCTAGGAAGAAGCGCAACTTCAAAATGCGTGAGCGAGGGACTTCAGAATCGGTCAGTATCGCCTCACTTACGTGTCGGGCTACTATGGCAACTTCAAAACGCGTTAGGCAGGAACAAGCTCACATGACAAACCTTGTGCCATGGATCCTGGCAGCTCGCCCCAAAACGTTGCTCGCCGGGTTCTGTCCTGTCGCCATCGGCAGCGCATTGGCGTGGCGAAGCGAAGGATTTCATCTGCTGGCAGCGTCGGCGGCTTTGTTTGGTGCCATCTGCATTCAAATTGGCACGAACTTTTGCAACGACTACTGCGACTTCTTTCAAGGTGCCGATACGGAAGATCGAAAAGGGCCCACTCGAGCAGTCCAAGCAGGTTTGGTAACCCCAACTCAAATGCTGGCGGCCACGATTTTGATGTTTGGCTTGGCAGCCGCGGCAACTTCGTATTTGGTTTATTTAGCGGGTTGGGGATTGCTGCTGATTGGTGCGGTGAGCATCCTGTTTGGAGTGCTCTACACAGCCGGCCGCTATTCGCTGGCGTATTTGGGACTGGGCGACCTGTTTGTGCTGATTTTCTTCGGGCCCGTCGCCGTGGCAGGCACCTATTATGTTCAGACGCTGAATGTGACCAGCGACGTGATTGTCGCCGGCTTCGCACCCGGATTGCTGGCGGTGGGCCTGTTGGTGGTCAACAATCTTCGCGACATTGATGAAGATCGTTCGGCGAACAAACGTACCTTGGCCGTGCGTTTCGGCAAAGCATTTGTTCGCAGCGAATACACCCTTTGCGTCCTTGCTGCCGCCTGCGTCCCGGCCGCATTGTTTCTGGCTTGGAACTATTCGGCAAGCGTCCTACTGGGCTGTTTGGTGGTGGTGCCGGGCAGCTTGTTGGCTTGGCAAGTCTGGCGCACCGACGGCGAACGTCTCAATCCGTATTTAGGCAAAACGGCCGCTTCACTGTTGTTGTACACACTGCTTTTTTGCGTCGGGTGCGTGCTGTGAGCAAACCTGTGAAGGCGTTTTGTTATCGCATTCCGATTCGCCCGGTGATGATTGCGGGAAAGACGATCGACGAACGCGCGGGCCTCCTGCTACAGCAACAAGTTGGAACAAGCGTCTTCTGGTCGGATGCCGCGCCGCTGCCAGGCTTTAGTGACGAAATCTTGTCAGACGTTATCGATGACTTTCAAGCCGGGCCGCCGTTCCAGACTGCGTCATTGCAATTCGCGCAAGAAATGCTGACATTCCAGCAGACGCTGTCCGTCAACTTGGACTCGCCGGTTTCGGTTCCCATTAACGCGTTATTGACGAGCGATTCCCAATACGCTTTGGATTCCGCTTCGGCCTTGGCTGAATCTTCGTATCGATGCGTAAAGCTCAAAGTTGGACGTCATTCGCTGGAAACTGAAATCGATCTGGTGCGAACCGTGCGAAATCACTTGCGCCAAGATCAGACACTACGATTAGATGCGAATCGAAGCTGGACGCTGCCGCAAGCGATTCGTTTTGGCCATGCGATTTCAGATTTGTCCATCGAATACATCGAAGAGCCGCTCGCTGATCCCGCGAATCTGGAAACCTTCTTCGCGGAAACACGCTTGCCATATGCGTTAGATGAAACGCTCACAGAAGCATCGTGTGGAAGTCTGGTTGCCACCTTTCCCCAAGCGGCTGCGTTCATCATCAAGCCGACGTTGCTGGGAAGTCTGCAACCGATTCAACAAATCGTGGCGGATGGTCACAAGGTAGTGCTCAGTTCGGCGTTTGAGTCGGGAGTTGGAATTGCGTGTCTAGCGCAGATTGCACAGCACTTTGCGCCGACAACACCTTGTGGCTTGGATACGATTCGCTGGATTGAACAAGACGTCCTGCAGAATTCGCCCACCGTCAAACAAGGCGAGCTGCACTGTGACCGCCCATTGTCACTGCGGACAGACCTACTGCAGGAGCTGACCTAATGTTGTCAAGCCACCAGAAAATCGTCTGCCCGTTGGCAACAGCGGCGCACAAAAGCCCCGACGCTGTTTACTTAGCAACGGACGAACGCGATTTCCGTTACGGTGAATTTTCACAAATTGTCTCGTTGGCAGCGGAAGAATTGCGGCACCACGGTGCTGATTCCTCGCCGGTCTTAGCCGTGCACGCAGACAATTCCTGGCAGCTGGTCGCGCTGATTTGGGCGGCAATACGAACCGGAAAAATCATCTGCCCCTTGAGCACTCGCTTGCCAGCCTCCGCGGCGCAAGAAATCGTTGAGCAAGAACTTGGAACTGATCTTTTTTGGTCCGCGCCACAGATTACCGAATTGTTTGCCGCGATCCTCAGTAGCAGAGCGTCATGCTCTACAGCATCACCGCCGACCACTGTCAATCCGGCTGTCCCTGCTACCATGATCTGCAGTTCAGGCAGCACGGGACGCCCTAAGATCATCGTCCATTCTCTGCAAAACCATGTGGCGAACGCGGCCGGAGCGAATCAAGTCGTTCCGTTAGTTCCGCATGACCGGTGGCTGCTGAGTTTGCCGCTGTATCATGTGGGCGGGATGGGCGTGCTGTTTCGCTGCGCGATGGCCGGAGCAACCGTGGTGATTCCCGGCGAAGCCAAGAGCTTGAGCGACCTGTGCCAGGCTCGACAGATAACGCACCTGTCGGTCGTCAGCACTCAGCTGCAACGAATGCTTGCCGAGTCCGCACCGTTGGATTCGCTGAAAACGGTTTTGCTAGGCGGAGGCCCCATGGTTCCGTCGCTGGTTCGCCAGGCTGTCGAGGCGGGTCTGCCGGTTCGAACGACGTATGGGATGAGCGAAATGGCGTCGCAAGTTACGACGTCCGCTGACTGGCTACAACGACAGGAACAGATCGAATCTGCCCTTTCGTCTGGTAGCGTTCTTCCTGGCCGACAACTTCATGTCACACCGGATGGCGAAATTTGGGTTCGCGGAGAATCGCTGATGCTGGGCTACTGGCGCAGCGGTCAAATCGAACCGGCCGTAAACGACGATGGCTGGTTTGCCACAGGAGATCGAGGCCACTGGAATGAAGCGGGCGAACTAATCGTACAGGGCCGCATCGACAACATGTTCATCTCGGGCGGCGAAAATATCTATCCAGAAGAAATCGAACAAGCCTTGCTGCAGCTACCGGGCGTCCAACAAGCCTTGGTCGTCCCCGTTCCGGACTATCAATTTGGCGAACGCCCCGTCGCCTTTGTGGAACGAGCGACAGACAAAAGACCAGAGGAGGACGACCAGTGGGCCGAACGGATTCGCCAGCAATTGCAACAAGAATTGCCGAAATTCAAAGTTCCTGACCGACTTCTGGCTTGGGACAGCCGCATTTCACAGGGCGGGCCGAAGCCGAGCCGAGCGGCCGCGCTAAACATTGCCAGAGAACGTTTTGGTTAATTGCTAAAGGTCAGTTCGGTACTTCCCCTTTCCAAACTTTGGCAAACGGAGTAGCTTTGTTTCGCATGAGCGATTCCCATGACGATCTTTATTCCAAGCCCTTGCCTGCCGTTGGTTCGTTTGAATTCAACCAAGACGTCGTGCGCGTATTTGAAGACATGATTTCTCGTTCGGTACCGCATTACCGATCCACCTTGGAAATGATGATTCGCATGGCGCAACAAGCCTACCAGCCCGGGACCAAAGTGTTTGATTTGGGCTGTTCACTGGGCGGATTTTTGCTGCCGTTGGCCGAGTCATTAAAGGACGAGATTACTGATACGGACGATTCACCCTTGATTGGTGTCGACAATTCGTCGGCCATGCTGGCGGAATTGGCCAAGCGAGCTCACGGACTGCCCATCACGCTCTGGTGCGAATCGATTCAAGACGTGGCCATTGAGAACGCGTCTGTGGTGATTTTGAATTACACTCTGCAATTTGTGCCCGTTTCTCAACGAGCTTCCTTGCTGGCGGAAATCGCGGACGGCTTGGTGAAGGACGGCATTCTGTTGATGAGCGAAAAGATTTCGGGCGTCTCGGATGCCATCAATGATCTGTTTATTCAGCAGCACCATGACTTCAAACGCCGGCAAGGCTACAGCGAATTAGAGATCGCTCAGAAGCGGCAGTCGCTGGAAGATGTATTGGTTACGGAAACCGTGCCGCAACATTTGGAACGCTTGTTCGACGCCGGTTTTTCTGAATGCTGTGTATGGCACCAGTGCTTCAACTTCGTTTCGTTCTATGCCAAAAAGTAACCGATCATCATGGATGCTATTCAACCGCCGGCAATTTTTATTGATCACTTCCCCAAACATGCCGAAGCACTGCAGATAGTGCTGGCGAACGTCGCCGACGACTTAAAAAAAGGGCTTGGCCCGGAGTTAACGGCCGCGTTTCACCATCTGCCGGATATCCAAGCGGATGCAGTTGCCTTGAACCAAGACGCAGTGACCGCCCGTTGTCACCATTCGTTAGACTCGAACGTCCAGCAGCAATTGGATACAGCGTTACGTCAACTCTGGCCGTGGCGAAAAGGACCGTTTCATCTGTTCGACATTGATATCGACACGGAATGGCGTTCGAATTGGAAGTGGGATCGATTGGCACCTGCTTTACCAAATTTGGAAGGCCAGCGGATTTTGGATGTCGGCTGTGGCAACGGCTATTATCTGTTTCGCATGGCGGATCAACGGCCGCGCATTGCTTTGGGTATTGACCCGTTCTTGCGCTATTACTTCCAGTTTTTGGCCGTGCAAAAATATGTGCAAGCCGATTGTGTCAGCATGTTGCCGATTGGTTTACAAGACTTGCCGGCACTGGAAGGTGCATTCGACACGGTCTTTTGTTTGGGCGTGCTGTATCATCAGCGTTCGCCGCTTGATTTTCTGGTTCAGCTTCGAGATCTCGTGCGTCCCGGCGGAACTTTGATTTTGGAAACGTTGACGATTGCGGGCGACGATGACATGGTTTTGTCACCTGCGGAACGTTATGCGAAAATGCACAATTGCTATTTTCTGCCGACAAACCGATGTTTGGAACATTGGTTGGCGCGAAGCCGCTTTGTCGATATCGAATTGATCGATTGCAGCATCACCACCGTCGACGAGCAACGACAAACCGCTTGGATGACATTCGAATCGTTGGCGGATTTCTTGGATCCGCTGGACCCCAGCCGCACCATCGAAGGATACCCGGCCCCCATTCGTTCCACCATGATTTGCCGGAAGAAGTCGACGTAAACGTGAAGTTGCGCTTTTCCTAGCCCGAAACGTAAGTAAGGGAAAATTGAATGTTTCTTTGGTCCCTCGCTAACGCGTCGGGCTAAGAAATTCCGCCGGAAAACGCGAATACGCAACTTCAAAACCAACGCGTCGGGCTGCTGATTTCCCGCGAAAAGGGCACATAAACGCAACACCTTTCGCAGAAAAAACACCTTTCGCAGAAAAAACACCTTTCGCAGAAAAAACATCTTCCGCAGAAAAAACATCTTCCGCAGAAAAAACATCTTCCGCAGAAAAACATCTTCCGCAGAAAAAAATCTTCCGCCTCGTGAAAAATCTTGGCCGCCTCGGTGTCTTCTTTACAGACGCCCAAAATTCAGGCGTAGCGAGCAATTCGGTTGGATAAGATGTTTGCATGAGCGGTCTTTCAGCACAGCAGTGGAGCATGTTAATGGACCGCTATGCTGCGCCGTTGGAACTGTTCGCATCGCAGTGGACACAATCGCCAGCGGATATCGTACAAGAAGCGTTTATCGAACTGATTCGAACGGAATCGTTTCCGGATGATCCTGGAGCGTGGTTGTTCAAAGTAGTTCGCAACAAATCGCTGAATGCCGCTCGATCTGGACGAAGGCGACGTGAACGAGAATCGTCGGTAGCAAAGCGCGAGGCACTGTTTGAACCGTCCAGTTTGGACGCTATCAACACAGAAGAAGCTACGGCTGCGCTGCAAGAATTACCAGACGAACAGCGCGAAGTCATTGTCGCCAAGCTCTGGGGCAATCAAACATTGGAAACCATCGCTGAAATGGTCGGCGTGTCGGTGGCCACGGTGCATCGCCGTTACATGGCCGGCATTGAAAGTTTACGCACAAGGTTTCAAGTCAAATGGACGAACCAAGACTGACGGAATTCGAACAACAGCTCGGACGACTCGAACCAATTGGTTCACAGATCGACCGAGACGCGTTGCTGTTTCTCGCGGGCCAACAATCGGTTCGCACCGAACGAGAAAATCGAAGCAAGCTTCCACAACGTGTGTGGCAAGTTTGGGCTCTTTCCGCGACGGCTGCAACGCTTTTGCTAAGCTGGCAACTCGGCCGACCAAAGCAACCGAATCCATCCGTCCCCTCGCAGACACAAATTGCCAGTGAAGTCACGGCGTCCTCTGTTGACGCGACCGCATTGGCAAATACACCGCAACAGCAGCCGAAGCCAGACTTTGCTGTGGCGAGATCGGCACCGGCGTTTCGTGAGTCGATTTCCAGTTGGCTGCCATTGCCAGCCGTTGCCCAAACGGAGTTCGCAGCCAATCGCTTTCAGATACTGCAACAATCCATTGACCAACGCAATCAGTTGCCCTTGCAGTATCAGCCACGGCAAGAAGAACGCCGTCTACGTACGGTGAAAACGTTAGCAGAAATGCGGCACGACTTGGCGTTGGATCCACCGCTTTCCGAATCAAATTCTCAGAACCCAACCGCGTGGAGTCGTATTTTCGGCACAAGCCAGGAGAGACCTTTATGAGTAGATTTCACCACAAAACGGAATCGACTTTTGCGCCAAGGGGACAACTAAGGAGAACGATTTCGACAATCGCAATCGCTTATTCGGTTGTGATGTGCGGTTCGCTCGAGACGTCGTTCGCGCAGGTTACCATTGGTCCCAACGGAATTACAAATCTGAATCCCAAGTGGAATCAGCCGCAGCAGATGGAATATTTGATCAGCCCGGCGGCAGAAACCGTGCCTGCCTTGAAGTATTCACTGCGTCCCGATCCACTGCAACGGAACCCGGGAAACGCCGTGCCGTTCTATTACCGCGCGTTCGCATTGATGGCCGGGCTGGAACAGAAGACTCAAGAGCTGCATGAAGTTCCCTTCGAACAGAGAAACCAAGACGAAGTAGCCGAATTCCTGCAGGGGCGTCCGGATCAAGTGTTCGCGCAACTGCGCGAAGCAGCTCGGCGCGAAGACTGCGATTGGGACTGGCACCCTGAATATCGTGGTGAAGGTTACTACCAGTTTGTATTTCCCGAATTCGATGATGCTCGTAACGCTGGAAGGCTCTTGGCGCTTAAAGCCGAATGGCACTTGGCTCGAGCGGAATTCCCCGAAGCGGCCGAAGCACTGCGGTTGGGCTATTGCTTGGCACAAGACGTTGCCAAGCCCGAGATTGTTGTTGGTAATCTTGTAGGAATCAGCATCGCTTCGCAAATGAACCAGACCGTTCAGAGATGGATTCAGACTCCCAATTCGCCAAATCTGTATTGGCCGCTGGCGCACTTTCAGCGTCCTTTGGTTTCCGTTACCGCCGCGCTGGAAACGGATACGATGGCTCCGTTTCACATGTTCCCGATTTTGCAAAATCCAGAGGCTGAGAAGCTTTCCGTCGAGGGTTGGCGAGACACTTTCCTGCAGTTGCTAGGCAAATGGTCTTTGGTCGCAGGTGCCGGCCCGGCAGACAAAGACTTGACGGAGACGTTCACGGCAGCCACCTTGGCCATAAATTATCCTCGAGCATTAAAACGACTGTCCGAATCGGGTTATTCGCTGGACCAGCTTCGCCAGATGCCGACGTTGCAAGTGCTGGCGATTTATCAGAGCCGAGTAATGAAGCGAATCGCGGACGACGTTCGTAAGATTGGACAATTGCCGCCAGACGAAAGACTGGAAGCCGCGGAACAAGTAGACCAGAAAAACCGCGAATTGCATTTTCGAAGCTTCGGCGCTCATTCGGAAGTGATGCTCATTTCCGAGCTGTTAATGAATAGCGTCTACGCCGTTGGAATGGCTGAAGTTCGCTTGGAACAACAACTACGAAACTTGGAGACGATCGAAGCGATTCGCATGCACTTGAGCGAAACAGGTCGCTTGCCGGAATACCTGGGCCAGATCACAACCGTTCCTTTGCCTCGCAATCCACAAACGAATCTTCCGTTTGAATACCGACTGGAAGGTGACCGAGCGATACTCGCTTCACCAACTCCCTACGCCCCGGAACAGTCAACCGTGATTCAAGTCCGGGAGCGGTAACTAGTCCAAGGTTTTCCAATTCGTCTTGAAGTTGGTAGTACCGCCTTTAGGCGGAATGCAAGTAACGCCCATTCCGGCTAAAACCGGGACTACGAACCTTGAAACCACAAGCTCAAGACCAACAAACGCAATGTTTGCTGAAAACAAGTTCGTAGTGCCGCCTTTAGGCGGAATGCAAGTAACGCCTATTCCGGCTAAAGCCGGGACTACGAACCTTGAAACCACAAGCTCAAGACCAACAAACGCAATGTTTGCTGAAAACAAGTTCGTAGTGCCGCCTTTAGGCGGAATGCAAGTAACGCCCATTCCGGCTAAAGCCGGGACTACGAACCTTGAAACCACAAGCTCAAGGCCAACAAACGCAATGTTTGCTGAAAACAAGTTGGTAGTACCGCCTTTAGGCGGAATGCAAGTAACGCCCATTCCGGCTAAAGCCGGGACTACGAACCTTAAAAACACAAGCTCAAGGCCAACAAACGCAATGTTTGCTGAAAACAAGTTCGCAGTGCCGCCTTTAGGCGGAATGCAAGTAACGCCTATTCCGGCTAAAGCCGGGACTACGAACCTTGAAACCACAAGCTCAAGACCAACAAACGCAATGTTTGCTGAAAACAAGTTGGTAGTACCGCCTTTAGGCGGAATGCAAGTAACGCCCATTCCGGCTAAAGCCGGGACTACGAACCTTGAAACCACAAGCTCAAGACCAACAAACGCAATGTTTGCTGAAAACAAGTTCGTAGTGCCGCCTTTAGGCGGAATGCAAGTAACGCCCATTCCGGCTAAAGCCGGGACTACGAACCTGAAACCACAAGCTCAAGACCAACAAACGCAATGTTTGCTGAAAACAAATTCGTAGTGCCGCCTTTAGGCGGAATGCAGGTAACGCCCATTCCGGCTAAAGCCGGACTACGAACCTGAAACCACAAGCTCAAGACCAACAAACGCAATGTTTGCTGAAAACAAATTCGTAGTGCCGCCTTTAGGCGGAATGCAGGTAACGCCCATTCCGGCTAAAGCCGGGACGACGAACTCATACACCCATCCCCAGGAACAAAAAAATGCTGATTCGAAACAACGCTTTCGTTTGGTTCGCTACGACCGCCGTGTTGTGCACAACGTCGGTGATTCACGCTCAGCCTGATCGCTGGGCGCAAAAAATCGCGCCGTTCGTGAACGTTGATGACTTGCTTGTGGCACATGCCGATATTTCGAAGACCGATGCAAAGGCTGTGGTTGCCGGTGCAACCGAGATCATCTCCATTTGGCAGCCACTGCCAGCCGCACAAGTCCAGGGCATGCAAGACTTCGCAGCACAATTAAAACAGCAACTGGTTGCCGACGGCGTATCCGACGTCTTTGTTTTGGCCAATTTACAAGATATTCGCGATGGCAAAGTAAACGTGATTGCGTTTGGATTGGAGGACCAGCTTGCCGTTTTGCAGCAAGGAATCGGCAACCAATTTGAAGTCGTTCGACAGGCCGAGGAATTCGCATTTTTCGGATCGAACCAGCGTTGGACGGAAATCGAACGCAACACCAATCGCGCCTTGGAAATTGACACGCAACGGTTGGCCGAATCTTGGAAACAGCACACATCCGCCGACGTTCACGTGGCGTTACGGTTACAGGATTCGCTACGAGTCTTAACTGAATTGCAGCCGAATTCGTCATCCCTATTGGGCGTCCCAATCGGCGATCTAGCTAGCCGAATTCGCTCGCTCTCTTTATCGGCATCGTTCCAACCAAAGCTATCGGTGCAATTCGCCCTGCAAGCGAATTCGCCGGATGACGCTGCGGTCATCGAAAGTTCGTTCAGACAAATCGCCCATCATGTACAGCAAGACGCCGAATTTGTGGCTACGTCTGGCAAGATACTTCGCATCGCCAACAAACTGACGCTGGTTCGGCAAGGCGACACGCTAAAGTCAAACGTGTCCAACTTGCCGGAATTCATGCGTTCGGTCTTGCCCACTATGTCGGAACCAACTCCGCTGGCTCGTTCACAAACATTGAACACCGTCAAACAAATCGCTCTGGCGCACATCAATTTTGAATCGACCTACGGCAGTTTCATTCCCAACGCCAGTTACGACCAAAACGGTCGGCCGCTGTTGAGTTGGCGAGTTTACCTGCTGCCGTACTTTGATTACCAGAATCTGTACGAACAATTTCATTTGGACGAACCGTGGGACAGTCCACACAACATCAAGCTGGTTGAAAAAATGCCCGAAGTCTTTCGCTCTCGAGGCCTTGAATCGGACGCATCGGGCAATACGTGCTACTTAGTTCCGACCGGTCCAGGCACCTTGTTTGATGGTCAGCAAGGTAAACCTTTGAAGGAGGTTCGGGACGGCACGTCCAAGACACTTCTGGTTGTGGAAGTTGCTCCGGAACATGCCGTTCCGTGGACCAAGCCAGTCGACTGGCCGCTGGACGCGAGTTGGCTGGTTCGATCCGATGACGAACGCTTCGTGTTTGCTCGAGCCGATGCGTCGGCGGGCGCCATGCCTTCTGAAACCAGCGAACAAGAGCTTCGCGACATGGCTCTAATCGATAACGGTGCTCCTAAGCCCGAATAGCATTAAGAAACAGCAAATCCAGCGGACCGGCCAGCCGTCCATCCGTTAATCATGCAGTGCGAGTTTCCTGCAGGTTGGAGCGAATGGCCGCCAGCACGTGATGATCGCTGGGCAGATCGGTGGACAGGCAAGCGGTCAGCGGAATTGGCATTTCGTCCATGCGATAGGCCGTACCGTGATAATGTAGTCCATAGACTCCGGTTCGAAACAAAACCGTCGGTTCGAAAGGCAGCGAAACATTCGGATAGTCCAGCACAATCGTTGGAATTGTTTTCAAATAGGCTTGTGCCGCGGGTGACAACTTATTGACACCTTCGGTTCCAACCAACACCGCCGTGTCGACTTCTTGTCGTTCCAGCAACGGATTGGCCGAGTATTCGCCGGGGCTGTATCGCGGGTAAGATCGATTCAAACTCACGCTAAACGGAAAGCCGGTTTGCCAACACAATACGCTGTCGGCCCCAGCCACATCACCCGGAATGCGCATGCGACGAACAACAAACCGAGTGTACCGATTCAAGTCGGTCACCAGTCGCAGCAGCATTTCTACGTTGGCGTGGGGAACGCCACAACGAGTGATCCCCAGGCCGAAAAAGATGACACCATATTGGCATTCTTTGAAGCGACGGGCCATCTTGCGGATTTCACCAACATCAACACCGGCGACTTCCGAACCGGTCAATTCGTGGCCTTGCAACACCATTCGCAACGCCGCCATCAATTCAAAATCACCGCCCGGCGCAACTTGAATGAACGAATCTGCCAATTCGCTGGTTTCGGTTGGTCGGGTGTCAACCACCATCAAGTGACGGTCAGTTCGCCCTTGAGGAACCCACATTCCAACGGCTTCGACATATTTTTCCATATGCCGAGGATGACTTTGAACAGGATTGCTGCCCCAATAGACAACCAGATCGGAACGGTTCTTGACTTCGCCCAAACTGCACGTACTTTCACCAACCGCTTGCAACGCCATGATAGACGGCGCGTGACAGGTGGACGCTGTCGTATCAATCACCGCGCCAATGGCGTCGGCCAGTCGGACCGCTTGTCGCTGCCCCGGCGTGCTGCTGCGAGACAGTCCGTATACCAGCGGCAACTGGCTCGCCCGCAACAACTCGGCGGCTCGTTGAACGCCGGTGGTAAAGTCGACCGCTTGTCCATCGACGTGAACGGCTTCCGCTCCTGCGGCCAACGTGAAGGAATCGGCAAACCAGGGTTCTGAAAGGGAACAGCCATTTTGTACGCCGCAGATCGAGTTATTGCGAATAGTAAGTTGCAAATCATCGCAGACGCAACCGCACACAGTACAAGCGACGTCCGAGACGGTGTCGTTTGAACGGTGTTTAGACGCAGTGGTTTTGGACAAAGTCAGCTCGATTCTTACAGTAGATTCCAAGGCGAACACGAGCCTTTAGCATCGACCGAGAATTCATTTCGTGCAAGTGGTATTGATTTTTCGTGAAAGTTCAACGCCGCCATCGAATGATAGATGTGGTATAATTGGGTTTCCCGTGTTCGGGCCGAATTCGCACCCTTTTCCCACTTCGCCTCAAGGAACATCAATATGGAACTGAGAGCTCGAGATGTCATGACGCATGCGGTCCGCGTAATCGAAGCAGATCTGCCGCTGACGGAGCTGGAGCATCGTTTTTTGGCGGATGAAGTGGGTGCGTATGCAGTTTGCCAAGCGGGAAAGTTGGTCGGCGTCGTCACCCGGACAGACGTGTTGAAGGAAATGGACTTGGACAACACCATCGAGCAATTGGCGGCGGATCAGGTGACCAATGCCGTGGCCATTTCTTCCGGATCGTCGCTCGCTCCAACGGTAGGCGACGTGATGACTCGTGACTATCATTCCGTCGATCTAGACGAACCCCTTTCTGAAATCGCCAAGACCATGTTCCATCACAAATTACATCACATTTTGGTGGTCGAAGCGGGACAAGTGAAGGGCGTAATTTCCAGCTTTGATTTTGTCCGACTGTATGTAGAAGACCAAATCGGTGGTCAACACAAAGACGAAGCAGAATAGGCCGCCAGCGACTCAGAATCATTGCGTCCCTGCAGTAAATCTCAGCCAGACGCGTTAGCGAGGAAAAATCTCAGCCCGACGCGTGAGTTTTGAAGTTGCGCAATTGTGTTTTCCGGCGGCATTTCCTAGCCCGAAGCGTCAGCGAGGGACTTCGGAATCGCTCAATTTCCCCTCACTTACGTTTCGGGCTAGGAAAAAGCCGCAACTTCAAAACGCGTGAGCGAGGGACCAAAAACATTCCATTTTCCTCACTTACGTATCGGGCCAGAACAAGACGTGACTGGTTGCGCAAAGCCGAACGGCCGCCACACGAACTCGTCTAGCGACATCTACCGTGACGAGTAAAATCAGGCCATGGAAGGACAACCGACTCAGCCCGATCTCAGCTTATTGAAGACGCCCGTCCAATTCTTGAAGGGTTGCGGTCCCGAACGCGCCGAACTGCTTGTCAAACTGGGACTGCAGACCGCGCAGGATGTGCTGTTCTATTTTCCTCGTGACTACAAAGTTATTTCGCCCTTCTGCCGCATTGCCGAATTGGAGCCCAAGCTGGACGCCAGCGTCGAAGGTGTGGTGGAAGATTTAGAAAACAACGTGACCGCATCCGGCAAAACGGTCTTTTCCATTTTATTGCGGCAAGATGACGATTTTCTTCGCTGCGTGTGGTTCAACCAGCCGTTTATGCGAGACAAGGTGCGACTGGGGCAGACCGTGGTTGTGACAGGACAAGCCAAGTTCGCGGGACTGCGGTGGCAGATGACGCATCCGAAGTTGGAAGTTCGAGACAATCGAGACGAACAAGCTGCCAAAGAGATCATGCCCATCTATTCGCTGACCGGCGGACTGAGCCAAAGCCAAATGCGGCGAATTGTCCAACTTGCGGTCGAACAATATTCGGCCCACGTTCCCGAAGTCTTTCCGCTGGACTTCCTCAAACAGAAAGGGATTGCTCGAATTGCCGACACGCTGCGCATGGTTCACAATCCGACCAACGAATCGCAAATGACCGCCGCTCGTCACCGTCTGGTCTATCAAGAGCTGTTGGTGATGCAATTGGCGTTGGCGATGCGTCGCAAACAATTGGACATTCGCCAAGATGCGCCGCAACTGGAAACCACCGCCAAAATCGCGGAACGTATCCGAGGCCTCTTGCCGTTTGAATTAACTCGAGACCAAGACCAGGCGATTGCGGAAATCACTGCCGACATGGCCAAAAACGTGCCGATGAATCGTTTGTTGCAAGGTGACGTCGGCACGGGAAAAACAGCGGTGGCGGCCTTCGCCATGTTGGTGACCGTAGCCAATGGACATCAGGCCGTGTTGATGGCGCCTACCGAAATTCTGGCTCGACAACACTTTGAAACGTTAAACCAACTGCTGGCGGCCAGCAAAGTTCGACTGGGATACTTAAGTGGCGGATTAACCACCAGCCAACGCAGAAAACTGTTGGAACAGATTGCCGCTGGTGAAATTGACATCTTGGTTGGAACGCAAGCGATTGTCAGCGGCTCGTTGGAATTTGCCAAGCTGGGCCTGTTCATTGTGGACGAACAGCATCGCTTTGGCGTGCGACAACGTTCGCTGCTGAAAGAACAATCTTCGCCCCATTGTCTGGTGATGACCGCCACGCCGATTCCGCGAACCGTGTCGATGACCATGTTCGGCGACTTGGAACTATCTAACCTGAAAGAAAAACCGCCGGGCCGCAGCGAAATCCACACTTACTGGGCGTCGGGCGAACAGCGAGACCGTTGGTGGGATTTCTTTCGGCGAAAACTGCAGCAAGGCAGGCAAGGTTTTGTCGTGTCACCCGTGGTGAGCGACGAAAACGAAGAAGACGTACGAGGTGCCGAACAGACGTTGGAAAATCTGGCCAACGGTGAACTGGAAGATTTTCGTTTAGACATTATTCACGGACGCTTGTCCGCGGAAGAAAAGCAACTGGCCATGGACCGCTTTAGCAACGGAGAAACACAGGTCTTGGTGGCCACGTCCGTGATTGAAGTTGGCATTGACGTTCCCAATGCGAATGTAATGACAATTGAAAACGGTGACCGGTTTGGCTTGGCGGCGCTGCATCAGTTGCGAGGCCGTGTGGGGCGAGGCAAACATGCGGGCTACGTTTGTGTCTTTGCCGAAACGGAAAACGAACAAACATCGGAACGGTTGAATGCGTTTGTCAATTCGACCGATGGATTCGAATTGGCCGAAGTCGATTTTCGACTACGAGGGCCCGGCGAACTGTTCGGCACAAAACAACATGGCCTGCCGCCGTTGATGGTGGCAGATCTGCGTCGAGACCATTCGATCGTGCTGGAAGCTCGTCAAGATGCCATCGCCTTGATCAATGCCGACCCAGAACTCGCCAATCCCGAATGGCAACGCCTGCGCCGCATGGTGATGAACCGCTACGCCGAATCAATGAATCTAGCGGACGTGGGCTAAGGCAATTGACAGAATCCTTTCCACGTCGTGCATGAAAAAAACGCCCTGCGAGAATACCTTCCAAATTCGACATAATCATTTGCCTGGAAAACCAATTGAGTCACGCGTTTTGCTTTTGCGTCTACCAACCAGTATTCAGGAATGCAACTTCGTCGATATAGTTGCATCTTCAGCTGTTTGTCTCGGCTGGCTGTGGAATCAGACAGAATTTCGACGACCAAATTGGGCGAACCGACGATTCGAGACGGAGTGACAATGTCTTGTCGTTCGTTCAGAATCACCACAATATCGGGCTGCACAATATCGTGAGCCGAAAGTTGCACGTCCGTCGGAGCAACAAAGACTTGCCCCAGTCCCTTGGACTTGACCTGGGCATAAAGCTGAAAATGAAGGTTTCCCAAGATTGCCTGATGATAGGGACTTGGCGGCGGATTCATGTAATGATCCCCGTCCATGATTTCATGCACGTTCCCATCTTCAGCCAATTGACAGTATTCGAGATACCCGAGTTTCTGGTTGGCAGTGGACATGCTTCGACTCCCATTTCAACATCGTTGACTCCATTCTATCCTTGTTAGCCGTCACAATTCCAGCCATCTGATTCGGCAAGCTAGGAGCCATGTGGAGGCATCAGACGCTGCTTGTCACGCCGGCCGTTCGGCATTCTGAGGCAACTTCGGCGATGATCTTGGCTGCTTGTTTTACATCTTCCGACGTCACGTCCAAGTGCGTGAGTGCTCGCAAGCGAACCTTTGATTCGGTCAACATCAAGACGCCGGCTTCACGTAGTCGAGTTTGAAATTCAGTGGCCGTTCCCAGCGATGGATCGACATCAAAGAACAAGATATTGGTGTCGGGCGAATCAGAGATAAGTTCCAAACCACTCACGTCTTTGATGCAATTGGCCAGGAGCTTCGCGTTGGCATGATCTTCTGTTAGTCGATCCACGTGATGCTGCAGCGCATACAGGCCTCCCGCGGCAATGATACCTGATTGACGCATGCCTCCACCAAACAGTTTGCGATGGCGTCGAGCTTCTGCCATATGTTCGCGACTACCCGCCAGGACCGAACCGACGGGAGCGCCCAAACCTTTGCTCAAGCAGATACTCACCGTGTCGAAGTGGCTGGCCCAGGTCTTGGCATCAACGCCCGTAGCCGCCACGGCGTTAAACAATCGAGCTCCATCCAGGTGCGTGGCGAGTCCGTTAGAACGAGCCCATTCGCAGAGCGATTCAATGCCATCTAACGGCAAGATTCGCCCGCCGCCTCGATTGTGCGTGTTTTCCAGGCACAGTAAACGAGTTCGCACCAAATGGTCATTTGTAGGTCGAATCAAGTTCTGAACTTGCGCTACGGTAATGACACCATGTTGGCCGCAAACCGTCTTGGCAACCACTCCGCTCAGTTGAGCGAACGCGCCTTGTTCGTAGTTGTAAATATGGCAATCGGTTTCACAAATGAATTCATCACCCGGCTTACAGTGGATGCGGATCGCCACTTGGTTGGTCATGGAACCGGACGGCATGAACACAGCGGCTTCTTTGCCCAGCAGCTCGGCGACATAGTCTTGCAACCGAGCCACCGTGGGATCGCAGCCAATCACGTCATCACCCACTTCGGCGTTGGCCATCGCCATTCGCATCTGCGGCGTTGGCTTGGTGACGGTATCGCTACGCAAATCAATTATTTGGCCGTCCATTCTCGTTCCTCTCGTTGGCGGTTGGTCGTTCCATGGTTCGTAGTCCCGGCTTTAGCCGGAATCAGCATTGCAGTTTCTTCGCTGGAATCCAGAATCGCATTTTACGAATACGTCACTTCCGCCTAAAGGCGGGACTACCAACGTGTTGTCCAGTTGCAGCAGTTCGCCTCAATGTTGTCGTTCCATGGTTCGTAGTCCCGGCTTTAGCCGGAATCAGCATTGCAGTTTCTTCGCTGGAATCCAGAATCGCATTTTACGAATACGTCACTTCCGCCTAAAGGCGAGTTCACCAACGTGTTGTCCAGTTGCAGCAGTTCGCCTCAATGTTGTCGTTCCATGGTTCGTAGTCCCGGCACGAGCCGAATCCAGCATTGCAGGTTCTTCTTCTCCACAATCGCATTCTACGAATACGTCACTTCCGCCTAAAGGCGGGACTACCAACGTGTTGTCCAGTTGCAGCAGTTCGCCTCAATGTTGTCGTTCCATGGTTCGTAGTCCCGGCTTTAGCCGGAATCAGTATTGCAGTTTCTTCGCTGGAATCCACATTCGATACGATACGTCACTTCCGCCTAAAGGCGGGACTACCAACTTGCTGCCCAGTTGAAGCAGATGCCTTTGAAGTTGGTCGCTGCATTGTTCGTAGTCCCGGCTTTAGCCGGAATCAGCGTTAGAAAACATTTTTGTCGACCAAGCAAACTCAACAGGCATCCCACTTGTCACCATAATCCAGCACTGGATATTCTCGCCAAAGGTCGAGCAACCAATCTCGGCCCATCTCATCCAGAAGTAAGAATGAAAGCTAGTGCACGGCCAATCACCCCACTTATCAACATAGCCATGCCTTACCGGGTTATTGTGGATGTAGTTCAGTGTCACGAAATAGTGTCGCTCGCTCCGTATGATCCTGTCTGTACAGCGATACCACACTCGCCGATTTTTTGATTATCCCGCTGGTTGAGTTCAAATGACGTACGTCCGTGAAGTCGTCCTTGGGCTCGTAAACGCTTTGTTTCCGGTATCTTGACGAGCAAATGGTAGTGATTCGGCAAGACGACCCAAGCGGTGGCAAGTAGTGACTGAAGTTGCAGATGTTCGAGCAATTGGTTTTCAAACCACTCCAATCGGTCAGGAGTGTTCAAAATTGGCGTGTGTTCGAAACAAGCAGCAGTGATAAGTCGATAGGCATTTGGCACTTGAATGTGGTGGACTATGGAGCGGCATTCCTCGTGCAGTTCGTTCCTTCATTGCCGCGTCTCGGCGCTCTGGCGTCCACTTTCGAAAATCATACATGATGTCGCCCCAGTCTTTTTTGGTGAACCCCGAAGCCTCACTTAGCGAATGTATAAATTTCCGCCTAAAGGCGGGACTACCAACGTGTGGCCCGGTTGAAACAGTTCGCTTTTGAAGTTGGTCGTACTATGGTTCGTAGTCCCGGCTGGCCGGAAATCCCAATCATTTATGAAGATACTTCTTCCGCTAAAGGCAGGATACCGTATGTGGCCGGTTGAAGCAGTTCGCCGTTGAAGTTGGTCGTACTATGGTTCGTAGTCCCGGCTTTAGCCGGAATCCACAATCGCATTTTATGAATACTTCACTTCCGCCTAAAGGCGGGACTACCAACGTGTGGCCCGGTTGAAACAGTTCGCTTTTGAAGTTGGTCGTACTATGGTTCGTAGTCCCGGCTTTAGCCGGAATCCACAATCATTTTATGAATACTTCACTTCCGCCTAAAGGCGGGACTACAACGTGTGGCCCGGTTGAAACAGTTCGCTTTTGAAGTTGGTCGTACTATGGTTTGTAGTCCCGGCTTTAGCCAGGAATCCACAATCGCATTCTACAGGTACGTCACTTCCGCCTAAAGGCGGGACTACCAACGTTTGCCATAATCCCTAAAAAGAACCCGGAAAAGGCTTCCAGGGTCCAGTAACGGGGCTTTGCTGAATCGGGGTGTTCGCGGCACAATAGAGACTGCTTCGAAATGGGCATGTCGATTTGCGCCCCGTTGCCGATAGGTCTGACCCTAAGAACCAATAAGAATGATCATGCAATCTGGTAGTTTGAATATCCTTCGCATTGACACTCGACAAGACAACGTCTCGCAAGCCTTAAACGATTTGCGAGAACGCTTGAGTCCTCGAGGAAATATCGTTAGCGAAGCGGGCAAGAAGAAAACGGTCGAAGTTTTTGGCGAACCTTTGTCGCCGGAACAGGTCGTCCAACGTATCTGTGAAGATGTGCGAACCAAAGGCACATCGGCGGTTTTGGACTATTCGCAAAAATTAGACCGACCCGACATGTCGCTGGACCAACTACGAGTTCACGCGGATGAACTTTCCGCCGCGCATCAACAAGCCGACCCCGCGTTCCTGGAGACGATTCGCACCATTCGAGACAACGTTTTGGAATTTCAACAAGCCATTTTGCATTCCAATGTGCAGATCCAGCCCAAGCCTGGCGTCCGTTTGACGCAGCGTTATGTGCCGCTGCAGCGAATTGGCGTTTGCGTCCCCGGCGGAGCTGCCGCGTATCCGTCCACTGTCTTAATGACCGTGATCCCAGCACAAGCGGCCGGCGTTCAGGAAATTGCCATTGTTGCTCCGCCCACGCCTTTTGGCGCCAACAATCCAGATCTGCTGGCGACTTGCCATGAATTGGGTGTCACCGAAGTTTATCGCTTGGGCGGCGCACAAGCGGTAGCGGCCATGGCTTATGGCATTCCAGAACTTCCGGCCGTGGACAAGATTGTTGGGCCTGGCAATCTGTTTGTGGCGCTCGCCAAGAAGCATGTCTACGGAGAAGTCGATATCGATTCGATTGCCGGTCCCAGCGAAGTCGTCGTGATTGCCGACCGTTCCACTCGAGCAGACTTTACGGCGGCCGACTTGTTAGCCCAAGCAGAACATTCGCCGGGCGCCAGCATCCTGATTACTTGGGACGCGGAAATTTTAGAGCGAACCTACCAACAGTTGGAATCGCAAGTGAAACAGCTCAGCCGTTGCGAATTGACCGTCCAAGCTCTCGAGTCTTTTGGCGCTTTGATCTTATGTCGCGATGCGGCCGAAGCATGCGAATTAACGGATTTGATCGCGCCCGAACACTTGCACATTGCCACCGACAACGCCGCGGAATTGGGACAGCGGATTCGCAACGCCGGCGCCACGTTTCTGGGCAACTTCAGCCCGGTGGCATTGGGCGACTACGCGGCGGGTCCGTCTCATGTTTTGCCCACCGGCGGAACCGCTCGCTGGGCACACGGACTTTGCTCTAACGATTTTCTTCGCCCCGGAAGTATGATTGAATTTGACGAATCCGCGCTGCGGACAATCGCGCCCGCCGTGCAAGCCATGGCGGACAAAGAGGGCCTGACGGCTCATCGAGCGAGCGTGGATATTCGCATTTCAGGGTCTTGATTGTCATTCACTTTTGCGAAAGCCAAAATATGCAGTTCGTTCGACCGGAAGTCCAAGAGATGGCCGGATACGCGCCTGGCGAACAGCCGCAAGTCGGCAAGTTCATCAAGCTCAATACTAATGAAAATCCGTATCCACCTTCGCCGAATGTGATTCGCGCCATTCAAGAAGCAGCGGCAAACAATTTGGTTCGCTATCCCGATCCAATGGGCAATGCGTTTCGGCGCCGCGCGGCCGAAGTACTGGGCGTCGAACCTGATTGGATTCTGTGTGGCAATGGCAGCGATGATATTTTGACCATTGTGACTCGAACGTTCGTCGGCAGCGGCCAGAAACTGCGGCTGGCGTATCCCAGCTACGTGCTGTATAAGACATTGGCCCAGATCCAAGGTGCCAGCAGTGATGAAATCCACTTTCAGCCTGACTGGTCATTGGGTGACAATTTTGCGGAGGCAACGGACGATCTGAAAGTTGTCTATTTACCCAATCCCAACAGTCCGTCCGGCACCATGATTTCCAAGGAACGCATTTTGGAATTGGCCGAAGCGTTGCCGTGCCCGTTGCTGGTGGACGAAGCATACGCGGACTTCGCCGAATTCAATTGCGTGGATCTGGTCGCACAAAACGTCAAAGATCATGGTTTCGCGCACGCTGAGCAAATCGTATGCGTTGGCCGGATTGCGATTCGGTTTCTTGATCGCTCAGCCTCAAATCATTGAACAGTTGGCAAAGGTCAAAGATTCGTACAACTGTGACGCGCTGTCCATTGCCGGTGCGACCGCCGCGATTGATGATCAAGCTTGGTTGGCGGACACTGTGGCCAAGGTAACAGCCAGTCGCACCAAACTGTGGCAACAAATGACCGACCTGGGATTTTCCGCACAACCGTCGCAAGCCAACTTTGTGTGGTGCCCGCATCCGCAATTATCACTGGAACCGATCTACCAACAGCTGAAGCAAAACCGCATCCTAGTGCGATACATGAACTATCCTAATTGGGGAGAAGGACTGCGGATCAGTGTCGGCACCGACGAACAAAATGATGCGTGTGTGGCGATGATTAAATCCTTGGTCTAAAGATGAGTCCCAATGGAATGACGCCAAGATGAGTTCGTAGTCCCGCCTTTAGGCGGATGGTTTCTATAAGCAGTTTTCGCCTAAAGGCGGAACTACAAACGACTTAACACTGAACACAAACAGCAAGAACATCTATGTGGCGCTGCCACACTTAAAATCTCATTCGATCGAAGGACACAAACGGATGGCTCGGATCGGAACCATTGAACGTGAAACGCGAGAAACCAAGATTTCGCTAGAACTGAACCTGGACGGATCTGGCCGAAGTCAAATCAACACCGGCGTCGGTTTCTTGGATCATATGCTGGAGCTGTTCGCCAAGCACGGCGTGTTTGACCTGACCGTCAAGGCCGACGGAGATTTGCACGTGGATCAGCATCACACCGTGGAAGATACCGGCATCTGTTTAGGCCAAGCACTCAAACAAGCCTTGGGCGACAAAACGGGAATTCGACGCTACGGACATTTCACTCTACCGATGGAAGAGACGCTGGTAACGACAGCCCTGGATCTGAGCGGTCGTTATTACATGGTGTTTGGAGCGAATTTTCCTTCGCCCAAGATCGGCGACTTCGATAGCGAACTGGTCGAAGACTTTTGGCAAGCGATGGCCGCCAACGGATTATTCAACTACCACGTTGTGCTCCATCACGGACGAAATAGCCATCACATCAGCGAAGCCATCTTCAAATGTACCGCTCGCGCGCTGCGCATGGCCGTGGAAACGGACGACCGCATGGCCGGCGTGATTCCCAGCACCAAGGGATCGTTGGACGGGTAACGTGGCTCCCATTCCACGCAGCCCGGAGGGCGATCACATCTTTGCCGGTGTGCGTCAGCCACCGGTCCTCGTGCTCAAGAATATTCAGCCCGGAGGGCGACACATCTTGCCGGAAAATCCTAGCCCGAAGCGTCAGCGAGGGACCAGAGAAACATTCAATTTTTCCCTCACTTACGTTTCGGGCTAGGAAAAATCGCAATTTCAAAACGGACGCGTCGGGCCAGGAAAAAAGCCGCTTCAAAACGCGTCGGCAAATGACCTCGCAAGGTCGTTTGAATCGTGGCGAATTGCCGAGTATCATCCTGGTTGACGTCTCTCTCATTCATCCAGGCTCGTTCCCACGAAAGAATCTTCGCATGCATCGGCATCGCTTCGTTCGGCTTGTTGCTTCGGCCATTCTCTTGGCTTCGTCCATTGCATTCGCGGCAGATCGACCGAACATCATTTATATCATGGCGGACGACATGGGCTATTCGGACATTGGCTGTTACGGCAGTGAAATCGATACGCCCCATCTGAACCAAATGGCCGCCAACGGTTTGCGATTTACGCAGTTTTACAACACCGCTCGCTGCTGCCCGACTCGAGCCAGTCTCCTGACGGGCCTGTATCCGCATCAAGCAGGTGTGGGGCATATGATGAATGATCGAGGCCATGATGGTTATCGAGGTGAATTGAATCGAAATTGTGTGACGATTCCTGAAGTCCTGCAAACCGCTGGCTATCGAACCTACATGGTTGGCAAATGGCATGTTACTAAGAAGATTCGACCAATGGGCGAACAAGATAAATCGAATTGGCCGTTGCAGCGAGGCTTCCAACGGTTTTACGGCACCATTCACGGCGCAGGCAGTTTCTTTGATCCCAATACGCTGACTCGAGACAATCAGTTTGTGTCGCCTTTTGCTGATTCGGAATATTCGCCCGATTTGTTTTATTACACCGATGCCATTTCTGATCACGCGGTTCGCTACATCAACGAACATCAGAAATCCCATTCGAACGAACCGTTCTTTCTGTACGTCGCCTACACCGCCGCGCATTGGCCGATGCATGCCAAGGAACGCGACATTGCCAAATACAAAGGCAAATACAACGCCGGGTATCAGTCCATTCGAGACGCTCGCTACCGACGCATGTTGCAGCTGGGCGTGATCGATCAGCAGTCGACCGTCAACTGGTCGATTCCGGACGATTGGAAAGAGACAGAATATTTGGAATGGGATATTCGCAACATGGAAGTTTACGCGGCCATGATTGATTGCATGGATCAAGGCATTGGCCGCATTCTGCATTCACTGGAAGCGGCCGGCCAGTTGGACAACACGTTGATTTGCTTCCTGCAAGACAACGGAGGTTGTGCGGAAGCGTATGGTCGTCACGCCAACGGTCAAGATCGTCTGGAACAACCTTCGCTAGAACCGCTGGCCGCGGACTACTTGCAACCCGACATGCAACCCAAACAAACTCGAGACGGTTATACGGTGCGAACCGGCAAGGGCGTGATGGCGGGCGGAGCCGATACGTACATTGGCTACGGCAAGGGTTGGGCGACGGTCAGCAACACGCCGTTTCGCGAATACAAACATTGGGTGCACGAAGGAGGCATTTCCACTCCGCTGATCGCTCACTGGCCCGCGAAAATTCACCGCCACGGTCAACTGGATTCGACTCCTGGTCACTTGATTGACCTGATGGCCACAGCTGTCGATCTGTCAGGCGCGAATTATCCAACTTCGTTCCATGACGGCAACGCCATCAAACCGATGGAAGGCAAAAGTCTGGCTCCGCTGTTCGCCGGAAAGCCCCTGGAGCGCGAAGCCATCTACTGGGAGCACGAAGGGAATCGAGCGGTCCGCATGGGCGATTTTAAATTGGTAGCCAAAGGCGAAAAAGGCAAGTGGGAACTGTACAACATCGCCACCGACCGCAGCGAACAAAACAACTTGGCCGCCGCCCAACCCAAACTCGTCCACCAACTGGCCGACATGTGGCGAGCGTACGCAGAACGAGCCAACGTACTGCCGCTGAATCCGTAGTGGATGCTCCTCGTTAAACTCACGGCAATCTGGCCATAACCTGAATCGCACCTCGATTTTTCGCTCCGAAAAACGTTTGCGTCGTACGCCACTTTCAACCAAACTAGGGAAACCTAGTTTGGTGAGTCCGCAACACGGAACGATCCCTTTTCGGGGGCACGATCAATGAAAACTGCCAGAATTGGCCTGATGGCCGTTATAGCGATGTTTTTTGCCTTTGCCGCGCACAGTGCGTCCGCGTCCATTGCCGGATTACTAGAAGATTTCTCGGGGCTTGGCGAACACGCTGGCTTACACGATCCAGATTGGATATATCGCGGTCAACTTCAGTTTGACACAGGTTCTATCACCGTTGAAAATCAAGATCTTGAAGTCTTTTCTTTAAATCGAATCATCCCAGGGTCGGGCAGTTCTCGCACGGTATTGGAATTCAGCGATCTTACCATCCAGAGTTCTTTTTTCCAGATCGAAGACACCGCGGGCGTGACAATTGGCCATCTCTTGTCACGTCCGAACTTAGGCGGTGTAGGTGCGTCGGTCTGGCAATTGGATAGGGATCTATTTTTTCGTCGGCTCGGATGTTGCGGGCCAGTCAAATCCGTTTCACCATCCAACCGAAAACCTTCCCAATTGGTCGTTACCATTTTAGCGCCTTCGTATACCTACTATTTTGAATACGACAATGACATGACCGACAACATTCCTCCCGTTGAATTGGGACCGTTCACGTACGAATCACCAGTGTCGGATTTCCAACAGTTTGAGTTTACAGCGTATGCAGAACAGGATTCACGGATCTACGCCAAACTCGACTACCTCTCCATCCTGCCTCTCGACGCGGCTCCGGGTGATTTTTCAGGTGACGGCGTGTTGGATTTGGATGACTTGGAAATGATGACTCGTGCGACGCGAATTGACCGAGTTGATTCGTTATTCGATCTGGATGGCGATACGCAGGTGGATGCGAACGACATTGCGTTTTGGGTGCGAGAATTGGGCAATTCGTATATTGGCGATGCGAACTTGGATGGCGAATTCAATAGTTCGGATTTGGTCTTGGTCTTCAACGCCGGCGAATACGAAGACGACATCGCCGGCATCGATTTGGTATTCAGGCGACTGGAACGGCGACGGCGATTTCACGACATCCGACCTGGTCTTCGCCTTTCAAGACGCCGGCTATGAAATGGGCCCACGACCCGCTGCACGCGATACCGGAACCAAATGCCATCGTTTTGGCGTTGACTGCTGCTTATGGCCTCATTTCCACGAGGCGTCGCGGGCTTTCGCATTGACGAATTGCAACTGGGCGCCACCTGTGCCATCACTCGCAGTGGTAAGCCCTTGCTGGCAGATCCCTTGACGAATTGCCGTGGTGGACACCAAGATCATGTGTTCCTGACAACACTGATTTTTGCGAATTCGTCGAGTTTTTCTCTTTGACTACACCAGCCAAATCCGCTTCGGTTCGGTTCGGACAGACCGAACTTTCCAATCGCCAGTTGGTGCTGCGCTTGCTGCGTCTGGCTTGGCGGTACCGGTGGGGCTGCCTGTTGGTGCTGTTGCTGCAAGGCGTTCTGCTGTGGACGGCAGTGGTGGCGGTGCAGCTAAGTGGTATTGGGATTGATCTGATTCGTCACCACTTGGATCCTTCCATCCAGATGCCTCGGCTGCCTTGGAACGTTGCATTGCCTGCAACTTCGCCCATGAGCCAAGTGGCAGTGGTGGCCGGGTTGGTGCTGTTGGTGGCGGTGGTGCGAGCGGTCATGAATTACACGCATGCGGTGGTGGCCGGCGATTTGGTGCATCGGCGGATTGTGGTGGATTTGCGAGCCGAAGTGTTTGACAAGATGCAGCACGCGAGTTTTCGCTTCTTCGACGCCAACGCGACGGGATCACTGATCAATCGAGTGACCGGGGATGTGCAATCGCTGCGATCCTTTATCGACGCGGTGTTGATTCAATTGATTCTGTTGGCCATTTCGCTGGTCGTGTATTTGATTTTGCTGTTTCGAATTCACGTTGGACTGACGTTCGCTTGCTTGGCGACCACACCGCTCATGTGGCTGATCACGGTTCGCTTTTCCAAAACGGTACGGCCGCTGTATGACTTCAACCGCGAATTAAACGACCGCATGATTCTGGACCTGGCAGAAAACGTCCAAGGCGTACATGTGATCAAAGGATTTGGTTTGCAGCATGCGGAAATTGCCAAGTTTGGAAACAGCAACCGCCAAGTGCAACAACAGCAGCAAAGTATCTTCTGGCGAGTCAGCCTGTTTTCGCCAACAGTGCAATTCATGACACAAATCAATCTGGTGATCTTGCTGATTTACGGTGGCTACTTGGTTGCGCAGAATCGGCTCGAGCTAGGAACCGGGCTGGTCGTTTTTGCCGGATTGCTACAGCAGTTTTCCAGTCAAGTTTCTAATCTGGCGGGATTGGCCAACAGCATGCAACAGAGCATGACGGGAGCGCGGCGAGTATTTGAAGTGCTCGACACGCCGGTTGAAATTTCCAACGGTCCGCAACCTCAGCCGTTGGAACAGGTCAAGGGACACATTCGGTTTGAACATGTCTGGTTTGCGTATGCCGATGAAGACTGGGTACTGCAAGATGTTTCGTTCGAAGTCACGCCTGGCGAATCACTGGCGATTGTTGGCGAAACGGGCGCGGAAAGTCGACGTTACTAGCGGCAGATCGCTCGGTTTTACGATCCGCAACGAGGTCGCATTTTGCTGGACGGTGTCGATCTGCGCGAATTGGACATTGAATCTTTGCGGCACTTTGATCGGCGTGGTGTTTCAAGAGAGCTTTCTGTTTAGCAATACCATTGCGGCGAATATCGCGTTCGGGTGTCCGGACGCAAGCAGCGAACAGATCCGGAGTGCGGCCAGCGTGGCGTCGGCGGCCGATTTTGTGGAGGCGTTGCCGGAAAAATACGACACCATCTTGGGCGAATTTGGCCTGAGCCTTTCCGGCGGGCAACGACAACGCCTGGCGGTCGCTCGAGCAATCCTGCACGAACCGAAAATTTTGCTGTTGGACGACCCGGCTGCGTCGCTGGACCCAGAAACCGAATCAGAAATCATGACAGAACTGCAAGCGGCAGCGACCGGACGTACTTCGCTGTTAGTGGCGCATCGCTTGAGCAGCATTCGGCGAGCGGACCGGATTGTGGTGTTGGACGGTGGCCGAATTGTCCAAGTTGGTTCGCACCAGCAACTGATGGAAGAAGCGAATGTGTATCAGCAGATGGCGATTTCGCAAGGATATTCGCCCGAGCCATCAGCGTCACGCTTCGATCCGGTACCCAGCCGCTCGCGTTCCGACTAAAATGCGATGCGAAAATTGGCGAATGGTTTGTAGTCCCGCCTTTAGGCGGAAAGCACGTCCGATTATCACTTT
Organism: Pirellulaceae bacterium; assembly: GCA_041399205.1. Classification (GTDB taxonomy): domain Bacteria; phylum Planctomycetota; class Planctomycetia; order Pirellulales; family Pirellulaceae; genus JAGQOZ01. The sequence goes on along the minus strand of JAWKTK010000014.1, from coordinate 35,400 downwards.
TGCCGAAAGCCGCCTAAAGGCGGGACTACGAACCGGCAGTTGCGATTTTTCCTAGCCCGACGCGTTAGCGAGGCGGAAACAGGTGTTTATCTGGTCCCTCGCTCACGCGTCGGGCTAAGATATTCGCCCCGGACAACGCGAATGCGCAACTTCAAAACTGACGCGTCGGGCTAAGATGTTTCGCAAAAAAGCGTAGGGCGCAACTTCAAAAAGCGTAAGCGAACGGAAACGCGGTGCGAGAATTGAGAACAGAGAAAGGCGATAACTGAGTATGCGACCATACATTTTTTTCCTATTGGCCGTTGTAACGCTTGGAGTTGGCGTCGTTCACGCCCAAGACAATTCGCTGAACGGGCCTTGGAAAATGACGGTTCGCCAGCCGGCGGATAACTGGACGCAACTCGATTTTCCCGATGCGGAATGGACCGAAGCGATGGGCGGTTTCGGCAGCCCCGGCACTCCGGGTGCTAGAATTTCTACGCAGTGGCGAACCAAAGACATTTGGCTCCGCCGCACCGTCAACGTGGACGCCATTCCAGCCACACCGGCGTTATATCTACATCACGACGAAGATGCCGAAGTCTATCTGAACGGCAAGAAGATTGCGACCTTCACTGGCTACACCAGCGACTACTTTGTTCACAAACTGGACGATGCTGCCGTTAAGGCAATCAAGAAAGGTGACAACTTGTTGGCAGTTCACTGCAAACAAACCACGGGCGGTCAGTTTATCGACGTTCACTTGATTGACGCCAATCAGGTTCCAGAGCTTCCCGCGCCGATTACGCCAACCGATCCGTTTAAATCCGCATTGATCACCCAATGGGGAGCGGAAGTCACGGCGGATAATGCGTGGCAGGAGTATCCTCGTCCACAAATGGTGCGTTCCAGCTGGACCAATTTGAACGGCAATTGGAACTATGCCATCACCAAGCAAGACGAACCGCAGCCGACTTCGTGGAGCGGAAAGATCTTGGTGCCGTTTTGTATCGAATCGAAGCTTTCGGGCGTCCAGCGACTATTGAACGCCAACGAAACGCTGTGGTACGAACGTTCGTTTGAAGCGAATTCGACCGACGGGCGTCGCACGCTTTTGCATTTTGAAGCGGTCGACTACGAATGCCACATCTATGTCAACGGTCAAGAAGTCGGTTCGCACACAGGCGGCAATACGCCGTTTACTGTCGACGCTACCCGAGCGGTCAGGCCGGGTTCCAATCAACTGGTTGTAAAGGTGCACGACACCACGGCGGGCAGCCAGTTGCGAGGTAAACAGACGCTGTATCCGGAAGGCATTTGGTACACTCGCGTCTCCGGAATCTGGCAAACTGTTTGGCTGGAAGAAGTCCCTTCGGTTTACCTGACGGACGTTTCGATCACCACCGACGCTGCGGCCGGGACGATTTCGATCAAGCCAAAGCGAAACAAGGATAACGTGGGCGGCCAATTTGAAGTGGTCGTGAAAGATGGTTCGCAAGTGGTCGCGGAATCAGACGTCGCCATGTCGGTTGCGGCCGCTGACGGTTTGACGATCAAGCTGGATTCACCCAAATTGTGGTCACCCACTTCGCCGCACTTGTACGACTTAGAACTACGCTGGACAGACGATAGCGGCAAGGTGTTGGACCAAGTCACTTCGTATGCGGGGATTCGAAGTGTCGGCAAAGTTCAAGACGCAGACGGCCATTGGCGGTTTACCTTGAACGGTGAAATCTTGTTTCACTGGGGCCCGTTGGATCAAGGCTGGTGGCCTGACGGACTGTTGACACCGCCATCGGACGAAGCAATGCGGTTTGACGTCCAGTACTTGCAAGACGCCGGTTTCAACATGATTCGCAAGCACATCAAAGTGGAACCTCGCCGCTATTACTACCACTGTGACAAAATGGGAATGCTGGTCTGGCAAGATCAAGTCAGTGGTGGTCGCGGGCCAAAGTGGACTCGTCTGGATCCCAATCCGTCTGACGCCAAGTGGTCAAACGCGGATCATCGCCAGTACTTGGCCGAATTCGAAGAGATGGTCGATTCGCTAGAAAACCATCCGTCGATTGTCGTGTGGGTTCCATTTAACGAAGCCTGGGGCCAACACCGAACCGTCGAATCGGGCGAATGGATTGCCCAGCGCGATCCAAGTCGGTTAGTCAACATTGCCAGTGGCGGAAATTTCTGGCCAGTAGGAGACGTGGTGGACGAACACCGCTATCCGCATCCCGGATTTCCATTCGATCCGCAACGCTACGCCGATTACATCAAGGTCATGGGCGAATTCGGCGGACACGGCTGGGCGGTGAAAGGGCATTTGTGGGATGCCAATCGAGACAACTGGGGATATGGTGGTCTGCCACAATCGGCCGAAGAATACAAACAACGATATTTGGAATCGATTCGGTTGCTGAAGGAATTGAAAGGGCAGGGGATTGCGGCTGGCGTTTACACGCAAACTACGGACGTGGAAGGGGAAATCAACGGATTGATGACCTATGACCGCAAAGTTCTCAAACTGCCTGCGGCGGAACTCAAGCAGATACATCAAGGTTTAGTGCCGTAGTACGGAGAATTCGGTGACCAGCGTTTCAGCGGAAGAAGTGAAAGGTAAGCAGCACGACAAGGTGTCGCTGGTTCGCGTTCTCAAGGATCCAGATCGCGAACCAGACAAACGGCCTTTGGATTTTGCGATTATTCGGCGGTTGATCGGCTACATGCAACCGCATGCAACCAAACGAAATTGGTTAATCGCATGCGTCTTATTGCGTTGCGTCCAACTGCCATTGGTCGCTTGGTCGATCGGTGCTGTCATCAATGGTCCGATCAGTCATGGCGCGCCACTTTGGCAACTCGTCGCGGCTGGGATCGGCGTGTTGCTGCTGGGCCTGTGGACGCAAGTTACGTTTCACTTTCGCTATCGATTGGCACTGGAACTGGGCGAAGCGGTCATTCACGACCTGCGAAACGAAGTCTTTGCTCATTTGCAAGCGATGCCGATGAGTTATTTCAATCGCACCAAGATTGGGCGAGTGATCAGTCGAGTGACATCGGACTGCGAAGCGATGCGAATTGGCGTCCAAGACGTATTGTTTGTCAGCATGGTAGGGGCCGGCCAAATGTTGGTGGCGTCGCTATTCATGCTGTATTACGACGTAATCCTGTTTTTGGTCATCGTCGCCATGGCACCGATATTGTGGGGCATCAATCTGATGTTCCGCAGTCGGTTGAGTTTGGCATATCGGCAGATGCAAGAGAGTTTCAGTCGAGTGACCGGGACGATTGCCGAATCCGTGGCTGGCATCCGCGTCACACAGGGTTTTGCTCGCGAAAAGAAGAACGCTCAACTGTTCCAAGATTTGGTCACCGATCACGCCGAATTCAACATGTTTGCGGCCAAAACGTCGGGTGCGTTTGTGCCGTTGCTGGAGCTTAACAGTCAAGTCTTTGTGGCAGCGTTGTTGTTGCTGGGTGGTTATCGAGCGTTGTCGCCGTCCGTTCAAATGCCGATTGGCGATTTAATTCAGTTTTTCTTTTTGGCAAACATTTTCTTCAGTCCCATTCAGATTTTGGGAAACCAATACAACCAAGCGTTGACGGCGATGGCTGGTGCGGAGCGAGTGTTTGCGTTGTTAGATTCGCCACCCACTTGGTCTGATTCGCCTCAAGCCGTGGCGCTGCCTCGGCTGGATGGACGAGTGGAATTTCAGGAGGTGCAGTTCGAATACGAACCGCAGCGTCCGGTGTTGCACGACATTTCCTTTTGTGTCGAACCAGGTCAAACCGTAGCTTTGGTCGGCGAAACGGGCAGCGGCAAGAGTTCAATGATGAACCTGTTGGCTCGTTTCTATTTGCCGCAGCAAGGTCGAATTTTGCTGGACGGCTACGATATTCGCGACATCACGGCGGATTCGCTGACGGATCAATTGGCAATTGTCTTGCAGAACAATTTTCTGTTTACCGGTACGGTGCTGGACAATATTCGCATCAGCCGCCCCGACGCATCGGAATCCGATATTCAACAAACGCTGGCACAACTTGATTGTGCTGATTTGGTAAACAGTCTGCCTCGAGGCCTGAATACAGAGGTGGGTGAGCGAGGTGGCAAGTTGTCTCTGGGACAGCGTCAGTTAATCTGTTTTGCTCGCGCGCTGTTGGCGGATCCTCGGCTGCTGATCTTGGATGAAGCGACCAGCGCCGTCGATACCATCACGGAAGCTCGTTTGCAGCATGCCTTGCAAAGGTTGCTGGCGGGGCGAACCAGTTTTGTCGTGGCGCATCGGCTGAGCACGATTCGCAATGCCGATTTGGTGATGGTATTGGACAACGGCCGAATTGTCCAACGTGGTTCGCATCGCGAATTGGTTTCGCAGCCAGGTCGGTACGCGGAATTATGCCAAGCGTTTGATGGCGCTTAGCACGGCTTGCGACGCCAGGCAATTTGTAACTACCGGAGGTCGTTTTCCACCGGTTCGCCATTGGTGGTCAGAATCTGGAAGTGATGAAATCCAGAGTCCATGCCATCAAATTTCCAGACGACCTTTTTGTCGACGGTCACTTCGATCAATTTGACCGCATCGCCTTGAGCGTGGTAGCTGGTAATGACGGTGTTCCCGTTCGGCAAACGTTGCACTCCGCAAGCGTCGTCGATGAGCGGTTCGCCCAAATCATCATTATCCACTTTCCAGACAATGGTTCCGTCGGCGTCCACTTCGATCACTCGATTTCCGTTCGTGCAGCCGATAACCGTGTGTCCATTGGTCAGTCGAATCGCCGTAAACGGCCAATCACGCTTATCGCGACCTCGATCATCCGTAGCGAACGAACGCAACACGTTGCCGGTGGCCGGGTCATATTCTTTCACGGCAAAATCCAGCAGATGCGGAGCGATATAATTGCCGTTGGGCAGGCGTCGCAACATCCGAGTTTGCATGTGCGAATTTTCTTTTTGGCACGCCAGCGGCATGCTATGCAATACCTTTGCCTGACGGTTTATCACAATCGCTTGGGGTTTGGGCCCCAGTTCGGCAACCAGGTACGTTCCGTCGCCCAACGATTGTACGGAGCTGATTTCATCCTGTTGTCCTTGATAACTAAACAGCGTTTGCTTGGTGTCTCGATCAATCTCCACCACTCCGCCCTTGGGGTATTCGTCACAAGGATAGACCGCCAACAAGACGTTGCCATTCGGCTGGACCCAACCGTCGCTGGCTGGCAAATCGACTTTCCATTTCACGGCACCATCTTCGCCAACAATGACCGATCGATTGGCTTTACCCACACCAAGAAACGAATGCTGAATCACTTGAGCATCGGACGCCGACACAACCGACAAGCCAACCAACATCAGGCCAGATAGAAAAGTACGCAACATCTGTACGACTCCCAAAGTTTTGACTAACAAGAAAGGCCACAGTATAACGTCGCCCAGCGTCAAGATGCGAATCTGCGGAAAACGATTTGCGGTGACGGTTTCCCGTCTACCATCAACGGCGTACGCGACGTTGCTTTCGTCGCTTGGCGAACTCGGGTTCGGCGCGAACCGTCTGGATACCGGCTTCGCCCAGAAGCGGCAAAACTTGCTCTTCAATTTCGCGTCTGGAATATCGGCCTGCTTCGTCGAATCGCACCAAGGGAAGCTTCGCAGACGCCAGAGCTTGATCCAAAAATTCGTCTCGGCTGTCGCGTTGTTCGCCTCGACGCGCATAGTCCGCCACTTCGATCACGACCAATGGTTCGACATGCACTCGATCGCAGATGACAAAGGAAACCGTCTTGGAATTGATGCGGTTCTGCCACGATTGACGACCGGACGCATCCGACGCAACTCGGATTACATCTGCCAAACGGACCTTAGCCAACACCACCAAATCACCCGGCAACGTGTGAATCAACGCAGCGAACAGACGTTGTTCCGCTTGCGTCAACACGGAGACTCGCTTCTCATACGGAAACGAATCGTCCTGGACGGGAAAGCGAGCCAGCAGCCAAATGATCAACGTTAACGCGATGAACGCAAATAGCGGCCAGTTTTCGATCAGGACTTGCTTCGCTATTTCCATCGATTGTGCTCGATCCGTCCAACGCTTCGGGTTTCGCCTAAACTGACTACATCGACGCTATCAGCAACCTCGCTTCAGTTGGAACGCGCAACAAAAAAGACCACGCGGCCGGGGCAGGTAGCCGCGTGGTCTATCAAGACTGCCAATCTTTCGACTGACAAGTATTCGATTCTGGCCAAACCCGGGCTTCAACCGGACGCCAGTCATGTTTCTAATAGGGGTTATCGTCCGGAAATGCGGCAGACTGCACTTTAAATTTACTTTCCTGCGGCTATCACCACTTTCAAATCGTAATAATCGCACCCGCGAGACCTTCCCATTGGACAATCCACAGAACAACTCGGATTCCCGCTTCTGGAATTTACAGATTGGGACTGTTCCTATTGGCTTTGCCTGCGTGCAAGCAGCGCTTTCTGGGTATAGCGATTCGCCGATGCGAGTGATCGCGCGGCGGCATGGTGCGTCTTACACCATTTGCGAAGTGATGTTGGACCATTTTTTGGTGACGGTGAAGGAGCACCGCAAGCGAAACCAGCACTTTCTGCATATCGAACCGGAAGAGCATCCGGTTGGTGGACAGTTGATGGGTGCCGAACCGGAACAATTCGCGCAAGGCGCGGTTCGCTTGGCCGAAGCTGGCTTTGACATCATTGATATCAACTTTGGCTGTCCCGTAAAAAAGGTGCTGGGTCGTTGCCGAGGTGGATACCATTTGAGTCAACCGGATGTGGCACTGAAAATTGTCCAGCGAACGCGTGACGCTGTCCCTTCGCACATTCCCGTGACGGTGAAGATGCGGCGAGGAATCGATGATAGCCAAGCAAGCCGCGATCATTTTTTTCAGATCTTGGACGGCGCGTTCGCGGCGGGTGTGAGTGCGATTACCGTGCACGGCCGAACCGTCGAACAGCGTTACATCGGACCCAGTCGTTGGAGTTTTCTACGCGAAGTAAAACAACACGTCGGCCAGCGCACTATCCTGGGAAGCGGCGATCTGTTTTCGGCACAAGATTGCGTAGACATGATGCAGCAAACCGGTATCGACGGCGTCACGATCGCTCGAGGCGCCATTGGCAATCCATGGATTTTCCAACAGGCTGCCGCGTTGATGCGAAACGAGCCGTTGCCAGCGCCACCCAGCGTGCACGAACAACGAACCATCTTGCGCGAACACTATCGTTTAGCGGAACAGATTTACCAGCATCGCTGCGGTCCACAGATGAGAAAATTTGGCATCAAGTACTCGGCGCTCCATCCAGATGGCCTCGAAATCCGCGAACAGTTTGTCAAAGTCGCCAATCAGGAAGACTGGAATCAAGTCTTGGATCGGTTCTATCACGATGACCGTCCAGGACAGTATCCCGATCCCAGCCTGCACGCTCCGCAAACAACGTGTACGTCCTAATCTGAAAGCTCGATAAGGAATCATGGTCATGCAGCCTTTTGACGCGGCAGGAGTCGTCGTTTATGCGGTACAAAAAGATGGTCAGACGCTGAATTTCTTGTCGCTGGTACCTTTGGATGAAGGATTTGAAAACGGGATCCCCGGCGAAGGGATCCTGGGTGAGTTAATCGCAGAACCACATGACATACGGCCCGAGACGTTTCAAGCGAATTCGCTGTTTCTGATGTTCCTACACCAGACGTTGGCCAAGTTCGCTTACGGGTTCGAGGAACTGCGACAACAGGCCGCCGAAATCGGTGATGGCGAATTGCCAGTCTTTGACCTTCGGCATGACGGCCCAAAAGACGTTGCTTCCGCTGATGCATTACGGCATACGATCGGCGTCTTTGAAGTCCAACAGCGGCAACTTGTACGGTATCACATCTGTCCGAAATTTCAGATCGTCAGCAAACAAGGGGTCATGCGTTTACCGCTTTGGTTACGAACCAAATTGGTGGACGAATTAGCCAAGCTGGTGGACAACGCCACAAACGGCTAGTTGAGGGACAATTCCCATCGGACTGATAACCGCCACGCGACGTCGCTCGATCAACCTAACATGTCAAGTGAGTTTCTATGGATGGTTTGTTTCGGCGGGCCAGAGTGCGGGACGAGGCCCTGCTGGAAAATGAGGCATGCCGTCAATGTCAGCAGCCGAACCAGGACGGGCGTCTGCGTTGTGACTGCCCGGTGCCAGCGGTTGATTGATTTGCGGCAACCAAGCTTCATGTTCGCGAATCACGTGGGCATATTGCGCATCATTCGCCAAGTTCTTGAATTCGTGCGGATCTTCGCGGTGATCGTACAACTCTTTTGTGCCGTCAGCGTACGTGATGAAGCGAAAGTGCTTGGAGCGAATGGCGTGATTATGCTGTCCGAATGTCGTAATCGCCGGCCAAGCTCGAACGGTTTCCGGGTTTGACAATTGCGGTCCCAAGCTATGCCCCTCAAGTCCCGTGACCTGACGAAGGTCACACAGATCGATCAAGGTGGGGAACAAATCGATCAAACCCACCGGTTCGTCGCAGCTGACACCTTGGGACATGCCCGGAGCGGAAATAAGTAGCGGCACTTTGGTGGAAACTTCCCACAAGGATCGTTTGCCCCAACGTTCTTTGGTGCCCAAGTGGAAACCGTGGTCGGTCCACAGAATGACAATCGTATTTTCGGCATAGTCACTTTGCTGTAACGCGTCCAGAATCTTGCCCACTTGTGCGTCCACAAAGGCGGTACACGCCAGATAGGCCTGAACCGCTTTCTTCCATTGATCATGCTCTAACATCCATTGATGCCGAGGTGCAACGGCGCTCCAGGACAAGTCTTGGCCATAAGTAGGCACATCGTTCAGGTCATTCGGCACATGAGCTGGCAACTGAATTTGTTCTAAAGGAAATTGGTCGAACCATTCTTGCGGAGCGTACAGCGGCACGTGAGGTCGATAGAAACCACAGGCCAAAAAGAAAGGTTGATCGTGCCGAGTCTTTAACTGCTGGACTGTCCATTCAGCAAGTTTCTGGTCGGGCATTTGATCATTTCGCTCGGGAAACGGTCCCCAATCCCAAAGCGGGTTCATATGCGTGCAATTCAGACCAACTTGCGGTCTTGGCCCGAAACCGCCGAAGTTGCCGGCATACGTTTGGAATTCGCCGTTTCCTTCGACATGAAAGATTTTTCCTGCGCCCAGAGTCTGATATCCATGATTGGCAAAATGCTGAACCAGCGTCGTAGCATTCTTGGTTTGTTCGCACTGTCGTAATCGAGGCCCCAAATAATAGACTCCGGAACTGGACGGCAGCACGCCGGTCAACAGACTAATGCGAGACGGATTGCAGATAGGTGCTTGGCAATGCGCGTTGGTGAATCTAACGGAACGTTCAGCAAGTCGATCCATGTTAGGTGTCTTGGCCTGCGGATGACCGCCGTAACACCCAATCCAATCATTCAAATCATCAACCGCCAAGAACAGGACATTGGGACGATCTTCTGCGAATACAGAACGGTCAACCCAGAAGCACAGCATGGTTAGACCGATTGTCAGTAAGCGAATTCTGCGCATGGTCAGAGCCTTTTTCTATCGTCCAATGGGGCAAATTTGAAATCGAACATTCTAACTTGCCAGGTGTTTTCTCGCTACATTGCGCACCAGCGACGCGGTAGGTGAACGACGTAGTGAACCCGGTGACGGTCCTTTCAAGCGCAGGCTAGAACCGCACTAACGGACACCACAGCAGCCGCCGGCCCACGAAGAATGCGGGCATGACACCAACGGAACCTGGACCAACTACGGGAGTGCAGAGCGGCTTTGCGCGAATTTGCGGTGAAATGACTGTGGCATGGCAACAATCATTTGCTTGGAAACAGGATCGAATTCGGCGTGACAAACACCGTCGGGGCCAAACGGACGCGCACCCACCTTTTTCTGCAACGCGGCTTGGAATGCGTCCGCTGTTTCGTCTTCCGTCAACGAATAGAATTCAACATCAATCGACGTTCGCTCTTGCATGACCGACGTAATTTCAATCGTCGTGTCGTCGATCACTCGGTATGTCAGCCCCAGCGGTTGCAAGAACGCGTGCAGCTGTTCGGCGATCGTCGTCTTTTCGCCGAAAAACGAAGCCACGTCGGTCGGAGCGGTTCCTGCAAAGTGCAATGCGTACCAGTCCACCAAGATATTCAGTCCAGACTGCTGTTCGAATTCCGCCAAAACCTGTCCGATCGGCACTTCCTTCCAAACTCGGATCCGACCTTCACGTTCTAAATAGCTGCACATCTGCCAACGAGGCGTTGTGGCGAGCAAGCGTGCGGGCAGGGAAACCAAAGCCGGTTCGTTGCGAGCCTTCCGTAGTCGTTCTAAAAACACTAAGACGCGAAATTGCCCCAAGTCCGTTGCGGTCACCACCAAACCATCTCCGTCCAGCACACACGAAGTTGTGCGTTCGCCGTCCGAATCGCCGTCACTGGCTTCGATTGTACTTCGATCCATGTAGCTTTCCAGCTCGATCATGTTCTGTACCCAAGATGCAATTCGCTGTGCATCCTCCGGGTTCGTCGCCACATCTTGGATTGGGAACTTCTTGGAAAGCAGTCTTCCCGCGGCATCGTTGGCGGTGGAAATGACGATGTGGCCTGGGTATTGCTTGGTGGCTAATTTCATCGAGCCCAACATGCGCTCCAGCACTTGGCGCACCGTCACGTCCTTTCCCATCACGTTGGCCGGTCGGTTTGCGGCTACGTTCGTTCGTTCTAGCGAGTCAGGGAGAATCGTGATGGGAAGAGTGGAAAAATCAGTCAGCATGCGTAACGCCTCGTTCAGAGGCACGGATTTGATGTCAATGCCGGCGATAGAAAGATTCAGCAATTGATCCACTTCGACGGCTTTTGGTACGGGCCGAGTCGACATCACGACTGTTGGTTCGCCTTCGTCCAATTCCGCTTCTTCTGGATCGGGGCCAGCCACCACCGAAAATTCACTAGGCGCATTGCCGGCCGAAGTCTGCAGCCACTCGGCAAAGTCCGATAGGTTATCTCGCGAACCAAGCTGCAGCGGCGAAGATAGATCTTCCGGCGTGGCCACTTGGTCTTCAGAATCGGTTTTGGTTTCCGGCGTTTCAGCAAACAGATCGTTGCCTTCCAGATCGTCCAACGGATTGGCGGGAAGATTGTCGTCTTCCGGTGCACCGTCGTCGTTGGATTCTGGATCATCATTGGCAACAACGTCGGGCGGTACCGGAGCATTCGCGTCAGAGGATTCGATGGAATTAGATTCCGCGTCAGCGACGTTGTCGGTATCGTCTTGGCTTTCCGCGATCGGATCATTCGCTGCGTCTTGTTCGAACGCATCGTCTTCTGTCAGCGGTGACGGGACAACTGGTTTTTGGACCACAACTTCGTTCGAATCGCTCTGCCGCCCTTTGGCGACCCACAGTCCAGCTCCGACAGCAAACAGACCACCGAGCGTCAGACACATCGCGCCCAACAGCATTTTCCACAGCAAACTGGATTTCGCCTGCAGACCCACCAAACCCAGTAGGACAGATCGCTGCAGGACCATTTCTTCATCCGCTGATTCCGATTCGGCAGCGGCTTCTTCCGGAGATTCAGGGTGGCGAACCGGCGCATCCTTGGTCTTCCAGCGCTGACCATTGGCAATGGCCGCCACCAGATTTGCATGGGTTTGATCTGGATTTTCCAGCAAGTCATCCAGTTGTTCAAAGGAATCGCGGGACCGCTGAATCTGTTCGGGCGAAACGACCATACTTTCCGCCGGCGCCGGTTCCAAACCATGAGCCGATTCAGGTACCATCACCATGCTCATGCATTTGGGACACGGGATGATTTGCCCGAGCACATCGGCGGACTTGATCCGCAAACGAGCTCGACACGTCGTGCATACTATGTAAAAGGGCTCCACCGGCGTACCCACTGCTTCCAAGACTTCAGGGCATTCAGAATCACGACGAAAGGCGTTGTCGCTGCATTTCCTAATTGTAGCTTGTCACGCCTATTGTGTCACAAACACCTGGGGCAAAGTCCAGTTATGGGAGGCCGCCGCCGCTCGAGTCGTCACCCAAATCTGCGTAGGATCTTCGGGCGAAACGATCCAAATCAGTTTCTGATCCGCTTCCGTTGGTGATACAACCGTTGTAACCGGATTTGCTCGCATCACCAACCCGGTCAGGACTTCGGCCACGGTGGTTTGCTGGGCAGAAAAGTTTCGAATTTGCTGGTTCCGAGTAATCCCGTCTAGCTGCAAATCGGTTCCCTTGATAACGATAGAAAATGGCTCGAGCCCCTTTTGCCGCAAGGCTTCCTCCAAGTCTTGTAACGCGAATTCCAGTGATTGTTGCGAGAAATTGAAGTCCACCTTGGTGACCAAAATCTGGTCCAGCGACGTTTCCTTTTGGTCAGAATTTGAATCGACCACGGGATGTCCGCCACTCATGGCCAGATTCAATTCGGTGGCCAGTAACAGGTTATGCGCGGCCGAACGCGGAAGCACGCAATTGGCCACCACTTGCCGACCTTCTACGCCCGTTCGCGTCTGCCGCGCAACGGCGTCAAGCATTTTTGGAACACGAACCGCCAGCTTTCGCCAATAGGGCAGGGCAGGGGCATCTTGTAATTGCTGTCGCAACTGCACCGCGCCATCTACCAATCGTTGAACCAATAATTGGGAAACCGTTCGCAGGTTTGCCTCTACGGAACAAACGATTCGCAGTTCGGCAAAACAGATTCGGTCCAGATGAACGCTCAACATCGCCGCTCGCGTATCATCACCCAAAAAATTCAACACGGTTCGGCGCAGGTCCAAGTAGGGTTCCGAAAACAGAAATTTGCCGTCGCTAATCAACATCGCAGGCGACACCAAAACGTTGACATGAAACTGATCCGAACTGGTCGCTCGCAACGCCTCTAGATCTCGTTGCAAACCCAAATTCGTCCCCTGGCTGACTTGGGCAATCTGCGCCGGCGATCCCACAACGCACGTCTGATCATTCGGCTGAAACAGCTGAACTTCGGCTTGATGAAAAATACGCCCCGTTTGGCCTTGGTCGGGTTCGCCCCAAGCATTTACAGGGAAAGGCGAATCGGCTGATGCCACAATCTTGAGAACGGGTTCCGGCCGATTCTGTTCATCAAACGCATAGGCCAACACCAACGAATCGGCAGACTGCAATGAATACCGCAACACGTCTTCCCAGCGTTGCATGATTTGAGTGAACTCGGGGCCCAGACTACTGACCAAGCGATCCCATTCACCCAGCTGAACTAACGATGCAGGACGAACCGCAATCAACAAGGGCGAACCGGATGGAATCCATTGCAGGTCCAGCGAATTCCCCTTGACGGGACTGGCCCATAGTGCTTGCGGATTAACAGGCGATTCCGGCGAAGCAAAATCGGCCTCTAAGACAGGTGCTGTTTGCCGAACAGATGGTTCGGAGGTGACCGGTCTTACTTGCCGAGTCGCATCTGACTGAGACGTTTCTGGCGGTGCCGCGTCTTGGATGCTTCGCCAGACAATCGCTAAAACCAGAGCCAGCACCGCCAACCCTGCCGCGCCCAGCGAAAGTGGCACCAATCGGCTGCCTTGGTCCGGTCGACGCACTTGGCCGTCTGTGACTCGAACATCGCCAACGGCAGTGCCAACCGCACCAACATCCTGCTGCGTGCTGACGGCAACCACTGGAGACGCGTCACCTATGGAAACGGGTTCATGCGTACGAAGTTGCGGTTCGCTCAGCCAGCGTTGAAATGCTTGTTCGGTGGAACGTCGAGTCGCGGTGGTGAGATTTTGCGTGGCGAACGGTTGCAATTGTTCGGCCACCAGCGTGCAACTGGCCGTGCGAATCGAAGCATCCTTGGCCATCATGAATTCCACAACCGGCTGCAATTCGGCCGGAGCATTTGCCAATTCTGAAAGACTGCCAATCCGCTGGCTGGCATGCCAATTCCACTTTTCTTCCAGCGTACCGCCAGCAAACGGAGGTGACCCCGTCAGTAGTTCGAAAAATAAACACCCCAATGCATAGATATCACTTTTGGGCGAAGGCAAAGCCGGATCGGCAAACAGTTCCGGAGCACAATAGTCTGCCCAAGATCTCATGCGTCCCTGCTTGTCATCCTGGCCCACACGAATCACATCGGTCGTCAGCAAGGGTTCGCCGTGAAGCTTGGCGTGGCCATCGTCCTGCAACGTCACGTTGGCTGTCGTAACTTGACCATGCACCAAACCTGCTTGATGCATCGCGTGCAGCCCCAAAGCCAGTTGCTGGACAATGGCCGCTGCGTCTTCGTAAGGGATCGGGCCACCGCCCGCCAGACATTCAGACAAGGAATCGCCCGGCACCGATTCCGTGACGGCAATGATGCGGTCGCTTGAAGCAAGACTGGTGTAACAAGTTGCCAAACTGGCGTGTGAAACGGCCGACCAACGTTCTACTTGCGCACGCTGCGCTGCACCTGTTGGTCATCCACGGCACCGCTCCAAAAGTGCAATATGACCGGATGTTGAGTGGGCAAATGGATTGCGTGAAACCGTTTGGAAAATACGCTACTGACCGCTTTGTCCAGGATGCGGTACGGCCCAAATACAAATGGTCCTTGCTTTCCCGCCAGCAGTAGATGAGCTTGGTAGCGAGTTACAACGTTCTGTTCCAGCAGCCACTCGGCCGCCACCGACGCGTTGGCATGTTCGCTGCCCGGCAGACGCGAGAAATGGTCTTGAAGTTCATTCGAACGTTCAGCATCAATCAGCTTGGAGGCGACAAGAGCTTCCCAAAACTTCGACAGCGAGCACTCGTTCGGCATGCAGTATCTTTCTCGCAGTTTTTCACAACGTCCTACACGAATGAAACCATACTGTGACAAGTATGCGTCACACGATGTTCCGAAGCCAGGGCGACGACCTTAACGCCTATCGATAGCCTGGCACAAACCGGCATTTTGCAACACCATTGGACGCTAATCCACAGAAAATTCCGCGAATTCAAAGGTTCGCTGACGCCGAACTTCACTTCGCACACCACCACCCCCTCCTTCGGAAGAGTCTTTACGCAACACCTGGCGAGTCGATGAGGATTCGGGCGACGCCAGCGAATTACACACCTTTGGAAAGAGCTCTGAATCCATTTCGAGTACCGCTTGCAATAGGAACTGATCGTGGTGTTGTTTCCAGTCGGTAAACGAAATACCCCCGTCCGGAATACGCAGAGAACCGTTTGGGGCTTCCAGCAGCAGTGAATTTTGGATCAATTGCTGGATCGTTTGTTGCAAGATCCGAGTCCATTCGGCAATGACGGCCAGTGCAAATTTTTCCGAAAGTATTCGACGTCGTAATACGTCCGGAGCAACATCAACTTCAGCACGCACCGTTTCATAGATGGCTCGCATCAGCGCCGAATGCAGATCTGCAGGCAACAGCAGATTGCCGTTAGCAAGCTGAGCGATCACGACAATTTCCCATGGATCCGCACCGCCAGTTTGTTGCCAATGCCAACGAGCCCAATCGGCGGCGGACTCTTGCGGCGAACCGGGAAATTCAATCAGCGCATCACACTTGCCGCTGGGGTCGAATCGGACGAATTCGCTTTCTGCGGCAGCCACCACAAAGCTGGAGAAATCGGCATACCCCAATTGTCGCTCGGAAAACGAGCGGTCCAGGCTCATGATTCGGCTTTTCGTATTCCCTAACTTAGCAGGAGCGGGCTGCGAAATATTCTGAATGATCGCTCGCTGAAGCAAGCGAAACGCAGCATGGCGGTTCGGCAATAGTTCAGCCGCAACTGCCTCGCGTTCCGATTCGGGCACCAGTTCGTAACGTACCGATTTGCGGTTGGCAACCCAGCGGACATAACCTTGTTCCAACGCCATCTGAGCCAAGCCCTTGACGCCAAACGCCTCGCCGTACCGCTTGTACAACGTTTGCTTGGCCAACAGGGCCTGCACCTTGCCCGTGGTTGCCGAATTTCCGGAAACTCGCCGGACCGCATCAACAAACAGGTCCAGCAACAATGCCTTGATTTTCTCTGGAGTATCGGCGTTCCTGAGCTCCGTGTCCGCTGGCGCTTTCCGCTGAGGGGCAAAACCGGGAATCGAATCACATTCGACCAGCCGGTCACAGAAACTGGCCGCCGCTCGAGACGCATTTCCTGGTTCGGCAATGACTGTGACGGTCTTTTGGTAACTTCGCAAACGCACAATCAAGGGCACAAAGTCGCTGTCGCCCGAGATCACCACAAACGAATCGATTTGCGGCTGAATGTGCGCAAGTTCGACCGCATCGACCGCAATACGAATATCCGTGGCATTCTTGCCGTGCCCGTTGAGCGCCACCATGTCGATCAATTCGAATCCCGCCGCCAACAATCTGGGCCGAATCTTGGGCTGAGTATCCCAATCCGCATACGCTCGACACACGGTCACTCGGCCCATCTGTTTCAAGAAGCGCATCAACGCCGAATAATCCAAAGCGGAAGGACGAGACAGATTGTCTACGTCCACAAAGACAGCCAAATGAGTTTCGTTTCCGTCCACGCCACTGATCCAAATTCCAAGCCAGACTCATGTTTACGATAGTATACACACAAGCCGATTCAGATTTCTAGGATCGAACTACTGGACTTCCCAGCGTTTTGCCGCCGACCTGGCCACCAGCAAAAACGCCACGGTCATCGCCACCAACATCGCCAACTGCGGCACAATTGTCCCCACGGACTGTATCAGCGAATGACTGGGATCGTCATACCAAAAGACATTCAGATAACCATCCAATGCCCAGCCATTAAACGTGAATTTGGATGTTTTTTGCATGAACTGCACTTTAGGGGAACGGTAATCGTTCACGTCGCGGGTGAAGTTTCTTGCGGCAAGATCAGGCGGCGTTCTTGGTGGAAGCTTGTTGGGCAGTTGGCAGAAGAGACGGCGGGGCTGTTCCTGCGAAGCTGGCTTCCATCGCCTGGATGAGGTATTGATAGGCGTTTCGATTTTGGAGTCGGCACGTTTCTGAGACGGTGAGTATTCGTTCGAGGTAGCGGCTCCCCTGGGCACTTTGGGTACCAAAGCTGAGTTTGCGGTAGATGACCGCTGGTCGCAGCGCACGTTCTGCCGTGTTGTTGGTTGGTTCGATGTCTTTGACTTGCGTGAAGGTCCAGAGATTTTCCCGACGATCATATAATTCGCGGCAGAAACCGACGAGGTTTCTTGTTTCCGCTAAACTTGCCTCGCAGCAGCAGTGCTCGAACTTCTTCTCGGATCGGAGCTGCGTATTTTGGAACGTTCGCCATTTGATTTTTCCAGCCTTGTACTTTCGCCAATGTTCGAACAACGCTCGATGCTGTCGCATGAGATCGTGCCCCATTCGTTTGACTTGGCCATTCGGCGAATCAATCAACTTTTGAAAATCTCGTTTGAGATGAGCCCAGCACCATTGAGTCGCTTGCCATCCAGGTACATCTTTGCTCGGTCGCAGTTCAAGATAATGCCTTGATAGTTGCCAACGAGCGAAACCAACGAATCACGCGAACGATCCGCAAAGATGCCGAAGACCGCAAACAACGGCGCGACCGCGACCCACAGCCAGGCTTTGTTTCGATTTTCGCAGAGTCGGAGATTCATCCACAAAAAGCTGCCGTTGGGACGAAAGTTCGCAACGTAGTTCTTCACAGGGAGCTGCAACCGCATCCGAGACGCGGTTCTGTATCTTGACCGTCCACGCCGGGCTGCAAGGAATGTTCAACAGGTCGCCCAGAAAGGCAGCCGCACGGCGTTTGCTTTGCCGAAAGTGCCCCATCAACAGGCCCGTAAAGGCTGCTAGTCGCGGTCCGCATTGGCCCGTAGGAACGCCCTCGGGAAGTTCGGCTGAAGTGCTAATTCCACAGCAACGGCAGTTTCCGCTATGCAGGCGATACTCAAAGATCTGTGGTTCAATGGGAGGCAACTCCCAAACCTGATGACGACGAGGTGCTTTGCCGTTGGCGACGAGCTCACCGCCGCATCGGCGGCAGGCATCGGGCGAACTTCGAAGACTTCCTTGCACTGTTCCGGCGGAACGAGATCGCGAGTGTGTTTGCGATGTCCTTTCTGGCCACCTTGCTTTCGGTTCGAATTGGGCTTTTTCTTGCCCCCAGGCTTATCCTTGTCGTTGTGAGGATGGACTGTACTGGGTGGAACCGACGAGTTATTCGGAGTCGCTTTCGGAGCTTTGACGGAACGCTCCGCAACCTGTTTGCTGAGATCCTGAACTTCCTGCGTGAGATCCCAACCTGAGTTTGCAATTCGCTGATTCGTGTTGCGAAACGAGCGAAAAGCTGCCACAACGAACGCCTTAACGCCAGCCGTCATCTCCGCCTCAATTTCGGGAGGTATCGTGACGAACGGCGGGCGATTGGGATGGCACATTCACCCATTGGCGCGCGAAAAATAGCACTCCGTGTCCAGACCGGCTTTTTCGCACCTCAGTCCGACCCGTGAACGGTTACAGGGGAACGTCTTAGGATTTCCTCAAACTGATATTGCAAAAAAAGAGGCTCTTCGGGAGATAGGTGGTTACCCACAACCAACATCACCACCCCGGAGAGCCAAGGATGGCTAAAGGTAAAGGTTCGTCGCGGTCTCCGCAAGCTCGGCATGGCAAAAGTTCTCCAGCTTCTCGTCACGACAAACGGGCCCGTTTGCTGCATCGAAACGCAAAGCGTCGACGTACCAAGTTTGCGAAGGTTCCGTTGACCGGTAGTATCGCTCGATTGGCAGGCCAAATGGCAGGCTTGCTCGACGCCCGGCATGGCTTTCGTCTGCCGATCGTGTTCGCTGGAGCGATGCTTGCAGGTTCGCGTCGTACAGCGAGTCGTTGGTTTCGCGCGGCGGGAGTGGCAGATGATTGGGATCGCTTCTACGATTTGCTGCGCTCGATTGGCAAGCATACTGAATCTTTGATGATGCCCATTTTGATGTTGTTGGTGAAACAATTCGATCCCGGCCCAAACGGCCGTTGGAAAATCGTGATGGATGACAGCCCCACCAAGCGATATGGCCGTCACGTCGAAGCGGCGAATGTTCATCACCACCCGACACCCGGACCCGCCGACGGTCCTTGGCTTTATGGTCACAACTGGGTCTGCTTGGCGATTCTGATGAAACATTCGATGTGGGGCGTGTTGGCTTTGCCGATTCTTTCGAAGCTCTATGTGCGTCGTGTCGATATCGGGAAGCTCAAAGCTCGTTACAGCTGGGAGTTTCATACGAAGCATGAATTGGCTTTGCAGTTGATTCGCCAAGTCACAGGGTGCATCCGCGCACTGGGGTCGGACGCAGGTTTCGTTGTCGTGGCCGACGGGGCGTATGCGATTCGAAACTTCCTTTGGCCGCTCGTGAAAGATGGGATCCATGTTGTGAGCCGCTTGCGTCGCGATGCGCAGCTTTTTGACCTCCCCGTGAACCGCGTCGGCCAACGTGGTCGCCCTCGCAAATATGGCAAGAATCGGATCAGTCTGGCGAAGCGTGCGGGAAGACGCGACGGCTGGCAGTCGGTCACCTTCTTCTGCCGTGGAATTGAAATTACGCGTCGTTACAAGAGCTTTTTGGCAACAACGAGACTGACGAGCGGCGTTGTTCGCGTTGTCATTCTCGAGCACGAATCGGGCAACTGGGCTACCTACTTCTCGAGCGACGTGGAAATGGAAGTCACCGCTATCCTGGAAACCGTTTCGGAGCGGTGGGCAATCGAAGAACATTTCCATGACGTCAAAGAAGTTTGGGGAGCCGGTCAGCAACAAGTTCGCAACGTCTGGTCAAGCATCGGATGCTGGCACCTAAACACGTGGTTATACACAATGGTCGAACTTGAATGCTGGGACCTCCCCGCCTCCAAGATCGTCGACCGCCGTGATCGAAGTTGGGACAATCCATGCCGACGACCATCACACGCCGATCGCAGGCGAAAAATCATGCGGCAAATGCTGGAAAAACAATTTTTAACAGACCTGCCCAAAGGCACCAACGCAAGAAAATACAAGCAACGAATCGTCCAGCTACTAAACCTCGCAGCGTAGTAAGAAACTGTCGCTACCAACGATAGGTGATCGCCTAAAGTGCAGGCATGAATGCGGGCATCACAAATCGAGGTACCATGCTGCCTCCCAGAGCCGACATGATCAAGATCACGACGGTGGAAACGCCGTTCAGTTGAGCTCGAGTACGACAGACCGTCGCCAGCATGACACCCAATGCCGAAGCGGCGGCTGCCGTCAGCACGGTCATCAACGCAAAGCCTACTGCATGATTCACGGTCCACAAATCCAAGCCGAACACCAGCCAAGCAAAGACAAACATGATGACCAACTGCACAATTCCCATCAGGGCATAGAACAGCCATTTTCCCAAAAGCAACTTTTGGCTGCTACGAATGGCGCTCAACACGCGTTCCAGCGTGCCGCTTTCCTCTTCGTCCAAAATCGAACCGGCTGCGCCCGCGGTGGAAAACAACAAGAACATCACGCCAATTCCCGCCGCGTAATAGGCGGTCATGGACGAACGCTTTCGCTTAGCTTTATTCTGTTGCTGCGCGCGGTCCGTGTCGTCTCGAGCTTCACTGGCGCTGATTCGAACCAGTCCGTTCAACGCGTTGAAGCCGCCGTCAGTAGCGTTCGCGTCTTCAGTTTCGTCCGAATTATCGTTGTTCGCCAGCGAAGTCGCATCTCTTAGTTGTTGCTGAAGTGCTTGCAGAATCGTGCGTTGCTGGTCCGTCAGAAACCAGCCAGCGTTCTGGTCCAAGAATTCAAAACCTCGCTCCATCATCAGATCCGGAGCAGCCGTGAAGGCCGAACCTTGCATAACACCACCGATCATTGGTTTGGCCATCGGATTGGCGCCATCGTAAATCAATTCAATGGCAGGTCCTTGCCCAGCGAAATCGGGGAAATGACGGCCGAAATCAGCTGGGATCACTAGCCCCGCGTTGTATTTGCCCGTTCGCACTTCCTGCCGAATGTCATCACTGTTTTTTGCTTGTGATAGTTCGCTTGGCCTTTGAACCGTCAACTCCAGCTCCGTAGTGCGCTGTAACTTTCCCAACAGTGATTGACTGACTCGACTTTCATCCAGATCTAGCGCCAACACGTTCAGCTTCTGCACCGCGGATGAACCACCGCCTCCACCGCCACTCATGCCGACAAAGATCGCGGCAAAGATGGAAAAGAAAATGACCGGCAGGACAAACACCGTTCCCAAAGCCACTTTATCTCGAAGCAAATTCAACCAACTGACCCACAACAACGTACGCATCAGTCTCGCAGCTCCTTCCCAGTGAGATGAATAAAGATGGCTTGCAGCGAAGGAGCTTCTATTTGAACATCACAAATCTGCACGCCCGCGTGCTTTGCTACGGCCAGCACATCGGCCAGTTCGGTCGCCACATTGTCCACTCGGCATGCGGCCAAGTGCCGGTCAACTTCCCATGTTGGCAAAGATTCCGGCGAGATCGGTTCGGCACTCACCATGATCACTCGCGCTGCAACCCGATGGTGGATTGGCACAATTCATCAAAGCTACCGCTGGCCACCGTCTTGCCATGATCAATGATGGTAATGCGATCACTAATCTGTTGCGCTTCATCCAACTGGTGCGTCGTCAGCAGAATCGATGTGCCTTCGCGCCGCAACTGCTGCAGCATTTCCCAGATGCGCTGGCGACTTTGCGGATCGACACCCACGGTGGGTTCGTCTAACAGCAGCAACTGAGGCCGATGCATCATACTGCAGCCGATATTTAGCCGCCGCTTCATACCGCCCGAATACTTTTTTGCCAAATCCTTGGCTCGGTCCTGCAAGCCGGTCCATTCCAACACCCAGGCGGTTTGTTCTTGGATTTCGGTTCGCGCCATTCCCTGTAGCTCGGCAAAGCAGCGGAGATTTTCCACAGCGTTCAAGTCTGGATAGACCGCAATTTCCTGCGGGACCACGCCCAATCGAGCAAACGTGTATTGGTCGGGACTGATAGCCGAACCACCTTCACAGATCGTATTGCCGAACATTTCAATGCGTCCTTGGTCCAAGCGAATTCGGCCCACGATGGATCGAATCAACGTCGTCTTCCCGGCTCCATTCGGACCCAACAGGGCCATGACTTCGCCCGCACGAACGTCAAGGTCGGCACCGCACAACGCGTGCGTGGAACCGAAACGTCGCTCGGCACCTTCCACTTGCAGAACATGCTGCATCCCGAATACTCCTGTTCCTAATTCTGAACCATGGTTTCATCGACCTCCCCTTGTTCGCTGCGACGCTGAAAACCTTGGACGCGCAATTCAGATTTTTTTGAATCGAATTCGCTGGGTGCAATTCGCCTATTCCACTGAACCGTGCACAGGCCCTGCGGCATTGATGCTGGCAGCCTTATTTGCCGCACCAGGGAATTCGCGGTGCTGAAAACCGGGATTTGCTTGGAGTTCATGAATCGGCTGACGATCAAGCGTCGGATCGGTAGGCACGCTGTCGCCAGTCTCCGCTTGCCATTGATTCAGCAATATTCGCATCTTGGACAAGACCGCTTGATGCTGTGGATCGTTGGCCAGATTGCGAATTTGGAACGGATCGTCACTGACGCGAAACAGCATTTCGGCCGGTTGCGTCGGTTGGACCAGCAACATCTGAAACGGCTTCAATTCGCCTCGTTCTGCCGCTTCCCAATATTCCTTCACATCGGGAAAGCGAAACGCGGCACTTTCGCCCGACAGATTATGCCGTTCTGGCCAAGCATTCCAAACATACAGCCAATCACCGCTGCGAACCGCGCGAGCATGATTTTGAAAGACATGCCAATTGCGTTCCGCAAAGGCCACGGTCCGCACCGATTGTTCCGGATCGTTCAACACGGGCACCAAACTAACGCCTTGCACCGTTTCCGGAATCGGCAAATTTGCCAGTGACAAGATAGTGGCACTCAAGTCAATGGAACTAGCCAAAGACGCGGTTCGACCGACGGCAACATTTGGCCCCGTGATGATCAACGGTGTTTTGATGCCGCTGTCGTACAGATAAGTTTTGCAACGAGGAAACGGGCGGCCATTATCGCTGCAGAAGATGACGTACGTACGGTCCGCAATCTGCTGCCGTTCTAATTCGGCTTGCACTTGGCCCACGTAGTAATCCAAGCGGCTGATTTCGTGATAATAGCCAGCCAGTTTTTTACGCGTCTCCGGGCCGTCGTAAAGAACTTCCGGGACGGGCAGTTTGTTCGGATCATAAACAGGTGCTTTGTCGTTTTCCGTGAACGCTCGATGCGCATCATGCGCGGCGAACCAGCAGAAAAACGGCTTGTCCGTTGGACGTTCTTGCAAGTGCTGCACCCAGTTTTCCGCGCCGGCAGGATTGCTGTTCGAATGGACGTCAAAACCCAATTCGTCGGGCTGCCCCATGTGATTCTTTCCGGACAGAACCGTGTGATAACCGGCGGTTCGCAATGTTTGAACAAACGTCACTTGCGACTTGGGCAGCGACGTATGCAGCTCGGGAGCGCCGGTGTTGTGCGGATAACGCCCCGTAATAATGGAACAGCGACTGGGCGAACAACTACTGATGGTCAGGTAGGCATTGTCAAACACCAAACCGCGGGCCGCCAACTGCTGCAGATGATTTGTCTGCACAAATGCGTTTCCATAAACGGCCGTATCATCTGGGCTGACATCATCGGCAATAATGAAGACAAAATTTGGTCGTTCCGTCGACACATCACCGGCGGCCCATGCGCCAGCAACCAGCGATCCACCAACGACGGCCTGTCCGATGACTCCGCGAACCCAAGCCCATCCAATCATGATTGTTCCTCGTACAGATTTTTGTGAACCGCAATTCTAAGAGACAGAATGCTGGTCGAAAAGAACTCAACGCGATTGTCTGGCACGTCGGCGTGTCGGCAAAATCGATCGCGATAGCAGAATCACAATCGCGCACATCATTTTGGACTCAATCAAACACACCATGCACAAACCAGCTGCCGTTGTCCAGCTGGCGGAAGAGCCAAAACCAGGAACCGTCATCGCAGGCCGTGCGATAGTAGTCTCGTCGTACGCTAGGCCCTTTCCACCATGACGCTTCAATGCGTTCCGGTCCCCAAGCCTGTTGTACTTGTCGCTTCTTGCCACCAAACTGAAACGCCAGCGGCGGACCATGCGGAGCAATCCCCAGAACGTCAATAGGCGTCGGTGGATTCAGCAAACACAAAGGCCGTTCAAAAGGAGCAAGTGGCGGTCGTTTGCCAGCGGCTGATTTCAATCTGGCGTTTACTTGACGATCACCAACACCCGGTCCCGCAGTCAGCGGAATAGCCGCAAAACCGTCTTCGGGCAAAACGCCGGAACGAAGCCGAGCCGTCGTGACCGCTTTATGCCCCAAGCGGCCGCTGAGCCGATTGATCAAGACCGCCAATTCGTGCGAAGTATCCGCGGGCCCATCACTAGCCAACAACCACTGTTGCGAAACCGGCAACTTGGCCGTCACCACCGCCTCTAATTGCACTCGAATAACACTGGCCGACAACCGACAACTTTCCAACTGCAATCGCAACAAATCCCACAAATGATCCGCCAAACAACTGGGACGATACAGCCCCACTTCCAACGTCACCGCCGATGCCGCTTGGCACGTAAATTCGCACTGCAAGCGGACCGCCCCCTGATTGTGCATGGCCAACAGCTGCGCCATATGCTGTGCCAAATGCTGCAAGATTTGCTCCAACTTATTCCGCTTGGTCGTAGCATGCTCTAAATCCCAAGTGGTTGAAAATTGCGGAGCAGCGCGATGCGCAACAATTGTTTCCGAAGCCGAACCTATCGCTTGATCCAAACGCAGCAAAACATCTTGGCCAAAACGAGACAACAAGCTGTCACGAGGCAACGCAGCCAGCTGTCCCACGGTTTGAATGCCCAAACGGCGCAACAAACGAATCGATTCGACAGGAATGCGCAACCAAGCAACATCCAAATCATGCAGAACCACCGAAAGTTCCGACCGACGGACAATCCATGGCTGCCATTGACGCGCAGGCATGCTGCGAGTCAACGCCCAAGCTGCTCCAATCGTAGGCGCAATAGCCACCTTGCACCAATAACGCTGCTGCCGAAACGCAGCGACCACTTGCTGTGCCAGATTCTTTTCGCCTCCAAATAAATGCTCTAATCCCGTCACATCCAATAACAGCCCCGCCGCGCCAAGTTGCTGCTGTTCCAAACCTACAATCGGACTGAACGGTTCGCACCAAACAGCCAGTTCTTGCAGTGTTTGAAAATCTTCTTCCGGATCATGTGCAAACAGATGCACATCCGCAGACGTTTCCAGGGAAGTTTTCTGTGGCTGTGCCCGAGTCGGTGCCTGTGCCTGTGAACGACGTTTACTGGCCCCAGCCTGCCAGCGGTCCAGCATGACCGACGCTTCCGACATAGGCATGCCAGGACGGACGCCGGCTTGCCGAGCCGTCCGAGAACACGCGGCGACACATTCTCCTTTCCGCGCATCCCGTGTATGGAGCACGACTGGCTGAAAATCAAGCTCCTGATGCGCGGCGACCATGCGCTGAATAGGCCAATTCGGAAGCCAAATGCAAAGGATGCGATTCTCCGGACGCATAAGCTGCCTTTCGCAAAGTTCCTGTGGCTTGATCCAATTCCAGTTCGACCATCGCTCCTTCTTTCCCTCGGCCTCGAACCACCGAAACCTGAAACAGCCGGTTTTCGTTAGCGGGCTGACGAATATCAATCCATGGAGAATGCGGCTGAACAGGACGAACAAGCGGCTTGACCGACAACTGTACATCCGACCAACTCGGCTGCCCTTTGGTAGATCCCGGTCGAATCAACATGCCCACACAACCGCTGGCTTCTACCGCCAACTGCATTCGTCGAAACGCAATGGCATCCACCTGCGGCAAACAAATCCACACCGCAGCGACCGCCGGCGAACGTAACGCTTGATCCAGTGCCCACATCTCTTCCTTCTCATTGGCAGCTTGAACCCAAAGCAATTTCTCCAAGTCAATATCCCAACTGGCTGCCGCTGGTGGATAAAACCTTCGTAAGCGATCCAACACCGCCAACGCACCACCCCACTGCATGGCCGATCTGGCTGCCAGCAACGCCAAGCTTCCCACGCTGGTGCCTGCTTGAGACACAAACCATTCCACCAAAGTGCCTTGACGAAAACCTTGGTCCGGCAAAATATCATCCAATTCAGCACAACCGCTGGAAAAACTCCTGCGCGAAGTCACCGCTGTCGATTCCCAACGACGCAGCTGCTGCCGCAAAACAGCTAAGTCAGGATTGCTATCAGGAAGTGGATCGAATTCGCGATTCATTTGCAATTAGAAAAATCAAATCTTGACACTGTAAAGACTCTTTGCTGTCGACACCGACACTGTACAACCGTATCCTTTCCTGTCAACAGAATCTTGTTCGGCAAAAAGGAAAAAAGACGTAAAGCAATTTGGGGCAAGACTACAGAACGTTTGAACAGGCAAGATTTTTCAACTTGTTCACCTGTACAGATACCCAGAATCGATCAGAAGAAGCCGGCCCATTCCCCTCTGTCGAGGCAACTCCTAGACCAGACATCACGCAACAGCATCGTCAGAGGGGGATAGGCAGGGCTTCTGGACGCCCTCGAAACCAAAAATTCTTCCAATTTTGCCATAACAGCGCGCGCCTGGTTCTGAATCAGCGTTGAAAGGTCATCTCATTAACAAAACCTTTCAAAAATGTAGGAGCCGAAGCATGTTCTTCCGCAAAAAAAACGCTCGAATTCGAACCAACCGCACTACTCGTTTGGGTGGTGAATTCTTGGAAAACCGCGAATTAAAGACCACCGCCATGGATCTCGGCATCGATTTCGGCCCCGAGCCGACTGCCGCTGTTTTCGTCAAATTCGATGGAGTCGACGGTGAAAGTCAGAATCGAGGCCACGACAAGTGGAGTGACGTGCTGAGCCTAGACACGCCATCTACTCGAGCTGCCTTTATCAAGTTCGACGGTATCGACGGCGAAAGTCAGGATCAGGACCATGGCAAATGGATTGACGTGCTGAGCGTTGACACGTCAACCACACGAGCCGGCTTTATCAAGTTCGACGGTATCGACGGTGAAAGTCAGGATCGAGGCCACGACAAATGGAGTGACGTGCTGAGCCTAGACACGTCATCCACTCGAGCTGCCTTTATCAAGTTCGACGGTATCGACGGTGAAAGTCAGGATCGAGGTCACGACAAGTGGAGTGACGTGCTGGACATTTCTGCTGACAGCCCAGAATCGCCCGTGATTCGCCCATCATAGCCATCTACCAGCATCGTCACCGGAAACGCACCTCGGCAAACTCGCAGCCAACCACTGCCAAGGTTTGCCGAAGTCGTTTCCGATTCTTCATTCTTCCCATCGACCACAAGTCGACAAATTGAAAACTGATATGATGAATTCGATGAACCACCAACAAATGAAAACCATTTTGGAACAAACGGCAGACGATTGCGTGTCCCAGCGTCGTTGGATAGATGCACTTCGATCTTTGGACCGAATCGTCGCCATCGGTATGGCTGACGCGATCACCTGGCAGAAGATGGGAAGTGCGTTGCTGCAAGTCAAAGAATACGCACAAGCGAAAGAAGCGTTGGCAAATGCATTGAAACTGGACAACACAAACGCCACGACTCATCATCTACTGGCCAAAGCACAATTTACGCTGGGCGAAACAGACGAAGCGGTGGCCCATTTGCTGCAAGCGCATTCACTGAACTCGTCCGCCATCGAATCATTGCAATCGGCCGCACATATCATTGCCAACGCGCCGTCCGCCACGAATCAGGACGTCCTAGAAATACGTCGCGAATTCGCCAAACGATTGCCTTTGAATCGGCCCCAATCACATGATTCGAAGCAACTCGGCAACGCCAAGCCCATTCGAATCGCATTTCTTTCGGCCCATTTTCGCTTGCGAAACTATATGAAGCCGGTTTGGGGACTCCTGAACCATTTGGATCGAACTCGGTTCCAAGTCGTCTTACTGGACGATGGCCAAGGGGAATCCGAATTTGTCGGCTACCGTACAAACGCCTGCGATCAGATCCATTCTGTGCGAAATCAGAGTGACATGCAGTTGGCACAGACACTGGAAGACCTACGAATTGATGTCTTGGTAGATCTTAGCAGCTACAGCTATCCGCAGCGTCTGTCGTTGTTCCAACAACCGCTGGCTCCCGTAACCATCGGCTGGTTCAATGCGTTCGCCACTTCCGGCCTGCCTGGCTTTGACTACATCCTGGGAGATTCTCACGTGATTCCGCAGGAAGAAGAAGCGTTTTACAGCGAACGCGTGATTCGTTTAGAAAGCAGCTACCTGACGTTTCAAGTCGACTATCCCGTTCCTCCCGTCGCGGCCAGTCCTTGTTTGCAGAGTCAGCGTTTTACTTTTGGTAGCTTGGTTTCTCAATACAAAATCACCTCCGTAGTGCTGGACGCATGGTCACAAATTCTGCAGCAGGCTCCTAATACAGAACTAATCATTGCCAATGGAGATATGAAATCGCCACACAACCAAGCTTACCTGCGGCAGCAATTTGCCAATCTGTCGGTCGATGCATATCGTATTCGTTTATTGCCTCCTGCGGACCACGATACATTTCTGAAGTACTACGACCTGATTGATTTAGCGCTGGACGCTTTTCCCTATAACGGCGGCACAACGACCATGGAAGCGTTGTGGCAAGGTGTTCCTGTTTTGACCAAGAACGGCGATCGCTGGGCGGCCAGAACAAGTCAAACGCTATTGCGTGAATGTCATTTGAGTGACTTCGTGGCGAAGTCAGTAGACGAATACGTTCGCGTCGCTGTCCATTGGAGCCAACCGTCGCGTTGGGACGCCTTGGCTGAACTGCGAGCCCAAATGCGAACCGCGCTGTCCGCCAGTTCGGTCTGCAACTGCGCGGAAATGGCCAAGCAATTCGGCCAACAAATCGGTTCGCTCCTTAAATAACTCGCCAGCCGTACGGCTGATCCATCGCTAAGACTGCGACACCGACTTCGCATGCGGTTCGAATCGTTCCAACGTTCGACACGAATCAAACCATCTTGTGGCAGGCACCAACACCATCAACAAGACCAACGACAGTGAAATCGGTAGCAGCGGAAGTGCCACCATTGCCAACTGCCCGATCGCCATGGCAGCCCAAATTACCGCTAGGAAAACTGCCGATTGACGAGTCTCTAATAACCTGAGCGGCAACAGCAAAACCACTAGGTCATAAAAGTACAAATGCGGACTGAGCAATATTGTGGCCACAGCGACAGCCATTAGACATTGATGAGTTGCTGCGCCAGTTGGCGGTTTCCGAGCGATCCACATCGTGGCCAAGATTCCCGCTATCAACCCGTACTTTTGCAGCCCATGTGAATCGCTGGAAAAGCCATGCAGCAAGCCCCAGAGGTTTGCTGACCAAGTGATTTCATAACCGGAACTAGCTTGGTACGCGGTGGCTTGACCGACGATGCGAAGATAGTCAAACCATAAGTTCGCTGGCACCAACAATCCGGTGACCGCCAGAATCCCTGTGACAGACGCAGCCGTTCCCGCCACGAATCGCCACTCTTTGCGAACCAGCAAAACCACGGGCAACAGAAAAAACAACGTAGGCTTCACAACCAACAGCCCGAAGACAAAACCTGACCAGAACTTGCGGTCGGCCGTCCAGCTGCGCCAGGCAATCGCCAGCAACAACAAGAACAACGTACCTTTCTGACCCATCGTCCAACCTCGCAGCACGGCTGGAAACAGCACAGCCGCAGTCCAAAACAAGGCAGCTTGCGAACGCCTGGGCGTTACCGGTGACGATTCAATTATCCAGATGGCCAACGGGTAGCTGACAAATAGCAAGGCAAACCACACGTAAGTTGCTGCTCGATATGGCAACCAAGCCAAGCATTTGGCAAACAAATAGTGAGGCGGAGGATAGACGGGTGGAAAGTACTGTTCGTCTGGCCATGCGAACCTCGTAACCGCCGTATCATGCTGCCAACGTTGAAAGGTCGGCTGATCGTACAACTTGGCTGCGTCTGTGGACGATAGAATTCGAGCTCCAATCCATTCTTGCAAGTAATCCGCGCCGAACACATCGGTTCGTTTTTCAGACCATTGCAAATTGGGATTCGCAACCACAATGGCGCCCGTGACCATCGCCCAAACGCTCAGCATCAGCAACCAGCTTACGCGAACCGGTGCTTTTGAATCCAACGCCGGCGTCTTCAACGTCACTTCGCCTTTGCTCATCGCGCAACCCGACTTTCACCAAACGTGCCACAAGAGACTCTTCGACAAGCATAGGTCGCCGGTGCATCACACCTTCACGTCGGTTGCTCATGTTCACCGCAACGAACTTCGTTACAATCACTACACGTCGAACGAAACCAACCTGGTGACGTGCGGCTGGTCGATGTTCCTGGCATGGACCGTCGAATCGCGGTAACTGTAAATACGAGAGGCGTATCTGAATGAATAGTCGGTTGTTTCTGTGGGCATTGACGTCGGCACTGGCTGGTTTCTTGTTTGGCTTTGACACGGTCGTCATTTCCGGCGCTGAAAAAACGATCCAAGAATTGTGGACTCTCAGCGAATTCGCTCATGGCTTGGTAACCAGCATGGCTTTGTGGGGCACCGTGGTTGGTTCGCTGGTTGGATTTTGGCCGACCGATCACTTCGGCCGCAAGAAAACGCTATTGTGGATTGGCGTTTTGTATTTTGTTTCGGCCGTCTGGTCGGGTCTGGCCAGCGGTCCGTATGACTTTGCCATCGCGCGTTTCATTGGCGGACTGGGTGTTGGCATTTCCACCGTCGCGGCGCCGCTGTACATATCCGAAATTTCGCCGCCACAATATCGAGGCCGTTTGGCGGGGATGTTTCAATTCAACATTGTCTTTGGCATTCTGGTGGCGTATGCCTCCAACTTTCTGCTGGGGCAATACGCGGGCGAATCCGCTTGGCGGTGGATGCTGGGAATCGAAGCCGTCCCCGCGCTCATTTACGCTGCCATGTGCATTGGACTTCCGGAAAGTCCTCGCTGGCTTGTCGGCCGTCGGCAACTCGATGCCGGCCGCAACATTCTCAAAACGATTAATCCTGATTTGGCCGATCCGGCGGTGGATCAGATGATTCGCGAAATCGAAGCCGATTCGCAAAGTACTTCGGTCGGTTCGAACTTCTGGACCGCTCGTTTGCGAATCCCCATCCTGCTGGCGTTCCTAATCGCCTTCTTCAATCAGCTTTCCGGCATCAACGCCATTCTGTATTTCGCACCGCGAATCTTTGCGCTGACCGGCATGGGCGAAAGTGCGTCTCGCTTGAATTCCATCGGCATCGGCTTCACTAACTTGATCTTCACGTTTGTGGGCCTGTACCTAATCGACCGCTTGGGCCGGAAAACACTGTTGGTCATTGGATCACTGGGTTACATTGCATCGCTAGGTTGTGTGACTTGGGCATTCATCACCTATCACGCTCCATTCCAAGTCAATGCGGCGGCTACCGAGTTGCGAAACGCTGTGACACTGGAAACTTCCGCCACGATGACAAGCGAATCCGCTGAATTCGCACAGGAAATTACCAAAGCGAAACAAGCGTATGCGGCCGCAATAGCACTAGACGGATTCGATGGCCAAGCGTTCCCATTGCCGGAAAACGGTTCGCTCGAACAGATCCAACAGACGACAGAGAGCGCCATCCAAGCGGCGGCGTCGGCCGGCAAGACCGGCGGCTTTGTGGTGATGTTCTGCATCTTTGCTTTCATCGCGGCGCATGCAGTAGGGCAGGGTGCCGTGATCTGGGTTTACATTTCCGAAATCTTCCCGAATCAATTTCGAGCGACCGGGCAGCGCTGGGATCCTTTACTCACTGGATCTTTGCCGCGTTGATCACTTTAGCGTTTCCTTTAGCGGTGAAAAATTTTGCTGGGGCAACCATCTTTGGCTTCTTCTGCGGCATGATGATTCTGCAGCTCATTTGGGTCTTGACGATGGTGCCCGAAACCAAGGGAGTCCCGTTGGAAGAAGTAGAACGCAAACTAGGAGTGAAACATGGCTGACCCAAATGTCATTGTCGGACTGGGCGAAGTACTGTGGGATTTGTTGCCTGATGGAGCTCGATTTGGCGGCGCTCCGGCCAACTTTGCCTGCAGCAGCCAGCAAGTTGCCCAAGGACGGTACAGCACTGCCATGGCCAGCGCCGTTGGCAAGGATGCATTGGGTGACACCGCTTTACAGGAACTACGCCAGCGAGGCGTCGACGTGTCGTGCGTCGCGCAGAACGCCTATCCCACCGGCCAAGTTCATGTCAGTTTGGACGAAAATGGTAAAGCCAGCTACCGGTTTGAAGATAATTGCGCTTGGGACAACTTGACTTGGACGGACGAATGGGACCGCTTGGCCGAGTCCACCGCTGCGGTTTGCTTTGGTTCGCTGGGCCAGCGAAGTGCACCGAGTCGTCACGTCATCCAACGTTTTGTTGAATCCACACCCGCCGATTCGCTGCGTATTTTTGACATCAATCTGCGCTGGCCGTTTGTAGATGACCAAGCGGTTTTGGATTCGCTAGAGCGAACCAACGTGTTGAAGCTTAGCGACGAAGAACTACCGTACTTGGCCAAGTTGTGCCAATTCGAAGGCAGCCCAGAAACCGTTCTCGATTCACTGGCCACGCGTTATCAGCTTCGCCAAGTTGCCTTGACGTGCGGTGAAGATGGTGCACTACTTTGGTCTGATGGCAAAGTATTTCGATCTGCCGGAATCAAGACCAACGTCGTTGATACCATCGGCGCCGGCGATGCGTTTACCGCTACCATGGCCGTTGGACTACTCGACGGCATGCAGCCACAAGCGTTGGTCGAACAAGCGTGCCGAGTAGCCGCGTATGTTTGCAGCCAATCCGGCGCGACTCCGCGAATTCCTCTGTAATATGGGCATATTTCATCAGGGTATCGTCATGTTGAATTCTTCGTTTCGAATAAATGCAACGACGGCGACGGTCATTGTTGTGCTATTGCTGGCGGTCAGTTCGCCACAGTCGTTTGCCACGGATGACATCGTGTTGGCCGACTTTGAAACAACGTATGGAGACTGGCAAGCGACTGGCGACGCATTCGGCAGCAAACCAGCCAGTGGTGCGTTGGACGGCCAACAAGAGGTGACGGGGTTTCGCGGACAGGGCTTGGTCAACACGTTTTTGAATAAGGATGCCAGCCAGGGAACGCTGACATCCCCGCCGATCTTGATTCAGCGCAAATACCTTTCGTTCCTGTTGGGTGGCGGACAAATTCCCGGTCAAGTGGGCGTGGAATTACTACTGGACGGCAAATCGATTCGGCAGCAGACAGGCCGCAACCAAGAACTGTTGCATTGGGTTTCTTGGGATGTAAGCGAATTGACCGAACAGGAAGTCCAGATTCGCATCTTCGACCTTGCGACCGGCGACTTTGGTCACATCAACGCCGACCATTTCTTGCTGACCGATACCGTTCGCACAGGTCCAGGCGTGCAACGTTTGTCCGATTATCGTCGTTCGCCCGAATATTACCGCGAACGCTATCGGCCCCAACTTCACTTTACGCCGCCCATGAATTGGATGAATGATCCCAATGGCCTTGTCTTCTTTCAAGGTGAATACCATCTGTTCTACCAACACAATCCACACGGAAATACGTGGGGACACATGAGCTGGGGCCATGCCGTTAGCCGAGACATGATGCACTGGGAACACTTGCCCATTGCGCTGCACGACGAATATGGAGTAATGATTTTTTCCGGTTGCTGTGTGGTGGATCATCACAACACCAGCGGTTTTGGCCAAGACGGTCAAGCTCCATTGGTGGCCATTTATACCGGTCACGGTTACGGCAAACAGACTCAGGATCTGGCGTACAGCACCGACGCAGGACGCACTTGGACCAAGTACGCGCAGAATCCGGTGATCGATTTAAATGAAGCCGACTTCCGCGATCCCAAAGTCTTTTGGCACGAACCAACGCAAAAGTGGATCATGGTGGTTTCGCTGGCCGTGCAGAAGAAGTTGCAGTTTTATGGTTCGACCAATTTGAAGCAGTGGAATCTGCTCAGCGAATTCGGTCCGGCCGGTGCCCAAGAAAAACCTAACTGGGAATGTCCCGACCTATTCGAATTACCCATCGAAGGCCAACCAGCGCAAAGCCGCTGGGTGCTGGAAGTCGACATGGGCGATCAGGCAATTGCGGGTGGTTCGGGCGGCGAATACTTTGTCGGCACGTTTGATGGAGTTCGGTTCGTGCCGGATCAAGATGATCGAATGGTTCGTTGGGTGGATTATGGACGAGATTTCTACGCGCCGGTTTCCTGGTCCGACATCCCGGCGACAGACGGCCGGCGAATTTGGCTTGGCTGGATGAACAATTGGGAAACGTGCTTGGTGCCGACGTCACCTTGGCGCAGTGCGATGTCGGTGCCTCGGTCGTTGTCGCTGCGTCCCAGTGAAGCCGGCCTGCGACTGGTGCAAACGCCTGTTACCGAATTGCAAACGTTGCGGCACAAGACGCTATTCACCGCAAATTCACGCAAACTGACGGACGACTCGCCTATCCAATTGCCGCCCAGCCAAACGTTTGAACTGTTGATAGAGTTCGAACCGCTCGCAGCCACCGAAGTTCGCGTCCAGGTCTATTCGGGAGATTCGCAGCGAACCGTGATTGGCTACAACGTCCAAAAGCAAGAAATGTTTGTCGATCGACGCGAATCAGGAAACGTTTCGTTCCATCCGAATTTCGCCGGCATCCATTCCGGTCCCTTACCCTTGCAGGCCGACGGTTCGGTCAAGCTACATTTGTTGGTCGACACGTCATCGGTAGAAGTATTTGGCAACGACGGCTACACCGTCATCACCGACCGCATTTTTCCCGAGCCTGGTCAAAATTCGGTTTCGCTCCAGGTCGTCGACGGCACTGCCAAAATCCGGTCTCTGCAAATGTGGCAACTGCAATCGATTTGGCCCAAGGCACTTGCGACCGAACCAGCAGAATCGACTTTCCCCTAACTGCACCAATGAACAAAATGCCGGGAAGATCTGAGATACCGGTTTGGACGACTGCAACCGATCTTAGCCAAAAACAAGAAAAGAGGCGCCGGTGGGAGTCGAACCCACGATGGCGGATGTGCAATCCGATCTCAATCGGCTGAACGACTGCATTCGGAACTGCGGCGAATCATCAAGACGGCCGACGTCAGTGGCAGCCATCGCCGATCACTGAATCAGTTTCACAAACTGCGTCGTTCGGTGGCAACGCAGGTCACCATGAGTCGCGGCATTGATGCGGCTTGTTCGCTTTTGGGCCACACCGGACCAGAAGTCACTCAGCGGTACGTCGATCCCAGCA
>JAWKTK010000013.1:0-243356 GCA_041399205.1 Pirellulaceae bacterium | reverse complement strand
GGTGGGCAGTATTGCCAATATCGATGCAACATGGATACAATACCGTCCACTGTAATGAATGACGTTTTCCCCTTATTTACAAGCGTTTGCAGCACGAAAGAAACACGTTCTCAACACCAACAATCGTCGCTCGAAGTGGATTCAAAATCCAGTGGCCGCAAGGTCGTGAGGGTTCGAGTCCCTCCTCTGGTATTTTCTGATTTCCCTTGTTTTTCAGCGGTTTTTGCCGCGTTCTGGGCGTTCTCTGCCAATTTCCTACGACCGGCCAAAGGGACTGTTTTGGACTTAAATTGCCTCCCGTTCCCTGTAGCTGGGGCAGATTTTGGGGCAGGTATTTTTGCATTCTCCGTCCCAGTGGCTTTTGCTCGGCCGCCATTCCTATCCGAACCGAACGAAGGGCAACGAATTGACCGCGCCCGCAACGTCCAGCAACTTCGGATTGGTGTAGACGTTCATCGTTAGCTTGATGTCTGAATGCCGCATCGCCGCTTGCGCCGCTCTGGGCGAAACTCCGGCTTTGCTTAGATGCGTCCCAAACGTTTCCTCGTCCGACGCTTTTCATCCTGTCGGACCAGGACCGCGATTCAGGCTTGAACCTACCACGTCTCGTCAAGCTCGTAACTAGCGATGAACTGTCCAAAGTTCGGTCCGTTGGTTGGGAGTCGAGATATCCCGAACCAGGGGAGGGAGGCTTGCCTATTTGACTCTAGCGAGAGTCTTCTGACTTTCAGGTGAAAGAAATTTCATCGCTGACGCCTCGACTTGATGCAACCGGTGCCCCAAGAAATCGGACTTCACTTTTTGCGGCGACTTGAAGGCATCAAAATCCCCGAAACTGTCGCATAAGTAGCGAGCGATTTGAGAACCCCTGTAAAGCGGTGCGCAACTCTTGAAAATGTGATGGTATTTGTGCGTGGTCTTGAGGTAGTGGTTTCTTTTCTGGTGCAATGACAAGCAAGTGCATGTTTTGGCCGTTCCTTGCGGAGGGACGTAGAAAAGCATCGGCTCGGGAGAATCTAATGCCGTCGTTTTTCGAATGCAGTGAAATTTCCCGCTTCGATCGTTGGGTAGACCGGCTTTTTCCAGAATCTTGCTAACAATTTGCGGATCGAGATTCTCAGCTATTCCGGCCATTCGTCCACGCCCACTATCGTTTTCGCGAATTCAAAATTCGTTTTCCAGTTGGCCGTGTCGGCGGCTTGGAAGCAGTGGTAAATCGGCTTGGGTTGGTCTGGTGTGGCGATGGAATCGGACTGCCGAGTCCACAGTCCCAGTCGCAGACCGCCTTCTCGAGCATGATCTACGTGCCGATGCAGAATGAACGCGTCGACACCTTCCTGCCGTTCGACCAACCGGTACGCGTAACAATACGCCGCTGCTTGAACCTGCGGACCGTCATCTCCGTCCGGCGTGTGGAAGCCTTGTTCGCTCAAGATCACTCGACGCCGTGCGCCTTCATACCGTAGTTCAGGACGATCGAGATAACGAATCAAGACCTCCAAGTTCTTGAATGTAATTCGCGGCGAATCGTCCGCTGCGGTCGCCGATTTGTCTCGCCAAAAACGAGGTTCGAACAGATTTTCCGGATAGGGATGAAACGCCACATGCCAATCGATATCGCCTTGCTGTTTCATCCGTGCGGCAAACGCATCCAAAAACGGCCGACCTGCGAACGCTTGGTCATCATCACCGCCGGGATAGCGTATGTTCCAATGGTGTTCTAGCGAAACGTAGATTCTGGCCCACGAAGAATGTCGCTTTACCGCTGCATGGATCGTGCGAAACGCGTCTGCATAGTCGGGCAAAAATTCTTCCAGCGAACAACGGCCTCGATTCGACCAAAACCAATGCGAATTGACTTCGTTCCCCACAATCCAACCGACGGTTCGTCCCTGGGGTGAATCGAATTTTCCCCAACGATCGGCCATGAATTCGATCAAGGCTGTGAGCCAACGCTTGCCTTCGTCCGTTTTGACATTAAAGGCAGACAGCCCATTGGGAGCTGCCGGATCAAATCGCGGATGCAGCATGATACGATTCACATTGGCATCGGGGTGCCGGTAAACCAGTAAAATCAGATAGACCAAAATCCCTTGGTCCGATAACTGGCGAATGCTGTGCTGCAGCTGATCCACCGCTGGTTGGTCAAAATAATATGTACGCCCTTGGGCATCTTGCCACCGATAGTGCGGACTGTCTGAGGTGGCATCCGGTTTGATGAATCGAGCCAAATCGACGTTCAGCGTAGCGTGCTTGACGCCCAGTTGAATGGCATCGTCAATCATCTGAACCTGCAGACCTTTCTTAGACACAGCCGACGGAAAAGCTACGTTCGAACCTTGGCCGGTTTGGGCTATCAAACCGCAGCGGCCGATCGCGAGACTGGCGGAGACCGCTTGCAGGAAATTTCGTCGATGAGTTCGCTCCACAGTAGAATCCCTGTACTCGAAGAAAGTTTGTTAGTGCCAAACCTCAAGTTTAAGCGGCCAGTTGAACGACGTCACTTGGTTCGACCTGCTTTTGGCAACCCGCTATGGTAAACCAGCCATGTTTGACGGATAATTCGCCGAATGAAAGAATTTCGAATCTTAGTGCCGACCGACTTTTCTGAATCCAGCCGCTTTGCGTTGGAAATGGCAGGAGCGTTTGCGCGAAGCTATGTGACGGAAGGCTTGCATCCCAAGATTTTTCTGCTGCACGTGCAAGCTCCGTCTGTCATGGCGTCGGCCGATGCAGACGAATTAGGCGTCTTGCAACCGGATCAACTCTGGCGACATCTGCAAGCGGCTCATTTAGAACTGGAATTCGCTGCGTCGATCCCCCTGGAAGAACTTTTTCGGACCGGCGAAGCTCCGACCGAGATTCTTCGCGCTGTGGATGAACTGCGAATCAACTTGGTGGTGATGGGCAGTCATGGTCGGACTGGATTCGCACAGCTGCTGCTGGGGAGTGTAGCACAACGCGTCATTCGTTCTGCAACATGTCCCGTCATTGTCGCTCGCCTGCCAAAACCGTAACACGTGCCAAATTCACTGCCGCTTTGCCAATTCCACTTCGGAACAGAGGTTCCTTTGACACTTGAACCGGCAGCGTCCTATCATTCGGACCTCAGCACAATCGTTTGGTATATTGTTTGCTGAATCCAATTGATTGGTGAATTGTCATTCCATTCCCGTTAACCCGCGAGGCATAACGATGTCCGAAAAGAAAATGGTCAAGATCTATTCGCTGAGCGATCCGAACAAGGCCGAGTTGTTAAAAAACCTACTTGTCGATCACGGCATCGAGTGCCACATAGATGGTGAACATCAGGCTGGTTTTACGGGCGTGACACCGTTCGAAATCGGAATTCTGGTCAGCGAAGAGAACGAACAAGAAGCTCGCGACATCATGCACCAGCATCACGCCGACGAAGAGTAGGCCAAGACCGTTGACAGATACTACTTTGCCATCCGAATCGACATCGCTGGAAGTTCTGGGAATTGGTACCGTCTTGATCGACCATCAAGTTGTGCTGGACCGCTATCCGGCGGCCAATACCAAGAATCCCATTTCTCTTAGTCGCTATCAAGTGGGTGGCCCCGTGCCGACGGCCCTGGCCTTCCTGCGACGTATGGGTGTCGGCTGTCAATTTATCGGCAAATGGGCTGGCGACGAATTCGGCCGACAGATCCAAGACGATTTTGTTCGCCAAGGAATTGATTTTCGACCGTCGATTATCTCACCAGACAACTTCGCGCAAACCGGTTTTGCGCATGTGTGGATCGACCAGCACACAGGCGAACGGACGGTGGCTTACAGTCGAGGTTCGTGTGGCGACCTGGATACGAACGAACTGCCGAGCGAACCGCCTGCTTCGCATCGTTTGCTGCATCTGGATGGTTGGTCCGCGCTGGCAGCGACCAACATGGCCCAGCGATTTCAAGCGCATGGCAAGCTGGTGGTACTGGATGCGGGTTCACCCAAACCGAATTTGGATCAACTGCTGCCGCACGTGACGTTGATCAATTGCCCAGAACGTTTTTGCCAAGAATATTTTGGACACACAGATATTCGTCGAGCCGCCGCGGCGTTGCTGGATAAGGGAATCAAGATGGCCGTTTTCACGGCGGGTGAACGAGGCGCCGAACTCTTTACGGCCGACCAACATTTGGTCCAGCCCGCGTTTTCCGTCCGAGCGGTCGATACTACGGGCGCTGGCGATGTTTTTTGCGGAGCACTCAGCTTTGGACTGCTTCAGAATTGGCCGCTGGATCAGCTTCTTCGATTCGCCGCGGCAGCAGCAGCCATCAAATGCAGGCAACTGGGGAATCGAGACGCCTTGCCAGATTTTGCGGCCGTGCAGGCGTTGGCGCTGCGCGAAGATTGAATTCGCGCAGGCCCACACTCGATTCAATCCGTCAAGGTTTTTGCGACCTGGTTTAGCCGAGATTTTCCGATCGACGAACGATGCGACTTCGCAAGATCGCAGCCAAATAACCAATGGCCATGCCTAGAGCCAGCGCAATCCAAGTCCAAGGCAATTCAGTCTGAGTCATATGTGCCAGCAACATTTTGTTATACTCCTGCAAAGGAAATTCTCAATTGACAGCGTTGTCACGATATTGAACGTTGGCCAACGAATTGGGCATTTTGTACAACAATGCCGAGTGTTTGACGAGTGGGGATCTGGGACGACAAACCGATCGCAAAACGATTAGGCGATGCGCCGGTAGGCCGTGTGCGGGATTCCTAATCGGCTGAAAAAGTTAGGCCTACCCGCTTGAGCAGGTGTCAAATCTTGGCATTGAAACGAACCGACGGCACCACCACTGGCGCGAACTCCAACACTGCCGTTTCCTAACGCTTGGCACTGGGCTTCGATCAAAGTTGTTCCATCGAATAGCACTTTGACGTTTTCGCCGCGGCAGACCAGAGTTAATTCGCCCCGGAGTACATGGGCGGGTTGAATCCCCAGGCGTTCCCATTTTCCGCTGTGATGCAACCACAATTCAATTGCCACATAGGGACCTTCCTTGTGCAGCATGGCGTTCAGCATGTTCGTTTCGCCCGGGCCTCGATACCTTGCAACGACGCCGGCATGCTGAGCGTCAGCGGCTTCCACGTCCACTTTGGCCGAAACGGAAACGTCTGCCAAACAGAGCCTTCGCTTGGTCGCCAAAGCATTTTGCGAAGCAGCCAGCATCGCATCGGACCGAAGTGACATCGGCGACAAATGTTCCGACCAATCGGCTTGTGTCGCACCCACTTCACAGCTGTGAACGACGCAGGCGTTTGCTTGGCCCAACGGATACGGAGTCGTGTCGTAATTGCCCGTGAACGGTCTTTGGTGATGACATTCGTCCGGCACATCCAGCAAACGAACTTCCATGACGTTCCCCACGCCTGGCAAGTGAATATAGTCTTTGGTCTTCCAGCGTTTCCGATCCACAATCCAAATGCCGCCGTCCGATTCCGTTCGACCTCGCCGATCACTCTGTTCGGATCGGCCGACATAGAATGTGTTTGCCGTCACACGCAAGGCCTCGAGTCATCGCATTCGGTTCGTCACAGCTCCAGCTGTAATACCTTGTCGGAAACCGCGTCCAACAGGGTGCCTCGCATGGTGTCACACACCAGCACCTGATTTTTCTTGGGTGACCCACACGCTGTGGGCCTGCAGCGCTTTGGCTTTCCAACGTTTGACTAGCTGCAGATCGGGCCACGAGAGAACAATCAATCCGAACCTCGATCAAAGCTATGTGCCAGTACCACAGTTGATCGTCTTTCAGAAAGACCGAATTTGATGACTTCCACAGCAGTTTTCTTTTCCTTTGCGATCCCATTTGGCATCTTCGACCCAGACGTTTTTGTAGGCCATCATCTTGGCGAAACACGGTCAGCGAATTTCGGCCCGTGTTGGTAGCAATGACATGCTGGTCGGTACAATAACAATCTGGTGCGGTTGAGAAAGGCCAATCGCACCGGCGACACCATTGGTGGAAAGGGAATCCGACTTCGCTGTCCATATACGATTCCAGCGAAGCCATCTTTTCGTTATTCAAGCCGCTGTGACTCAGGATCAAACGGTCGCCAGGCATACGACCACGACACGCCGTAGTATTCGGGACGATGCGATTCCACCGCCGAACTGCGTGCGTATCCAAGTCAACTTCCAACAGATGCAGCGGACAGGCAACCAACGCTTTCATAGCAGAACCATCGATCCGTCTAAGGTTCGTTCGTGAAGTACAGGCAACGTTTCGTGCAGCATTTGTCGTTTGACCGAATGCGGAAACTTGCACTGCCGGATGGAGAAATTTCGATGCTGCCTTATACCGCTGGCACGACAGCGCCGTCAAGGCGAACTAATCGCTAGCAGCAGCTGTGACAGCGTCACGGTTGTCAACGAATTTGTTTCGGGTCCCATTGGCCAATGACTCAATTTCGAATGTGCACTTCATCGGCTTTTTCGCCCTTACCTAGCGAAAAACGCGCTCTGTTCCGGCGATTCGACCACCGTCTTGATCTTCGAACAACATAATTTCGCTAAGCGAACGAGAAACCGCCTATGCACATCCAAGTCACCATCGACATCAATGTCCACCGCCCGCGTCGTCGCCGTTGTCAGCAGATCACGCGGTTCCAGCGTATCAAACCGCAATCTTGTAGAACGTCGTCTTTAGCGAATGAAACATGCGGCTTCCAGGTTTTCCTAACCGATCCTGTTCCTCGACGCGCATCGACCAAGCGGCATTCACCAGTTGAATTCGGTCCAAGCCAGTCGCCTGGCCGACTAATTCCAATTCAAACGAATCGGCTGGAAGCGCAAATACTAAATCAGTGAAATCGAATTCGCCATCTTGATTCCAGGCACTTCTGCTTCTATCAAGAGCAAGCCGATTTTGCCGAACCGCATTCGCCGCGATCGCTTCAACCGTCTGATGGTCGGCGAACAAACTGGGCGAAATCGCCTCGAACACAAAGTTGTTCGATTGAAAGGCGAAAACCAAATCGGCCGAATCGAATTCGCCGTCTTGATTCCAGTCGCCTGTATCAAAGTTGGAATTGCCTGCGACGGAGTCTTCGTATTCGTTCTGCTGGAACACCGCCACCAAATCCGTCGAATCAAACACGCCATCGTGACTGGAATCGCCAATGACACGGTCTTGGTACCAGCGGAGCACAGGAATGCTCGATGGCAATTTTTCATATGCGGCGACGTCAACGTCACCGTCTTGGTCGAAATCAGCTAAGCTGAACGACTGAATGGGATTCGGCCCGTATTGTCGAGCTTCAAACGTGTTGTCGCCCTGGTTCTCGAAGTAGCGGTCGTTCACAAAAATATCGACGTCTCCGTCACCATCGATGTCACCGTAATCTAAGCCGGTCAGACGAGTTTCCAAAGTCGCCGTCTTTTGAAAAAGAATCGGCGAAACGTATTCGTAAATCTGCAAATCCCCGGCAGCACTCGTCATGACAATATCAAGATCTCCGTCTGAATCCAAATCGAGTGGATAGCCGTTGAAGTAACGCAAATCGGCACGCGCAATGATTCGATAACTTCCAAACGTCCCTTTGCCATCCGTGTTGGGCACCCACATCGCGTATTGTGACGCAGGCAAGAGCAAATCCAGATCCCCGTCACCGTCCATGTCGAACAAGATCCGTTGATCATCCGAAGATCTCCAGGAACTGACAATCACGTCGCGCTGATTGTATTGAACCACCTGGTCATCAGAAAACTCGCCCTGGCCCAGACCACGTCGCCAATAGATTCGCGTTCCCGAAAGGTAGACCAGGTCTGTCATGCCATCTTGATCAATGTCGCCAAAATCGAGATTTTGCAATGTCCAAAGCCAAACATCGGGAATGATTGTCTTCGTAAATTCGCCGTTTGATGTGGCTTTGAACCAAAATACGGACACATCGTCCGTCCACACGATTTCGTCGATACCATCTGAGTCGACATCGACAATTCGAGGTGGGGAACTGGTCCAATCAAACTCATCAACTAGCTGTCGCTCGCCAAGCTGTTCGTCATCGCTTAGCTGGACGTAAAGGGTGGAGAAATATCGCTCGAACTCCGGAACACTGGAGGTATTCCACTGCAGCGTATCTCGTTTTCCATCGCCATTGAAGTCAGGACGTTCTGGTCTTCCGCCGTCGAACGGTCCAGGCTGCAGCGAGAATGATAGATCATCGTTAATATACGCCCCATTGGGATTAACTAGATCAGCATCGCCATCACCATCAACATCAACATCGGTCGCATACGCGCTACTGATCGGGGCGGGCGTGTTCAAACTAGCTGGATCTGCAAATACATGGTCGGAACCCTGCTTGGACCAGTAGACACCATGATCGCTGTCAAAATTATAGATCAAATCGTCTAGGCCGTCAG
Organism: Pirellulaceae bacterium; assembly: GCA_041399205.1. Lineage (GTDB taxonomy): Bacteria > Planctomycetota > Planctomycetia > Pirellulales > Pirellulaceae > JAGQOZ01. Next base: position 234,973 of record JAWKTK010000013.1, on the reverse strand, counting down.
CGTCCAGATCTGCAACCGCAAGACCCGAAGGTTGTTCTTTAAGTTCAAGGATCACGCGACGATCCTTCATCACAAGGTATCCGTTACTAACGACGACAATGTTATCGGAATCGGCGGTCGTCGAATTGGCAAAACCAAACAGTACATCAGTTCGGCGCGAGAGCTGTATTCCAAACGAAGTCTGTTCTAACAAGCCGTTTTGACCTTGGTTTTCGAACCACACAACGGAGGGCAACAAGAAATCAAGTGTTTCCAACGTGTACAAACTGAGCACATCTAAATCACCGTCTCCGTCAACATCAACCAGTTGAAATGACTGGGGATAGACTGACTCATGTTCGAGAAACGTCATTGCGTTCGCTTCCCATTGTTCGCCCATTCCGTTGTTTCGATACCACGAACCTGCTCCCGAAATGACGTCTACGTCGTTGTCATTGTCGATATCGCCCAATTCGAGTGAAAACAAGTGGCCGGGCCGATCCGGTGGCAACCGAAAACGGTCCGTTGAAATCATTCGCATCCGTTCAGTGCCGCCTTTGCCGTCATTCTTCCACCAGCCCGTAACAGCCGAAACTTTCGCTGTCGCGACGCAGCGTCACCAAATCATTCCAGCCGTCTCCGTCAATGTCGCCCACGGCTACGGAGTCGAAACCGGTGTCCGCAATCAATTCGCGAAAGTCACCGAATGCTCCTAACCCGTTGATGTTTTCGAACCAGCCGACCGAACCGTGCGCATTGTTCGAAAAGACGATAAGGTCGACGTCACCATCCGCATCAAAATCGGCTGGCACTGCTTGAGAAATATCCGACGGCGCTTCGGCCAGGACATTCATTTGTGCGAATTCGCCGTTCGCGTCGGTGTTTTCAAACATGACCACTTGACGCAACGCGGGCGAAACAGCCAATACATCCAAATCTCCATCGTTGTCGATGTCACTGGCGGTCACCGAGGTTGGGTTTGGGAGTTCCGGCACCAAGCGATATCATGCGACGAGGGTTGTCGCGGTGAGAAGGTCGCGAGCCTCCAAACATTCGAAGCCTTCGCAAACACACCACTGCTTCTTGGTGAAGAACTTACGCACTGAACTTGCCCCCTGCATTTGAGTGTATTCGAAGTTGTGATTTTGAGTCATTCCATAGATGTGATTCCCCCAATGCTACCATAAACCGACAAATTCGAAAACAAAAATTCGAACGACAGATTTCGCGACAACAACAGTCAACAAATTCACTGGTTCAACGTTACGTCGATGGGCGAGCGGCCCTACCTAGCGAAAAAAACGCTTTCTGTTCCGGCGAATCGACCACAGTTACTTGGTATTCACCCAGAAACCCGCGCAGCGTCACTTGGCCGTTGGCGTCCACAACCACAGTTTGTTCCGGCGTCCACCAACGCTGGCGGACCAAGCGTTTTAGCGTTTCATACGCCGGTTTGCGAGTAAGATCTTTGCGCAGTAATCCGGCGGGCGCGCCTTGCCAAGCATGGGCGTCAGAAAAGTCCCACCAAGTAATTGCTTCCACAGAAGGATGAGAAAACAGCAGCGTGTAGAGTTCCTGCAGTTGTGTCGCTTGCCGTTGTTCTCCAGCGACCGTGCTGTGCCAACCTTGCCGCTGCGTTTCGGTTTCCACGTCGTTGGGATCTTTCAATTCGCCCGATAGCAAAGTGACTTCGGTAAAATGCAGAGGCTTCTGGAACTGAGCGAACCGTTCGCAAATTTGCCAAACATATTCTGCTCCCCAATAGCCTTGGTGCATGTGCGTTTGCAAACCGATGGCGTCAAACGTGACTTGATCCGCAATCGCTTGGCGAATCACATTTTCATATGCCACGGTGTTGTCATAGTCGTTTAGGATCAACACAGCATCCGAGTTGGCACTGCGAGCTTGCTGGAAGGACCGCTTGATTACTTGTCGTACGCCGTGTTGCTGGTAAGTTCGCAGCAAGGCCGCAGAGTTGCGTTCCTGCGCTTGTTTGGGCCCGACACACGGTTCGTTCAACACGTCCCACGTATCGATCCGACCTCGAAAAAATCGGACTTCTCGATCAACCCGCTCCCACAACGCTTCTTCGGCGGCAGGTTGTGCCAAGTTAGCCGTCCATGGCGGCTCGTACGTCCAGACCAGCGGATGACCTTTGACTCGAATGTCGTTGTCACGACACCACTGGGCTGCACGCTCGATTCGCTCGGCGTCCACTTGCCCCTGCTGCGGTTCGTACTGATACCAATAGACGCCCAGCGTCGCAAAGTTCATGACTTCGGCAAACGAACGCTGATACGCGTCGTTTTGTGCTGCGGTGTCCCAAGTTTCAAACTGAAAGAGATTCCCGCCGAACAAAAATGCATGCCGCTGCATGGTCAGGCGAATTCGAGTCCCTGCGGGTAGCGGTTTTCCGTCTTGGTCGAACAAGCGAATTTGCCGCTGGGCGGTTCGATGCTGAAGAATCCGGGCGTTGGCATTGGCCATGACACCCGTTGACTGAGCGAAGCAGCTTCCGTTCGAACTGCAACACAGCACGCACAACCACAGCGCCAGTGCTGCCGTGGTTCGCTTACCAAAGTTTTCTTGTGTTGAGAACATGGTGCGTATTTTGCGTCCAGGCTAGTGATTCGCTTCCGTTGCTGCGGACGTCACTTCTGCCGGCGGTTTGTCATGTCCGGCGTTCTTTTTGTGGCCATGTCCGTGCGGCGTATTCATGGCGGTGATCACCACGCCTTGCACCACCAGCAAAATGCCAATCCACAAGGCAGGACTGAATTCGGTGGTTTCAGCGCAGTCGCCACGTGGAATAAAGGGCCGTCACCGAAACCGCTCCGCCAAACACAATCGGCATCACCAGCAACGCATTTCCTTTGCTGAACATCATGGCACTGGTCAGAAATAACGCTCCCACTGCGCCCAGGCAACCCGCCAGAAAGCCCCATTTGGCCGTAACAAACGCTTCGCCGCTGTAGTTATAAGAATCGCCTTTCAGCTTCATGGCAATCAAGCCACCGCCAATGGCCAGCACCAAATAGGCGATACCAATGAAGACGTAAGGTTTGAATGGCGACCAAGCCGGCGGAGTGGATCTGCTTTGCGCATTTCCAATCGTGGGCCCATACATTCCCCAACATAATGCAGTCAAAAGGGCGAACAAAACAGGCAGCCAGATTTTCATAAATGAGTTACTCCGAATTCGGAAGTTACCGTGCGAAATGAGAAACCGCTTCGCGTCGACCAAAAGCCACCAAAGCAAGCCGATGGCACAAGCGGTACGATGTTCGACCTAAGAGTGTATCGAATTTATTGGCTTCGCACAGGTCGTGACACGTTGCCAACCCTAGTCCGCACGCAATTGCTGAACAATGGGCATACGCACGGCTTGTTTTACGGCTAGCTGTCCTGTCACGACGCCCACCAAGACAATCAGCCCAAAGATGATGGCCAAGGTTCCCCACGGGACGGATGCTCCGCCGGCAACCATGTGCGGCAGCACGGTCAGTAACGCGGCGGCCACACCAATTCCCAGGCCAAACAGCAACAGCGTGAGATGTTCTATTAAGATCAATCCGCCAATTCTGCGTGACGCAAATCCGGTTGCTCGTAACAATGCCAATTCGCTCCGCCGCTCCCAGACGTTGCGCAATTGTACGGCGGTGATGCCCAGCGTTCCCAACAACAATCCCAGCCCACCCAAACTTTGGAACGTTGATAGGTAAGTGTTTTGCACCGCCAACAAATCGGACAGAATGGCAGCGGAATCAGTGGCTTCTAACCCTTGATCGGAAAACCGATCTTCCAGCATTTCCGTGACAGCCGATTTCGATTCGGCCGGACAATCAATCAGAAAGAATCGATAACCACCGATGCGAGGAAACAAATGCAGCAAGTCGCCTTCGCTGATCAAGAGCGAACCTTGCAGAACCGAATTCGAAAGTAACGCCACCACTTTGAATCGCACCGGTTGGCCCAAGTCATAATCCATTTCGAATTCTTCGCCAACGCCGCCGTACAAATGCAAACTGTACATGGCCGTATTCTTGTCCAGAATCACGGGAATCGGCTGGTCATCCGGGGTGGCGGTTCGTGTTGACAATAACCGCCATGGATTATTGCCTTCGGTCGATTCCGCTCCGGCCCATTGAAAACGTTCTGCGGTTTCGGCATCGTACCTTCGCACCAACGCATCAGTGACACCCAACAATTGTGGCTGCGACGATTGATACAAATTTCGACAGCTGGCATCGTCGCCACCTTGATAACGCAGCGACACCACTTGCACAGCGTCTAGCTTGTCTGCATCGCTACCAAATTCATCTTGGCGCACGTCGGCCGAACTCAAGTCGACAAAAATCGGATGAGACGCTTTTGCAACCAGCCGAAAGCCGCCCGTCCCTTGATCCGTGGGGCGCAGGCGAAAGGCACTGATCGCCACAATCAAGAAACACGCGGACGCCATCAGCCCCACCGTCAGTGTACTTCGACTAGGATTGCGACTGATATTGCGAACCACCAAATGCCCGGTCGAAAACACGGTACGCGACGTCCCCACGGCTGCTCGTCGAATCAGCGTTCCAAACCGCACCAGCAATGAAGTCAGAACACAGGCACCACAACCAAAGAACGCACCGGCTTGTGCTTCCGCCGTTAAGAAAAATCCAGTCGCTGCCAAGGCGAGCGCCAAGATGGCAGTGAAGCGAGCGACCGATTTTCTCCGCCGTAGATTGACGGTCACGGACGTTGGCGAATCATCCGACGTTTGGCCCGACATCAAGCGAGTGACACTGATGTGTCGCAGTGCACGCAGCGCAAACCAGATGGTCAACATCGCCACTAATACTCCACACACCCCACCGACCATCATGCTGGTCGGTGTGACATGCAGCCGCAAGAACGACGTCGACACAGCATCCACCCACCACGTATTCAATCCGTAGATCATCACAGCAGCATAAGCGACACCAAAGACAACGCCCAAGATGGCGCCGACTACACTGATCAGCAAACCTTCTTTCAAATACAACGAAGTCACCTGCGGACGAGAAAGCCCGATGGCGAGCAGCGTTCCTGTTTCGGTCGCTCGTTGTTCAACCGCCAACTTGAACAGCAACGCCAACAGCATGATCGCGGAAGCGATGATGAACATGCTGAACCCCAAGAACAATCCGTTAAAGGGCGTGGTGCCTGACGACGCAGCCAAGCCATTGGCCTTCACCGGGATAACTCGGAAGCCAAACGCTGCGGCATTCTCTTGGACCACTTGCGTCAAAGTTGCTTGCACGTTTTGCAACTGGTCTTCACCTGTTCGAGGCAAGCGAAACGACGTCACTTGGCCAAACCGACTTCCCCACAACTTCTGTCCTGTTTCCAACGAAACAAACGCTTTGGGTGTGGTGCGATATTGGTCCCAATAGTCTTCGTCTTTGGGCTTGCGAATCGCCCCGTAATCAAAGGGAAATGGCGGATCCCAATCATCAATCGATTCTTGGTCGGTGACGCCGGTCACGGTCGGAGTCAAATCGGGATCGTTGGTCCACGGTCGATCGACCACGTACTTGGCGGGCCGCTGTCGCTGATAGGGCGTTTCGGGTTCGACAATCGGAACGATGGCGCCGAGCGTCAGTTTTGTCGTCGCCGTTTCGGTTTGGCCGTGAGCTGTTTCGGGAAGAAAATATTCGATTTCCAATTCGTCACCCACTTGGACACCCAAATCGTTGGCCGCCCAAGAATTCAGGACGATTTGGTTCGCGGCCAGGGCAATGGCTTGACCTGATTCGTCCAGCAACGGCCCGATCTGCTGGTTCGAATCAATCGCACACGCGATGGAATACGGAATACGATTAGCCGCTTCACGGACGCCGACTTTGTGAATCGAATTTGCCAAGTACGCCAATACCGGCTGCAATTGGTCGGCCGGAAATGCCGCTTGGATTGCCCGCTGAGCTGATTCGGGGAACATCATCTTTTCGGTCGAAACGCTGATATACGAATTGCTCGCTGCCTCTTTGTTTTGAGACTCATCAAAGTGAGTTAGATCAATTCGTTTCACCGTTAGCGTGGCGTCGTCCGAAGAAATCGGCAGGTTGCTGGACAACCAACGGGTAGCGTCGGGAGATGTTCGACGGGCGTCGTTTCCCACAACCAACACCGCGTTGATCTTGTCAGTCTGTTCGAGCGCATCTTGCAAAACGTCTGTAGGAACAAACGCGTTCAGCGATGTCTGCTGCGACGGCGAGATGCCAAATTTCGCCAACCCAGAATCGGGCAGGACCTGCACGACTTCCAATCGCACCAAACTGCGAGCTCGATCCTGTTTGTCAGCCAGCGGACTGTCCGCCGCCACGTCGGTCACTTGCTCCAAACGTAGCGTAATCAGATCACCTTGCTTGACGTGGAGTTGCCCGGCGAGTGATTGATTTAGAATCACCTGCTGGCCAGATAGCGACCGAGTGGGCTGGACACTGCTTTGCGTTTGCTGCCAAAACGAATTGTCGATTCCCAGTAGCGTGACGCCGGGACTGCGATACTTGTGATTCGAATCAACTTTTTCCGCCGCAACGTTGGGCAAGAAAATCACCGGTGCGGCCGAATGGAAATATTGTTTGAATCCTTCGCGCTGTTCGATCTTGACTGCCACATCACTGGCGAAAAAATGGTCGGACACCAGCATTTGATCAATAGCACCTAAACGCTCCAACGTCAGCGAACGAAGGCTTGCTTTGACCGAATCACCTACCAGTAACGCGCCGACCAAGACGGCCGTGCTGATCACCACGCCCAAGGCAATGGACGCGTTGACTCGCGCGTTCTGCCAGAGACTTTGCCAGGCGAACTTCCAGCCATTCATTGCTTGGACTCCGTCTGCTTCACCAATCGACGGTGGTTTAACTGATACGTTCGCTGCATACATGCCGCCAAAGTAGGACTGTGCGTCACCACCATCAACATGGTGGCCGGTTCTGCCTTTTGTTGTATGTCAATCAACAACTGGCCGATCAATTCCGCATTGACCTGGTCCAAATTTCCCGTCGGTTCATCCGCCAACAGCAAACTGGGTCGATTCATTAAAGCTCGAGCTATCGACACGCGCTGGCGTTCTCCGCCGGACAATTCGCCTGGCCGATGATCCAAGCGGTGTCCAAGGCCCACCTGATCCAGAAGCGATTTCGCTCGATCCAAGTCCTGAGCGTTGGTAGGGCCTTCGGCTAAGCGAGGAATCAGAACGTTTTCTACGGCCGAAAGTTGTTTTAGCAGATGGTGATCTTGAAAAACGAAGCCGATGTTTTTGTTGCGAAACGCCGCTAACGCTCGTTCGTCCAATTCGAATGGGTTCGTACCACACAACTGAATGGAACCGGTTGTGGGCGAATCCAACGTTCCCACAATCTGCAACAGCGTACTTTTGCCAGATCCGCTGGGGCCAAGAATAGCCAAATTCTGACCTCGCTTCATTTCTAGCGACACGTTTTCCAGAATTTGCAACGGTTCCGTTTGCGTAGGAAATGACTTGCCAACGTCCTTGAGCACTAGGTCTGACATGATGGTTCATTCTTCCATTGCGAAAAAGGTTTTGTTACGAACCTGCTTCGGTAAGCTTTTGCAAACAATTTCGCAGTTCCGTTGGAATACTGTCACTGCGAATCTGTCCGTCGACTAATCGGCAACAAACCGCCGTCATGCTGCCCGTGGCCACGATTTGTGAATCCAGCGTGAAGGTGAATTCATACACCACGCTTTTGCCGCCAATTTTAACGGCCAAGACGCTAATTTGAACTTCGTCCTCAAAACGCAATGGCTTTTTGAATTCGCACGAGGCGTTAATCCGAGGCCAACCGACCTGCAGTTCGGCGGGTGTCTGTTGGCCCGGCATCACACTCATGCCTACCGACCGCAAGGCTTCGTGTTCGGCTTCTTCCATCCAAGTGTAGAAACGCGAAAAATGAACGATTCCCGCCGCATCGGTGTCACGAAATTCAACTCGACGCATTGTCGTAAACGCTGGCATGGATCGGCAACCTGATGAAACGAATGAGACTAAATGAATCTATCGCGACGTGCTGGGCGGGCGAATACGACCAAACCGGAATCAGGGCCTCGCCGACGATTTTCCGGCGGCATTTCCAGCCTGACGCGTTAGCGAGGGACCACGGAATCGCTTTATTTCGCCTCCACTTACGTTTCGGGTTATGGAAAAACGCTCGCGTTTTCTATGTTGGGCGTTCACCTTCTTCCGGCGGCATTTCCTAGCCCGACGCGTTAGCGAGGGACTTCAGAATCGCCTTATTTCCCCTCACTTACGTTTCGGGCTAGGAAAAAACGCTCATGCGTTTTCTATGTTGGGCGTTCACCTTCTTCCGGCGGCGTTTCCTAGCCCGACGCGTTAGCGAGGGACTTCAGAATCGCTTTATTTCGCCTCACTTACGTTTCGGGCTAGGAAAAAACGCTCATGCGTTTTCTGGCTGCGCAAAAGAAAGGCTCGTCCGACTAAGGGACGAGCCGCCTTGTGTGCAATTCGCGCAAGGTTCAACGCATGGAAGCGTGTTGAACAAGGGAACTAATCGCCAACGTAGGGCAACAGTCCCATGAACCGAGCTCGCTTGACTGCCTTCGTAACCGCTCGTTGACTAACCGCCGTGCAGCCAGTCTTACGACGAACGACAATTCGACCATGGCGGTTAATCAATTTCTTGAGTAGCTCGACGTCCTTATAGTCCACGTACATCGGACGAGGTCGTTCGCCATCGACAAAAATGGGGTCCTTCTTTTTTGCCTTGGTTCTTGTTTTCGAGCGTTTCTTGGAACGCATGGGGCGTTTACGAAAAGACATGTGTAATAATCTTCCTACTTTGAAAACGTAAAGTTCTCGTTACGTTGCCATGTGTAATCCGGTAAGTATAGCGAACTGCCTTTGGCACGCAAGGCCGCCGATTCACGCGCGAAAACCAATTTGAGCATTTGCCACCAGCGGATTTCACGGGATTGCTCTGCGTCATGGCAAGCACCTATGCCTTCTGCGGGAAAAACTTAGCCAACGTCTGCTGGCTGGGTTTGGGCGTGACCAACGAAACAACGACCGTCGCCACAGCCGACGCCAAAAATATGGCGGCAACCGGCATCGTCTTGATGGAACCGATCTGGACCGCCCAGTTTTCCGTTGCTCCAAATTCGGACATCCGGAACAACACAAACCAAACTCCAGTCGCAGTCAGCACGCCGGCATACGCACCCCATTTGGTCAGGCCTGGCCAATAAACCGCCAGGAATGCCAGCGGAAACAGGCTACTAAATCCGCTAAAGCACCATATGCCCAATTGAAACACGCGAGTCCGGGCCACAGGCGTCAGGCTCAAGAAGTAGGTAGCCACCACAATCCAGACAATGAAAATTCGCGAGATCAACACAATTTGTTTGTCCGAAAAACGGTCTTTACCACCGTAGTGCACCACAATATCGGTTGTAAACATCGTGCCGATACACAGAAACTGGCTATCCAAGCTGGACATAATTGCCGCCAAAACGCCGGCCAGCAAGAAACCGCCGAGGACGTCACCGGAAAGTGACTTCACCATGAATCCCAGAACTTTATTCGGATCTTTGGCAATCGGTGGCGGGATATTGATCAGTCCAGTCGTAGCCCACACGCCAATCAAGACGCAGGGAATCCATACAATCAAAATGAAAACGGGGTGCACCACGATGGAAGCTTGAACGCATTGGCGTTCTTGGCTGTCAGCCAATGCTGAAACAAGTGTGGAAACATCCCCACGGAAAACGGGATCAACATGTAGGTCAGAAACATCCATGGGTCCAGTTTTTCTCGAGTCCTAAACTTGCGGGAGCTTCTACGGTTTCTAACTGGTCTTCCAACGCCACTTTCGCTCGAACTCGACGCGCTTTCGGAATCTCCTGACTGACAATTCGGAGCGAATCCATCAAGCCAGTCGGCGGTTCGGTCCGAACCACTCGTTGACCATCCACCACCTTATGGGCTCGCCCTTCGGCCACCGAATTATTCGCAAGGCCCGTCGCAATCAAATAAAACGCCACCACTCCCAACACCATAAAGACGATGGTCTGAAACGTATTGGCCCACGCGGTTCTTCGCATACCACCAAAGAAAACGTAAATCAACACAACAACGCAGATCACCAATTCCGTCAGCCAAGGTGGAATGCCGCCGTTTTCAGTGAAGCCGGGGAAATCACCTCGAGTTGCACCTTCAATGGCTTTGCCTGCGGAAATGACACCGACTAATAAATACGGTACCACTAGGCCGACCAAAATGGGAAACAGAACCAGCCCGATTTTGTCGCTTTCCAAACGATCGCGGAAGAATCCAGCTTGCGTGGTGTAGCCATATTTTTTGCCCCACGACCACAGTTTTACGCCTAAGACAAAGAAGCACAGCGAATGGATGATCCCGGACGATGACGCTAACATGCCGTAGACGCCGACACCTTCGGCAAAGGCTTCACCCGTGGAGCCAACCAGCGCGAACCCGGTCATCGTAGTGCCGAACAACGACATCAACAACAAAAACGGACCAATGGAATGACTGGCCAGCATGTAATCTTTGGACGTGCCGCGAAACAACCGAGACGAAAACACGCCCAAGAACAATAGCAGTCCAAGGTAAATACCAATGATGGTAACTTTGATCCAACCGGGGCTCATACGGATGCCTCCTGTGCTGCGGCGTCATGGGCGACTTCTTCTTCCAAGTCGGTCGGCCAGGCAAACTTGGTTGCCATAAACCAAACGACACTGGCCGCCACGGAGATCCCTGCGTGATACGCCAAGGTGATGGGCATAAATCCGAAGACCAGTTTATCGTTATTCCAATTCCAGACGTCGTGATGCAGGATCACCAGCAGCAGAACGAGTCCCCAAACAACTATTTTCATGGCAGGCACTTAGGCTAGGCGGGAAATTGATATCGGAAAGTGCTTCACAAACATTTCCAAACAGAATCATCATAGTGAGTTTTGGGCACTATTCCACAGGTGCAGAAACGGGAGCCACAATTTCAATCAATTCCACCGCGGGTGCTCCGTTGCATTGAATCACGGCGGTTCGTCCAAACGTCTTGGTTCCTGAGGCCACATCGAACCATTTTGCCAATTCGGCTCCGCAAATCACTTGGTAGACTTCGCCCAACTTGACGGTTCGCAACACATCGTGTTCGATGAGCACTCGTCCTAGCGGGATCTTTCGACTGCGAATCTGCATTTCTACATCGTTATCCAGCACCGTAAAATCAATCCGCACAATTCCAAACTGGACCACTCGTTGATCTTCTTGCCTGCGGAGCAAGATCTTTCGCAGATAGCGGCCCTCGCGATCCGTGTCTTCCAACACTTCTACGTCCACCGGTCCGCCGTGAAACTTTTCTACCGTGACGGTCATGTGATGATCATGAGCCAGCAATTGACGATAGACGTCAGGCAGTTGATCGGTCTCCAGCCGTTGAAATTGGGCCAGCAAATGCGAATCCGCATAAAACAGGCTGAGCAACTGTTGTAGTAGCGAATCAGATGGGTGCGACACACTCACGGCAACTCTTCATGAACGAATTTTCATTTCAGACAAACTTTCGCCCACCTTCACCATCACGCCGTTCCTACTGGCAACGGCGACGACACATTGGCAGGAGGCAATTCGGTTCGCTCCAACACGCAATCAGTCAAATATTGCAGCAACATTCGCAGTGAATCCGCTGGGAAGGCTGCGGCAATCTGTTCCGCTTGATGTCGATGCTGGCGAACCAATTCGAGCGACTTTTCAAACACATCTGCCTTTTCATACAACCGGCGAACTCGTTCGATCTGCAGCTCCGCATCCAGTGGTGGCTCCGCATCCAGTGGCGGCTCCAGACCAACTAACTCTTGCAACGATCGTCGATCGGCAGGTGGCAGCCCTTCTAGTGCTAACGCCCATAGGACGGTTGGTCTACCGCCCGTGATGTCACCGCCTTGTAGCAGCTTGTTTCCCGTGTCTTCGCTCCAGTCCTTCAGGTCATTCAAGATTTGGAACGCGATCCCTAAGTTTTTGGCAAAGTCCCGCAAAGGTTGTCGCAATCCATCAATGCACCCGGCCAAACGAGCACCAACTAGCAACGCAGCTTCAAATGCCGGCGAAGTTTTGAGTGCATAGATTTCAATAGCGTCGGCTGGAGTTAATCGCTTGCCGCTGGATTCTCGCCAAGCCAATTCGGCCCCCTGCCCTTCTGACAAGCGCACGTGTGCTTCGGCCAAGATATCCAAGATTTCGGCCACTACTTCCGTTCCCAACGCTGCCGCATCACGACTTACCAATCGGTATCCTAATCCGATCATGAAATCGCCAACATTGATGGCCAAGGGCGTGCCAAAGCGACGATGGAGCGTCAATTCGCCATAGCGATATTGGTCGTCATCTTCAATATCGTCATGAATCAACGATGCCTTATGAAACGTTTCGATCGAAATCGCTGCTCGCTTTACTTCGTCTGGCAAATCGACAACCAGCGAACCGTTGGAAGCGGAAGAGCCATGCGTCAACGCGTCATAAACGGCCAACGTGATGAATGGCCGAGAATACTTGCCGCCTTTGGCCAAAAAGTCAAAGGCCAGCGCTTCGGTCGAAGCCACAGCGGCTGTTTTTTCCAGCAATTGATCCACATCGGCAACAGTTTGACCGCTGATTTCCCATTTCCGGTCTGGTCGAACCAAGGTCTCCAATTGATCAGGCGCAAACAAACTCGCCGCCGCTTGCATCACCTGCCAGTACCGACTTGCTTGGTGCAAATGCCCGCCGTCCGCCGCTTGGTTCAACCATTGCTTGGCCCACAATGTGTCAAATAGCAATTGCCCATCGTCAGATCGTTCCGCTGGAATCGCCAGACAGGGAAGTTCCACCATCTGAATCTTGTCGATGGCTTTTTCCAAAACATCCAACGTGGCAATACCCAAAATGGCTTCCACTTGCCCAGAGAGAATTCGCGCTAACACTTCCGAAGATGCCTTGGCCGCCAAGACGTGATAGCCCAAGTCGGTTGCCAACTGACACAATTCGCGCAGTCCGGTGTCGTCGTCCGAGATTTCCGGTACCAGCAACATTCGCTTGGAAAACGGAACGGCCGCAAATGGCTTTCGCCACGATTCGCTAAACAGCACCACCATGGTCCAACCCAATAGGCTGGCAGGCAGATCGAGTTCGACCAAAATCTGATGCGCCGCAGATTCCGTCTGCTCTTTGGTCAGCAGTTGGTGATCCGCCGTCAACCAAAACGCTTCACAGGCGGTTCGAATTTGCTGCTCTTGCCCTGTCGTTTCCGGAACAAGCTTTGTCATCTCGTTTGTCTTTGTCTTTGAATCTCGCAAGGAATACTCGTCCGAAAACCGGCGACAACAAACCACCCGTCAGCAGGGACACCAAGCTACATTAACCAGCGATATTAAAGCGAAATCCAGCTATGCCGCAAAGCCCCAACCGTGCTATCAGCCCATCCGCTGCCTCTATCCGCATACACAAACCGCACGTTTCGCCTAAGCAAAACTTAAAATACCGTTAAAAGCTGCGTAATCGTTGTAATGTTTTTGGTCCGAACAAACCGATCTACCGCTAGACGGCCTTACTTTGCCGAAGAACCAAGGACCACCGCGGATGTTGCTTTCGTATCGCCATTCCTATCTGTTTGTGCACATTGCCAAAACGGGCGGTAGCAGTATTCGTACGGTGCTGCGACGGCAACGCATGCTGGACCCGATGACTTGGCCCATGGCGCTTTGTAGTCGGCTCAATCACGCGTACGGTCACCGTTTGGCCGCCAAACTGCCTCGGCATGCGCCCGTTTCCACGGCTCAAGAGATGCTACCGGTGGACGAATTCCATGCGTTGTGGAAATTCGCTTTTGTGCGAAACCCGTGGGACCGCATGGTCAGTGCGTACGGACATTTCGTGCGCGAACGACAAGACATTCTGGCGGCACAGCATATTACATCGTTTGACGAATTTGCCGACTGGTTAATTTCGTCGCACCGCACCTACACGGGCGACCGTTGCACCTTGGTCCGCGCGGTCGGTCGACCGCAGGTGGAATACGTGCAAGATCTGCACGGCTGCGTGTCGGTTGATTTCTTGGGACGCTTTGAATCGTTGGCGTCGGACATGCAGTTAGTGTTTCGAAAATTGGGCATTGCGTGTCGCAGCATTCCACATCAACGCAACGGCAAACGTACCACGGACTACCGCCACAATTATTCGGACACGCTAGCCGATCGAATTGCCCAAGCGTACCAATCCGACATCGCCTGTTTTGGATACACCTTTGACCCGGAGCCAACCGAAACTTCGGCCACCAAGCACCAGCGGGTGGACGATGAACAGTCCAACGCCAATGTCATCACCGAACGAGGAACGACCTATGTGGAACCAATCGCCGATCTTCGTTAACGGCTTTTCACGAGGTGGCACGACCATCTTGACCAACCTGCTGGCATCGCACCCCAGTGTCTGTTTGGTAGGCGAAACGCACCATTTGTTCAAAGGCCATAGCATCACCGATTCGCATTGGAACGTCCTGCGCAAATGCATCTACAATGACGCGCCGATTCTCGCCCGACAATGGCAAGACTTTTTCAGTCCACGTCTGGTCGAACCCCGCAAACGATTAGGCCGTTGGGCTCGGAAACGAATTGACCATGTCTTTTATCGCGAAAAACTGCGGTCGCGTCACCCGATTCTCAATCGCTTCAAGTCTCCGGCCGAAGAATACGCCCAGGAAGAATTGGCCGCCGCAAGACTACTGGCCAAGAATATCGACGGCATGATTTACGCCACGGATGAATTTGCCCGCATGTATCCCGACGCAAATTTCTTTGGTTTGCTGCGAAATGGCCTGGCGGTTTGCGAAGGACACTTGCGTCGAGGCCGCAGTGCCGAAGAAATTGGCTGGCGTTACCAAGTGCTGGTTGACAAAATGTTTGCCGACGCCGACCGCATTCCCCACTACAAGCTACTTCGTTTTGAAGACCTCCTGAGCCAACCCGCGGAAACTTTGTTTTCTGTCTTTGCGCATGCCGGCCTGGATCCGGAACGCGTTTCACAAGTGCGCATGCAGGCGCGTCGAGTCATGGATTCGGCAGGAAACCATCGGCTACAAGGTTCGTCCGAATGGGACGTCACCTGGTTACCAGTTTCAGAACTGAGTACGTATCTGCAGCGAGATGTCGATTCGAACCAAGTGCGGCAGCTTTCCGAAGCCAATCGAGACGCGTTTCTGAAACAAGCAGGACGAGCGATGGAGCGATTGGGCTACAGCACCGAAGTCGCGCCTGTCGCTGGTTCAGTCGCTGCCGATGCCACCCATGATGAGGCCGATTCGCCAAGCATCATCTCCATCGAAGAAGCACGTCAACAGCGGCGACAAACGACATATTTGAATCAACTTGAATCGCAACGCAAAGCGGCCTAACGGTTGCTGCCGACGTGACACGCGTTTGTCACAACCATTTTTTTGTCACAACACAACTCGTCTGCGCACCTTAAGCGTTTACCACCTTTCACACGAGGAAAAATTGTAAAATGCGAAGGTCCAGCAGTTACCCATGGACATACGTGGAATCAATGGTTGCCGGGTTGCGTGCCAAAAACGATTTTGACCAAGTTCACACTTACTGCATGTTCATCGGTCAACCTCGTAGCGGCACTTCGCTGATCGGTTCCATCATGAACGCGCACCGGCAGATGCTGATTGCCCAAGAATTGAACGCCCTGCGGTACGTCGTGCGTGGCTACGGCAAGAACCAGTTGTATTGGCTGTTGAAAATGAAGGACCAAGAGTTTGCGGCGGACGGACGTCGCTGGACCGGTTACCAATATGAAGTCCCCAATCAATGGCAGAGCAAGACCGATCGGCCGTTTGTCATTGGCGACAAAAAAGCGGGACTATCCAGCGAAATCATCGCCAAACATCCAGACGTTTTGGAACGGCTGCAGAAACTGGTCGAAGTCCCCATCAAGATTGTGCACATTGTACGAAACCCCTTCAATGTCATCACGACCATTCATCGCAAACGCAGTCGCACTCCACTGGAGCTGGCCGCGTCGATGTACTTTGGTCGCTGTCAAACGAACTGGCAGTTGATGCAGGAACGACCCGATGTCGTCAAGACAATTCGCTTGGAAGACATGATCGCTCAGCCCTATTCGCACCTTGCCGAATTATGTTCTCACGTTGGTGTCGACTGTCCCGACGATTACGCGGAAGACTGCAGCAGTATTCTGTTCGCCAAACCTCGTCAAAGCCAAAAGGACATCGTCTGGCCGCAAGCCATCCTGGATAAGGTGACGGACGAAATGCAAAAGTACCCGTTCCTGGACGGTTACACGACTGACGCGATGAAAGCCGCCGCCTAGGTAATCACATTGGACACTGCCCATCTCCTGTGCGGCAAAGTAAAACTTACGGTTCGGTTCTGGATCTGCTAGAATCGAGCCGGCGGTGCGAATGGTTCGACTGCCTACGTCCCGCAGTCTTGTCCCCGCAGATATGCCATGATTCGCTTTTCTTTGTTGCGAACGATCTTGTTCGCACCGTTGTTTTGGATTTGTCTTTTCGCTCCAATCGCGAACGCCGCCGAATCGGAATCAGATACCGTTCGGCCGAATATCGTCTTCTTCTTTGCTGACGATCAGACCAGCAGTTCATTGGGTTGTTACGGCAACGCCCTTGCCCAGACGCCGAACATTGACCGCTTGGCCGCGCGTGGCGTGCGATTTGAAAACGCCTTTGTCAGCCATTCCATCTGCTGGGTGAGTCGCACCACAATCCTGACGGGCTTGGTAGGGCGAGCGTACGGCACGGCCAGCCAACCCGATGTCGCTCGGCCCGACGCCGTAGAAACACTCTATTCGGACCTGCTGCGGCAAGCGGGATATCGGACCGGTTACTTCGGCAAGTGGCACGCCAAGATGCCTGCCGGCTTTCGCGCTGAAGATCACTTCGACCAATTCCAAGCGATCGGTCGCAATCCGTACTTCAAAAAAATGCCAGACGGTTCGCTCCGCCACGAAACCGATTTGATTGTGGACAAGGGAATTGAGTTTGTTCGCAATCAACCCCAAGACCAACCATTTGCATTGAATTTGTGGTTCAACGCCTGCCACGCGGAAGATGGCGATCGCCGTCCGGGGATTGGTCATTTTGCTTGGCCGCAATCGGCCAACCGTCAGTTTGACGATACACAGATTCCGCCGCCCAGACTGAGCGATCCGGCAATTTTTGACGCGTTGCCCGATTTCTTACGAACCTCGATCACTCGCGAACGTTACTTCTGGCGCTGGAACACGCCGCAGAAATATCAGACCAACATCCGAGCGTACTATCGGATGGCGTCCGGGATTGATCACGCGATTGGTCGATTCTTAGCGGCCTTGGAAGAAGCGGGCTTAGCAGACAATACCATCATCGTCTATTCGGCTGACAATGGTTACCACATGGGCAATCGAGGCTTAGCGGGAAAATGGTCTCATTTTGACGAATCACTTAACGTGCCGTTGATCATTTTTGATCCTCGAGCGTCGACCAACGTGAACCAACCGGCAGATCAGCCGCAAATTAGTGCGGCCATGGCGTTGAATGTCGATTTGCCGGCCACGTTTTTGGATTGGGCCGGCGTCCCGGTTCCTTCGCGCTATCACGGTCGCAGTTTGCGTCCTATTGTCGAAGGCCAAACACCTGACGATTGGAGAACGGCCACGTTTCACGAACACTTTGCTGTTCGCAATCGAATTCCGGCATTCGAAGGCGTGCGCACGGCCAACTTCAAATACGCTCGCTACTTTGACCACGAAACCGAAGTCCTGCACGACTTGCGCAACGATCCTGACGAATTGGTCAACCTGGCGAACAACCCCAACTTCAGTCAGCAGATAAAGGAGCTGCGGCAGCAGACGCAGGAATTTGTGCAGCTTTATGGCGAACCGCTAGAACCGTTGCAAGCCGCCTTTGCCGCGTCCACCGAACCGTATCCCAAAGCATCCGCGAATGTTTCGCACCAAACCGATCAAGACGGATTTGTTTCGCTGTTCAATGGCAAGAATCTGAACGGTTGGTCGGGCGATTCGCAATATTGGAAAGTGGAAGACGGAGCGATCACGGGCGAAACAGACGGTTCGCTGAAGATGAATCGCTTTCTGACGTGGAACGGATCAACGATTCGGAATTTTGAAATTCAAGTCAAGGTCCGAGTCACCGCTGGTGGGAATAGCGGGATTCAATATCGAGGAATTTCACGGCCGGAGATCGATTTGGATATTGTGTCGGGTTACCAATGTGATGTGGTCGCCAACACGCCGGAATATAACGGCATGTTGTATGAAGAACGAGGCCGTAGGATTTTGTCACATACCGGCGAAAAGGTGATTGTCGATCCAACCGGACAGCCTTGGGTGGTAGGCAAAATGCCGGTACATGAATTCGAGCCGAACCAATGGCACGACTTTCGAATTCTGGTCGAAGCGAACCATCATCGACATTGGATTGATGGCCATCCAACGGCCGACTTGTGGGACTTTGACGAACAAGGACGCGTCTTGGAAGGTGTCCTCGCCGTCCAAGTTCACGTCGGGCCGGCAATGAAGATTCAATACAAGGACTTTCGCATTAAGCACTTGCCAGACGATCTGCCTGTGCAAGATTTTTCAGATCACCCGATTCCTACCGATGCCTATGGCGTCCGGCCACAGGGTTCGCTTCCCGCTGATTGGAAACCGCCAGTCTACGGTGACCAATAGGAATTAGAGACCGTTGCACGTTGGACTGGATTATTCGCAGCGCAGATTTTTGGTTCGCCAGAATTTGCGTCGTTCGGCCCAAACATGCTTGATCGCAAATGTGCAAATCGCAACGGTCGAAACAAAGAGCGGCAGCAAGATCAGCGCCAAATCGCGCAGCGTGAGACTGACAGCCCAGATGGTCAACATGCTTGGTGCGTCTGCTTCCGTTGAATAGTACGAAATCCGTTGTCGCACTCCTTCTTCGATCGGTACCCAAAGACCGACCGCCCAGGTGCCGCACGACGCCAAACCAACGGCAAAGTGCCCCTGCGAAATTAGCCCGACCGTGGCGAACCCGACGGCCACGGACGAAACGGAAACCAATCCCCATCCCAGCATGGCTGCCAACGAAAACACGCCGACACTGACCGCGCCAATTGCCACCGGCCCCACGGCGAATATCCCTATCGCCACCCAGCCAACCGCGACGATACCAATGGCTCGAGGACCAATCGCAATGACACCTCGAGCAGTCCCCGTGAAGGCGACATCCACAAAACGAGTTCGTTCGCGCAGCCGACTGCCAACTCGTTGGGCATCGCCATGATCATATACAGCACGCAAGGCAGCGTCATCTTGCGTCGCGCCGGCCAACATCCAGTGTTCGACCGCGGCCATCAGATGGTCTCGCAATTCATCACGAAGCTCGTCGGCCGCTGCGCCGTGCCGACGCGAATGACGGATAACTTGATCGATGTAGATTTCAATTCGATGAATAACCATTTCGTTCGCTCCGGGCCCGCGAATATTGTTTGACGGACTACGACGTTAATCCTGATTTGGGATCCAATTCAGACAGAGCTGCTTCCATGACTTGTTGCAACATGCGCCACTGCTGAATATTGGCAGCCAGAGACCGTTTTCCTTTGGCCATTAACTTGTAATATTTGCGTTTGCGGCCACTTTCCGATGCGTCCCAGTAGCTACTGACGAGCCCCTTTCCTTCCAGCCGATGCAGCACGGGATAGACAGTTCCTTCACCAAATGCCAACAGTTCCGGTGCTGTTTGGTTGAGCTGTTGAATGATGCGATAACCATAGCTGGGGCCTTGCTGCAGCTGCGCCAGTATCAACGTTTCCACGTTCCCATCCAACGTTTTCTTTTCCAAGTGCTTTGGCATCCAACATTCCTAACAAGATTCGACCAAGCCGTGTTACCCTTGCACTGTAAGGTAACCGCATCACAAGGTCAAGCAACGACATTTACGTCTGAGTTCGCCGCGTCCGACTCACAGATACGGACGGACGTCGAGCGGTTCGATTGACTTGGGCGCACGGCACCGCTGTAAACCGGTGGCAGCTCTAATCCGTTGGTGGTTCCGATCGAGCTTGCAAGTATTGCCGCGAGTACAATTGGCGTTGGCGGCGAATGCTAGGATCGTTGCGAACCGACTTCACTTCCGCTCGCTTTTCTTCGTCCGTCATCATCAGCGAATGTTCGTGTTCGCGTCGCTGGTAGACATAATCCAGCGCACCAATCAGAAGTTGGCCTAACCCCATGACTATCACCATGCGAAACAGCGAATCAGAAACGGCCGCCAGATTGTCAGCTAGGGCTGCGTTCGTATTGCCAATCTGTTGCCACGCATGCCGGAGACTCGCTTGAAACAAGTATCCGCCAAGCAACAACGAAAGCCCGGTGATCAGCAAGCGGTGCAGGTTTCGCACAGAAAAAATGCGGCCCCATGCTTCGGCCGAGCCAAGTCGAGCAAAATCGGGAACGATGCGGTGCGGTAGAAACACCCAACCCGTCTGAATCCAATGACTGACAAACACCAACAAGACCATCAATCCCAATAGCGGCAACAACGCCGTGCCCAGTTGAGCCGAATGCGATTGCAGATGGTCCAACCAACCAACGTCTGTGGGATTCACCGCCGTATTGCGCAACGCGGCGGTTGTCATACTGCGTAGCGAACCAGCAAGCTTGGGTAGTGCAAAGACAACCGCCGTTGTGGCGCCAACCAGGACAATGGAATTCGCCAAATTCGTTGACTTGGGAATTTGACCTTGGCGTCGAGCGCCCAAGCGGCGCCGAGGTGTTGGTTCGTGCTTGCCGTCTTGAAAAAAGCTCATCGAATTTCTCGCCCAGATGCAACGCTCGTGTCACTTGGTTGATACACATCGAACGCCGCTGCCGACTTCCCCGCAGGACTAGCCCAATAGCTCCGCACGTGACTCAGCGATGACCGTATTTCCTGTTCGAATTGCACTCCAAGTCCGCCCAGAAACAAGAAACTAGCCACCAACACCACCACCAGATTCAAGCCCATGCCGATGGACAACAGATTCAGTTCACGAACGGTTCGCCCCAGAACGGCAATAGCGACATTGGACATGACCACGGAGAAAGCCACCGGCAAACTAATCTGTAATCCGAACTGATAACTCGCTTGCAGCGTGCGGCCGACCAATTCTGTCGAATCACCTTTCATGGCCATTTCTCCTCCGACGGGAAGCCAACGAATGGAATCTAAGACCGCATTGATTACGGCATGATGACCTTGAACCGAAAGGAAGATGGCCGTCATCAATACATAGGGAAACGACGTGGGAAGTGATTGCGTCGGCAGGCCGGTACGTAGGACTCCGCCGGCAATGCCATTGACCAACTCCAGCCAGTTGGCAGCCAACCAGCATCAGCGAAATAGCCAACCCATGACTAGCGCCGATAATAACTTCTGCGCAATCCAGGTGCTCCACACCTGCCAATCGGCCGATTTAACTTGTTCCACGGACCAGCTGTTGTCCGTGACTGCGGTGCCCGACACGGCTGTGGCCCACGAGATAGAAGCAATCATCAGCGAAAGAACGACGGGAATCCCCAATCGCCAGCGAAACGCCATATTCGTCCCGCCAAAGCCCGGCAGAAACAGAAAGCACGTCAGCAGCCGAATCGAAACTAACGTGAAAACAACAAACGTGTGAGGCATCCCGGTTCGAACTCTTCTTGGTCTAAAAACTTCCTAGCGAACCACTGAACGCCCGCTGGGAAAATTCCAACATTCGCTCTACCAGCCATGGCAGCAAGAAGACCAGACTGGTCAACAATACCAACAGTTTGGGAACAAACGAGACGGCGTGGTCGTGCACTTGCGTAACGGCCTGCAAGATGCCGGTGACGACCCCGGTTACCAGCGCGATCAACAAGATGGGGCCGCCAATCAATAGCATCTGGATCAAAGTGCTTTGCAAGCATTCGATGATTTGTTCAAAGTTCATCCGGGTGCTCCTACAGCATGCCGCCAAAACTATTGATCAGCATTTCCACCACCAAGTGCCAACCATCCACAGCCACAAACAGAATCAGTTTCAGCGGCAGCGATATCACCGCTGGAGGCAGCATGACCATGCCCATCGACATGGTGATGGCGGCCACCACAGCGTCTACCAGCAGGAACGGCAGATAAATCTGAAAACCCATGAAGAAGGCCGTTTTTAGTTCGCTGACAATGAATGCGGGAAACAACACTTGCAGCGGCACGTCATCGTAATGCGTGGGCACTGGCGTGTCGGGCGGCATGTGTTTTAAGAACAGCAAGATGTCGTTATCGTTGCCCGCCTTTTTAATCTGAATGCTCATGAAACGTCGGATCGGTTGCACACTGGCTTGCCACAACGGTTCCCATTCCAATTCACTGTTCGAGGAAGTGAGTGGCGTCACGTTCTGCTGGATCTCTTGACCCACCGGCCACATGATCAACAGCGTCAGTAACAGAGACAAGGCGGTGGTCACTTGCGTCGATGGAACGTTCTGTGTCCCTAAAGCTTGGCGAAGCAGGCTCAGCACGATGGAGATGCGAATGTACGAAGTCATCATCAACACGGCCGCCGGAATCAAGCTGACGGCGGCCATGCTAGCCATGATTTGTAACGAAGATTGAAAACGTTCAGTCGAAATCGGCAGCGATTCGGTCAGTTCCGATTCTTCGCGTAACACTCGTTCTACCAGAGTCGTCAGGTCTTGTTGGTCGACGGACTTCAAGCCTTTGTCAACGCTTGCATCATCCGTAGAGCGTTCATCGGACGGACTGACAATGGATCGCTCGGCTGCGTTGCGGTCGCTGGCACCTGCCACGCTATCCGCCGCCGATTCTGTACCTTCGTCCGCTCGCGCCGCCACCGTAAACGACGCAAAAAGCAGCGTCATTGCGACGGCGAACCACAGAAGCTTGACGATTGGAGATTGCGAATGGGACACGGAATTAATGTCCTTTTCGAACGAGATCAGGTGACGACGAAGACGCCAATGGATCGGAGAACGGAAATGCTTGTTTAAGGCGTTCAATCTGAGCGGCCGCGTCACCTTGTGCGTGCCACGGGCCGGAGCGATGTCGGCCGGCAGATCGGGTAATCGCGCGGATTGTCGCCGAATCTCGAATCGTGTCCACAGGCGTTAAACCAGATTGGTTTTCGGCAAGCACCAACAGGCGGTCATGCAATTGAACCAACAACAGACGATGCCGATCGTCAATCACAACTGAATCGATCAACTCTAAAGCGGGTTTGGATTTGTGGTTACTTCGGAACTGGCTGGCAACCACGCTTAACAAAATGACGCCGCCCACCATGATGGCAATGCCACCGTAAAAGCGTCGCTGTTGCTGCCCCAAGTCTGTCGGTTCGGAAATCGGGCGTTGGGAATCAAAGGAAAGTTGCAGGTCGCTGGATCGTTCCAGTGCAGTCGGTTTCTCGGTTGGCACAGGCGTCGCAGTCGCGGTGTCACCTGCACAAAGCGGAGTGGCGTGGGCGGCGATCAACAGCAGGAAGAGAAACAGTTGTCTAGTCACACTTTTTTCCAATCTGAATGCCAACCATGTCGTCAACCACAATCAACGAACCTTCGGCAATGACTTTGCCTTGGTACACTAACTGCACCACATCGTTGATGCGAGCCTCCAGTTGAAGCGAATCGCCGACTTGTAGTCGATTCAACGCCTGCGAGTCCAAGGTCAGCTGGTCGACAACAATTTGGGCGACCTGTCTGTCGTGGTCGGATTCCAGAGCCGTGAACGAAAAGGGGCGAAGTGCATCCAACAACCCCGTTTGCGCGTCACACGTTTGCGTTCCCACGTTTTCTTGATCAGCCGAAACGGTCGAGCGAGACATGGCGACTCCTGTTTCTTGTGCATCGCAATTCGCATGGTTCGAAGAGAACTTTCCGCGAATTGGACTCAAGAATCAAGAGCAAACATCCGAATCGACTTGGCTGTCAATGCTGGCACTCGGCGCAGCCGACATCGCCATTCGCAAATGGGGGTCACTCACTTTCCTACAGCGTCACGGCTTTTCTGAATCCAAGCGATGTGCCAGTAACTGATCAACCAATTGCAGGTGCTCCAGGATTTCGCCTCGAGCTTTCTGATTGGCGGAATTGAGCAATGGAGACAGCTGCGACGCGAGACTACTGCGATGTTGGTCCGCCGAAAACTGCGACGCTATCCATTGCTGAACTTCCTGGCCGGCCCATTCGCTGGCTCGATGAATCTCAACGATTCGCTGCAAGACGTCCACTTGCAGTTCGCCCGGCAGGTTCGCCACCAACGTCGCCACTCGCCCCGACGCCACAAACGTCAAGACATACGCAATGACCTGAGGATGTTCGTTTTGCAGTGACGCCACAATGAAATCATTCGACGCTTGCGCCAGCATATCACTAAACGGATGTGTCGGCGGATGCGGTTTGCCGGTTCCTTCTGATTCAGCGGCATCGGGCTTAGCCGGAACACGGTGGGATTCTGCCGAAGTAGTTGAGTGCGAAGGCTGCGTCAAACGCAAGAATTCCAGCAGCGTATGACTTTCCTCAGACGGCGACACTGATTCCAAACTGAATATCATACGCCGAATTTGTTCGGCTCGATCTTCCGGCATTTGCTCCAACAGCTGGTCGGCAGATTCTCTATCAAGTCCTGCAATCAGAATCGCCGCTTTGCGAAGTTGCTGGTTCATGCTTTGCCTTTTGATTGCTTCTATTGCCTAGCCCGCTTGGCTCATCCAATCGGTCAACAATTTGGCTGCCGCATCAGGATCTTGTTGCACCATTTCCGAAAGCTGTTGCTTCAGACGATCTAATTCGTCCTGAGAATCTGGACTGGAGCTGACAACTGGAGCTGGCACCTCGCTGGGTGGTTCGGCTTCTTGAAAGATCTTGAGGTTCGGTTCGGACGACTCGGTTTGCCTGGCAATTTTGGTCTGTCCTTGCACCATCTGGAACGCAAAGAACCCTAGTACCAAAATCGCCATGGCTCCCATGGCCGGTCCGTGTTTCTGTAGCCAAGTAGTAGGCAAAGACGATGAAGCAAGCGAAGTTGACGGACTTGTCTCATCGATGGCCTGAACGACAACGCTGGTTTTCTTCGCATCTACGTTCGAACTAGACGTGATCTGCTGGACAGTCGTCTGGACGAATTCTTCTGTTTCGGATCGCACTTGTGACAACAGTTCTTTGGCGCTTCCGGCAAATTGTTTGCGGCGTTTTTGCACTTGATTTCGATAGTAGCTATTGGGAATGTTGACCAGGACGCGAAGGGATGTCGTACTGTCCGTGGTGGACGATTCGGCCTGCGTTTGGCCACGGTCCGCCGAGCCCCAGTCGGGCATCGGCGCGGTGACAACCACATCCACTCCGGGAAGGTGTTTAAGTGCCGCCGCGAATTGTGTTTCCCATTGATGTTCCAGCATCTCTTTGGTGGCAAACTGTTGTTGCAATTCCGCAGCTCGAGGATCGACGCTGGCAGACGGGTAGACTCGTCCGGCATTCAAGTCCGCAACGGTGACGTTTTCAGGACGCAGATCAGACCGAGTTCCCGCGACCATATTGCGAATACTGGCCACCATCGTTTGGTTCAGTTCAGTATTGGGAAGACACAAGATTTGAACACTGGCCGAAAGAATTTTCTTGGCGTTGAAGCTGGGTTCTTGAAATTCGTCATAGCGAACAATGGCGTCTTCGATGCCGGGCAGCGAACGAACGGCCATGGCCATATCAAGTTCCTGCGCATTTTTTACTCGCAACGATTGCTGACTGGGCGTGACCCACGGCGTGGCTGAATTGATCGCTTCGCTGACGTGAGACCGAAACCGTTCGGGCATGATCTTCGCTTCGTGCAAAGCGTTGATATAGCGACTACGGTCCGTCCCATCCACGACAACTCGATTGCCTTCAATTCGATAACTGTTCAGTTCCGACTTGACAAACGCAGCTTCCATTTTGGCAAGTTCGTGGCGAGTAAACTGGAGGCCTTCAAACAGCGCCACATAGGACGATCCGCTGTCGCCCAGGCGTACCAACGAAGAGAGTCCTAACGCAAACAGAATGCTGGCAACGACCACAATCATCGCCAATCCAAGCTGGGAATGACGGAGTCGCGCGAACAGTCTCTGATAGGTAGCTACGAAATCTTCCATGGTGCCAAGTGTTTCCAAAAACAAAACGTGTTTCAGTACAGAGTTTGGCGAACGGGCTAGGCGGCCTTTCGCTGCAAACGAACGCCCGAGGAAATCACCACATTGTAGGCCATCCCGCCCTGCGGGCACGGCAGCGTCTCGAGCTTCGCGCCCAGCGAATTTGCCAACTGCAGAAGTCGCTGCCACGATTTTCCGGTTGCAAAGGACCGAATGGAATCGGACGCCGCCAGAGCGTCGGTGGAGAACTCAATTTCAATGGACACTGCATTCGATGTCACAATCACATCCAGTTCGTGGCAACCCTGGTTGCCAACCATATGCGAAAGCAACTCCTGTAACAGCGGCAGGTGCTCGGAATCAAACTGGAAACCATGACTGCGGCCGCTGGTGTCAACATGCACGGTCGGGAGCGATTGGGGCTGCAACTGGCGCAGGATGACGGCGCACTGTTGACGCAATGAATCGCTGGCCATTGCCTTGGTTGTCGAGAAGCGAATGGATGAATTCGATACAGTCATTCACGATTCCTTTCGCGAATTCGGCGTCGGCTATGTTCGAACTCAAGCCGCCGCGATGGCAGAAATGTTATCTTTCGTAGATGGCTTGTAATCGAATCAAGCTTTTTGTGTCAATCCAAAGAATGCAATCGTCGGTCAACCGAAGCCATTCTTTTTGGCATCCAGCACCACTGTGAATTTTCGCCGAGCGATTGAATTTTCGCCGAGCTGACAATTTGCCGCACCGCCAAGCCGCAGCGAAAGAATGGTGCGCACACCTTTTTCACAATACGACAATACAGTGAATCATGGCATTCACAGCAGAACCTTCAGAACGAAGGCCCACAGTCCGACGGCGCTCGGTCCTTTCGGCCCATAAGCCAAACCGACTGACCTAATTAGCGCCGTCCGCCGGCAGATAAGAATCAACGACGTCACGTCGCATATGCTGCCCCGTGACAATCTCCATCATCCAAGCATTGACATCACCCAACATTTGCGTTGTCAATTCCTGATGGCAGGGATATTGGCGAACCGTCAGCGACATGCCGGCCGCATGCAACAATCGGATATCTCGACAGGCATCCATGGGCGAATGGACTTCACTATCGCGGCCGTGCGACAAAAACAAAGGGAGGCCGCGGAACTGATTGATGTTCACAAATGGCGTTAACGTTTGTGGCAATCCGCCGCCCAAAGCGCAAACACCTGCGAATAATTCGGGAAACAAAAGGCCAATTCGCAATGCCATGGTGGCACCCGCATCGTAACCAGCCAGGAAGACGCGTTCGCGATGAATCTTAAATCGATTCTGGACTCGACGAATACAATACTCGATCTGATCGACCGCTCCAAAAACGTTGGACTTTTCCTGACGCCACGTGCAACCGACGTAGTTGGCATCTCCCTTTGAGCCAGCAACCGGAGCCGTGCTACACGGAGCAACCCCAATGAAATTCCGCATGCTGATATGCGGCATCACTCGCTTCAACTGAGATTGATCGTCGCTATCACTGTGCAACCAAACGATCAATGGATACGAATAATTTTTTTCAAAATGCAGCGGCACAAAGACACTGCACGGTTTGGACTTTTCGCCGACAAACTGTCGAAACGAACAATCACTGGGAGTTGCGGAGGGTGTTTGTTTAACGCTTATCACATCGCAGAGCTGAAGTCGATTCATCAGGTTTGATCGCACCGGTTCAGATTTTTGGAAGAGACGTCGAAGCAAACAATTGCTTGGTGTCGCCAATGTTTGGGCTGGTTTTTAGCCGACTTCCAAGACGGTGTCAATTGCGTCTACTGGCTGTTCTTTGTATTCGCCAAATCTATTTCAGTAGACTCAAAAATGACATTTTGCCTATTTATTCCAGTTTGCATCAACTTCTTCTTCGGCGAGCGAAATTC
This sequence comes from Pirellulaceae bacterium, assembly GCA_041399205.1. Lineage (GTDB taxonomy): Bacteria > Planctomycetota > Planctomycetia > Pirellulales > Pirellulaceae > JAGQOZ01. The sequence goes on along the minus strand of JAWKTK010000013.1, from coordinate 206,859 downwards.
GCCTAATGTCGATTGCTTTTCCGTTGCTTGGATCGACTTCGACCAGCGTTGCACAAAGCTGAACTTGTTCCTGTGCGACGTCAAAGAAGGCCGGTCGAAACGTAATGGTGGTTTCCATGACAGGATCGACTTTCCGTCCTAGGATGCTGTCAAGCGAACCGGTCATTCCGACGTCACATTGAAAGGCCGTGCCTTTGGGCAAGATACGTTCGTCCGCAGTTGGCACATGGGTATGCGTGCCCAAAACTGCGGAAACTCGACCATCCAAATACCGCCCCATCAATTGCATGTCGCTGGTTGCTTCGGCATGGAAATCACACAGAATGACTTGGATGTCGTCCGGTATTTCGCGCAGAATTCGTTCTGCAGCCTTCCAGGGGCAGTCCACCGGCCGCATGAACACTCGGCCCAAGAGACTAAACACGGCTACTCGGATCCCAGACGATAGCGTGATAGCCACCCAATCTTTGCCGGGAGCTTCGGGCGGAAAATTCGCAGGTTTCACAATGGGCGTCGCTGGATCATCTAAAATGGAATAGATTTCGCGACGCCGATAAATATGGTCACCCAGCGTAATGCAATCGACGCCGGCCGCAATCAATTCGCGATAGTTTTCCGGCGTGATGCCTGAACCTCCAGCCGCGTTTTCCGCGTTGGCGACGACCATGTCAATTTGCTGGGATTCTTTCAGATAATTTACGGCCTTGGTTACCATCCGGCGGCCGGGCTTGCCTACGATGTCTCCAATCAATAGCAGTCGCACAACAAGCCTCTCTACCTATCTGGCGATTCCGGTGAACCGAGTTTCTCGAACCACCGTCACCTTGATTTCGCCCGGATACGTCAACTGTTCTTCAAACGCCTTGGCGATGTCTCGCGAAATTTTAGCCGCACTGTCATCGTCCGTTTCTTTCGAATTCGCAATGACGCGAAGTTCCCGACCAGCCTGAATGGCAAACGCTTGATCCACGCCCGGAAACGCCTTGGCGATCGATTCCAATTCCTCCATGCGATTGATGTAACGTTCCAAGGTTTCGCGACGAGCACCGGGGCGAGACGCACTGCAGGCGTCGGCTGTGGCCACCAACACGGTATAAGGATGTTCGATCACAATTTCATCGTGGTGCCCCAACGCCGCATGCACCACTTCCGGACCTTCGCCATGCTTTTTCAGCAATGTTGAACCGATTTTGGGATGGCCGCCTTCCATGTCGTGGTCGGCCGCTTTACCGATATCGTGCAGCAAACCACAGCGACGTCCCAGGTTTCCGTCCAGGCCAACCATTTCCGCCAACATGCCTGTCACAAACCCAACCTCAATGGAATGCCGCAAGACATTTTGACTGTAACTAGTCCGGAAATACAAACGTCCCAGCAGATTCAGCACTCGCGGATGCAAGCCTTGGACATTGACTTCCAACGCGGCTTCTTCGCCTTGTTTCTGAATGAATTGTTCAATTTCTTCCGTCGTTTCTTTGACAATCTCTTCAATTCGCGACGGATGAATGCGGCCATCGGCAATGAGTTTATTGAGAGCTTGACGAGCGACTTCGCGGCGAACCGGATCAAACGAACTGACAATGACCACGCCTGGTGTGTCGTCAATAATCACGTCCACGCCGGTCTCTTTTTCGAACGAACGAATATTACGGCCTTCTCGACCAATAATTCGTCCTTTCATTTCATCGTTGGGAATATCAACGCTGCTGGTGGTCGATTCGGCCGTATGCGCGGCGGCGTAACGCTGGAGCGTGGTAATCAGCAGCTCGCGAGCTTGTTGCTTGCAGGTAGCATCCAGTTTTTTCTGGTGCTTCATGATCACCGCACCCGCTTCTCGCTGCAGTTCTTGGTCCAGCATGGACAGCAAGCGTTCCGTGGCCTCTTCCTTGTTCAAACTGCTGAGTTCATGCAGGGTTTGCCTCTGCAGATCCAGCAAATTAGCCAGTTCTTTGTTGCGTTTATCGGTGTCAGAAATTTTTTCGGTCAGTTTGCGCTGCGTCGATTCGACAATTCGTTCTTGTTTCCGCAGATCTTCCGCCTGCTGTTCGATAATCTCTTGGCGTTTATCCAGCAACCGCTCTCGATCTCGCAGTTCGTCCCGCAATTTGCTGAACTCACGGTCCTTTTCCGCCTTTTGCTGAATGGCCTCTTCCTTGGCCTTTAATTCCACTTCTTTCTTGAGATTGACCGCATCTTGTTTTGCTCGTTCCACAATTTCTTGTGCTTCGGACTCGGCGTCTCGCCGACGCAAGCGATCAAGCATTTTGACCGCAACAAAACTGAGCGCCGCACCGATCACGGTACAGACCATGCTGGCAATGATGATTTCTGGACCCACCGCACTGACTCCCTGCATATGGACGAATATCTACAGGCAAGAGATACGGCGCGGACGAATCGCGGCAAGTTGCAGCCACGGAATTGCGGTGGCATGCTACACAGCAGAAGTAAGCAACACGTCAGACAGAAACGAAGATCGAAGCGCAGGTCACCACTGAAACCAGCGAATCGTCGTCAAATTGCGTACGAACCAGTTTCCGAATGTAACTACGCCGACACCCAACCAAACGACGAATCGCAGGCTTGGCTCTCCCGTCGACCGTTTGCAGCGAATTTCTGAAAATTGTCGCCAGAAAAAGCTTGCGAAGGGAATCCGCGTGCGCGCTCCGTTGCCATTCTGCGCAAATCGTACGCTCAAACTTCATCTGTCCCGAAATCAACATTCGTCCAAAATGAAGTGAAAACGCGGCAATCAGAATATAGACAAGCGAATCCATGATAAACGGGGCCGATGGGAATCGATAACGAATCTGCCTAAAATGTGCTACTAGTTGCTGTTAACCACATGTCTGCAGTTAATCTCTCGCGTAATTCAACAAGATCCAATCGCTGGAATTTGTCGAACAGTTATGTTAGCAGAGCCCCGGCCAACTTCAAAGCCGAAGCAGATCCTCCGCATGTAAGTTTGTTGGTTTGCCTCCTTCACTTACCCGGCGTTCAGGCATAGGTTGGCCTTTTTGCCCACATTATTGACTTCGCTTCCTAAGAACCGATGAACGACGCAACGCTTCCAGAAAAAATCTTGGCAAATTGGCCAGCCGATCGCTGGGAGCGTCACGTTCTGACGCTGGCGGTTTCCGGCGGAGCGGACAGTGTCGCGTTGCTGCGGTCTTTTTCGCAGTTACAACCCGACCGATCAAGATTGGTGGTGGTGCACGTAAACCACGGCTTGCGAGCCACCGCGGCCGATGAAGACGAGCAATTCGTCGCGGAATTGTGCCAAGCGGAAAGACTGCCGTTCGTTTCCCGTCGAATTGATCCTCGGCAATTGCAGGCCAACCGCAAAGACGGACTGGAAGGAGCCGCCAGAGCCATTCGATACCAAATGTTGCTTGACTCTGCCAACCAACATGGTTCTCGCTATGTTCTGACCGCGCACAATTCGGATGACCAAGTGGAGACGGTATTACACCACTTGTTCCGAGGAACCGGATTGGCAGGACTAGCCGGAATGTCAAACTTTCGCCTGCTATCGGAAGCCGTTACGCTGGCGCGTCCCCTACTAACCGTGTCTCGCGCCGAAATTGAAAGCTGGCTGGCATCCATCGGCCAGCGTTTTCGACAAGATGATTCCAATCAAAGCGATGCCTTTGCGCGAAATCGCATTCGACACAACATCTTACCCGTCATTGAACGTGAACTGGGAACACATATTCGAGGTTCGATTCTCAAGACTTCGCAAATCATGCAGGATGCGGTTGACGATTATTCGTGCCGAGTAGATCAAGTCTATGATCAAGTCGTTATTCATTCGCAACCGTCGCAGTGCATATTGGCGCACGATGGATTGGTCGAACATTCGATCGGTTTTCGAATAGAATTTTTCATTCGGCTCTGGAAGCGAATGAATTGGTCTCGGCAATCCATGACACGACAGCACTGGCTAAAGTTGGCAAGATCGTGCGAAACAACGGTTTACGTGTTTGACCTACCCGCTTCCATCGAATGCCGCGTGTCAGACGGTCGTATCTGCATTCGCAAAAAAAATGACCCTGGATCGTAGAACGCGATTCAGGGCCATTCGGAATTTACGTTGGTATCAAAAGATACGAACTAATGCGATCCAGCGCCGACCTCTTGAGGCTTGTAACCACCTTTGGACTGAAAATAGAAGATCAACGCCAGATAACAAAGAAGCATGAACGCAGGAAAAACGGTGACTTTGGCCAGCGCGCCTTGCTTGGCATTCTTGACTAAGTTGCTCACTTCTTCGGCATTCGACAACGCAGCTACCTTTGAATCATCAATGGCCGTGTATTCGCCTAAGAAGTAGGTATCTTTCTTGGATACTTCGGCGTAGACACCAGGCACCGTGGCTTCGATCTTGGCCTGGGCCGAGTCTTCTTGCATCTTGCCGATAAAAGGACCGCCGATAATTCCGACGGTTAGCATCCCAATTCCAGCAATTGCATTTAAGGTCAGAGCACCACCTCGAGGAAATTGTTCCGCAACCACGCCCAACATCGTTGGCCAGAAGTAGGTTTTGGCGACACCATATAGAGTTGCAGCCGCGAAAATGGCAACAAAAGTCTTGGTAAACGAAAGGCAATACAAGCCAACAATCGCTAAGGCGGCACAGGTTGCCAGGAGACCTAGCGGTGTCAAAGCCTTGACTACGGGACCGGCAAAGAAACGCAAGACCATCATAATGGCAGACGTGTAAATCAACACCCAAAGCGGATTGTAACCAGCTTCGGACATCGGTTCTTCCATAATCCCAGTGATCGCACCGTCCGTGCCCAATTCGGTTGTGGCCAAAGGCATCATAATCAGGCATAGGAAGATCATTAAAGGGCGGCCTACTGACTTGCAATAGACGCCATACGCAACAACGGAGACCGCAATCAACCCCCAAACAACCATCGAGTCCAGAGCGAACACCTGTCCCAATTGCTTGAAAATCAGAAATGCGGCGATAAATGCTCCAATGGCTCCGAATTCGCCAAGCATGTCACGGTAGGTTGCTCCCGCCGAAACTCGTTCACTGACAGGGAACTTTGCGCCGATGAGCATTAACAAATAGACAAACGCTGGAATCGCAATAATGTAGATCAGTAATCGCCAATCCTCCGTAGCGCGACTACCCAAGCCCAGTGTGATTAAGCCGCCCAATACCAATCCACCAGGCCATCCGGCATGCAAAATGTTCAACCATTTTGTTTTCTCGCGATTGAACATCGTGGCGACAACCGGATTGATGAACGCTTCGACAGTACCGTTACCCAGTCCCAAAATGATCGATCCATAAGTCAGAAATTGAAGCCCTCGCTGTTGAGCCGCTTCTAAGTCCGCGCCCGCCAGTCCTTCCGCATTGACAATTCCGTGTGCCTTAAGGGCCAAGAATGCGTAAATCGCATAGCAAACAAAACTGAAAATCATGGCAATGCGATAGCCAATTTTGTCAATGACAAGACTGAAAAGGATGATGCTGATTGCAAAGGGCCAGATTCCAGCGCCAAATAATTCTTGGCCTTGCACTTTGTCTAGCCCAAAGTCGGCCGGCCACATGTCGGGCGTGTTAATCATGAAAGAACGCGAGATAAATGCGAACGCGGTCGTAATGAGGGCAATAAAGCACCCCCAAAACATGAAAAGTGAGGGCTTTTCGCCCACCGGTGTATCAGTTGAACTCATTGGGTTGGTACCACTAAACTAGCAAATAAGGGGAAGACATTCGCGAGCCTACCGCGAAAACGAGCGATGAGTATAGCGAGTTTTGACAGCAAAATGAACTAATCAATCACCGAATGCACAATGAAGCTGATCCTTGCCGTACCCCAAAATCGTCTCGACTGGAAAATTTTCACAAGTCACTCTGATTATTTGTAAACGTCGAAATGCTCATAATCCTTGACAAACCGACGTGCGGCCCCTATTCTGCGCGGTCTAGGAATTTCCTAATATCCTGAAACAATAGAAAATTGATTTTGGCGATGTGGGGTGCCAAGCCCATTTTGCGGCTGGTACCGAACTGAATTCTTGACGCATTTTTTGCAACTCGAACCCTCGATTTCCAATGACGAAGAACTTCATTCGATGAATTGTGATTTCGAAGTGTTTCATCGCTTATCACGGAACGTCTCAATGAGTTGCCAAGTTGTTGCAAGCGAACGCGTCTTCTTTGACTGCGAATAATTAAAAATGGAAACAACCAGTTCGAACTCGTTAAATATGGATGCAATTGCCAAGCAAATGGGAATTTCGGTGGATAGCGTTCAGGCAACCATCGAACTGCTGGACGAGGGCAATACCGTCCCATTTATTACTCGCTATCGAAAGATCGCACGGGCGGACTGGACGAACAGCAGATTCGGCAAGTCCATGACCTGTACAAGATGCAGCGACAGCTTTCTGAACGCAAGCAAAGGTGCTGAAGTCGATTCGCAGTCAGGAAAAACTGACGCCGGAGCTGGAGCAGAGCATCCTGTCTGCCGATTCGCTCAAATTGCTGGACGACTTGTATTTGCCCTTCAAGCCCAGAAGCAGACCTTGGCCACCTTGGCCAAACAAAAGACTTGGAGCCGCTGGCCCAAGAAGTTCTGGATGCCAATCCCGTGGCGGCCGACTTTGCCGCCCGCTGCACGAACTGGTCAATCCGGAAAATGGTTTGGCCACCTCAAGGAAGTGGAAAATGGCGTTCGTTCCATACTCGCCGAACACTTTAGCGAATTGGTCCGACTTCGGTCTCTGGTTCGCCGCTACATGTGGCAAGCACAATTTCCAGCAAACGAATCGAAGCCTCGCCCGATGACCATGATTCAGATGCCGATGCCGATGCCGTCGATTCTGGCGACGAAGAATGGTCCTCCGATCAATCGGCCTCAGAGCACCGCGAACACGCTGGATTCGGAAGAAACGCCGACCTCTGCCGCGGACGCCGAAACTCCATCAGTCGAATCCGAATCACCGTCCAGCCCGACCGCTACAGACAGCCCGACCACAGACGCCGGTTCGACAACCGCGAACTATTCGTCTGAATCCAATGAACCCGCAGCGCCCGCCGTTCAAGTGGTTGCCGACGCACCGGTGCTGAATGACGATACGGCCACGCCGAAGTGGCGGCCGTAGGGATCACCGACCAATCAGCCACCGATTCACCGTCCGAAGATGCCAGCGAGATCACGGTGCCAGAATCTGATTCGCCAAGCACCAATGATGTGACTGCGTCGGATTCCGCTCAAGCTGTCGTCACCGCAAGCGACACCGCTAGTCCGAATGACATTGCGCCGTTTTCGGAAAATCCATCTTCACCTCCGGCTAAAAAAAAAAGAAAGATAAATCCAAGTCCGATGTCGCTCGTTCCAAGCTGGAACTAGCCAAGATTCGGCGAGAACAACGTCGTGAAGCAAGGCGGAAAAAGCGAAAGAAACTAGAGCAGTCGTTTAGGACTATTTCAACTTCTCCGAACCGATTAGAGAAGCTACCGCACCATCGACTACTGGCCTTGAACCGTGGTGACCAAAGCAAGGTGCTGCGAGTCAAAGTGGAGTTCAATGCCGACCAACTTCATAGCGAAGCAGAATCCAAATTTGTGGAAGACAGCCATCCGCACCCGACACTGCTGCGAGAATGCGTGATGGACGCGCTCAGATAAATCGGTGGTGGCCAGCATTGAACGAGAAATCCGACGCGAGTTGACAGAACGAGCCGAAGAGCATGCGGTCAAGGTGTTTGCCAGAAACCTGCGAAAGCTCTTGCTGCAACCACCCCTACAAAAGCATCGCGTGCTGGCGATTGATCCCGGTTTTCGTAGCGGTTGCAAACTGGTGGCGTTGGACGAATTCGGCAATGTGCTGGGCGACAATTTGATCCACGTGATTGGGTCTGAAGATCCAGTGGAAGCGTCGCGAGAAGCGTTGGCGGAAATTCGCAAGTACAATATCACCGCAGTTGCCATCGGCAACGGTACGGCGTGTCGGGAAACCGAACAAATGGTGGCCAATGTCATCGCGGATCGCCTGCAAGATCGTGATGTCGGTTATTTGATCGTGAGCGAAGCGGGAGCGAGTGTTTATTCGACCAGCCCGATTGGACGCGAAGAGCTGCCGAAGTTTGACGCCACGGTTCGCGGCGCGGTGCTCGATCGGTCGAGAACACTGGACCCACTTTCCGGAGTGGTAAAAATCGACCCCGCCAACATTGGCGTTGGTCTGTATCAACACGACGTGAAGGCCAAACACCTCCAGGAATCGTTGGACGCCGTGGTCGAATCCTGCGTGAATTACGTTGGCGTCGACTTGAATTCGGCCAGCCCTGCGGCTGCTGGGATATGTGTCCGGATTGAATCAACTGACCGCACGCCGACTGTATGAACACCGTCAGAAAAACGGCCCGTTCCGAAGTCGTGAACAAATCAAAGAAGTCCCCGGCATCGGCGAAGCCACCTATGTACAGGCCGTTGGATTTTGAAAGTTACCGGCAGTGACAATCCGTGGACACCACTTGGATTCATCCGGAAAGTTATTCCGTTGCCGAAAAGGTGTTGGAGGCAGTCGGTTTTGATGTGCACGCAATTGCGTTGCCGGAATCGACGCCCGACCCCATCATGGAAAAACAAGACGCGGCAACTTCGACTGACACCGCTGCCAGTTCGGACGGTTCGCCAGCAGTCGAATCGCCAGCAGTCGAAACGCCCACTCAGGACGCCGCCGCGGCAGCCGACACAGATGCGACGGAGGGTTGTTCGTCCAGCGAACCCGCCGTTTCCTCCGAGTCACCCGACACCGGCAGTGAAGCCGCATCATCGGAACCTCCTGTTCCGGATGGCGCAGAAGCGAATTCGGAAAGTGACTCCGAATCGTCCAGCACCGAAGCTCATTCGGCCGAAGTCCCGCTGGCTTCGCACGGAAAACGATTTGCAGAGGTCTCGGAAAAATTGTCCACCGTCAATGTGCAAGAGCTTTCGCAACAACTGCAAGTCGGCGAATTGACTCTTCAAGATATTCTTTCGTCATTGGCGCGACCCGGACGAGATCCTCGTGAAGATCTCACGCCGCCCATTTCCGTCGTGAAGTGATGAAGCTAGAAGACTTGGTGCCCGGTATGGAATTGACTGGCACAGTCTTGAACGTAGTTGATTTTGGCGCGTTTGTTGACATTGGACTCTCGGACAGCGGTTTGGTTCATGTTAGCCGACTTTCTGATGCCTTCATCAACGATCCGCATGAAGTGGTCAGCGTTGGTGACATCATCACAACTTGGGTTGTGGAAGTAGATGAAAAACGTCGCCGAGTGTCATTGACGGCTATTAAACCGGGAACGGAAACGCAACGTCCAGAACGCCCCAAACGAGAAGCCGGCAGCGGTAGACCTCGTCGCGAAAAGCAGCAGACTGCATCGCACGACCAAGGGCGGCAAGCGGAAGGATAAACGCAGTCGAGACAAAGGTGGGAAAGGCGGTAGCTGGACTCCCAGGCCGGCCAAAGCCAAAAAGCCGGTGGCGCCCCATTACCGATGCGATGGTGGATGGCAAAGAGCCCATGCGCGCGTTTTCCGATTTGCAGCAGTTCTTTGATCGAAAGAAGCAGGATAAGAAAGGCAAGTAGGCTTTGCTGCAGGGCGAATTAGTTTCGTGACGTCCTGCGATGGCGGTCCTATCTGCAAGGCGAAATGCTAAGTCAGCCTTATCCTGTCGAATCGCAGCGACTCCTCCTGCGAAGAATCTCGTGCGCCGGCACGTTGTTGCTGATCTGCGTTACGTGGAAATTATGGACGGGCCAAAGTTCGTTCCCTCAAGTCCCGTTCCTGCATTCGCTGTGCAACGCTTCAATTTGGTTCGATCGAATTCTACTGGGCGTATTGCTGCTGGGGCTGGTACTGCTGTTATTCGCCAAGCGGGCATCTGGCAAGGGATGGGCATGGATCTCCGTCGGCTGTTTGGTCGGGTTGCTGCTACTGAATCAACAACGATTCCAACCTTGGGCCTATCAGTTCCTGTTGATCATGCTGGCAATTCATACTTTGCCGAGGCAACGAGCGTTCATGTGGGTCCGCGCGTTAATCATTTCGATTTACCTTTATTCGGCATGGAACAAATTCGACTATCAATTCACGCACGCCATCGGCCAGCGCTTCTTGGAAACGGCACTGCAACTGCTTCGCGTTGACCCGACAGGTTATGCAGCGGAATCGAGAATTCGGATGGCACACATTTTTCCTCTGGCAGAAGGTTTGGTAGGAGTCGGATTGTTGTTGCCGCCGTTGCGCCGCTGGGCAATTCCGATTGGCGTGATGATGCACACCGGACTGATCGCCATTCTTGGCCCCTTGGGGATGAATCATAACTGGGGCGTGTTGCTTTGGAATCTGCTTTCCATGCTGTACTTGATCGTTGTTTTTGGCGGCCAGCGTTTGCCTAGAGAATCGACCAAGGTCGATGGAGTGGTTGACCGGCAGCCGCAATCGAGTCGGTGGCTGCGATTACTGATTGGACAAGGTAACTTCTCGCCTTCGTTGGTAGTCCCGCCTTCAGGCGGAATTCTGTCAGCAACGAATCCGCCTCAAGGCGAGCCTAACAACAAAGACCGGACTGTAAAACAAGGCGAGATTCCGAAACTACAACTGAGCGTAATGGCCATCGTACAGTTGATGTTGTTGTCGGCCTTGGTATTACCGGCGTTTGAAACACTAGGTTGGTGGGACCATTGGCCGTCTTGGGGATTGTATTCAGGGCGCTCGCCGCAAGTGGAAGTTTTGATTCCGGTAGGCGAAATCCATCGTTTGCCGCAAAACGTGCTGCCATATGTCAGTGAGGCTCGAGCGAACGAAGCGTACCGGCGAATTCGCGTTGCCGAATGGTCGCTGGATGCCATCGCCGCTCCGATCTATCCGGAAGAACGTTTTCAATTGGGTGTAGCCTTGGCCCTGGCAGACGCCGGCCAAATGGATGACGTTTTAGTTTTCGTCTATCATTCGCCGGACCGCTGGACCGGCCAGCGACGCCAAGAGTTCTTACAGGGCAGAACAGCAATCCAGAATCGGGTAGCCACGTTTCACATGAATGGGTTTCCCAGAAGCGTTACAATGCCGAAATTGTCTACGTCAATCGAATGAATTCCAGCAGGAGTGTTGCTATGAATATCGTGATATCGGAAACGGCAGCCGAAATGGGGCGATTGTCTGCCGAATGCGGTGCGGAAGTGATTCGCCAAGCACTTGCAGATCGGGGCGAAGCGGCCATCATCGTGGCCACCGGTGCTTCGCAATTCACGGTTTTGGAAAACTTGATTAAGCAGCCCAATATCGATTGGACTCGAGTGACCGGTTTTCATCTGGACGAATATATCGGCTTGACGATGAACCATCCGGCTTCTTTCCGAGGTTACTTGAAGCAGCGATTTGTCGACTTGGTGCCGCTGAAGGAGTTTCACTACATTGATGGCGAATTCGACATTCCGTCGGTCGAATGTGGCCGGTTGGCTGAACTGCTTCGCCACAAGAAAATCGACGTCGCCTTTGTCGGAATTGGCGAAAATGGCCATTTGGCCTTCAACGATCCTCCGGCAGATTTCGACACGGAATCTCCCTACATCGTTGTCCAGTTGGACGAAGCATGTCGACGGCAACAACTGGGCGAAGGCTGGTTTCCCACTTTGGACGATGTGCCGCAACAAGCCATCAGCATGTCCATCCGACAAATCATGAAGACGTCGCACATCGTCTGTTCCGTGCCCGACAAACGCAAAGCCCAAGCGGTCGCCAACAGTGTTGAAGGCCCCGTCACGCCCCAAGTCCCCGCATCGATTCTGCAGGAACACGACAATACGAATCTATTCTTAGACGTAGCCGCCGCGTCACAATTGAAATCGATTCCGAGTAGTTAGAGGCAAACTAACATTGGCGTTCCACGGTGCCAAATCCGCGTGACACACTCTTGCCCAATCCGATCAGGTCGGGCAGTTTTAGGTTAATTTCGAATGTGCCCACAAAACCAATCATCGATTGGCGGTTTTGGTTGGTGCGAATGCTACTGAGTCCAGTGCAGTCGGCAGAGATATGACCGGACAGCGGGACACCCAGTGATTTACACATTCCCAAGCAGTTGCCGACCAGTGTGCGATTGAGTTTTCTCGGCGAAAGGCCTGACTTCGACTGCCGGTATATTCTTGGAAATTCTTCTGATTCAGCGTAGCCATGGGGTGACGAAGCGATACTTGACAGGAGATTCAGTCACTTCGATTGTTTCGCATACCGTTTCCTCCGATTGCAACAACAATCTTATCAGTGCCAATTTGTTGCCGATCAACTTGTGCCATGCCTGCTGCAACGATTCGCTCCTTGGTTGATCCCCATCGCCGCAAAGCGTTCGACGACTTCGAACTGAATGCGAGGATACTGAAAGGCGACTTCATCCTTGGGACCGTGGTTGTATGACGGCACTTTGTCTTCAAATTCCTGCCCCAGGAAATCTCGCAACAAAGGCGTTTCTGCCGAACGTAATTCTCGTTCGAGTTGCAGTCGTACGGTGGTCAACGAAATCATTTGTACAATTGGACGCCTTGAAGAAGTGAGAATTGCGACTGACCGGTTACTTTTCTTGCCGCACGAATTGAACAGTCAGATCGGGAAAGTCCGAAAACGCGCCGTGTACGCCGGCTTGGCGGAACACGATTTTGTGCAAGTGCTGTAGGTCGGTTGCAAAAGCGGGCAGCGCATCTTTGCGAATCGTGTAGGGATGCACAACTAATCCACACGCGTTAGCCGACTCAACTAAATTCGTGATGACGACATGGCCATTTTGTGATTGCGCCAGCAAAGAAAGGGGCGGGCCAATTCCGTCGGCATAGGCAGCGATCTGGCGCAGCTGCTTTTCTGTTTGTGACAAGTCAATGTCATCATGCGAAAGGAGTTGCACCAACTTGAGCGGCGATTTTAGTTCGCACCGAATTCGCTTGCATTCGTCAAAGTCAAAACACTGCAGATAGACGTTACTGGTTCGGTCTTGATAGCCATATTCCTTCAATGTGCGAAGAACAATGGCCGTCGCGTCCTTACCTTCACGGCGGTGCCACGCCGGTGCTTTGATTTCCGGGTAAATACCTGCATCGCGTCCCGACGAACGATTCAATCCCTGGATGAATTCGATTTCTTCGCCCAGAGTCGGAACGCGTAGCAGAAGTGAGTGTGGCGGGGAATCGACGCGCGGAAAGACCGCATTTCCGTTTTCAGGTCAATGCGTTCGTGAACAGACAGAGACTGGATTTCGGCCAAGGTAAAATCAATTGCGTAAAAACGTCCGTCGCTGCGTTTGCGATCGGGGAAACGAGTGGCAACATCGGTAACGGTATCTAAATGAATGTCATGCAAGACAATGGGACGATCGTCTTTGGTGATGACAACGTCTTGTTCCAGAAAATCCGCGTGTTGTCCAAACGCCAAGGCCTTGGCAGGCAATGTATGTTCAGGCAAGTAACCCGACGCACCTCGATGAGCAATCACGATTGGACGCAACTTGGACGACTGTGCCATGGCAACGGTTTCCCAGCAAGAATTTAGAAGCACCAAAGTAGACATTAGCAGTAGTAGACGCCTCGCTGCGAACGGAGGCGATTGGCGAAACATGCTATTCGGCAGGCGGAGTCGAATTTTCCGCATCGGCCGGTTTGTCTGAGGGGTTCGCATCATCCGTTCGTTCCTCGTTCTGTGCAGTGCGGACGGCAGGATCGTCTTCTTTGGCAAACAGGTTGTTCATCAATTTGGATTGCAGTTCCGCCGACATGACGGATGGAGACCGGTAGGCTTTTCAAACGATTCTACATCATGCGATGACATTCCAAAGGCGGGTAACTTTTGTCCGGCAAAGACCGTGCCGTCATAGATTTCACCTCGTTGGATCGGCCCTGCACTAACACCCAAGTGCTTTTCGCACGACTCTTGGCAACGGAGAGTCCCGATTGCCAGACAGGTGACTTCGATTCACGGTGATACGCGAACATGGCAGCTTTGGTGGCCGCCAAATCGTTTTTCGGGCCAACGAGACTTCGGGCAGCGCGGGGATTGGAGCGCTGGCCTTCCCACAATGCTGGCCGCAGTACTGAGCGAATTACTGGCCGGAACGCCAAAATTCACTTCGTTTGAATCCGTGCCCAACGTACCGACTCGAGCTTCCGCAACAAAGTCCGCTCGGTCGCGATCATCTTGCAGCAGACAGCCCGCCAAGACCATCTGCTGTCGCAAGGAACTGATGATGTAGTCGGCATTGACGACGCCTTGCGTTTTTAGCGTGCGGACATATTGCGTGTCCAGAAAGACGGTTTCACCAGCCAAGGGCGAAAAATCAATATGCGCCACGGCACGGTCCACGGCGTCCGACATTAAGAGTTGTTCCGTCGCCAGTTTTTCTCGAGTCGTACCGCAGCCCGCTAGACATAAACTGAAAAGCAGTATTACCAGTCGCGACACGGCGGCGCGCATTCGATGCGCAGACATACCGACCGAGCGTTGATGTGGCGAATTGGCAAACATACGGATCTTCAAGGCAAGTTGAATTCGGCAAAGTCGAATGAAGGTTTCAAGGCGGGTGTAACGCGTTTTGTTCGCTTCGTAATCCCGATGAGCGAAGGAAACTACGACGTGGCTGTCGATCGCGTTCGTTCTTATACATGGAAACCGAGCGACGCGACGAGATCAGTCTGGACGTCTCCCTGCAAGCGAGGTTACTTTGCGCCAGGCTAGCACTGGCAGTGCTGTCACCTGATGGCGGTGTTTGTTGGTCACGAATCTGAAAAAACTAAAGTGGACACAAACGCCGGATCGTACTATTCTGCTGGCAAGATACCATGCTGGTTGCGGAGGGCAGGCGGCATGGAACCATCGCCGAACGGGCGGAATTTTAGGAACGCAGCCACAAGGACGGTGGCCGTTTGCAGATTTTGAAAGGACTCAGAATGAATCAAACTCCCGCAGCCATTTTGGTATTGGCATCTGCCGTCTTCTGTTTTGCGGCAAACTTCAACGACAATCGAGCCGATTCGCCGACACCGACGGTCTTTTATCTGGCCGGTTTCACGATCGGTATTTGGGGCGTACTGGCACTGATTAGCGCCGTGGTTCGCGAACGTGAATGGTTTATCGACAGTAACGCTCGTCTGGATGTCTTCGACCGCATCATGGTGCGCGAACCCAAGGTTACTCGAACCGTACGTTCCACCGCTGCAGAACGAGTAATGGACTTGTCACCCGATGTCCAAGCACAACTGAACGTTGCCGCTCAAATGGAGGGCCGAGAACGCACTGACATTTTGGAAGAGACCTTGCGTCGGCATTTGCCCAAGTATTCGCAGACTTCTCGCGTGGCATAGCGGCATCGGTCGCGGCGGAACGATAGTATGTTTTTACAAGCACGCAACATCATGCGTGCTTGTTTTCTTTGCAGGAACAAAATTCGTCGTGCGGCATGATGAAAAACAGTCATGGCGGTGCTGCCCGCCGTGTGGTTCTGTTATACTCGGCCAATTCTTTACAGCTTCCGTAATTCCGCAAAATTGCCACTTCCCAAAGAAAACCAAAACTCCATGAATCAAAAGCAGAAACCGATTCCCGGACGAGTTGTCAGCAAAGTGGACACGCAGCAACTGCAGCATTTTGTGTCGGAGATCACATCGGCGGAACAGCAGGTTGGCGAACACATTATTCGTGCACTTCGCCACGATGAAACCGTTGCCGTATTGACCACGGTGGTCGTAGCTCCGAATGGTTCGCAACAACTCGTCTCGGCCGCCCTGGATCCTCGTCTGATGCAAGAAGTCCAGCAATTGATCATGGAAGCGGCCGAAGAGCGCGAGGACGAAGAACCTTGCATGGGCTTTCATTGCTTGGTGAAACCCAAAAATGGTCCGCAACCGCCGCCAGCTGCCGAATAAATTTGGCTTGGTGTTTTTTATGCGTTTGATCTCATAAACCAACAGTAGGACGATCCGGAAGATATGTCTAACTACAAAACGACTCCCGAAGAAACGTCTCGATTGCCACGTGGCATCAAATACATTATTGGCAACGAAGCGGCCGAAAGATTCAGTTACTATGGAATGCGAACCATTCTGGTCGTCTTCATGACTCGATACCTGCATCTGATGAGCGATGACAGTGCAGGCGGTGCAATGACCGGCGCCGAAGCGAACGAAGCATTTCACAATTTTGTCACGTGGGTCTATTTCTTTCCGGTGATTGGTTCATTGCTTTCCGACATCTTGATCGGCAAGTATCGCACAATTTTATGGCTGTCGATTGTCTACTGCTTTGGTCACTTGGCATTGGCGTTTATCGGCGAAGGAGGTCTTTCGGCTACGCAATGGATGTGGGTGGGGCTGCTACTGATTTCGATCGGTGCCGGTGGGATCAAGCCGTGTGTTTCGGCGCACGTAGGAGATCAATTCGGCAAAAAGAATAGCCACTTAATGACCATGGTCTACCAGTGGTTCTATTTTTCGATCAATCTAGGTTCCACTCTTTCCACCGCGTTGACACCTATCTTATTGGAGTGGTACGGGCCGCACGTGGCCTTTGGCGTTCCCGGCGTCTTGATGGCGCTGGCCACACTTATGTTCTGGATGGGACGTCACGTTTTTATTCACGTTCCGCCCAGCGGCATGAAATTCTTTTCGGAAACGTTCAGCAAAGACGGCTTACTGGCGTTGGCCAAACTTTCCATTGTTTATGCATTTGTGGCCGTGTTTTGGGCAGTCTTTGACCAAACGGGTTCGTCTTGGGTTTTGCAAGCCGAAAACATGGACCGCCGTTTCTTGTGGGTGGAATGGCTGGAATCACAGATACAAGTTGTCAATCCGATCTTAGTGATGGCCTTCATCCCTGTGTTTCAGTTTGTGATCTATCCCAATGTCGAAAAAGTCTTCCGCTTGACTGCGATTCGTAAGATTGGAATTGGTCTGTTTCTAACGGCCGGCAGTTTTGCGTTATTGACGGTGGCGCAAGGCTTGATTGACCGCGGACAGACACCTTCGATTGCATGGCAGCTATGGGCCTATGTGTTGCTAACGGCCGGTGAAATCATGATTTCCATCACCGGTCTCGAATTTTCGTATACGCAGGCACCCAAGGCTATGAAGTCGGTCATCATGGCGGTTTGGCTGTTCAGTGTTTCCCTGGGCAACTTCTTTACCAGCACAGTAAATCATCAAATTCAAACGCCCGGCGTTAGCGAACTTAGCCATGCGCTAGAAGAAGTTGCGCAAGGCGAACCTGTCGCGACCGCTCACTGGACAGGGAAAGTCGTTACGATAATGGGCGATGGCGGCGATACCACGAAGGTCATTCGTTTGAACGGCTTTGACGATGCCGAAAATACCGCCGACGACGTCTTGGTGACGGCAGATGGCTACAACACCATTAGGGCCGTGCAAACAGCAGAAAATGCGGTCTTATTGCAAGCAGCCGAGCGCATTGACCGGGCCTTCTTGGACTCCAATTCAGATGCTTCGAAGGGAACGCTGTTGAACACCGATGAAGGTCAGCAACGCATCGACGATTTGGTCGATTCGCAAGGCCAGAAGCTGCGGTACAAACAGCTAACACGAAACGTGTATCGCATCACTTCAGCCGGTTCGGACAAGGTTCATCAAACACAATGGGACGTGGTGCTGATGGGCCGAATTTCTCGAGCGGAAAAGACCGATGATTCGCAACAAAAAGAGGATCGGCTAACGTGGCTGGAAAAACGCATTATCGAACTCAAAGGAGAAGAGGGCAAACAAGAAGTTGAACGAGCTCGAGGAGATATTCCGGAAACAGAAATCACACACAACATCACCGTGGGTGGGCAAGATACTTTGGAAGGAGCCGATTACTTTGCGTTTTGGACCAAAGTGGTGTTGATCACGGCCGTGCTGTTCATACCTGTAGGCTATTTCTACAAAGAGAAGTCGTATATTCAGGAGTCGGACACAACAGAACCTGCCGGCAAAGATCCCCAATAACCGAAACGAACCACTTACCGTAAATTAGAAAAGCGGCAATCCGATTTGCTGAAAGTTCCAAATCGGATTGGGAATTTCCGGCAGTCTGGCAGAATTCATGCCGGCGTCTTGGCGTTGTCGGTCTGACGAGGATTCAATTGCGGGATTGGCAGTAGGTTGCAGCAGAAAATTGCGAACCGTCTGCAGGTGCGCGGCCAGCGAATTGCGGCGAGTATTCTGCCAGCGAACCAAATCCAGGCTGGGCAGAATGTCGTCCGGCGCCCATTCGCGTTGCCAATCTTCAAACGAAGCGGACATGCCTGACAAGTCTTGATCGTTCGGTTCGATCTGCCAGAATTTCTCGACGCCTTCGTAAAAATTGCGGTCGCCAGAATAGACCAACTTGTCTTCATAGTAGGAAGCCGAATCGACACCGGAATGCAAAATAAATGCGGCCCAAGGCTGCGTTTCCAAGATGCAGCTTCGGCACATGACGTCCGCCTTCATCAAGTTAGGCTGGTCTTCAGAACGTAAAAACTCTGCGGCAAAACCTCGCTCCATCCAAGCGGTAACATGTTCCAGCGAAATCATGATGCGTTCGCCCTGGGACGCTCGTTGACGAACGCCTCCCATGCGAATCATCCGTTCCGTAGAAACGAACAGACCATTTTGCCAATTCAAGCGTACGGGGACACCGATATTGGATCGCAGCAGGTTAGCTTGGCCTCTCACAATACAATCTTGCAGTCGAACTTCCATTGTAGTTGACATGCCGTTGTCACTAGGTGCGTCCATCGCACCAGGGCGAACTCGGACAAACGCAACGTCATCCAGCCAGCTATCGGCACCTTCATCGTCTGTGTTGCGAATGGTCAGCGAGCATGTGTGTAGGGTAATCTTGGATTCTTGGGTTGCTTCCATCAGCGACCAAGCACCGTCCAATTCCGTGGTGGGAACCTTCATTTCCAAGTGGACAGATTCCAACCGCAAATGACCACCGTCTAATTGAATCATGCTGCGTTCAATTGCATCGCTTCCGAACGAATTCGGTTGAAACACCAGCACGGTCGAACCATTGCTGCTCAGGATTTCCAAATCGCGATCGATCAGACGAATCGGCTGGCATTCAATTCGACCACCCGTCCGCAATTCGATGGTTTCTACCCACGGTGAACCAGCCGCATGTTTAATAGCGTCCGCCAGCGTACCAAACGCCACGTAGCCATCCGATGTCTGAGCGGCACTAACCTTAGCATCCACCACCACGCGACGAACGTCCATAGCGTTGGGATTGGATGCGTCATTCGGTTCGCTCGCGTCGTCGGCCCCTTCGCCTTGCTCGCCCGCCACCAATCGGCTTGCCACTGCCGATGAATCGTCGGTCTCCGCTTCTTGCGTTTTACCATTTGAAACGGATCGAACCGATTGTGGTGACGTATCTGTGTCAGTCGCCACGTCCGTTGATTCCTGAGCACTTGCTTCCAACCGATTCGGTAACGCAGCCGCATTTTCGGGACGAATTTCAGTTTCCGGCCAAGACATTTCAGCAGCCGACGGTGGAACGAACTGAGGCAAACTGGCGGATTCCGCGTTTCCGGCCCAATACGAGTCCATCAGCACCAGTCCCGCCAGCGTGAACAAGGCCGTGGCGATCCAGGGCAAGTGCAGTTCGATGCGATCGAAAAGTGTCGTTCGCCGTTCAAAGTAAACGGCATCGCTGCGGCGACGACGTTCCATCCCCAGTTCGTCACCGGCACGTATCAACGCCGCGTATAGTTCTCGAGGATGTGCGTAGCGATTGGCTGGATCTTTCGCCAACATGCGTTTGAGAATCTTGCCAAAGGCTGCCGGAAGATCGGGGCGCCACTGTGTCGGATCAGGCGGTGCTTCACTACTGTGGCTGAGCAATTTCTGCAGCACCGTTCCTTCGGGAAACGGAGGCCGGCCCGTCAACATGTAGAACAGCGTACAACCGAGCGAATAAATGTCGCTTCGCGTATCGGCCAATCGAGGGTCTCGCGCTTGTTCAGGCGAAATATAATCAAACGTACCCAGCGTCATGCCGCTGGCCGTAAGATCATTTGTGCTCTGACTCACCTGATGCAACCGTGCCAAGCCCATATCTACCAGCTTTGCTTTGCCGGATGCGGTTACCAACACATTGGACGGCTTGATATCTCGGTGCACCACACTGCGATTGGCCGCGTGATCTAATGCTTCCGTGATCTGCAGTGTGAAACTATAAGCGTCCTGCAGTGACAACGGTCCGTCACGCTCCACCAGATCACGAAGGTTAATGCCGTTGATAAATTCAAAGACAATGAAATACCAGCCGTCATCTTCGCCAACAAAATAGACTCGAGCAATATTATCGTGATCCAAACGAGCAGCACTTTGAGCTTCGTTGCGAAATCGCCGCACCGTCTCTTCGTCACTCCCTTGATCCCGGGAAAGCACCTTGACCGCCACGTCGCGATTCAGCAGCGTGTCATTGGCACGAAACACGGCGCCCATCCCGCCGCCGCCGACAAATTCCACTAGCTCAAAATGAGCCAAGCGAGTGCCGACCAGCGTGGTTCCCAATTCATTGGGTGTCATGCCACTGTTCTGATTGCTGGCGTACACTGGCGGCCGATTCGAAATGACGGTGGCGTCGTCCGTGGTGTTTGAATCTGGATTTGACGTCACGCTGGGCGAAGGTGAATCGTTGGCCGGGTTTTCGTCGCCGTCGGTTCGAACGAACTCCACCAGATCGTCGGCGGACGAACGAGACGAACCAGTAGAGTCAGAACGATTTACCATGACGAAACGTCGAATCCAGGATGGCGAATGTCTACCGATACATGGTCACGACATCCATGGTCGTCACCCCAATTTGCTGTGATGATATATCGATAAAAAAACAGAAAAGACAGTCAGAAAAGCGAACTTCATTCTATTTAGGGCAGGTCGACCGGTCAACAAAGTTGGACAAGCACCCGGAGCCGTGACAACCCGACTTGACTCGACACGCCCTGTTTCTTCGTGGTAACATCTCACAACTTCACGTCGGCGTTTGCAGCCAGAAATCGCAAGACGCCAGAAATCACCTGCCCTTCCAGCCCATTCGGAGTATTCGCATGAACCGGCTTGCCATTACCTTGTGCCTATTGCTTGTCATTGGATTTCGGACGAACCAAGCGTTCGCCCATTCGCCCGCCGAAGCCATGACAGAAGCCGCTCAGCGCCTGATCGCCAGTTTGTCCGAAGACCAAGTAGACGAACTGACCTTTGATTTTGATGACGACCAGCGAGCAAACTGGCAGTTCATTCCCATGGAACGAGAAGGCTTGTCCCTGAAGGAGATGAAACCGGCCCAGCAACATTTGGGAATCGCCTTGATTTCGTCGGCGCTCAGCCACAAAGGTTTGGACAAGGCGTTGAACATTATGGCGCTCGAACAGATTTTGCACGAAATGGAAAACAACAGTCCTACGCGAGATCCGCAGAAATATCATTTCTTTGTTTTCGGAAAACCATCAACGGCCGCAACTTGGGGCTGGCGAATCGAAGGCCACCATCTGTCTGTAAGTTTTACCATTGTGGATGGCAAGAAAGTGGTTACGACGCCGGCGTTCATGGGCGCGAACCCAGCTCAGGTGAAGTCGGGGCCACATAAAGGATTGCGAGTCCTTTCGGCCGAAGAAGATTTGGGACGCGAACTGGTCACGTCGCTCAGCAAAGAACAAGCCGCCAAAGCCATTGTCAGCCAAGACGCGCCCGATGACGTCATCAACGGACCGGGCCGTAAGGCCACGCCGCTGGAACCAATGGGAATTGCCGCCAACGAGCTGAATGACGAACAAAAGGGAACCCTCAAGCAATTGATTGGCGAATACGTTCAGACTATTCGTCCTGATCTGGCCGAAGAAGCCTTGGCCAATATTCGAGAAAACGGAGTAGACAAGATCTATTTTGCCTGGGCTGGCGGAGTTTTGCCGGGCGAGCGACATTACTACCGAGTGCAAGGGCCGTCGTTCATCATGGAATACGATAATACTCAGAACGACGCTAATCATGTCCATGTTGTCTGGCGTGATTTCAAGAACGATCTGGGCGAAGACTTGCTGAAGAAACATTACGACGAAGCCCACGCCAAGTAGATCTTGCATTCACAGTAGATCTTGCATTCACATCGAAAGCGTAAACCGCGGCAACACTATTCTGTTGTCGCGTGACTTATCGTCACCAAAACCGCTTGATGGTCCGAAGCGTCTGTCGGAATAGTGTTCACGCGAACGACCTTGGCCTTGCTAGACGCCAGCACAAAGTCAATCGGCAACCCGGCACCGTACGCTTGGGACGGCCACGTTGGAAGTCCGAACGCGCGAAATCTGTTTTGCAGTCCGATACGACGAATTTGTTCTGACCACGGTGTGGCGTTGAAATCACCCAGTACCACCGTGGGCAAATCCGATTCGCCCAGCCACGCCGATAGCGCTGCGAATTCAGCCAACTGCGTCTGATAGGTTTCCGCGTCCACCGGACGCTTGGCATGAAAATGGAGCATTCGCAGTTGTTTGTCCACGGTCAACTGCACCATCGGTCGGTCTGTGTCAGCAATGTCACGAACGGTCGCCGTGATTCGACTGGAAAGCTCATTTCGCACCCACGCCGCAACACCTCGAGTATTGTCTCTTGGTTCAGAGGCAATCCGTTCGTACTGCAAATCGCCCCATTCGTTCTCGTTCGTCAGAAATTCAGCCGTCACTTCTTGCAACAAAATCACGTCCGGCTTTGTCTCTTTGATCTGTTGCAATAGCTTGACATCCAATTGGCCCGTTTGATCGATGTTGGCATGCAGCACGTTCCAATCGGCAGCATGGTTTGACGCAGGCTGTAGTGCAACGGCCATCGTGGGCAGAACGAGAGCTAAGTTTAGCAAGACACATAGACAACCAACCGCGGCGATAATCCAGCTTCGAATTCGAAAACACGCCACGCAGGCAGTCGCACCGACGACGGCGTAGTGCAGCCGTGGCTGATCTACGTAAAACAGCCAGTGCGAATAGCGCGAGAAAAAACCAAAGATGGTCGCTGCAACGATGGCGAGGCACAGTCCTCGCCAAAACGAATGATGCAAAAATCGAAACAACTTGATCACAGAGGCAACTTCATAGTAAGGAATTGAAAACAGCGGACGCTAAAATGGCGTCCGCTGCCGATGGTTAATCAAAATAAAGCCGACGCTGGATGCTCAATCCAACCGCTTGATGGAAATATTACGGAATTCAACAGGGTCCGAGTGCCCCGCAAAACCAAAGTGGCCGGTTTTGTTATCTTTACCCGGGTGAGCCGATTTGCCCATGTATTCGGTTACTTCGCTCAGATCGCCGTCCAAGATCACATAGCCGTTCAGTTCGACCTTGATCTTCGAACCAACCACGGTGACTTCCTGGAAGTTCCATTCGCCCGTTGGCCGCAAATAACCTGTCTTGGCTGGAATCATGCCATAGGCCGAACCATGCACTTGGCGCGGGTCCAGCTTGCCGGGATACCCCGCGTCCAAGACCTGCAATTCGCACATTCCCGTGTAGGCAGTGTCGCCAGATCCGGGATAACGAATCGCCAAGCCGTTGTTCCCAGCCGGAGGCAATTTGAATTCCAGTCGAACGGCAAAGTCACCGTATTCTTCGTCCGTGTAAATCGTACCGCCTTTCCCCGCTATGCAACGCAGCGTACCGTCGACAATTTCGTAGTTGTCAATCGGCCCCTTCCAGCCGGTGAAATCTTTGCCGTTGAAAATCGATTCAAAACCGTCATTGTGATGCGAAGCGAGAATCTGATTGGCTTCTTCGCTGCCGATGTTGCGAGCGAAAATGTTCTTCCAACGAATTTCGCCACCGTGCGTTTGCAAGTAGATGGCACCACTTCGAAACAGCGGGCTGCTCCGATCAAAGTAGTTTTCCAGTGTCGCATGATCAACAACGTGCTTGCCGTTCAGCCAGACCGACGTACGAGCTCCGATTTGTTGAATCTTGAAACGATTCCATTCGCCAAAAGGCTTGTCCGCCAATTCGGATGGATCTTTGCCAGCAGCTCCGGCGCTGTTATTCCACAGACCACCCGATCCTTTGTCCGCACCAATACTCCACTTGCCACCTTCTTCCGTATAGTCCCAAATCTGAACTTGCGGAGTCCCTTTCAGATAGATGCCGCTGTCCGCATTGGCTACCGTCTTATAGTCCAACCAGAATTCGTAATCTTCAAACTTTTCATCGGTGCTCAGAAACGGACCGTGCCCGTCATTGACCAGATCGCCATTTTGCACCGACCAGTGTTGTGCCACTCCTTCCGCTTCTTTGGCCAACGCGGCTTGGCGATCAGATTCCGACATTGCTTCCAATTTCCGAGGATCCTGCGTGGAATTCGGAACACCGTGCCAGCCTTCCAGATCCTTACCGTTAAACAACGCGTGGAATCCGGCGGGAGGCTGATTGTTCTCTTGAGCCGAAACGAATTGGATCGACACGTTCGCCGCGATCACGGTCGCTATGACGAATAATCCGATTTGATGCCTCATTTTGTTCTCCATGAATTAGACAAATTTAAGTACGTTGAATTTTCCAGGCCTCCGATTCTAGTCGATTTTCTGTTGCTTTTGTGCCGAGGCTGCCATTTAGAAACTTTCGCTCCTTTTGGCCGTGACGCAACGCTGTCCAGCTTGCCGCTGCAGACGTGGTTGTCACGAAGAAGTGACCGTTGCCTGCGAGTGTTGCGTGGAAACCAGTTCGGCAGTAAAACCAGCTTTAAACGTTTGAAGTTGCGCAATTGCGTTTTCTCGGCGAAACATCCTAGCCCGAAGTGTGAGAGCGTGAGCGAGGAGTTGGACTCCCCGTTTTCCCCTCGCTTACGTGCGGGCTAGGAAAAAGCGCTTCAAAACTCTTAGCTGGGGTACAGAAAACCCAACCCGTGTTACCTGTCATCTTTTTTGCGTTTTACGTTAATTGCGAGTGACCATGTTGCGACAAAAATCGACAATTGCGTTTTCGGTACGTCTCGTTTTCTTAATCACCATAACGGTGCTGCTGGGCGAGTTTCATTCGGCCACCTACGCGGACGAAGGCATTGGTGCCGCAGACCCAACGCCGGGACTTGAAACCGCGCTTACCCAAGCCGGAGACAATCGCTCTGAATTGGAAAAAGCCCTGCAGGAAGCTCAGTCGGACGAAGAAGTTCGAGCGGTCAAATTCTTGATTGCCAATATGCCAGAAACCGATCTGCAGTCGTTATCGGCCGATTATCTGCTGAAAAACGTTCGCTTCGCGTTCAAAGCAAAGCACCAATTTCCGTGGGGTAAAAATATCCCCATGGAAATTTTTCTGAACGATGTGGTTCCGTATGCTTCGATCAACGAACGTCGCGATGATTGGCGAGAAGACTTTTACAATCGGTTCGCGCCGCTGGTAAAAGATTGCAAAACGGCCAGCGAAGCAGCTCAAAAACTTAACGAAAACGTCTTTGGCATCGTCAACGTAAAGTATTCCACTCGACGCAAGAAAGCCGACCAAAGTCCGTACGAATCGATGGAGCAAGGTTTGGCGTCGTGCACTGGATTGTCGGTGATCTTGACCGATGCGTGTCGAGCGGTCGGCGTGCCAGCTCGAATGGCGGGAACACCCTTATGGGTCAACAATCGAGGCAACCACACGTGGGTCGAAATCTGGGACGGCGAATGGAAATTTACCGGCGCGTCCGAACCTGATCCGCAAGGCTTGAACCGAGGTTGGTTTGTGGATATCGCCAGCCAGGAGATGCAACCGATCCCAAGTACGGCATTTATGCCACTTCGTTCAAAAAACAGATACGCCGTTCCCCATGGTGTGGGCTCGTCGCAATCAAACCGTCAGCGGCGTCGACGTGACCGCTCGGTATAATTCGCTGCGCAAGAAGCCGGTGGCCGGTGAAGGTGAATCACTAGTTTCGATTGACGTGCTTGATTCCAACGAAAACCGAATTCGCCGGTTCGTGCGTCTTATGGACGACGGCCACGAAGTTGGCAACGGGTGGACGCGAACCGACGGCAACGACACCAATGACAAGCTGGATTTTGTTATCGCTCACGGCAAATCGCTACAGGCCTGCATTTTTTACAGCGAAGACGCCGATCGCGATGCCTGTATTTTGCAGCACGATTTCCAAGTTCCGGCGCAAGAACACGTGTTGGTCAAAGTAAGCCTGCCCGCGCCGAACGCCGAAACGTCCGACGGTGATGCCAACAATGCTCCATCCGAAAAGACTTCCGACGCTTCGCACAAACTGTTTATCGAAGTGGCCAAGCAGTTCTTTGCCGCAGACGCAAAGGATCAAGAATCATTGGTGTCGAAAGCAGTGGAAACGGCCTATTCGAAATTGACGGCATCCGAACGCCAGCAAGTGTTTCAATTGGCATGGGAGGCGTTTCGCCAAAGTCCGATTCGCGACGAATACGCTGCGGAATTCGAACAGCGGCACGTCGTCGCCGGTGGTTATACGATGCCGTTCAGTTTTGAGAAACGAGGAACCAAGCCGGCCGACGGGTGGCCTGTGGTGTTTGCCATGCATGGCGGTGGAGGTGCGCCAAAGCGTTTGAATGATTCGCAGTGGGAACACATGAAAACTCGTTACCAGGCCGACAATTGTTTGTATTTGGCGTTGCGAGCACCTACGGATGAATGGAACGGTTTTTACACGGACTATGTCTATCCGCTGATCTATCGGCTGATTGCGATGCTCAGCGTGTTAGAAGACGTGGATCAGAATCGCATTTACGCCATCGGTTATTCTCATGGCGGCTACGGCGCATTTAGCATCGGACCCAAGATGGCTGACCGCTTTGCAGCTGTGCACAGTTCCGCTGCGGCGCCGACTGACGGAGAAACCAAGGCGGAAAGCCTCATGAATTTGCGTTTCACGTTCATGATTGGCGAACACGATAATGCCTACGGTCGATTGGAACGTTGCCAAAAATTTGACCAACAAATTACACAGCTCAAGCAAACCTATCCGGAATGCTACAACGTGGAAATGCTTTACAAAGAAGGAAAGCAACATTCGAACCTGCCTGACAAAGAACACGTGCCAACGATGATGGAATTTAAACGCAATGCCACTCCAAAGCAGGTTTTGTGGCACCCCAGCGACCCAGTGATTCGCAACTTTTACTGGCTAGAAATCGCAGAACCAGCGAAGGGCATGCAACTGTTCGGTCGAATAGAAAGCGAAAATCAAATTCGCTTAACCACCACCAATGTTGGCCGCGTTGTTCTGACACTCAGCGACCAACTGATCGACACCCGTCAGCCGCTGCAAATCACGGTGAACGAAGAAACCCAAACCGTTTCCGTAGAACCGAAATTTGACACTCTGCTGCGTTCCCTTCAGCAGCGGCAAGATGTCCATCTGGCCTACGATTCGGCCGTTGTTGTGGAAGTGGAGTCAACGCCGTGATCAAGGCGGCGAGTACCAGTGATGCCGATCAATGATCCGTTCGGGCCGATTCCACCCACGGTCGAATTAGCGGAATTTCAATCATGGATTGTGTACGAAGACGAACGAACGCTGGCGGTGAACAAACCGGGTTGGTTCGTATGCCATCCTTCCAAGAACGGCAATTTTTCCAGTTTGGTCGGCGTGGTTCGCGAATACTTGCGGGCGGACCGCATTCATCTGGTCGCCCGCCTAGATCGTGAAACCAGCGGGTTGGTGCTGTTCGCCAAAGATGCGGAAGCGGCACGTGCGTATCAAACGGCGGTGGAACAGAGACGAGTTTCCAAGGAATACTTGGCGATTGTCGACGGAGTTTTAGCAGAAGAAACGCTGGTGGACCAACCGCTGGGGCCTTGTGTCTCCGGTCATGTTCGTATGAAGTCGATGGTTCGAACCGATGGGCAGTCCGCTGTCACTTGGTTTCAGCCGCTGTTTGCGAATCAACAATTCACCGTCTGTCGTATTGCTCCCCACACAGGGCGACGGCATCAAATCCGAGTGCACGCAGCATGGCTGGGCCATCCCATCATCGGTGACAAAGTTTACGGCCCGGATGAAACGCTTTTTGTCCACTTCATTCAGTCCGGATGGACCCAGCGACATCAACAATTGTTGCCGCTCAAACGCCAGGCCCTGCATTGCTGTCGCAGTGATTTTCAATTCGACCAGCTCCAGCTCGCGTCGGCGCTGTGTGACGCGTTTGTCGCACCGCCGACGGAAGACCTGATGGATTTTTGCCGGTCGAATCTGGCGTTTGATTTGGCAAACGGTCGAATGTGCAATGACTCGACCGCGCAACAACCAATACCGACGTCAGAAATCCTAAACTCTGACCACGTAAATCAGTGATCGTGGCCACCGGGACCGTGCGCGTGACCGTGTGAAATCTCGTCCGGAGTCGCTTGGCGAACGTCTGTGATGCGAACATCAAAATGCAGCGTGACACCGGCCAACGGATGGTTGGCATCAATGGTGACCGAATCGTCATTAATGGCGGCAATGCGGACAACTCGCGGACCTTGCGGCGTTTGGGCCTCCAAGGGCATGCCAATCTCCAGATTCGGAATGCCAGCGAAGTTCTCCTTTGGCACATTGGCTACTTGGCGGTCATCTCGTTCGCCATAACCGTCCGACGGGGCAACAACTACGCTGAGCGAATCACCAGCCGATTTTCCTGCGATGGCGACTTCCAATCCGGGAATGATGTTCCCGGCACCGTGAAGATAGGTCAGCGGATCTTTTCCTTCCGAGCTATCCAAGACCTCGCCGTCGGGATTAGTAAGCGTGTATTCGAACGAAACGACCGTGTTTTCTTGTGCAATCATCACTCAATTCCAGGCACGAACACGGTCGGATGGCTCGTACGACGAGCGGTTGGATCGCGAACGCTTGGGTAAAATTCCAATTGTTAACCGTATCAAACAAGCGAAATGGGTCAACCGAGTACTCTTTATGGGGTGCGGAAAGCGTGAATTCATAGACGATTCTGAAGCCAATTTCGTGCGGTGTCAATTTTGCTAAACAGTCGATTTTCTGTAATCCGACTAATTCGAAGAATCTTTGCTTCCTGCAAATGAAAATCCTTGACCGGTTTCTAATCGCTTCTTAAATTGACGTCTTAGCAGGCAAAACATGTTGTCTTTGTCTGCAGCTAACGAGGTTGTTACATTTCGCTAACGGACAAGCGAACTAGGTGTTGGGTGTGGCCGACAGGGAATGTGCGGTTGCACTTGGGGAAAGGTCTAATGAAGATGCGACTAGTGAAATTTTTCTCTGGCGTTGCTGCCATGTTGGCCGCTTGCTCGATTGCAAGCGCGTCTCCGATTCTGTCTCAGTTTGGCGAAGGCCCAGCTCCGTCGATCACTTCTGCAGGTGGTTGGGACGGTGCTTATGTGAACCTGACTCAAGAAGTTAACAGTCAGCAAAACCAAGCGGCGTTCCCGCAGCTTGTTTCTGGCCCTTACAGCCAGCTGAAGATTGACTTCGACTTCCGAATTTCTGCTGGTAACGGCGGTGGTGCAGACGGCATGGGTGTTGCCTATGTTCCTTCTTCCGTTTACGGAACCGAAGGACCTGCAACGCTGACTGCAGTTGCCGAAGAACCAAACCTGACCGGTGCCTTTGGTGTTGGTTTTGACACGTTCAATAACGGTGCTGATGATGCGGAAAGCGAAAGCTCTGTTTCATTGCATTGGGACGGTGCATTGGTTCAAACTTTTGGTTTGGACGCCAGCCCGCTTGGTATCTTCGAAAACAGCGAAGTTCATCATGCCGAAATCATCGTAACTCCAAATGGTTCCGGTTCGAACGTAACGGTTAACATTTCCGATCCAACTCAAACCGTAACCGCAGTTGACAACGTTTTCATTGACGGACTTCTGCCTTACGACGGACGTATGATCTTCAGCGCTCGAACCGGTGGTGCTAACTCGCAGCAAGACATCGACAATGTTCGCCTGATGCACATGACTGGTGGCAACAAGCCGATGACGACGGTTCTGTACACCTTTGTTCCTGAACCTTCCAGTGTTAGCTTGGTGCTGATGGGATTGGCAGGTTTAGCTTCGATGGTTCGTCGCCGACGCTAGTCGCATAGACTTCAAGAATCTTCAGAAAGCCGCGTTCACGTGAACGCGGCTTTTTTTGTTTTAGGTCTTCAAAGCTGCCTTTTTGCGTTTCAGAAAATCGGAAGGGAATCCAAAAACATGGGATAACACCATGAAATCATTCATTCGTCAGCATTTGTTTCGAAAGCCCTTTCAAAACCGCAAGACCCGATGGCAAATTCGCGCACTGGAACAGCGTTGCATGTTGGCGGCAGATGTTGCCGAAAGCATTGCGTCAGTCATCGATTCGACACATTCCCATGAAGTCGATATTCTGGTGATCGACGCGAATGTCCAAGATGCTCAAATGCTGGTGACTGATATTGGCAACGACACGGAAGTTGTCATGTTGAATGCCAATGAATCTGGAATTGCCCAAATCTCTCGGCTCCTTCAGCAACGCACCAACGTTCGTTCACTGCAAATCATTTCGCACGGCCACACGGCAGCGGTTCAACTCGGCAGTGACGTTCTAGACGATCAGAATTTGCAATCGTTTTCTTCACAGCTGAAAACTTGGCGGCGTGCCTTTTCGCATAACGCAGACATTCTGCTGTTCGGCTGCCAAGTTGGGGCAGACCAAACAGGTCAGCTGTTTATTCAACAGATTGCCGAACTCACCGGCGCAGACGTCGCTGCATCCAATGACCTGACCGGCAATTCCAAACTTGGTGGTGATTGGGTTCTAGAAACAACCACCGGATTGATCGAAGCAAGGCTCGCACTGCCAGACGAATGGATGCAGGGCTATCAGCACACGTTGCCAATTTCCATTTTTGCCGCCGGTCAGACAGGCCAGGAAGAAATGCAATTGCTGGTTGGTGGACAAGTGGTTCAAACATGGAGCAACATAGGAGGGAACGCTGATAGTGGTCAATTTCAAACGTTTACAGCCAGCTTGAACAGCGTTTCCGCCAACGATGTGCGAATTGCGTTTACGAATGACTTCTACGATCCGGCTACCGGAGCGGATTACAATTTGCGAATCGATCGCATTGAAATTGACGGACAAGTATTCCAGACGGAAGACCCTTCGGTTTATTCTACTGGCACCTGGGATGCGGGTGGGCTTACGCCTGGCTTTAAACAGTCAGAGTATTTGCATTCCAATGGTTATTTTCAATTCGCGTCTAACAGCAATTCGGGATCGTTGATTTCGATTCGCGCCGCTGGACAGGACGGCACTGAAAACATGCAGTTAGAAATCGACGGCCAGGTTGTCGCGAACTGGAATTCAATTGGCACGACCTTCCAAGAATTCACCTTCACTGCAAATCAGTCGGTGACAGCCGACCAGATTCGAATTGCATTTACCAACGATGCCTATGACGTGGCCAATGGAATTGACCGCAACTTGATTGTAGATCGTTTGGTCATTGACGGCCGAGTCTTTGAAACGGAAGCTCCTGCAGTCTACTCAACCGGCACATGGACCAACGGAGCTATTACGCCTGGATATCCTCAAAGTGAAACACTGCATGCCAACGGCTACTTTCAGTATGCCCAAGGCACAACGGGCAGTGGGTCACAGTTGACTGTTCGCGCGTCGGGTTCGATGGGTGACGAACAAATGCAACTGCAGATCAACGGGCAGACCGTGGCTTCCTGGACGGTCACTTCGAATTTGACGGACTATTCGTTTGTGGCGGATGGCACGGTAACGGCGGATCAAGTTCGCGTTGCCTTTATCAACGATCTTTACGATCCGGCCAATGGCGTTGACCGCAATCTACAAGTTGATTTCATTTCCGTGGATGGAGTCGTCTTTCAGTCGGAAGCTCCAAACACCTACTCCACTGGCACGTGGGAAAATGGTAGTGTCACGCCAGGATTTCCTGACAGTGAAACTTTGCACGTCAACGGCCATTTCCAGTATCAAACTCCCACTGCAAACGGTGGTAAGATCCAATTGGCTATCAGTAGCGTCACCGTTGGCGAAGAAGCTGGCAGTGTGACACTAGGGCTGGAGCGAGTAGAAGGCAGCGAAGGGATTGCTCAGGTCTTTATTCAGACTCTAGCCACGGGCGCCACGGACGGGCTTGATTTCATTGGCAGTGATTCCAGAATGGTCGAATTCCAGAACGGCCAGACTTCGGCCAATGTCACCTTTGACATTCTAAACGATAGCACACTGGAAGGCATAGAAACATTTAGCGTTTCATTGTACCGAGCCTTAGGTGCGGACCTGGGAGCGCCACGAACGGCGATTGTCACCATTGTGGATGACGAAGCGGGCAGCGACTTGATTGGCCATTGGCGTCTCGACGAAACGTCCATCGGTCAATCGGTGGCGGACGCATCGGTCTTTGCGAATTCGGGAAGTATGGTCAACTTCGTGTCGCCGTCCGGGCCATCTGCCGATAAGCCGAATGTGACCAGCTCGAATACCGGTAGTTATTCGTTTGATGGCGTGAATGACTTCGTACAGATTGGACCGGATGCTGACTTAATTTTGGATTCCGGCCAATTCTCGCAATCAGTGTGGATCAAACCCAATCATGCGGATTCAAGCTATCACGGCGTGCTCGGTTACCAAAACGGTTCTGCGGCGCAACGAGCTCCTGGAATTTGGGTTTACCAAGAGACCAAGATTCACGTCGGCTTTGGCGATGGCACCAATTGGAATTCGTTTATTACCGATTCCGTGTTGACAGAAAATGAATGGAATCATGTCGCCACCACATTTGACGGAACAGCTTATCGAGTCTTCGTCAATGGCGTGCAAGTAACTAGCCGCAGTGACTTTGCGGGACGAGTTCCTTTGGCGGTAGATCGCCTGGATATTGGTCGAGTGGACAACTATTTCCGCGGCGGGATTGATGATGTTCGAATCTACAATCGAGCGCTTTCGGCGGCCGAAGTGGTTGCCTTGTTAGATGGTGCCGATGTACCGAATGTACCCATCAGCAATGATTTTACGCTTCAAAATATTGCCAGCGGATTCGTGCAGCCCTTGGCCGTCGAGTTTCTTTCGGACGGGCGCATGTTCGTTTCCGAACAACGAGGTACCGTGCGAATTGTTAATTCGAATGGTTCGATCCAACCGGGCTTTTTGCTGGACATCCGTGACATTGTCAATTCCGGAACCAAGGATCGAGGTATGTTGGGATTTACCATTCACCCCGACTTTGACAACAATCCCTATCTGTACGTTGCTTACACTTATGATCCGCCCGAGGTCCAAGCGTTTACGGGTCGAGGCGGACCGGACGGAAATGGTGCGCGAGTGGCCAGGATTTCTCGCTTCACCGTCAATGCTGCGGGAACGTTTGCTGACCCGGCCAGCGAATTTGTACTGGTAGGTAACAATTCTACATACGAAAACATCGGTGACCCGTTCAACATTCCATCGTTATCGGGTCCGTTTTCTGCCGTGGATGCAAATGGCAATCCGTTGCAAGACGCGATCGCTTCGGACGAACTGAGTCATACCATCGGTGACTTGGAATTCGGTCCCGACGGTTACTTGTACGCCGCGTCTGGCGATGGTGGATCGTTTGGCCGAGTCGATCCGATCAACCTTCGTTCGTTAGATATCGATAGCTTGAACGGCAAGATTCTGCGCATTGATCCAATCACTGGCCAAGGTCCCGCGAGCAACCCGTACTTTGATGGCAATCCAAATTCAAATCGTTCTAAGGTGTATCAGTTGGGGCTGCGAAATCCTTTCCGATTTGCCATCAACCAATCCACGGGTGACGTCGCCATTGGGGACGTGGGCTGGACGCAATGGGAAGAAATTAACATTGCGGATGCTGGTGCAAATTTTGGCTGGCCCGCTTTTGAAGGTGACGGACAGACAGGCGGCTATCAGGACTTATCACAAGTACAAGCCTACTATGCGACGAATCCGGACGTGACCGCACCAGCATGGGCTCGACTGCACAGCGATGGAGCTCGAGCGATCATCATGGGCGATTATCTAGTTGGCTCGAACTATCCGGCGGAAACGACCGGCGCTTTGCTGTTTACCGATATTGGAGACCAGTTATTGCGAGCCGTACAGTTTGACGCAAGTGGTGCCGTACAGAACGTCACTGTCGTTTCCGAACCCGTGGGATTCCTGGTCGACATGCATGTGTCGCCGCTAGACGGCTTGGTGTACTACGTTGATCTAGCCGCCGGAACGCTAGGTCGATTGCAGTATCAGACGCCTTAGTTCTTTCGTTTCTTGCGATTCATTTCGCGCATCGAAATAACAGCCACCAGATTCGATTCTGTTGGCTGTTATCCGTCTTGTGAATTTCTTATTCTTCGATGCAAAACAAATGTTGTTCGCCACGAATAAACAATTGATTGTCGACAGGCGCCAGAGTTGCGTCGACGGTTTCGCCAACGGAATTGATAGAAACCACTTCAAATTGTTCGGCATCCTTGATTACAACCGTAGTGCCATCGCGGTCGGTAATGTAGACGTGACCTCCTGCCGCAATCGGCGAAGCATACAGCGTGCGCAATTCGGGCACTCGCTTTGCCGAATAAAACGGTTTGCCAGTTGCGGCCTCAACACAAGTCAGTACGGCCGATTTCTCTTTCGTATAGTAAAGCCGACCTTCGGATAGAAGCAGCGAGGCAATGTCCGGCGTGTTCCGACTCACGCTCCAGACGACGTGTTTGGTGCCTTCGATATTGCCTTGTCCGTCTAGTTGAAACGCCGCCAAGAACGAACCTCGAAAACCACTGCCGACGTAAACTTGAGTGCCGTCGAAGACAGGCGACGCGGCTGGTCGTTGCGTTTGACCGGCGCAGTGCCACAGCTCCTTACCGGATTCCAAGTCGTAAGCTCGCGCACACGTTTGACCGTTCATGATTACCTGCTTCTTGCCTTGCCATTGAACCACCATAGGCGTTGCCCAGCAGGAAGGTTCATCGCGTTCCGCTTTCCAGACTTCGTTCCCCGTGCGTTTATCCAATGCATACAGAAACGATGGTCCTTCGTGATCCCAAGGAACCAAGATCAAATCGCCTTCAATGGTAGGAGAACTCCCTTCGCCAAAACTATTCCGAGTCGTCATGTGGCCGAAATCGCGTTTCCACGTCAGTTCTCCGTCCCTGGTGTAACAGTAGAGTCCTCGCGAACCGAAGTGCGCGTAAACATGTTCACCATCGGTGCAAGGCGAAGCAGAAGCAAAACTGTTGGTGGAATGAGTTCCTTCGTGCGGCGTGGCCACTACGGCAGAACGCTCCCATTGGAGTTGGCCGTTGGCTCGATCAAATGCCAGGAGCTTGAATTCTAATTCAGGAAGATTGTCCGTTTGCTTTCCAGTTGGCACGGCTGTGACCACAAAAACTTGTTGGTCCCAGATCACAGGTGAACCTGAACTCTTGCCGGGAATCGGCACTTTCCACTTGACGTTTTGCGTATCGCTCCAAGTTGTCGGAGGATCTGCGGTTAATGAAACTCCGTTTCCAGATGGACCTCGCCAATGAGCCCAATCATCCGCAAAACAGACACTGGCCAGAAGCAAGATCAGAATCGACACCAGCGTTTCAATTCGACGATAAGGCATGGAACCTCCTATGGCACTGTTGATGGACACATTTCTTTCTTCGAGCCGCAAGCTTCGCACTAACGTGAGCAAGACTCTTGCACGTCAATACATCGTCGCCCAGACGTTGCGTTGTGACAACGGCAAGGGCAGTGATAGTTGCCGCAAAGGCTAAATGAGCTATCCCAAGAGGGCTATGCGGAACTCTGGTCCAAGCGAGCCTGTATTTCCGACAGCGAAGGATAATGAATCGCCAGCACGTCACCATGCCCTTCCCAGGGTTGTTCCGAAAATGTCAGTCGATTCTGATTGGCATCATAGGTGGCTAGGCGATAGTCGAATTTCAACAGCATGTCTCGCACTTCTTCAGGGCAGCTGTCAAACCGACTCAGCAGATGGCTTTTCAATTCCATCATCCACACCGGCGGATTCCCTGATTGCAGAGCCTGAGTAGCACCCTGAAACGCCATTGGTTCAGCTCCTTCGATGTCTATTTTGCCCATGACGAACTTACGTTGTGACAATAGCGAGTCAATGCGAACGCAGGGGACATCATCGAATTCGACGTTGGCCTTCTCTTGTTCCGCTTTGGTGACAATTCGATTCGTAAGGTCTCGTCCTTTAAGAAAACGAATCGTCCCGTTTTCCGGTCCGACGGCTTCGCACCTAGCGTCTACAATCTTGTCCAATGCATTCAACTGAATGTTCTCGAGCAATCTGTCAAACGAACGCCGATTCGCTTCCAGCCCAAGCACGTAACCGGAGGGCCCCACGATGCCAGACGAAAACAACGTAAAAATGCCGATGTTAGTGCCAATATCCACAAACGCATCGCCCGGCCGCAGATAACGCTGGATGAAATGCATTTCGTCATAATCCGGCCAACCGTTGGTAGCAATCATCACGCCCGCCCCGTAGCTGTTGGGATAACATTGGAGCCGCATCCCATGAAATACAGGAATTAGCCAAGGTGTAGTTCGCGCATGCGATGAAATTTCCAACGAACGGTACGGAAGATCGTTTGCAATCGTCGCCCTCGATTGGCAGGATGGCTCCAGATGAACTTGATTACTTCCAGTCGGATCATGGTTTACGTCCTGATCAGTGGCCACTCATTGTCGCGTCAATACGAATAACTATGCCTTCTTTGCAACCACAAAGAGTTCATTACCGCCTCGCAGCACGGATTGAACAGCTCGAAACGGCAAATCCGCAATACTATACGCATGAATAAGCCGTCAGCGCAAGGCGTGTCGCTTCGAGTTGCCAGGTCTGCGTAGCCAACTTTTTGTCCTCGTAGATTTCGATAGAAAGACGACGCCACTCGCAACCATGCGTCGGTGTAGCATGGCGTGAGAGTTTCAATCACACGAAAGCCGGCTTGTTGAAGCATTCTGTCGATACTGTCCTTGGAAAACAATTGCAAATGGGCAGGACTGTAGTTTGGCGAAAGTCGACCGGCGAAACGATGCTCCCAACTATCGGCGTTGGGAGTAGCGATCAACGCCAGTCCGCCGGGGCGCAGGACATCGGCCGCCTTTTGTAAATGCAACGCCACGTCCGTCACGTGTTCGATGACGTGAAATGACAAATACGCGTCAAAATGATCGACCGGAAAATCGTGTTCTTCGAATGCCCCAACAACCACATTGATGCCGTATCGTTCACAAATAACCTTGGCCATTTTGGCGGAATGCTCGACACCAGTCACTTCGTAGCCGAGCGATTTGAACTGTCCAAGTACTTCTCCGCTACCTGGTCCAACTTCAATCAACTTGCCTTGCCGCAAATGCCGTTGGAGCACGCGTATCCGATTGCGAACCCGAGCATCCTGCAGTTCATTCGATATTTGCGTGAGGCAAATCGAAGTGTCATCTCCGTAGAATCGCTCTTGTTCGGCTTCAAATGCCTTGGTTCGATCGTCGCTTGACTCGGTGAGAAGCACGTGGTAGCGACATGTCCGGCAACACACATAGTCTCCACCTCGCGTCCCCTGGATGGACTGCCACGTTCGATTACCGCAAGCTGGGCAGGTTCTTTCGCCAAGCGTTTCTGTCATTTCCAGTTATTCATTTCTGTGCAAGTGGCGATCGTCTAGAGCAGCATAGATGGCCGATAACATCTCGTTTAAATATAGCTCGATATTGGCGCGTTCTTGAATTATCCGTAATGAATGGCTGCCCATTTGGCTGGCTCGTTCAGGCGAATCCAAGACTCGTCGAATTCGATCAGCAAGCTGGCTCGGGCAATTAGGCTGAACATAATATCCATTCTCCCCTTCGTCTATCAGATCGACTTCCACACCATCTCCAGTGGAACAAATGACGGGCAAGCCGTGTGCCATCCCTTCAGAGATGGCAAGTCCTCCTGTGCCTGGCATGACTAAGACCGTCGCTAACTGAAAATAGGCTGATACACCTTGATAAACGGCACCGACAAATCGGCAATAATCGGCCACACCCAGGTCCTTTGCCAAGGCTTCTGCGTTCTGTCGCTGGGGCCCGTCACCGACAACCAACAGACGCATGGCAGGATACTCTGCTTTAAGTTCCGCAACGCAATGAAGGAGTATATCGAGCCCCTTGGTTTCACTGAGCGAACCAACAAACAATAACACTTGCGTATTGTCGAGCCCAAGTTCTGTTCGAAGTTGCGGGACACTGCTGCGAGTGGCTTCGATCTGCTTGGCAACGAGGTTCGTATCGACGACGTTAACCAAATTGAAACAACGCCGCCTGTCGTATCCTTGCTTCAGAAAATATTCGATCGCCACGGACGAATAGCCGGCGAAAGTCGTGCTGCGTCGCTCCACCCATTTAATAAACCGCCGGTACAGCGCCGATAGCCCACGAAACTGTCTACCTCGAACCTCCCCCAATGACCACCAAACAACGGGCGTGCCGGTGACACGTGAAAAAATCCATGTGAACCAGTTGTTGGGCAACAGCCCGCCCTGAATCAGCAATACATCCGGCTTAAATCTAGCAAGCCTCCAGGGCAACGAGGGATTGGCGGATAATGTCACATTGCGTCCGGAACTGTTAACAGGTGTTTGCAACGTCCAGAGTATTTCCGTATCCAAATCGTCGTGGTCCGGAGCGTTGGAAAACTTTGTCCCAGGCACGCCTTTGCCCACAAAGAGTCGAATTTGCAACGACGGATGCTCGCTCAACCGACGAAAGATCGGCATGCGAAATCGATACAACACTGCGTAAACAATGGCCACTTTGATCGGCTTGCCAGCGAACCGACTGGGCGGAACCGCCGGAAAGATGCCTCGCCTTGGATATCGCCCCGCCGAATCAGGCTCGTCACCAACACCACCCAATTCGCTCAGTTTACCGGGACAGATCGGACGTTCGTCCTGAATTGACCGTAATTCGGACTCGCCCGACATGCTTTGCTTCCACCCTACTCATGGACCAGTTGGCTCCGATCGAGCCGACAACAATTCGCCTGATTCTAGCCGCGCAGGGCCTGATCATGCAAGCTCTACGAACACCACCATCCGCGGCGACGCAAGTTCACAATACATACGGCGGTATAGGGCCGAGCTTGTACGTGCGTCAGTCAATGGCACGAACGAATGCGACTGTCGCTTCGGGACGCAGCTTGATGCTGTCACGACTCACAGGACGAAACGGTTGCTGAAACTGTCCCGATGCTTGGTCGACCCATGTGTATTCATAGAGTCGGTTGGCCGGCAATTTCAGTTCTGTCGAATCCGCTCGCTTGTCAGAATAAACTAAGTAACACTTCGTGTCGTTGGAAAGTGCGTATTGACCTTCACCTAGTGACAACGATGTGTCAGGGTCATCTGGATGATTGCGGAACTCAGTTCATCAGCCAGCGGCATGAGATTCGGAAGCGAACCGCCTCCCATCAATACGGCCCAACCATGGCGGTCACTGCGGCAATACATGTCGGCGTAGTAGGTGACGGGAATTTGCGGAAATCGCATCCGATATTCTCGCACACTACGCACAATTGACGCGAACGACGTCGACTTGGGGCGAAGCTGACGAACATGCTGACGCGGCGCAAGATTGAGTCCACCTTCCGGAGCGAACAGTTCATTGTTCTCCATATACGTCCAGTACCGAATGTCAATGACATCCACGGTTTCTCGACGTTTAGGATCCTCCAAGATGGCGTCCTGAACGTTTTTGGGACAACTCAGTCCCAACGTGACGTTTCGCCCAGTTTCTTGTTCCCACTGCACAATCGTATCGATCCAGAATTCGACAAATGACAGCGGCCCTGAAAATTCTGCACTGGTTAGCTGAATGACGTTTTGGTTTTCGGCAAAGTTCGACAAGCATTGCCGAATGTAACTACGATGCAATTCTCGAAGTACCGGTCGTGAAATATCGTAGAACTGATGCGACAAGAAGATCCGCTTATCTCCGACGTACGGTGGAGGTTCGGGAAACGGCGTCTGGTTCACATTGTTGGCCGGACGCCACGGTGAATCGGCCCAATGGGCTCCGGCCTCTAAGATATTGTGCTGAAAATAGTTTTCGTGAAAAAGAATCAGGCCGTGGTGATCACAGCAATCTGCAAAATGGCCAAGACGTTGCCAATACCAAGTGTTCCATTTTGTCAGATCATAAAGGCTCAGACCGTCCCAAGCGGTACCCTGTCCGGTTCGCGCAAATGGCTGTTCGTAAAAGGCGGCGAAACTTCGGCCGCTGCGCGACGCACCATCAAATGATCATCGCGACGCCGGTCGTACCACAAACCGTAATGGTGATTGCAAGACGCAACATTGTGTTGCTGCATGCCGGTGGCTACGGTGTCTAAATCATCCGTCAAACCCGTGCCGCTCCGACCTGGCGAGTAACGAGTGACGGACGGACCAAACGATTCGGCTGTTTCTGGCTGAATAGAGCCTCGCCACCATGTTGGCGTCAAATGATCACCAGTTTTCAATTTGCCATCCACAACAATCCAGCCGTTAAGAATCTCGATTCGTTTTACAGAATCCTTTTGAGCTGACGACGGCGGTGATTCTTGTTCGAACAACGGCACATTCGACTGCAATGACGATCGTTCGCGGTTCCAATGTTGGCGAATCAGGTCCAGTAGAGTTTCGGCCGGCGAGTTACTTTTAGTCACAAAACCGGCTGTTTCAGAAAGTGTTGGATTCGTGGCACCAACCGGGCTCAGTAAGAATGGTTCGATCTGTTTGGCATTTTCCCAATGGGTTCGTTCAGCCAACTGTTGCTGGTACAAACTCAAAGGATTGACGAAATCGCTCAGTGCGCTCATCACTCCGTTTCCAGCGGGAGTTGCCCAGAATCCAACCGCCCAGTTGTACGCGTCCGGAGGCGAATCGCATTGAATTTGCGATGCTTGACACTGCCATAAAACACAATTGAAAGCGGTCCAACCAGCCTTGGGCGGATGATTCCAGCGATTTGTCAACCGCAAGTCATGGCCGTCAATGCGGACGTTATCGTACAACACGCCATTGGCACAGCTCTCCAACGGACCGCTGTCTCCGATCGCGTCTTTGGCAAAGCAATGGACAAACGCATTGGGTCCCGCAGAGCATTGCCCAACGGAAAAGTCGTGCCGGCCCTGTTCGGCCCAGCAACGCAAGAACAACGTTTGTTGGCCTTGCGTGAAAAACGAATGACGTCGATATCCACCCATTTCGCCTACGGGCTGCAGCGACGCACAATCCTGGACGGTTACGTTGATCGAACCAAGATCGACCAGCACTGCGCCGCCCACAAAATGTTGAAATGACACGCGGCGAACCCATGCGTTTTTTACATCGTTGGTGATGATGCCATGCCAAGCATGCTGTTCGTCGCGAAGATTCTGTTGGTCATAATCCGAGATCAATTGCACGTCTTCGATGCCAACATTCTGAATTCGACGATCTGTGTTCCAGCGTTCAATCGTTCCACCGCCGTAGCTGGCGTCTAACGCACATGTGAGCGGCACGTCAAAGTGAATCGTCTGCTCGTCCACTTCCGTGACGGTTCGCTCCCAAAGGATGTCTCGACTACCCGCTCGCCAACCCAGCCATTCTGACTTGGCGCCAATCGCTTGTAGCCATTCGTCGGTGGACGGACGACGAATCCAAATTTGATCGCCCGGTTGCAGGCCATGATTCTTGCTCAAACGAAACGAACTTGCGCCCAGCGGCACGTATTCATCCTGAATCTCAATGGCCGCTTCGTCCGCTCGAACCAGCGAACCGCCCAAAATTCGAATCGCCGGTTCGCGATCCCAACCGATGGCGCGTATGGTCGTGCCGCCATTCTCGACCCCGGCAGCGCCGGAACCTCGCAGGACAACTCCCGACGCCGTGATCCGCAGCCTGCCGTGAATGCGAAATTCGCCCGGCTCCAGCAACAATGCACCACGAAATCCATCGTCACCCAGCGGCAATGCAGCCAACGCGTCTATCGCAGCTTGTAATCGAATCGTATCATCCTGGTCACCAGGCGACGGGGCGATTCGCAACTGGGCAGGAACGTCAGGAATGGACGCGGAATTCTGCCGGTAGCCACAAAACGAAAAATCGGGAATCCGATCGCCGTTTGCTGCAGCGTGATATTCCAGCTTTTCGTTCTGGAACCCAAGGGATGGCGGCAAAAACGTTTGCGTCTGTGCCCAATTGCTCCCAAAAATCTGACAAACAAAGAACGTCGTCAGGACCGCCTTGCCGCATTGATGCTTGAACATATGAAATCGCTTCTACGGAACCACAGTTAAATCAGCCAGATAGATGGCGGTGATTGAATTCCCTTGATCATCGACTTCATGAGACGAATACCAAGAGACAAGTGCTTTGTTTGGTCCGAACGAAACAAAACCCGGATACGAATTGTCTCCGCCGCTGGGCAGTTCGGCAAATTCGACCAGCGAATCGCCCTGCAGCCAATACAGAGACGTCTTGGGACCAGCGTCGCCAATCGTTTTACGACCACCTACAACGATTCGATCGCCCCATGGCACCAACAACGGACCGCCGATGTAGCGATCCAAATCGGTTCGCGTCCAACTGGAATACGGAGGATTGGATCGCAGGATTTGAGCATGATGGCGACCGCGACGTCCCACGCCCAAAATGCTTTTGTCCGCCAAGAACAAGAACGCCGTTTCGTCTCCTTCTCGTTCCTGAAAAACCGCACGTTTTCGCCAAATCAAACCATCGTCGCTTTCCAACATCAACGATTCGACTTCCGGCCCTTCGCCTCGAGGTCGCACGTCAAAATCAATTTTTCGCCGACCACAAAGATACGCTCGTCCGTCACTCGCCGCCGCTCGCCAAACATAATGCCCAAACGTCCCTTCCAGCATCGCAGGGCTCTGCCAGGTCTTGCCGTCCTTTGTCCAAGCCGCATAACCTAAGTGTTGGTTTAAATCGTATTGGCTGGTTGGCAGCGTCGTTTCACCGCTGTACCACGTTCCCGTGTAAACAAACAGCTTGTCTTGAAACACCAAGAAATGCGGGTCACGAGTATCCCGCAGCTTGACTCGAAACTGGTGAACTTTCTCCCAATGCAAGCCGTCATCTTCGCTCGTCAAAATGATAATAGACGACGTCGGATGCACCATGTGGCCATCCGGACAACTTCGAAACGCCAAGTACAACTTTCCTTGATATCGAACCAAATCGGTAAACGCATTGTGCTGCCCATCATGGAATACTCGGCGAATATTCTCTACCTTGACTGACGGCAGTTCGTTTTTCGCGAACGCTCCGCGTGGCAACACACAAAGCACAATGATCGTCGC
Source organism: Pirellulaceae bacterium (assembly GCA_041399205.1). Taxonomy (GTDB): domain Bacteria; phylum Planctomycetota; class Planctomycetia; order Pirellulales; family Pirellulaceae; genus JAGQOZ01. The sequence goes on along the minus strand of JAWKTK010000013.1, from coordinate 163,530 downwards.
AATGAGCCTGGCGTTGACCAACTGACAATTCTGCATGACATTTTTCCAAAGCCTGAAAAGCGAATCAAAAACAACATTGTAGTCCAAAAAATCATCATGATGGCGATGACCTGCGAATGGCACCGGTATATGCGAACAGCTAGACTATGCAATCATACGAGTCAGATTTGCGTGTTACTTAGAACGAGGGCCTTACCTGTGACGATTCATTGTTTCCTGCGTCGATCCAGTTTGTTTGTGGCTGTCTTTTGGTTGACACACGTCGTGTTGTTTTCTACCGGTGCGGCGGAAGATTGGTCTACTTTTCGTGGTCCGACTCGCATGGGTGTCGCGCATGTTCAACTGCCAACTCAGTGGAGCGACTCGAACCATATCGTCTGGAAGGCGGAATTGCCTGGCCCTGGTTCGTCCAGTCCCGTGGTCTTTGGCAATCGTATCTTTGTCACCAGTTACGACGGCTATTTTCCGGACGAATCGAAGGGCGAGCTAGATAAACTACAGCGGCAACTGATTGCGGTGGACGCGAATTCAGGACAAATAGTGTGGACCAAGTCGATCGCAGCGGCTCAGCCCGAAGAAGAACGAATTCGCGACCACGGTTATGCGGGCAATAGTCCGGCAGTCGACGAGAAGCATGTGTACGCGTTCTTCGGCAAATCGGGAGTCTACGCATTTGACCATGACGGCAAACAGGTTTGGCATGCCGATGTCGGTTCGCAAACCAACGGCTGGGGAAGTGCGGCCTCGCCAGTCTTGTATCAAAATATGGTGATCATCAACGCCAGTGTGGAAAGCGAATCGTTGGTCGCGCTAGACCGCAATTCCGGCAAGGAAATTTGGCGAACCGGTGATATTCGCGAATCGTGGAATACGCCGATTATCGCCAAGTCGGCGGAGGGTCGAGACGAATTGATTGTCGCAAGACATGGCGATGCTCTGGCCTTCAATCCGAAAGATGGTTCGCCCTTATGGACCTGCAAGACTGACATTACTTGGTACATGGTTCCGTCGGGTGTGGCGGCCGATGGCGTGGTGTACTTTTTTGGTGGGCGGTCTGGTACAGCGTCACTAGCCGTACGACTGGAAGGCCAAGGCGACGTCACCGATTCGCATCGATTGTGGACCAGTAGTCACGGCACCAACGTCAGTTCTCCGATCTATCATGACGGCCATCTGTATTGGATGCACGATCAGCTAGGAATTGCCTTTTGTGCGAAGGCCGATTCGGGCGAATTGGTTTATCGCGAACGATTGGAACGAGCCGGCCAAGTATACTCTTCGCCCATACTGGCCGCTGGAAAGCTGTACTATTTAACTCGTTCCGGAACAACATTCGTCATTGCCGCTCGACCTGAATTCGAACTGATCGCCACCAACCAACTGGAAGGCAAACACGGCTTTGATGGTAGTCCTGCCGTGATTCAAGATCGACTGTTGATACGTTCCGCGAAGTTTTTGTATTGTATCGGCCAATAATGAAAAGCACCCGATGAATGCGGTTGGCCCAATGGTCAGTCTGATACGGCGAGTTTGATCTGCGTAGTTTGCAGCTGGCGTTTATCTGTAGAACCTTTAGGCGAAAGTCCAATTCCGCCTAAAGGCCGCACTACAAACGAAAGGAGATTACAGATAGCGGTTGATCAAGTTTTCTACAAACTCTTGGCGTCCGCTGGCGTTGGGTGAAATTTCCCCTTTCTCCAGCATGTACTTAGACAGCGATTCAAAACAGTGTTTTCCCGCTTCGATTTCAGCACCAATGCCACCATCCCAACTGGAATAACGATCCTTGACCAGTTGAGCCAATTCGCCATCGGCACGGATGGCGGCGGCAATCTTCAGGCCTTTAGCAAAAGCGTCCATGCCGCCGACATGCGCGTAGAACAAGTCGATCGGTTCAAAGCTTTCACGACGCACTTTCGCATCGAAGTTGACACCGCCCGCACCAAGTCCGTATTTCAGCAGCGAAAGCATGATTTCGGTGGTCAGATAAAAGTTGGTCGGAAACTGGTCGGTGTCCCAACCTAAGAGCAAGTCGCCCGTGTTAGCGTCGATGGAACCGAGCAATCCTTGCGAACCGGCGTATTCCAGTTCGTGCATCATAGTGTGTCCGGCCAATGTGGCGTGATTCGTTTCCAGATTCAGCTTGAAACGATCGGTGAGACCATATTGTCGAAGAAAATTGATGCAGGCCGCGGCGTCCGAATCATATTGATGCTTCGTCGGCTCTTTGGGCTTGGGTTCAATCAGGAATGTCCCTTTGAAAACAATCTTGTCAGCATAGTCGACCGCCATGTGAAAGAATTTGGCCAAGTGATCCAGTTCACGTTTCATGTCCGTATTGAACAGGCACTGATAACCTTCACGACCGCCCCAGAAAACGTAATTTTCGCCTCCCAAGTCCAACGTAACTTCCAAACACTTTTTCACTTGGGCAGCGGCGTAGGCAAACACATCCGCGTTGCAGCTGGTGGCCGCTCCGTGCATGAACCTGGGATTGCTGAACATGTTGGCGGTACCCCACAACAGCTTGATGCCGGTTCGCTGTTGTTCTTCCTTTAAAGCAGCGGCTACCGTATCAAAGTTCTGATGGCTTTCTGCCAGTGTGTTTCCTTCGGGCGCAACGTCTCGATCATGAAATGCGTAATAGGGCGCACCCAACTTTTCCATGAATTCAAACGCCACTTTAACTCGCTTGACAGCGTTTTCTACCGATTCACTACCATCGTCCCAGGGGCGCTGCATGGTTCCAGCACCAAACGGATCGCTGCCGTTGCCGCGAAAGGTGTGCCAATACACGACGCTAAAACGAAGATGTTCCTTCATCGTCTTGCCTTCGATGACTTCATCTTCGTTGTACCAGCGGTAGGCCAGTGGATTCTTGGATTCCGGACCTTCGTAGCGAATCTTGCCGACTTCAGGGAATGCAGACATCTGGGTTCCTTTCTGCGAATCAGAACGATCCAATCGTGCGCCAACCGGTGGCGTTCAGCCTATTGATAGTGATATAGGAATCCGGCATCGTAGCAAAAATTGACGAATACGCGTAGCAGGTGACCGCCGCAAACTAGGTCTTCTTCTTGAGGATAAAATCGCCCCAAGTGGCAGACAGTTGGCTGATGGCAAACAGGAGTTTTGCCTTTGCTGGAACGACAATTTCCGCTTCCCGACGCTGGCATCCTTGCAGAATCCTTTGCGCAGCCAATCCGGTGCGATGGCTTTGACTTTAACGCCACCGCCGGGTTGTTTGGCACTATCAGGCAAGTCGTTGGTTTGATTCGCGTAGCGTTGGCCAGCGTCGTTACGAGCAATCGGGCCGGGGCAGACCAACATGGGATGCAAACCATTGGTCTGCAATTCTAACCGGAGCTGTTGGAAGTAAGCGGCCAATGGAAACTTGGTGGCGGGATAGGCTCCTAAGTAGCGAGACGCCGATTTACTGGCCAGCGAACCGATTTGTACAAAGTGACCTTTGGACGCCAATAACATGGGCAAGGCAGCTCGGACCGCTCGGACCGCAGTCAGAAAATTGACCTCCCACATTTGTTGAAAATCGGCGGGCGAAGTATCCGCAATGGCTTTGCGGCCAGACTGACCAATGGCGTTGAATACGGCATCCAACGATGAGAAACGCGAAAAGAGTTCGATCGTCGATTGATCGTCGCCCAGGTCAGCGGCGGCCACTTGCAAAGCGTCCGCTTCGATACTTGGACATTTGGCAACAATGGCGTCTCGTGCAGCTTCCAACGCTTTCAGATTCCTGGCCGCCAGGGTCACGTTGGCTCCGGCGGCAAACAGTTGAGCAGCGATTTCCAGGCCCAATCCCGATGACGCCCCTAGCACCACCGTGGACTTGCCGTGCCAATAATGTGGATCCACCATTGCGTTTATCCTAACCGGTGCATTCGGGAAGATTGCCGAAATAATACGAGCGTTCTCGGATCAATTCGAATCAGGCTATAATACAGGCTAGCCGTTTGCAGCGAACCCCAGGACATTTTGGCCCGCAAGAATAAATTGATTTTCCATGCGAATTCAGCTAACTCATTGGACATCTCAGCGACGACGTTCGCTACTGGCGTTCGGCGTATCTGCGTTGGTCCACATTTCGGCGCTCGCGTCGTTGATGGCGGTTCGCACGGAAATGCCCAAAGTAAGTCGACTGGCAGCGTCTGATTCCACTATCTCGATTCAATTGCAATTTTCGCCGGAGTCGCAAACGCCGCCAGCGACGTCACAGTCTGGCCAAGAAATGGTGATCATGCCGCAGGAAGCTCGAGTAGCCAAGCGAGTCTGGAGTGTCACGTCCAGCGATATCGAATCGCCCGCGACCGATACGGATACCGGTGCTCCAGAAGAACATCGGCCAACTGTATCGCCACAAGAAAAAGTGGCATTCGACGCAATTGATCTGCCGGAACCGGTCGATTTGCAGCAGCCACTGGTTCGCCAGCCATCATTGGCGTCACCAACCGTCATTCCAACAAGAGCCACAGCGGTTGATTTGAGCGGCAACGTTCCGCCCATGTACCCTATGGATGCGTTCCGCCAAGGCTGGGAAGGGACGGTCTTGTTGCGAGTTTGGATTCGTGCGAACGGCGATGTGTTCAAGGTGGAAATAGCGCAGTCCAGCGGTTTTGCCATCTTGGATGCCGCGGCGGCCAACGCGGTTCGCAAATGGAAAGGTCGTCCGGCCGAAGTAGACGGAGTGGTTCGTGAAACGGTCGAAGTCTTACCTATCGAATTCCGCCTGAAGTAATCCTTCAATCAGCGTTGATATATCGGCAGGAAGCCTCGATCCAATTGCAGAATCGTCAAGTTGATGGAAGTAATGTAAATAGGGCCAATGTTGCCGCTCCACGAACCATCCGTCACTTGATCTTGGACAATTCGATTGTTGATGCGATCTCGGAAGTCAATCCAAGTCTGGCCGCCTTCGCGATAGACTACTTGCGAATAATACAAATACGCGTAATGCCAATGGCCAAACAGTTCCGCGTTACCTCCCAGGCGATACAGGTTCTTCTTGCAATATTCCATCATGTCAGGAACGTGCTCGCTATCATAGTCGCCCGCGTTGAAAAGCGCGGCCAGCGCGGCAGCGGTAATGGCCGGTCGCGACGCTCCTCGGTTTTTACTGCTGTACGAAATGCCTCCATCCGCATTCTTGCAGTCATAAATGTATTGCTTGGCCGAATCGATGACATCTTTGGAAACGGGAATGCCAGCATTGCGGCAACCTCGCAGTCCCTGGACCTGAGTGATCGTAGTGGACCCTTCGTCAAAATTGTTGCCGTCTTTGGCGCTGATGTAGCCCCAGCCGCCAGAAGGCGTTTGAGCTTGACCACTAAACCGGACCGCCTTTTCCAAGACTTGCTTCAATTCGGCGCGACGATCTTCGTCTTCTTCTTCGCCCAAAACTTGAGACAGGAACAACATGGAAAACCCATGGCCGTACGTGTAGCGATTGTCTTGCAGCGGGTCCCCAATCAAACCGTTGTCACGAACCTTGGTCATCAAGTAGTCCACGGCGCGGCGAATATTTTTGGCGTAGGGCCCCTGAGTGGTAGTGGAACCGGAACAAAGCAATGCGGTACCGGCCAAGGCGGTCATGGCAGTGGGATAACTTTGCGCCGTCCAATGTCCTAGCTTAGACTGCGATCGGGCAACCCACGCCAACCCTCGATCTACCGAATCCTGAATTTTGGGATCTAACTTGGCGGCGTGTACGAACCGAGGCCAACCGGAGCAAGCCGAACTGGCGACGGCAACGGCGCATGTGCGAAGTGCCTGGCGTCGATTCATGGAAAATGACATAAGGAAAACTCCCTTGTTGCCTTGGGGCGAACTTACGTTGCTAGCATCTTAACATGCGGACCGACGCTGATTCGGATTTCCGTACAACTACCTATTCTTGCATTTTTTGAGCACAAATGGGGTTCGGCAAATCCCAATTCGTTGCCATTGCTTGCGATTCGCAACCAATGGATGTGGTTTATCGGATGTTTTCCGTCGTTATTTGTTACCTAAACGGCCGATCAGCTTCGTTTCTATCATTCATGCAGTTCCGGGCGGATGGAAGTCGAACAATAGGTGGGCAGCGCCAATTTCTACCGAATTCCGGGCCCCCCGGTCTGACGCGTTCCGCATCGGACTTCCGAAAATGCAGAACTGGTACTGCCCCCAACAGGATCGTAACGGAATTACCTTGTGGACGTCGTCACGGAGGATCTCGCAACATGGCCAACAAACCGATCAGTTTACTTATTTTTTCTGTTGATCTGGAGCCAGCTGACGGCAACACCTCATTGTCCGTTGAACGGTCAATTCGAGCGACCGCCAGCGAACTAGTAAAACTGTTCCAGAAGTATCACATTCCGGCAACATGGGGCGTCAATGACATTGCGAAATCAGCTCGAGCCGCCATCGTTCGCGACGCAGATTCCGTCCACGAATTGGCCTTCTTGGGTGGACACCAGCCAGCTACAACCGCCAGCCGAAAAACGCTGGCCAACCAACTTACCCGAACCATCCATGAAGCTCGCAACGTAGACGTCAATGTCCGTTCGATTGTCGGGTTCAACGTTGCAGCGGAAAATACGGATCTATTGGTCAAGAACCAAATCTTTGCCACTCGCAGCCCGTCTAATTCGAGCCGTCGGTTTTCGTTCGTTTCTCCACATGCCGTTCGCTACGGTGTGTGGAACATGCCAGCCAGCTGCTACTATCCAGCTAGACATTCGTGGCTTTCCGACATGACAGCGTTTCACTATCAACGCATGATTCGCATGGCAGCAGCACGAAAAAAGACCGTGCATATGGTGATGGACGCGTACAAGCTTTCCCAAATGTCGAACTGGGCAACTGGCGTAGAACGCTTGCTGGACACTGCCGCCAAATACCGTCGAACCGGCCAAATGCAAGTCCTAACACTTTGCCAAGCGGTAGAAGGACTGCGGGTCTCCAGTTCCAATTGCACACAGTCGGTTTTGCGGCGAGCGGCGTAGTTCCCTTTTCCCCGCGACACAAGGCGTGCCTTTGCCGACCTAAACATTTCGCATCGCAGGGCGTCAGTCTTGTTCGCGAAACGTGGTCCAACTGATCAGTCCGAGCCCGATGGCGCAGAAGATAAAGATCAGATCGGTGACCATGCCACCGGCTTGCGAAAACGGGATCTTAATGATTAGATCCAGCGCAAAAAGGATGAGGATTAGCACGGCAACCACCATGCCCCCGATTGTCATCCCCTTGCCCATTCTCTGTTCCCTTGATGCTGCGTCAGCTCGTAAAATGTCAAATTTTGCCTATAACGCCAGTATAGAATGGCGATCTAGGAAAGCCACCTTTTCTTGTTGATAGTCGGCGGGTTGAGCAGGATACCATGCGATAGTTGCCGATTCTAGCCGTCATTATCGTCATAATTTGTCAGTCAACTGGCAGTAGTCAAGGAATGTTATCACCCTGTGGAAGATTCTAGATCAATTACCGAGTCCGATTGGGAACGTTTACGGACACACGTCCCCGTGGCGCGGAAGTGGGCCTATTTTGACCACGCTGCAGTTGGCCCTTTGACACAAGCGTGTTGCGAAGCGATGCAAATTTGGCTGGACGAAGCAACTCAAGAAGGCGATACCGCTTGGCCTATCTGGCATGATCAATTGCGCGAACTTCGGACGTTTATCCCCAAAGTCATCGGTGCCCACGAAGATGAAATTGCCTTGGTGCCAAATACTACCGCCGGAATCAACTTAGTGGCCGAAGGTTTTCCTTGGCAACCAGGTGACAGTGTGGTGACACTGGAGAACGAATTCCCTTCGAATCTGCTCCCCCCCCCGCAGCTGCGACAACAGGGCGTCGACGTCCGCCTGGTACCTTGCGACAACGGAATTGTCAGCTTGGACCGCATCATTGCCGCGTGTGACCAGTCGACTCGAATTGTTTCGCTCAGCTGGGTCGGTTTTGCCAGTGGCTATCGGTTGGATTTGCCGGAAGCCACCGAACGCATCCACCAAACGGGAGCGTTGTTTTTCTGGACGCCATTCAGGGCATGGGCGTCTTTCCTTTGGATTTGCAACAGTGTCCCATCGATTTTCTGGCTGCCGACGGGCATAAATGGATGTTGGGTCCCGAAGGAGCGGGAATCTTCTTCGTCCGCCGCGAACACTTGGACACATTGCGGCCCCGAACGATCGGCTGGAACAGCGTCGATACTCCGTTTCAATTCGACGCTGCTGATTTTCGAATTCGCCCTTCGGCCGGTCGCTACGAAGGAGGCACTCTGAACCAAGCCGGTTTCATCGGCTTATTGGCCAGCCTGAAGCTACTGCACCGCTTTGGCCTGGGCCCACAGTCAACGGTCATTGGGCAGCGAGTGACCGAATTAGCGAACGAACTGGTTGAAAAACTAACCGTCTTAGGAGCGGAATGGTTATCGCCCATGGTTCCCGACCATTCGTCAGGCATTGTGAATTTCTTGTTTCCGGGCAAATCGTCGTCGTCCATTCGCAAGTCGTGTATGGAAAACGGAGTGGTGGTGAGTTGTCGAGGGGGAGGAGTACGAGCGAGCTTGCATTGTTATAACAATAGCCAGGACATTGATCGGCTGGTGGATGCCGTGAAAGCATGTTTGTAACTGAAGGGAACAATGTATGTCGCTGGCTCGTGAACGTGTCGCCATTTACACTGGTTCGTTCGACCCCATTACTCTAGGGCACGTGAATGTGATCGAACGCGCCAGTCGGTTGACGGATCGACTGATTGTGGGCATCGGGCACAATGCCATCAAAAAATTGATGTTCGAACCAGAAGAACGTATCGAATTGGTGCGTCAAGCCGTGGCTCATCTAGACAACGTTGACGTGCAGATTTTCACCGGATTGGCAGTCGACTTCGTTCGCAAGTGCAATGCGAAAGTGATGATCCGCGGCATTCGACCTTTGACCGACATCGCGGCCGAATTCACGATGATGCTGGCCAATCGCGAACTCAACGACGAAGTTGAAACGGTCTTTCTCATGGCCGATCAAAGCTTGGCGCATGTATCGAGTTCATTGATCAAGGAAATCGCCCCACTAGCAGACGACGACAAGATGGCTCGCTTCGTTCCACAGCATGTGATTAAAGCGTTGCGGCAAAAGATGGGGCGATAAGCGACGCGAATGGCAGCTAATTATGCTCCAATTCGTCCAGTCCACCTTTACGCAGATGACGCTGCAAATAGTTGGCTCGTTCAATATTTCGATCCGCCGTGCCCAATTCCGCTCCGCGAATCTTCTGCAAATGCGCAGGCTGTGTCTGGATAAAAAGCTGATTGATAGTGGGAATGGCAATGTCACTAATCAGCCCCAGATTGATCCCCATCCTCACGCTGGAAAGCAAATGCATCGTTTCTTCACTACTGATAGTCTGAGCGGTGCAGAGAATCCCAAACGCTCGACTCACTCGATCATGCAGGTCCTTCTGACTCTCCTTGACCAAATACTCGCGAGCCCGGCGTTCATAGTCAATCAGAACCGGGACTATATCACCCACTTGTTTTAGAAGTTCCGGCTCAGAACGCCCTAACGTGATCTGATTGCTGATTTGGTAAAAGTCGCCCATCGCCTGCGAACCTTCACCGTAAAGGCCACGCACCGCTAAGCTGATCTTTTGCAGGCTACGAAAGACCTTTTCAATTTGTCGAGTAATCACCAGCGCGGGCAAGTGCAGCATCACGCTCACTCGCATTCCCGTACCGACGTTCGTCGGGCAAGCGGTCAAATAGCCCAGTCGCTCGTGGAAGGCATAGTTGACGCACGATTCAATGCGGTCGTCGATTTCGTTAATTTGGTCCCAGGCCGCTTCCAAGTCCAAACCGCTTTTCATCAACTGAATTCGCAAATGATCTTCTTCGTTAATCATTAGCGAATACTGTTCGTGCGTGTCGATAGCGGCGGAACGCGCACCTTCGCTTTCCGCCAATTCACGGCTGATCAACTGACGTTCCACTAAGAACTGGCGATCCACTTGATCCAGTTGCGAAACATCCAAGTACATTAAATTCTGTAGACTTTCCGATTGCGAAAGCTTCTCGCGCAATGACCGTTCAATGGCCGCTTTGTCATGGTCCGTGCAGCGGCGAATAAAGGGAAAGTCCGCTAGGTTTCTAGCAAGCCGAATACGACTACTGATGACAATATCAGACTCGGGGCCCGAACCGCGCAGCCATTCCCCACATTGGCTGGATAGCTGGCTAAGATTGGGATTAAAGTCCATAGATCTACCGGAACGTTTTTACGAGTTTCCGCCTTCCGCTTGCTTTTCCGTACTAATAATTTCGTCCCGAAGTTTGGACGCTTCTTCATAGTTTTCCGCGTCAATCGCTTCTTTCAGTTCGCGACGCAATCGAATCAACCGAGTTTGCAAATCCGCTCCCAACACAGATCGCTTGGGATGCTTGCCGCGATGTTCCGACGCACCGTGGATATTGAAGATCAGCGGCTCTAATTCCGATTCAAAACAAACGTAATCGTGCGGACAACCCAAGCGACCATGGTTTCGAAATTCGAAAAAAGTGATGCCGCAAATGGGACACGCTTGCTTATCCAGCCTGGCGAGTTCCTCGGCAGTCTGCCCTAACTTTAATTGCTGAGCGAGCGCACCGGCAAGACTATTGCTAGCAACGTTGGTTTCCTCTTCGTTCTCCGAAAGGTATTGACGAGCGTGGTCTTCGCATAGATGAAGCTCGACCGGCTCCGAACCGGTCAGTTCGGTAATGTGAAATGTCGCCGGCTTTTCACAATGTTCACATTTCATGGGAGTTCCCACTATGTTTCTTCGCCATATCATTCCGTAAGCGAAGGGGTCGTCGGTCGGGCACGAGCAGCAAAAACCGCCGCTCGCCTGCCAAATCGCAGATGGTCCGCAAAAGTGATTGGGGAATCTAACGGCCCTTGCGATGCAACACAATACCACTACACGACTTGCAAGCTGCTGGGATTCTATCAGTGACGCCCACACTGTCAATGATGCGAAGCGTTGGGCGAGTGTTGGCCCGGCAAGCAAAATCGTCCGCTAGGAATCTGTCGCGAACAAACGTCCCGACATTGTTGGACGTTTTGATGGCTGATAAGCTTACGCCATGAGCATCAGCCCTTCCTATACCGAATTCGTTCAATACAGTCGTGAATCCAATGCCGTGGCAGTCTATCGCCGCCTCATCAGTGATTCATTGACGCCCGTTACGGCCTTTCATCGAATTGACACCGGCAAAAATGCATGCCTGTTTGAAAGTGTCATCGGTGGCGAAAAAGTGGGCCGCTACAGCTTTCTGGCCGTAAACCCCTATTTGGAACTGACGGCTAAAGGAAAATCGGTTTCGATTCGAAAAGGAGACCACGTCGATTCGTTCGAATCGGACGATCCCCTCATTGACTTGAAACGCCTGCTCGCGTCCGTCCACGTGGCACACATCCCCGAACTCGCGCAACAACCGCTCCTGGGTGGTGCCATCGGCTACGCCGGTTATGACATTGTCCGATACACGGAAAATCTTCCCAACGCACCAAACGACGACCGCCAGCTACCCGACATGTCGTTTGCCTTTTACGATCAATTGATTGTCTTTGACCATGTCACCAAAACACTATTGGTCATAGCACTGGCCAAAATCGACGAAGCGGCTTCCGTGGAAGAAGCCTATCAAACGGCCGTCGCCGAAGTCAATCATTTGGTCCAACGACTTCAGGTCTCCAAGGATGACGTAGCGATCACGGATGTCGGTACGGAACAAAACGTCAAGCCGCTTGATTTTCAATCGAATTTCACGCAAGAAGGCTTTGAAGATGCGGTTCGCAAATGTGTCGAATACATTCAAGCCGGTGACATCTTTCAAGTTGTCATCAGCCAACGGCTGGAAACGGAAATCAAATCAGATCCCTTCGAAATCTACCGCACGCTACGCATCGTAAACCCCAGCCCGTTCATGTTCTTCCTTCGCACCGGCGATGTCACCTTGGTAGGTAGTTCGCCCGAAGTGATGTGCCGAGTCATCGATCGAGAAGTCACAGTGCGACCGCTGGCCGGAACTCGGCGACGCGGCAAGACCGAAATCGAAGATCGCGAACTAGCCGAAGAACTTCTGCATGATCCAAAAGAAATTGCCGAACACGTCATGCTGGTTGATCTGGGGCGAAACGATGTTGGTCGAGTTGCCAAGTATCGAACCGTCGAACTAAGCGATGTCATGACCATTGAACGGTACAGCCACGTCATGCACATCACATCCAATGTCACGGGCGAACTGCAAGATCAATTCGACGCGTTTGATGCACTACGAGCTTGTTTGCCGGCCGGAACCGTTTCAGGTGCTCCAAAGGTTCGCGCCATGGAGATTATTGACGAACTGGAACCTCATCGCCGAGGCCCGTATGCCGGCGCCGTCGGCTACATTGATTACCAAGGCAACATGGACACCTGCATTGCCCTGCGAACGTTGGTGGTCAAAGGGAACAAAGCGTACATTCAGGCTGGCGCTGGAATTGTTGCCGACAGTGTTCCGGAAATGGAATACCAAGAAACACTGAACAAAGCACGAGGAATCCTGCGCGCGATTGAACTGACCGAAGAACGAGTAACTCGGTCGTAGCCCAACCCCATTCGCCAGATTCGCTCTGCGCGATCTAAAATCCGGAACGAACCGCGATTGTCCCCATCGATTGCGAATCGGTTAGACATTCTTAAGTTGTTGCGATTCAAGGACTTACCGCGAATCAAGCATTCTGCAACGAGCCAACTCGCCGCGAACTTCGTAGAATTCGACACAGAATTTACTTGTCGCCTTGGGAGCTCCACCCATGAATGAAACTCGTCTTCGTCTCGCGACCGCGGTGATCATTTTGGCTACCGGCGTTTCGCCAAGTCTCGCGGAAAGCTCGGTCTGGTCGCGGACCAAGCTGGCGTTCGCCAAAGCGGCCGCCAAATGCACTCTGACCGAAATCAAGAACGACTGCCGAACGTGCGTTCGTGACTGGGTTGGTGAAGAAGCTCCCGATTACGGGCTGAAGCTGAAAGACCGCATTGATCCTCGAGGAAACCTGGTCGTCTTTATTCATGGTTTTAATTCGCACCCAAATCACATGCGACTGCTAGTCCAAGACGCGCAACAACGTGGCCTGGCCTGCGGTGTCTTTTACTACCCCAATGATCAAGCCATTGAACAGTCGGCGGTCAGTTTATCCCGAGAACTAAAACGCGTTGCACACCATCATCCGCGAGTGACCGTGTCCTTAGTGACCCATTCCATGGGAAGTTTGGTCGCGCGAGCCGCGGTGGAAAACAAGGATCTGGATCCGGCCAACGTCAACCAGTTGATCATGCTGATGCCACCCAATCATGGTTCAAACTTAGCGAAATTGGCGTATGGCGCCGATATCTTGGAATTCTGTTCGAAACGCGAAGACGCCGAAGACGTGGCCGTGATCTACCGAACTATCTTGGACGGATTAGCCGAAGCAACCGGGGACCTTCGTCCTGGTTCGGCGTTCCTAAAAACGCTGAACGCTCGCCCCAGAAACCCAAACGTGGACTATTCGATTTTTGCCGGTAGCCACAGTGTCTTGCCACAGGCATCTCTGGAACTGATTCAGCAAACGTTGACCACCGGCGGAAAACGCTGCAGCTGGTTTCGTTGCGCAGACAAAACGTGGAACGGAACGCTAGACCGACTGCCCGAATTTGTCGACGGGCAAGGAGATGGAGTGGTTTCGGTCGAAAGTGCAAAATTAGCGGGCGTCACCGATTTCAATCTATTTGACGTGGATCACAATCAAGTGCTCGGCGACAACGAATCCGCCGCCTGTCGCGAACTCCGCTTGTTGATCACACAGCGACTCACGGCGCGCTGACACACACTCAGCGTCAGAATCTATCGCCCCTTACGAATAGTCGGAATACGGAAGGTTGTTTTGTTTGCGATTGCCCATCTGTGAAAGCTGATCATTGTCCAACACAGTGATCCGCAGGCTGGTTGACGCCAGCTGAAAGTCCGCGTCCGCTGTCTGAACAATCAACTCGAGTTCCACGGTCGATTGCCGATTTGCGTGACGGTCATCTCGCGCCGAAACAGCAACTTGAAACGGCACATTCCAATTGTCTTGGTCGAAGACCGCCACCACATGACTCAGCGAAATCTGTCGATTCGAAATCAATAAGATCGTCACCGGCGACGTCGGTTGGCGCGAAAGCCGCAGCGAAATCGAATCGGTCTGTCCATCTTCACTGACTAGCGATTGGTTGTTCGTTTCCGTGATCAAAATTTCGGCAGGCGGTAAGAAGTCATTGTCGTGAATCTGCACGGGAATGGCCGGAATCTGCAGCTGCTGGAAATCCGCGTCATCGGACGAAACGTGTACCGCCAACAACTGCGAATGCGTGCCTTCAATCAAACTATCGTTCACCGCGCCGAGCGTTACACCAATTCGCGATTCCAATTGTTCGCGTCGAATGTCACGCTGCTGGGCGTAGCGATGATCTGAGAATTCGCACCAGCTGATCGTCACTGGCGACGACGGTTGGCGAAAGCCGCAGCGAAATCGAATCGGTCTGTCCATCTTCACTGACTAGCGACTGGTTGTTCGTTTCCGTGATAAAAATTTCGGCAGGCGGTAAGAAGTCATTGTCGTGAATCTGCACGAGAATGGCCGGAATCTGCAGCTGCTGGAAATCCGCGTCATCGGACGAAACGTGTACCGCCAACAACTGCGAATGCGTGCCTTCAATCAAACTATCGTTCACCGCGCCGAACGTTACGCTCAATTCGCGATTCCAATTGTTCGCGTCGAATGTCACGCTGCTGGGCGTAGCAATGACCTGAGAATTCGCACCAAAGCTGATCGTCACCGGCGACGTCGGTTGGCGCGAAAGCCGCAGCGAAATCGAATCGGTCTGTCCATCTTCACTGACTAGCGACTGGTTGTTCGTTTCCGTAATCAGAATTTCGGCAGGCGGTAAGAAGTCATTGTCGTGAATCTGCACGGGAATGGCCGGAATCTGCAGCTGCTGGAAATCCGCGTCATCGGACGAAACGTGTACCGCCAACAACTGCGAATGCGTGCCTTCAATCAAACTATCGTTCACCGCGCCGAGCGTTACGCTCAATTCGCGATTCCAATTGTTCGCGTCGAATGTCACGCTGCTGGGCGTAGCGATGACCTGAGAATTCGCACCAAAGCTGATCGTCACCGGCGACGTCGGTTGACGCGAAAGCCGCAGCGAAATCGAATCGGTCTGTCCATCTTCACTGACTAGCGACTGGTTGTTCGTTTCCGTGATCAGAATTTCGGCAGGCGGTAAGAAGTCATTGTCGTGAATCTGCACGGGAATGGCCGGAATCTGCAGCTGCTGGAAATCCGCGTCATCGGACGAAACGTGTACCGCCAACAACTGCGAATGCGTGCCTTCAATCAAACTATCGTTCCACCGCGCCGAGCGTTACGCTCAATTCGCGATTCCAATTGTTCGCGTCGAATGTCACGCTGCTGGGCGTAGCGATGATTTGAGAATTCGCACCAAAGCTGATCGTCACCGGCGACGTCGGTTGGCGCGAAAGCCGCAGCGAAATCGAATCGGTCTGTCCATCTTCACTGACTAGCGACTGGTTGTTCGTTTCCGTGATCAAAATTTCGGCAGGCGGTAAGAAGTCATTGTCGTGAATCTGCACGGGAATGGCCGAATCTGCGCCGCTGGAAATCCGCGTCATCGGACGAAACGTGTACCGCCAACAACTGCGAATGCGTGCCTTCAATCAAACTATCGTTCACCGCGCCGAGCGTTACGCTCAATTCGCGATTCCAATTGTTCGCGTCGAATGTCACGCTACTGGGCGTAGCAATGACCTGAGAATTCGCACCAAAGCTGATCGTCACCGGCGACGACGGTTGGCGCGAAAGCCGCAGCGAAATCGAATCGGTCTGTCCATCTTCACTGACTAGCGACTGGTTGTTCGTTTCCGTGATAAAAATTTCGGCAGGCGGTAAGAAGTCATTGTCGTGAATCTGCACGGGAATGGCCGGAATCTGCAGCTGCTGGAAATCCGCGTCATCGGACGAAACGTGTACCGCCAACAACTGCGAATGCGTGCCTTCAATCAAACTATCGTTCACCGCGCCGAGCGTTACGCTCAATTCGCGATTCCAATTGTTCGCGTCGAATGTCACGCTACTGGGCGTAGCAATGACCTGAGAATTCGCACCAAAGCTGATCGTCACCGGCGACGTCGGCTGGCGCGAAAGCCGCAGCGAAATCGAATCGGTCTGTCCATTTTCACTGACTAGCGACTGGTTGTTCGTTTCCGTGATAAAAATTTCGGCGGCCGGCACATGCGGGATATCTGAAGTAGCCCAATCGATTGCATTGTCCAGCAGTTGTAGCGTGGTGGTCGAAGGCGAATTCCAAATGGGCAGCGAGATTCTAGCGGCCGGTGCCGGCGATCCGTCGTAGAGCGTTGCACCAGAGGCGTAGGCGAAAACCACCGGCCGGTTTGTGTCGCTGAGCGTTGAAATAATGCTAGATGCCAGCGGCTGACCCCAGCCGACGTTGCCAGGAGTGGCGTATAAGTCGAATTCGGCGAACTCCAGCCCTGACACAATGGGGTGCGAAAGCGACGTGATGTTGACATGGTTCGCGCTTGTCACAATTCCAAAATCCACATCGGGAACCGTGCCAGTCAAGTGCAAGTCATCAAAGAGCCAGCTTTCCGAAACGATAATCGGCACGGTTGCCAGAGTCAGCTTGCTACCGATCCGCCCGGAACTGACGGATTCAGAAATATAGACCAAGTCCGAAGTTGACGTCGCGCCCATGGTGATTGCTTCGTCACTAATCACTGTCACCGTATGGCCCGCGTTTTCCAAGTGATGTACGACGTCTGTTTCGTATCCCTGCGGCGTCGCGGTATCTGAAACAAACAGAATGTGTTTTCCGTGGTCACCAATCGTCGTTTCATCACGACCTTGAACGGTAATGACAATACGAGCCGACGTGCCATCGACAGACGAGACGTCAAACGTCTCTGTACGAACGTCGCCCGCTTGCAAAGATTGGGCCGATGAATTCAACGAATAGGACCATTCGCCGCCAATATTGATTTCAAACGAACCCAAGTCCCCTTGAAGCGAATCAGGGACCAGCCAAGATTGATCGTGATCCATATCGTGAACCACAATCTGGCCGGTGACAGGTTCGGTCGCGTCTTCATCTGTTTCCGCCGCAAACACACCGGTGAAAGTGGCCGCGTCATTGCGACCGTTGATTTGGATGACGATGTTCGCGATACCTCGTTGCGATTGCGTGCGAATCACGAATTCGTCCGTGGTTACCTCTTGGTCCTGCAAGTACTGCGTGGTGTTCGAATTCAGCGAATAGGTCCATTCGCCATTGCTGCTCAATTGGAACGTACCGTAGCATCCGACGGTTGGAGCGATTGGTTCGAATAGCATTTCTGGCGATCCATCCACAAAGACATGACCAACCATGTCGGCCGATTCGTCTTCATGCACAGTGCGAACTAAATCTCCCCGAATCCGCTCTGGCTCCTGCGTGACGGCCATCGAGTCTGTGGCGATCCAGCTTTCCGATGTCGTTCCGATTGCTGCTGGCTGTAGACGCTGCAAAAACTGGCCTTGTCCGTTCGCTGCGGGGAACCAACGGTGATCGTAAATGACAGTGTCGACGGTCACCAACGAAGTGCCTTGTTCCGCTTCAACCACCGGCATGGACAGTTCCAATCGACCTTCCGCATCATGCATTGCGCCCGACCAACCTCCGATCAGCAACGTGTCGTCCGGCAGTTGGTACGTCTCCAGAAACGCTTGCCTCCACTCCGCTAACAATTGTGGCGTAGCCGCCACCAAAACCGCTTGTCCGGCCAGCAACTGTGTGTTTGCAGGAAACGTAAAGTCGACTTCGCCATTGATTTGCCATCCTGTTAGATCGACTACAGAATCGCCGTTGTTGGTAATTCGCAGAAACTCGAAATCCGATGCGGACGCCAAAGGATAGATGTTCTTGATTTCCGGAGTCGGTTCGGCCGGATGAAACTGGACTTCGGAAATATGAACCGAAAAACCTTGCGTGGAAGTTGTGATGCCTCGCTGCGGAGTCATTTGTCCCGTGGTGCTCGGCAATCGCAGCAACGGCGTATCCGCCAGGGTATCGGAAAACTGAACGTGATCCATCAATTGACGCTGGCCGTTTGTCGCCGTGGTCAACCAGAGCTGACCATCGCCATTCGCGACGGTCCAGCCACCAGGTAACAGTTGTGACGCGTCCAGTCTGAGCGAACTTTGTGGCGAAATGGTGGTGTTCGCTTTCACCGAAAAACGCTCCCAATCACCGGCCATGTCCGAAACGAACCAACCATCCAGTGATATCGCCGAATTGGACGCATTGGTCAATTCCAAGTAACTGTTTTCTCCGTCGGCCAGCAGCCCAGACACAAAGACAGGACTACTGGTCATGCCCGCCGTTCCTGGCGAACCTCCAAATTCGCGACTATTGCGCCATTGATCGTGTTGATCGATGCGGTCTGTCATGGATGACGCCGCGTTTGCCAAGACCAACGACGTGCCGTAGCCGTCAGCCGCTTGTGGCCAAAGCGAACGGTCGTCGTATTCCAAGGCAACCACGGTTCGGCCCAACGGATCGCTCAAATGCAGCTGTTCGCCTCCGTTGTCAAGCTTGCCAGACGAAAATTCGCCCATCAGGCTGCTGTTCGGTCCATAGCGAAACTCAAACGCGGCTTGGTCATTGGCAATCACCGCAAAGCTACCCGGCGCCAAGGTAGCATCAGGAAAGACAAATTCGATTCCGCTGGTAAACGCAAAATCTTTCAATGACAGGGTGTTGGCACCGCGATTTTGGATTTCGATGAATTCAAAAAGGTCCACATCGCCAAACCCGGCGGCGATTTCGTTGGCGGTCGGTTCGCTTGGATGATACATCAGTTCAGTGATGGCCAGGTCGACCGGCTCGGCGGCCACGAAATTCGATTCTGTCACGGCCGACCAAACGCCACCGAGTAACACTCGGCTACGCACCAACGTATTTCCCGCTGACAATTCAATTGCATTCCCCTGGGAAACTCGAGCGGTCGCGCTCACCGCCCCGCCGACGGCGCGAGGATCGGAACCGTCCACGGTGTAGTAAACGACGCCTTGTTGATTCGGATTCGCAATCTGCAACGGCTGCTGCAACGTTCCACTGGGTGCGGAGTATTGTGGAGCGTCTAGCAGTGGGTAAAAACCTTCCGTGCGAACCGCGGCTAACAGATGTTGATCATTGTTGGAAATAAATTCGGCAATGCGGTCGAATTGTCGCTGCCAATCAGAATCACGAGTACGCGTGGGTTGCCCGATCGATTCGAGTGCATCGCCCCAGCGAGCAGATTCGGCAATCACGGCATCGTAGATTGTAGAATTGATTGACTGCCAGCGTTGCAAGGCAACTTCGTTTGATAACGCTCCGCCGTCGGACAGATGCGAATGTACTCGATCGGCAAACAAGGTCATGAATTCGGGACTCTGCCGGACCGACTGCCAAATGGACGTAATCAACGTGGTGGCTGGCGCCGCACTGGCTCGCAGCTCTTCTTGAACAAACGCGTGGCCGCCACTTGCACTCCGTTCACCCCACGACCATTCGCTGTCCCACGAAAAAAATCGCAGAGGTTGTGTTTGTCCATCTTGTCCTGCATTCTTCAGCGAACCGTAATAGTTGTTATCCGGCCAATCCGCCAGCGAAGTGTACTTGGCCAAGATGATGTAATCAGCGAATGCCTGGACGTCGACATATTGTTGCAATTCTTGGTAGTTCGCTGTCTGGGACATGTCCTTATCCAATAGCGAATTGCTCAGATAGTTCACGCGACTGGAATCGCCGCTGAGCGCACCACCGTGGTTAAAGACGTACCAATCGTCGTCAGCACCGCCAAATTGCCGTGCGTTCCAGTCAGCGTCAGCACGAGCCACCGGATTGTACAAGCCCCAATAAACACCGTTGATATACAAATGCACAAAGGAACCCGGCATGCCGTAACCCGACATGGCAAGTTGACTGGTTCGCGAGAATTCGTCAATCGTGTACGTCGTACGCGCCGGATTGAAGACTCGAGCCCAGCTGCGATTATTGCCACCTCGCAAAACAATCGAATTCACTTTGTCAATCTGCGAATAGGCCGATTGAAACAGGTCTGTCTTGAAAGTGGATTCGCCAAATTCGGACTTAAACGACAGACGCAGCGAACGTTTGATACGATCATGCGAATGCGATTGAATCCCAGCATAAGCCTGTTGGTTCGCGGTGGCGTTGTTCGGGTACAGCACTTCGATGGATATGGGCGATTCCACGTCTTCACCGTCATACCATCCTGAATCCCCAAAAATCGTCGCTTGTTCAGAAGTAATACTAAGCGTAGGAATCGCCAACAAAGCATCGTCCATCAGCTCGGCATACGTGGTCGAATTAACAATCTCCGGGTCCATCTGTTGATCTTGGGGCACCCACACAGAACCACCAGCCCAAGTGCTAGTGCCGTTGGGAAACCCCGGCACGTTGTAAGGTTGCTGCAGAACGTCCGCCACAAATAGGTAGGTCTGCGTTTCCACCGGCGATGACAACACGTTGTCACCAAACGCGGCGTAACGCAAATTCGTGGTGGTGTTAATGGTAATCGGCGAACCATAAATCTGCCCGTGCGATGCCGTTGGTTCACTGCCGTCCACAGTGTAGCGAATCTGGACGCCCGGCGTTGTGGAACTCAGTTCAACCGTAAACGGCGAATCATAGAAGCCACGTTGCGCGCTGGCCACCACCGCTGCAACTCCGGCAGCGTAGCCCGCCGAATTGCCCGAACCGGGCGTGGCAGTCCGGAGATATCCCCAGTTTCCGGACGAATCAACACCGTAGCTGACGTCCTGAATCTGCGCGAGCGGGGCTTCTATTTCTTGAATGATTTGGCCGTCGGTGTCGCGAAGCACAAGTGGTTCGCCGTCGGCCGCAAGTTTAAAATTGGTATGCAAGACCGATTGTTCGTCCAGCTGCGGTGAACGAATATCCAGACCCGAAGCGAAGACAACCAGATAGCCGTTCGGCGGAATATGGGTATCGTTCGGAAATTGCCATTTATTCCACAGCGACAGGCTGTCAGAAAGGTAAACGCCGTCTAACGAAACAGCTTCGGATGATCGGTTGGCAATTTCGATCCAATCAGGCGAAAGGACTTCGCCGCCGAAAGACTCGGTCGCCAATGCGCGAATTCGCGTGGTCAGCGAATCACTGTTCGCCGCCATGAATTCGTTGATTTCCAGTACGCCAACCAAGTCACTGGCTAATAGTTCGCGTGATTCCAACGACTCGATCAAAAATCGCCTTTGAGACAAACGCCGTGCCATAAATGACTTTCAACAGACCGTTAGTGAAGTGATAACCAACAGGCCAGTCTATTTGCCGATTTTTGAATTTCACGAGCGTGTTGTTTGGAAATCTCTTCACGACACCGAACTCCGTCAAATAGAGTTGACGCGCCATAAGAAAGACGATCCATGTGTTTAAATAGTGAAAAACGCACGGACCGAAAGCAAGGATTATCCGCATTGGGACGGCAGATGCTTGAGAGTGTTGGAATCGACCTCCGAAACCGTTAAGATGCAAATGCTAACCGTGGTTAGCAGCCGGTAAAGTGCATTTAGCCTTTCATTTCTGCTCACCATCAAAAGCTCAGGAATCCGCAAAGCTCTTGAAACGCGGTTGCCGCCTTCCAACGTGCTTCTCGGTAGACGCGTACGTCTCCTGTTGGAATATCCTCGTTACGGCATCCCGTTTTAATTGCAGACACGCAAAGTCAAATGAGTAAAAACATGGAGACTTCCCATCGTGCGATTCGTGTCCTTTTTTTCATGGTGGCGTGCCAAGGGGTTGTCGCGGAAGCGAATGCAGATGACCTTTCGGCCATTCGGCAGTTCGTCCAGCGACACTGCTTTGACTGTCATTCAGCAGAAAACGACGGTCGAATTGATCTAACGACTTTCGGCGACAACGATTCGATCGATGTGCAAATGGCCGAGCGAATTGTCAGGAAGGTTGGCGCCGGACAAATGCCACCGCCCGACGCTGGACAACCCGATGATTCGCAGCGAAATAGCTTTCTTGAGCGACTAACCTTAGAACTGGATCAACT
The DNA here is from genome assembly GCA_041399205.1 of Pirellulaceae bacterium. Taxonomy (GTDB): domain Bacteria; phylum Planctomycetota; class Planctomycetia; order Pirellulales; family Pirellulaceae; genus JAGQOZ01. Next base: position 141,323 of record JAWKTK010000013.1, on the reverse strand, counting down.
GGCCCAAGCAAATCCTCGGCCGGGACGCACGGCAACCTTTCGCCGGTTAACTCGCTACGAATACCAAAATGCAATTCGCGATTTATTAGGCTTGCAGATCGATGCCACTGCGCTGTTGCCGGCCGACGAAGTGAGTCACGGGTTTGACAACATTACCGTGGGTGAACTTTCGCCAACATTGGTGAATCGCTACCTGTCAGCGGCCGAAAAGATCAGCAAATTGGCCGTCGGCTCTTCTTATCGAACCGCAGAGAGCAAGACATTTCGCATCCCGCCCGACGTGACTCAAGAAGACCATGTTGCCGGACTTCCACTGGGAACTCGCGGCGGCGGGCTCTTCGACTACCATTTCCCTCAAGACGGCGAATATGAAGTTCGAATTCGACTGACTCGAGATCGTGACGAACATGTAGAAGGTTTGCACGAATCGCACCAACTGGAACTACTGCTAGATCAGACGCACATCAAGTCCTTTGACGTCGAACCTCCGGGCCGTAAGAAAAGCGACGATGGTTATGATCTCGCTACACATGAAACCGTGGATCAACACCTGGTCGCACGTTTTCCAGCAACGGCTGGACAACATCAAATTGGCGTGACGTTCATCAAGCAACCTTCGTCCGTATTGGAAACCAAACGACAACCGTTGAACGTGCATTACAACATGTACCGCCATCCTCGATTGGGTCCCGCCGTCTACCAAGTGACAGTCACAGGGCCGCACAAGTCAGCCGAACCAACGCAGTCACTGAGTCGCCAGAAAGTGTTTATTCGCTATCCTCACGATCAAGGTGATGAAGAAGCGTGCGCGATTGAAATCCTGCGACAGTTGGCTCGTCGAGCGTTCCGTCGATCGATTTCAGACCAAGACCTCGAACGGCCGCTACAACTTTATCGCGAAGGGTATCAAGAAGGTGGCTTCGAAACAGGCGTTGAATGGGCCATCAGCGCCGTTTTGGTGCACCCTAAGTTCCTGTTTCGAATCGAAACGGATCCACCGAGTGCCATGTCGCAACAGCCCTATTTGGTGAATAGTTTTGAATTGGCGTCGCGACTTTCGTTCTTCCTGTGGAGCAGTATTCCCGATGACGAACTATTGTCACTGGCCGAACAAAACCAATTGCGAAACACCGAAGTATTGCCGCAGCAAGTGCGTCGCATGCTACAAGATCCGAAAGCAAACGCATTGGTTTCCAATTTTGTCGGCCAATGGTTGTACCTGCGCAACTTAGATTCCATTACACCCGACAGTCGCTTGTATCCCGACTTTGACGACAATTTGCGACAGGCGTTTCGCCAGGAAACTGAGCGATGCTTCGCGCATGTCATCCAAAATGATTTGAGCGTACTGGAACTGCTTGGTGCCGACTATACGTTCTTAAACGAACGCTTGGCCAAACATTATGGCATTCCGCACGTCTACGGCAGTCGCTTTCGCCGAACCACGTTGCCGGATGATTCGAATCGCGGAGGCCTGCTGCGTCACGGCAGTGTGCTGATGGTGACGTCATACGCGAATCGAACGTCGCCGGTGCTTCGAGGAAACTGGGTGCTGGAAAACATCATCGGTACTCCAACGCCTCCGCCACCTCCCAATGTGCCCACGCTGGATGACAATCCATTGTCACAGTCTGTCACTTTCCGAGAACGCTTGGCGCAGCATCGCAAAGACGCCGCGTGCGCGGTCTGCCATAACTTGATGGACCCCATTGGTTTTGCCTTAGAGAATTTTGACGCGGTCGGACGCTGGCGAGATCTCGAATCACAAACGATCGTTGACGCTCGTGGTACACTGCCAGATGGAACCGAAGTCAATGGCGTTGATGAATTGGAGACCGGCTTGCTTCAGCGTCCCGAACAATTCGTACAGACCTTGACCGAAAAGCTAATGACCTACGGCCTGGGCCGTGGTTTGGAAGCAAATGATGCAGCAGCCGTACGTCAAGTAGTACGTCACGCTGCGGAACAAGACTATTCGTTTTCTAGTATCATCATCGGCATTGTCGAAAGCGTGCCGTTTCAAATGAGGGAAGCCAAATGACGTTCAGCCGAAAAGCGTTACCTCGAAGAACCTTTCTTCGCAGCACCGGCACGGCGCTCAGCCTACCATTGCTGCACGCGATGATTCCTGCCATGACCGCGACGGCCAGAACCGTCGCCAACGAACGGCAGCTTCGGCGATTGGGATTCATCTACATGCCCATGGGCTGCGATATCACTCGTTGGACCCCTCAAAGTGACAAAACGTTGGACCAACTTTCGCCCACGCTTTCGCCATTGTCTCCCATCAAACACAAGACGTCCGTGATCAGCAATCTGGAGTTGCAAAACGCCTATCCAGGCACGCACGCGACGTCGAACGCATCATTCTTAAGTGCCGCCAAAGCCAAACGGACCGAAAGCACTGACTATCATCTGGGCACCACGGTGGACCAAATTGCCGCACAGCATCTGGGCGCGGACACGCAGTTGCCGTCGCTGGAAATGGCCATGGACTTGCTTTCAGTGGTGGGGCAATGTGACAACGGTTACGCGTGTGTCTACCAAAACAATTTGTCGTGGTCTTCACCCACGACACCGTTGCCCGCCGAAGCACATCCTCGGCTGGTCTTCGAGAGTCTATTCGGAGAAGGAGGAACAAAAGCGGAACGCCAGAAATCGCTTCGTCGGCGAGCGAGTTTATTGGATTCGCTGACGGAAGAAATCAGCAGTTTGCAGAAGACGTTGGGTCCAGAAGATCGGCAGACCGTAAGCCAGTATTTGGATTCCATTCGTGAAGTCGAACGTCGCATTCAAAAAGCAGAAGCTGACACGAACGAGAATCCGCTGCCAGATTTGGATCGACCCGTCGGCGTTCCTGCATCCTACGCCGAACACGCTCGATTGATGTTCGACTTGCAACGCTTGGCATTGCAAGGTGATGTGACACGAGTGATCACGTTTCAGCTGGCTCGAGAAACCAGTAATCGCACCTACACGGAAATCGGCGTGACAGAACCACATCATCCCTTGACACATCACGGCAATCATCCGGAAAAAATTGCCAAGGTGGCCAAGATCAATCAGTTTCACGTGTCATTGTTTGCGGATTTTTTACAGAAGTTAGATGCGACTCCGGAAGCCGACGGAACGCTACTGGATCACTGTTTGTATTTGTACGGCAGTGGCATGGGAAATCCCAATGTCCATGATCACACCAATTTGCCCATCATCGTGGCCGGCGGCGCAGCGGGCAACATGCAAGGCAACCGGCACATTCAATTCGACCAACCGGTACCACTGGCCAATTTGCATTTGACGCTGTTAAACAAAGTCGGAGTCGAGTGTGAATCGTTTGCCGACAGCCAAGGCACGCTGGACGAACTTTTTTCGCCGCTGGATATCTAGAGCGAAAGGCATCTTATGTCAAATCCTGCCAAGATCGTCATTTCGCTGTGCGTGTTACTCGGTTCGCCCTTAGCAAGTGCTGCCGAATTGGCTGACCTGATGATGCAAGAAAAGTTCAAAGCAGCGGCCGTCTTACTAGACCAACCCAACGCCGATGTTGCGGCAACGCAGCCCGACGATATGACTGCTCTGCACTGGGCGGTCTATCATGACCAGGCCGAACTAGCACGACGCATTCTTGACGCCGGTGCCAACGTGAACGCTCAGAATCGCTACGGCGTTTCGCCAATCATGATTGCTTGCCAAAACGGAAACGAAGAAATCGCAAGGGCCCTACTCAAGGCCGGTGCGAACGCCAACGACGTACAACGTGGCGGAGAAACCGTGTTGATGACGGCGGCGCGAACCGGCAAGGTTGACGTGGTCACTCGACTGGTTGAACACGGCGCCGAAGTGAACGCCGTTGAACGTCGTCAGCAAACGGCTCTGATGTGGGCCGCGGCGGATGGCCATGCCGATGTAGTAGCGTTTTTGATCCAAGCCGGAGCAGATTTTCGGCGTCGTTTGCCGTCTGGTTTCACCGCATTGTTCTTTGCCGTGCGCAACGGGCATTCGGACGTGGCATTGACACTGCTGGACGCGGGCGAAGATGTCAACGATCGCTTTCAACCGGAAAAGGCAAAAGGCAATTCGCCCAAGGCTGGTACTACGCCCTTGATTCTGGCCGTGGAAAACGGGCATTTTGAATTAGCCGTCCAGTTGCTGGACAAAGGTGCCGACCCAAACTTGATCGACTGTGGCTATTCGGCTTTGCACGCCCTGACGTGGGTCAGAAAGCCGATTCGAGGAGACGGGGATCCGCCGCCGCTGGGTTCCGGTGCCATGACCAGCTTGGAAATGGTGCGTCAATTGGTATCACACAGCGCCGAGCTGAACATTCGACACGGCAAACACGGTAGCGGCTCCGGTCGTTTGGATCGAACCGACGCGACGCCGTTTTTTTTGGCAGCCGAAACCGGCGATCTTGCGTTGTTGAAATTGTTGGTCGAGTTGGGCGCGAATCCACATTTCATGAACGCACAGAACTGCACGGCGTTGCTGGCCGCTTGTGGAGTGGGCGTGCTGAGCGACGGCGATGAATCCGCCGGAACCGAAGAAGACGCTATCGCTACCGTATTGTTCCTATTAGAACATGGTTTGGACATCAACGCCGTCGATGACAACGGCATGACGGTCATGCACGGGGCGGCTTACAAGAGCTGGGACAAGCTGGTGTTGGAACTGGCCTCGCGAGGCGCCGTTGCTGATACGTGGAACCGCAAGAATAAATTGGGCCGAACGCCGTTAGAAATTGCCGAAGGCCACCGTCCCGGCAACTTTCGCCCTTCGGAAACAACCATGACCGCCCTTCTGCAATGCCTGAAGCTGCGTTCGAACTTTTGACTTTGCGATTTTTCCTAGCCCGAAACGTAAGTGAGGGAATTCTGGATCTGGATGTTTCCTTGGTCCCGTGCTGACACGTTTTGAAGTTGCGATTTTTCCTAGCCCGAAACGTAAGTGAGGGGGAAATGGAACGCATCTGAAGTCCCTCGCTGACGCGTCGGGCTAGGAAATACGGTCGGAAAATGCAAATGCGCAACTTCAAAACTGACGCTTCGGGCTATGAAATTCCGCCAGAAAACGCAAATGCGCAACTTCAAAACTGGCGTCAAAGATGTGACGTCGTCGGTCATGTTGACGTACGGTTCTTGCGGTCGGCCACTTCGGCCAATTCAGCAAACGTCCAAGAACGCGATTCTATGGGGATGCTGTTAAACGAACCACGAACCACATAATTCCCTAATTGGAATGCGTAAACCAGATCATCTGAATCGAATTGCCCGTCAAGATTCCAGTCACCTTGGGAATAGGCTGTCGTTCCCTGCGAACCGGGATCGCGAAACTTGCCAAGCTGAAAAACTTGAACCAAGTCGTCCGAATTGAAGGCGCCGTCGACATTCACATCGCCGTACGAAGTGCCAAATTGGTCCAGCAGCCGCGCCATGTCAGCTTGATCGACAAAAAAATCATGATTCATGTCAAACCGCATGTCGCGTCGATGTCCGGAGCCAGGACTCGCAACCTGTGCGTGCAGTCGATCTATGTCTTTGCTGTCCAACATCCCGTCTCGATTAAAATCAAGACGACGGTATGTCGGCTCAATTCGCAGGTCGACCGCCAATGAATCTCCGTAAGCCAGGAAACGTACATGTTCCGGTGTCGTGTCCGGGATAACAACCTTGGCCGCATCCGGCGGATTGAAATCCGGACTGGAAAACCGTAGTTCGTGGCGAACGGCAGGCTTACTCCAAACATCGACGTTTTCATAATAGATCTGCTCGTTAAACAACAGAAGATCCAAATCGCCATCGTAGTCCATATCAAGAAATGTGGAATCGATAACTTGGCTTAGATCGAATGTTTCGTTCACCTGAAACAGTGTTTGGACTTCCGAAAACGATCCAGCTCCTTCACCATACGCCACCATCACTCGATCTTTTTGCAACAGTACAATGTCTTGGAAGGAATCTTGGTCCAGGTCAATCGATAACGCGGTTGATCGTTGTGTTTGAATTTCATGCACTACCGATGATGTACCGCCGTTTTCACTGCGGTACAACTTTACGTTGGACTTGTCACCGCCGGAATTGACCAGGACTTCTGCACATCACGTTCACATCGCCAGGAGACACGTCGCTATCATGTTGATCCAATTCCAGCCATGCTTCAGCATTTTCGAATGAACCATCACCTCGATTTCGTGACAGATAAATGAATCCATTCCACTTAAACAGCAAGTCTCGAAACGCATCATCATCAGCGTCGAAAGCTGAAACGACGTCTGGCGTGGGCACGATCGCACAGTAAGAATCTCCCCCAGTCAAGTAAATTCCTGTGCCAGCTGAGAACTCAGGACTTTCCGCCGGACAACCATAAATCAACTGCCGCTCACCAAACTCTCCTCCCAGATTCTCGATCCACGTAATACCGACACGACGGTTCACAGCAACGATGTCTAAATAATCATCGTTGTCTAGATCTGCAACCACGATATTTTCAATGCCATGATCCGAAATAATCAACTCCCATTCAGCGCCAGCCGCTAAGCCACCGCCGGACAACCAATAGATACCATAGATACCGTGGCGTTCCGTTACCAAGACGGAGTCTTCGACACCATCGGAGTCGAGATCGGCTGTCACAAGTTCACGGATCGAGGCATTCGCGAGCGGGCTGCCGGTTTCGTCATTGCTACGCGGCCGTAGCTGATAATCGACCTCCAGCATCGTATCGGCAGCCATGGCCGCTACGACCGAAATGTGAGATTCGTCCACTTTTAAAAATTCGATTTGGCCGTCTCGGTCGTAGTCACCCAGCGGAACTAGCTGGTCGCCGGGGATGAATTCAAGCGTTCCGTTTCCATCCAAATCGTGCAAGAAGCCAACCCCAGGTAGGACTTGTTGAAACGCGAGCGAATTGGATGCAACGTCCCATTGGTAAAGCTGAAACTCTTCTTCGTGGTGCATCACGATATCGTCTATTCCATCAAGATTGACATCCCGAATCCAAAGCTGGTCGCCAGGCAAAACCTGTCGTTCCACCAGCGAACCTCGAACAAATCTAAAACGCCGGAACGCGCCATCTCGTTCGCCAAACCAATCATCGAAGCCAGCTCCTGATACATCGGAGACTTGAAGCGGCAGACGCTCGTCGTCCAAGATGTCGATCGGACTCAGAGCCGGACGCTCATCGACTTCGCCAATACGATATTCATGATTGAAAATCTCTCGAACTTCATCAAACTGGCCATCACCTGTGTTCAGTCGCACGGAATACAACTGGCTGAAATACCAGCGGTGACGAACCAAGTCGTCTAAACCATCACGATTCAGATCTCTCGCCGTCACATCCAACATCTCGGGAAACCAAAGCGATAAATCTCCCTGAATACTCCATTGGCCGTCTTCGCCCTGGATCGCCATGCGGACCGTGCCCTCCAGGCCGGTTGATTCGATATCTGCGCGATCTCCTTCGGCAAGCAATAGGTCGGTTCGTCCATCGCCGTTAAATTCGCCGGTGTCCACAACCAAAACACCATGGAGTTTGTCACTTAGTGTCGGTTCGAGTGCATTGGGCTGTATCTGAATATACCCGTCGCCGAACCAGACCAAGCTGGTCACTCCATTGATGATGACGGACCGATCAAAACGCAACCCCGGTTGAGGCGGAGCGACGATTCGGCCGATGGTGTTCCCTTCGGTAAAATTGGAGTAGAGAATCGCGCCGCCATCGACCGCTTTTATCACGAGGTCTTGATCAATGATTCGCGAATTCACGTTGGAAGTGGCTGCGGGACGGCTGATGCGTGGCGCCCGCATCTCGCTCGACATGCCGTGGTCGTCAAATGCAACCAGACTGTTTTCGGCTCCATTTGCCGTGATCAACATTGGCCCTGATGCATCATGCGCACGGTCTGCGATCGCGTAATTTGTGAATCGCCGCGAAAGATTCCTTACATAACTTGTCGCCCCCGATTCGTCAGGAGACCGCTGATACTCGACATAGCCTTCCGAATCTGGCAGTAGCAATTCCAGTTGGCCATCTCCATCGAAATCGAAAACGTCGATCGATTCGAACGTGCGATCGGGAATGAGTGTTTCGCTAAAAACGAATGCCTGCTTGGTCGAATTCCATTCCAGCCAATCCAGGCCTCGTTGCGAATTCGCCAACATGTCAACCTGATTATCACCGTCAAAGTCCGTCAACAAAAACGGCGATCGCGAATAAGCCGATAGCTCGGCCACAACCGGTCCGCTGTTGGAAAGCACGCCGTCTTGGTTCACAAAGTGACGATGCACCGTCCCCTGTTCGTCATTGCCTATCAAGAAACTGGTATCGCGGGACTGATAATCAATCTGCCCCACCAAGAACCCGACTCGGCTTGAATCCGTTTGCGTGAACGTGCCATCGCCGTTGTTGTGCAGAATTGTAATTTGGTCTAGGTCGTTTAGAACTGCGAGATCTGCCTGGCCGTCAAAATCAAAATCCAAGATTTCCAAACTGCGAATTGTATCGTTCGATTTCCAAATAGCGTGACGCTGAAATGTGGAATTGCTCGTTTGTTCGTAGAGCACCAACGATGTATCGGTTCGAACTAAGAAGTCGACGTGACTATCGCCGATGAAGTCCTGAACGGTGACATCTAGTAATCCAGCTTCGACGCCGACAGGCTGCAGCGCCGCAGTGGGCCACCCGAATTCTGATACCGACACCGCTACCCAGCCGAACTCGCCCGTCACGTGCCGTGCAACAACAACATCTGTAATGCCGTCGGCGTTCACGTCCGCCAAGTCTAACGTGGCGTGGCGGTATTGATCGAAATCATTCGCATCCAAAAGCACTTGTTCGGTCGTCAGTTCGACCGCCGTGAGGAGCCGCTTCGTTTCCAACCGTTCAAATTGGCCGAGCGACTGCATGGAAGCATGATGCCGTATTGAGTTGCGACGACGGAAACGCGGGAAAGACATGGAGTACGCCTGGTGAGCTCAACCGGATGAAACGAATTGACATAGCCTGAGGTAGCACCAAAACCACTGGCAACCAACCCTATTAGGATAATCCAGATCCACATAAAGACCAAGAATGACGAGCGGAGAATTCCGATTGATTGCAACGAATCGAATGTCCTAGGAAAAAGACGGCTGCGGTACGGTTGATTCGAGTGACTCGTTCTGCGAATGGTCATTGCGCATAGAATCGTGTGGATCTTGTGTTCGACAAAATTAAACCCAGGAGAATCGCCATGGCATTACTTCGGATGGCAGTATGGTTGGCCGAATCAATCTGTTGCTTTTGCATCCCGCTTTTGTGCTGGCTCAGACGTCCGCTCAATCAGATACGAAGATCCCGTCGGATCCGATGTTATTGCTGGACGCACCGGCACCGATACCGGAGCATCTGCAGGCGCTGTTTGATCGCATGGAGGCGGCTAATCGACGTTCACAAGATGTGTTTCGCCAATTGTCGGTGCAGCAAATGAATTTCAAGCCATCTAACGGGACACATACCCCGCGCTGGAATGCGGAACACATGGCAGGGCGACAGTTGCTGTTCTTTTCCCAGATTTATCATGCGTTGGATCCCAATATTCCGGTTGTGGATTGGAATCCCAAGCAAATGCCGCAAGACTATCAGGCTCGGCATCCCGATTGGACCGGTGCGGAAGAAGCTCGAGCGATGCAGCGAGTGGACGACTTCTGCCGACGTTACGCTTATTTATTGAAAGAGGTGTCGCTGAACCAAAGCCGCCAGCCACATCTTGGCCAACATTAGAAGCATTGTTGTTGCAAATGGAGAAGCACTATGACGAACATACGGCCAACGTCAAAAAGAAATTTGAACTACCAGATTGGCCCAGCGAATAACACGCAATACGGATTGGCGTAATTCGAAAAAGCGGTGCCACTTGGCGTGAATCATTGCGGGCACGGTGGTGGTAAGTTTACGATGCGTCGTAACCGTAGCGTTCAAAATAGGATGCCAGCGTTGAACGACCGCCGTTCGCACATCTTTGTCAATCTGATACTGATTGGTCTTATAGTCTTTTTGTTGCTTGACCTTGTTGCGAAGTTCTGTTCCGTGGCAGAAAAGTCCCCAGGTCCAGATGCTGATAGGCGGCGTTTAATTCGGCGATCGGTTCGGTGGCCAAGCGTTCGTAATGAATGTCGTAGATCTGGTTCGCAGGAACATGAGTTCGCGCATCTTCAAAGGCTGAATACATGCGTTCAAACGCCGTCAGCACGTATTCCTGAATGGTGTCGTCCTGGCGAATCTGCAGCCCGTGAGCAAAATCCAACGTGTTCCACAAATTTACGGTTGAAGGATAGATAGAAAACGGATTACGGACGATGTGCAAGAATTTGGCATTGGGAAACATCTGATGCAGCAGCGCCAGCCGCCCGGTATGCGTTGGCGACTTGAGTGCGATTTGCTTGCCGGACGATAGTGTCAAACGCTTCAAGAACCATTGAAAACCGTCTTGCCAAGCTTGCAGTTGGTCCGCTGGAATGTTCTTCATATCCAGCCAATCCAAGAACTCGTCCGACGTCTTGGGAAACGCAATTCGGCGATAGGGCGAAGGAAGTCCCATGGAACACAGGGCGAATTCGTCCTCCTGAGGTTCGTTCCATCCCAAGCGAACATTATCCATCGGACGTTTGGACGGCATCAGGAAGGCAAACATTTTGGGCATCCACCATTCGGTCAACAAAAAGTGGTTGGCGGCAAAGCACTGGTAGGTGGTGGGTGTATGAAAGCGTTCGTCGTGTGCCAACAATTCATGCAAGAAGGTAGTGCCGCTCCGCCAATGCCCCAAAATGAAAACCGGATCATCTACCAATGGAGTCTGCGACACTTGGTTGGCAAACCGCCATTCATCCAGCTGGTGCATGACTGAATTCGCCGCTGTCATGGCCGTGACACTAGTAGCAAGCGCCCAACGCAGCGGATGCATGCGAAATTGATTCGCCGCCGCCGTACTGATCCAGTCAGATAGCAACATACCGTGCCAGAAACGAGGGCGCCCAAAGTGGATACGTGTTGGTCTGCTTGTGCATTTGCTACCGAAATTCCCGTCCAAGGCGGTTCGCCCCATCTGTCACATTCATCCGTGCGGATCTGACTGCGTTCATCGGCAATTCCTTCTTTGCGAATCTATCTGGACATTGATTTTGGGATGAAGTACTCTCCGCCTCGCACATCAACAAATATTCAAAACTTTTCATTTGCCTTTCACCCAAAATTCCGCCGCGTCCATGAGCAACTTACTGCGAATTCGCGATTACCTGTTCCCGCTGGGAATCATGATTGGCTTGTTTGTCATTCTGGTTCCGATGCCAGCTGGCATCATGGATGTGTTGCTAATTGCCAATTTAGCAGTGTCGTTGATCATATTATTGACCGCCATTTACGTTTCCGCGCCGCTGGAATTCAGTGTCTTTCCAACGGTACTGTTGGCCACCACACTGTCTCGTTTAGTACTGAACATCGCCACAACGCGTCTCATTTTAACCAAAGCGACCACAGATGGAATGGATGCGGCAGGGGGCGTCATACAAAGCTTTGGCCAATATGTGGCAGGAAACGAACTGTTTGTGGGTGTTGTGATTTTCAGCATCATTGCCGTCATCCAGTTCATTGTTATTACACAAGGAGCGACTCGCATCAGCGAAGTTGCCGCTCGTTTCACGCTGGATGGTCTTCCGGGTCGTCAAATGGCGGTGGACGCCGATTTAAACGCGGGAGCGATCGATGAAACGGAAGCGAATCGACGTCGCCAGGAGATACTGCACCAAGCCGACTTTTACGGAGCGATGGACGGAGCCAGCAAATTTGTGCGAGGCGACGCGATTGCCAGCGTCTTTATCACCGTCATTAACATCGTGGGTGGTTTGGCATTAGGAATCTTGAAATATGGAATGGCACCGGCCGATGCATTGCGAGTTTTCTCGCAGCTCACCATCGGAGACGGGTTGGTAAGCCAAGTTCCAGCGTTGTTGATTTCATTAGCAGCTGGCCTGTTAGTGACTCGCAGCACCCAACAAGTGAACTTACCCGTTTCGCTGGTACAACAACTTTTCGCCCAGCGACAAGTAATGATTGTGGCCGGAGTACTATTGGCCATGCTGGCATTTACGGGGTTGCCAACCATTCCAGTCTTAGCATTGGGTTCGGGGTGCCTGGGAATTGCCTTCGCGCTGAACAAACCAGCAGCCACGACGTCAACGTTGCCCACTTCGCCAAAACAGGTTCGCAAAAAGGCCGCGCCGGCTCGAACGGAATCTCGGATTGAAGACTACTTGGCAGTGGATGCCATGGAAATCGAATTGGGCATGTCACTGATTCGATTGGCGGATTCGAAACGAGGCGGCAGCTTGTTGGCTCGAATTGCATCATTGCGTCAGCTGGTAGCAGCCGAGATGGGTATGGTACTGCCCAAGGTGCGAATCCGAGACAACCTGAAGTTGGCGGACGACCACTACCAAATCAAGGTCAACGGCGGCATTGTTTCCACGGCGCGAATTGACGTACAAAAACTGATTGCGATTCCCCCGGCGGCGTCACCGATGCTTAGTCTTTCGACGTCCATTCGTCACCCCGCGTTTGATCGTCGAATCTACGAAGTGGACCATCAAGATCGAGCGAAAGCGGAGGAATTTGGTTGCCAAATCTTGGAACCCATTTCCGTGGTCACTCGTCACCTGAGACACGTCATTGACCAACATGCCAGCGAACTGTTGACTCGCGATGCAACTCGGCATTTACTGAACGAACTCGAAAAAACATCGCCCGCCATCGTGAGTGAAATCCAGGCGACCGGCATTCGCTTGGGGAACGTCCAGCAAGTTCTGCGAATGTTACTGACAGAGAAAGTTCCGATTCGACAGCTGGGACTGATTCTGGAAGCGTTAAGCGATCACGCGGACCAACTGACAGATATCGAGGCCCTGGCGGAAGAAGTTCGCCACGCGTTGGCTAGAACCATTTGCCAGAAATACCGAGACACCACAGGACGTTTACACGTAGTGACGTTGGATGCGGGATTGGAGCAGGAACTGGCTCGATGCCTGGCCAGCTCGGCCACCGTTCAACATCGGCAACAATCCGAGCTAAGTAATCGCTTGCGGAATTCTCTGACAGCTTCCATCGAACAATTGACGCAGCAAGGACATCCGCCTGTCTTGTTGGTGCGGTCGCCATTGCGACGTTGGATACGAAAACTGACCGCCGATACCATTCCCGATCTGGTTTGCCTGGGAACGAATGAAATTACTGCGGATACAAAAATTGTAACGGTGGGTATTGCCAGCGAGGAGGCTTGTTGAGATGGAACTTCGATCATATCGCACCAAATCATTGGCGGAAGCGTTCAAACTGGTTCGCTTAGAATACTGCGAAGAAGAAACGATCGGTACGCAAAAGCCAACGGAACCACCCGCGCTAACCAAATGGCATCGCAGCCAAGATGAACCTTCCAACCATGATTCCAATCCGTCAACCACTCCGACTGCCTGGGACGGCGGAATTGATTTGACCGCCGATGGCGTCAGCATTTCAGACAATGACCTGTTTGGGGAAACGGCACAGATCCGACCTTCCTCGGTCAACCGCCCTGCGACTCGCCAGCCCAGTTCGCCACCGGCGGCAACCATGTCGGAACTGGACCATCAAGTGCTTTCCGAACTGAGCACGTTGGACTGTGATGCCAAGACAGCGAGTGAATTGCTTGCCGCCATAAAACAGCAGTATTCGCCTTCCGAATGGAACGGTTCGCCTCAGTGGCAAGCCAGGCTAGTTCGCATCATTCAGGAACATATCGCAACGACAGGGCCATTCCGATTGCGACCGGGCGAACCAACGGTAGTGGCCGTGGTTGGCGCCACCGGCGTGGGCAAAACAACGTTGGCTGCCAAACTGGCCGCTCACTACTTGTTAGAGTCCAATAAGACCGTGGGCTTGATCAGCGTGGATCATTACCGCTTGGCAGCATCCGATCAACTGAAGGCGTATGCCAACATTCTGGGCATCCCGATGGAGGTGGGTCAGACAACCCATGATGTCAAAACGGCCATTCATAAACTATCTGATCGCGACCTGATTCTGATCGACACCGCTGGTCGGAGTCCGAACCATGAAATGCACATGCGAGAACTTCAATCGCTGATTGAGGCCGTTCCTGTAGACCATGTTCAATTGGTGCTGAGTGTCGTGGAGTCAGGTACAAATTTGGCGCGAACGGTGCACAAGTTCCGACACATCCAGCCTCATTCCATTGCGTTTACAAAACTGGACGAAGCGGCCGCACTGGGACAATTAGTACCACTTTTCCAAGCCGGGATTCCTGTCAGTTATGTGTCAACCGGTCAATCGGTCCCAGAAGACATTCACGTTGCAAAACCAATCGACCTGGCCCAAGCTATCTTGGGACGTCACCCTTGGAACCAATAGTTGGTTTTCTAAGTTTGGAATCCGGATTACCTTGCGAGCACATTAACGTGGTTCACGATCAAGCAGAAACACTTCGTCGACGCATGAGCCAACGGACGATTCGGTCCGTCGATTCGGTTCGAGATTGTCGTATTTCCATGTTTCTGGGCGCAAAATCGAGCGTCGGCACAACGTCATTGGTCTCCAATTTGGCCGTCAGTTTGGCTCGACGTAACAACCGAATCCTGGTAATCGATAGTCAATGCAATTCGCCCGATATCGCTCGGCATTGTCGAATTAGCAGTGTACCTGCGTTAGCGGCCCTTTGTCAAATCAGCGAACCCTGCGAGAACTCGTCCAAACAGGTCCATGCGGAGTTGACGTGCTTGCCAGCGAACCACTTTCCGTCGACGAACGACTGACCGTATCTAGCGTCAATCACGTGGTCACCGCCGCCGTCAACAACGAATATGACCACGTGCTGATTGATGCCGGTGACGTAGATCAAAGCGATTACGTGTCATGGCTGAGATCGGTGCACGATATTCATATTGTTTCCACATGTGCTCCGGACGCCGTCATGGACTGCTATTCGGCCATGAAGACGCTGGTTGGACAAACGACTTCGGCCAGGATTCGCACGTTGTTGAATCGCTGTGAAAATACAACCGTGGCGGAGAATCTACACCAACGCTTAGCGCTATCGGCCAGTCGATTCCTGAATCTCGCTCTGTTTTGCAGCGGTGCCATTACAGAAGAACCGGCGTTTCATGCAGCCCTGGCTGCGCAACGGCCTCTGGTCCTTTGGAAACCCAACTGCACCGCTAGCTGACTGCTAAATGAAATCGCTTTACAACTTGATGAAACCGTTCACCCAACGACGCGGGCCGCTTAGAAGGAGTCGAACTGCCCTGGTACGAGCCCCAAGCATCTTGATGCCACAATCGAATATTGGATTACTAAAAAAAGAAGTTGAATTGTCAACCACCTTTCACCGATAACTCGAAAGAGCCTTGTCGCGCGATGGCGAGTCAGGCTTTATCGCATAGGCAGACTTTTCCGTCGGTGAAATATAAAGAAGTCGCTGGCAAGTCATGGCGAGTGTTCCTTGCGGATCACTCGTCGCAGATGGCTTGCAGCAAGCTGGTTCACTAAGAACATTCCGATTTTCAAAAGTTGAACAGCCATTTATCGCATCAGTCAATCGAAGAATGGAAATCGAACAACTGAGCGCAAGTGAATAACAGATTGCCAATCTACTAATTGATCACGGAGGATTACATGGCAGTCACTACTGCGACGAATGAAGTAAGGCCAAGGCGACCTATTGATCCGGAAACGGAGAAGCTTTGGAAAGATTACAAGGCCGACATGACCAACAAGTCGCTTCGAAATAGGTTGGTCGAACGCTACCTGCCGTTGGTGAAATACAACGGAGAACGCATCTGGGCGCGTCTGCCCGATGGTGTAGAACTGGACGATTTAATTTCCGCAGGCGTATTTGGCCTGATGGACGCCATTGACGCTTTTGATCTTTCACGTGGCGTGAAATTCGAAACCTACTGCGTGCCCCGAATTCGCGGAGCCATGCTGGATGAATTGCGAACCATGGACTGGGTGCCTCGTTTGGTTCGTTCAAAGGCCAGCAAGTTAGGTGAAGCCACCAAACAGCTGGAAGCCAAACACGGCCGACCGCCAACAGAAAAAGAGCTGGCAGAACACATGGAATTGTCCATGCCAGAGCTTGAAAAAATGATGATGGAAGCCAACGCCGTCAATCTGATTAGCCTGAACAAGAAATGGTACGAAACGGACAGCTATAAAGACGTCCGTGAAATTGACATCCTGGAAGACAAGAAAGGCGAAGATCCAACTCGGCGAGTTCACAAGAACGATCTGATGCGACTTGTCACCAAAGGACTGAACCGCAACGAACGATTGATCATCATCTTGTATTACTACGAAGAACTAACCATGAAGGAAATCGGCGCGACTCTGGACTTAAGCGAAAGTCGCGTCAGCCAAATGCACAGCAGCATTGTGCAAAGACTGCAGAGTCAACTGGGACGCCGACGTCCCGAATTTGGCCAAGCACCAGCGTGATTCTCGACCGCTCCGTCCGATGATCCACTCCAGACACCAGTTGCTTACAACTGGTGTCTTTTTTTGTGGCCTGCCAGCCGCTGCGGGCGACTTTTTGTTAGGATGATTCGCTCGCTCTGTTCCTTTCGTTTGACTTAAGCAGCGAGTTTTCTTCATGTGGTCGTCGCAACTGTTTTGGAAAGTTTTTTTGGCGTGTGTCGGGCCGTTCTTTTTGTCGGCGCTCTTTTTTGGCGTCTTGGTAACCAACAATCAAGAAGCTCAGTTTGAAGCGTTACGCCAGCAGCAAATGCGAAACGCGGCTATTTTCCTTCAAAGCGACTTAGATGATTCGATTTCGGAGGATCGTCGAGCGGAATTGCAGAAGCGAGTTTATCAGCTAGGTCAGCAGACTGGACTCCGCCTGACCATCGTGCTGCCATCGGGCGAAGTGTTGGTCGAATCGGAAAAGGAAACCATTCCCGAAGTCCTGAAGATGGAATCGCACGCCAATCGTCCTGAATTTCGACTAGCCAAGAATTCGGGCGAAGGGATCGCTACCAGAATGAGTTCCACACAACGCGAAGAATACTGCTACTATGCGTTGCGAGTCGGTTCAGGTTCGGAACCGACGGGTTATGTTCGAGTTTCATTGCCCATGGAAGATGTTCGGTCCCAAGTCAGTCGGGTGCGAGGTATCGTTTGGTCTTTCACCAGTTTGGTATGTGTCGGGGCGGTACTGCTGAACTACTACTTTGTCCATCGGATTCTTAGCCCCGTGACAGAACTGACCAAAGCTGCCGAAGCGATAACCGCCGGAGATTACCAACAGCACTTGGCAATCAACAACCGTGACGAAGTAGGTCGGCTGGCTCGGTCCTTCAATCGCATGAGTGTGGAGTTGGTGTCGCGGATTACGGAACTTCGTGAACGAGGCGAGCAGATGGCAGCGGTTTTGGGCGGCATGGTGGAAGCCGTAGTGGCCGTCGACAACCATGTCCGGATCATGTTTGCAAACGATGCGGCCGGCCAACTTTTTGGTTTTGCAGCCGACGAATCACGAGGCCGAATGTTATTGAGCACGATTCGGGACGAAACGCTTTTCGAAGCTGCTCAAGCGGCCATCAAGACCGGTAACGTCATCAAAACGGAAATTGACATTTTCGGCACGAATCGAATTACTGTCGCAGTCCATGCCGGGCCACTGCCTGGCGACCCCTGCCCCGGCGTGGTAATTGTCATGGATGACATGACCGAACTGCGACGCTTAGAGTCCGTTCGGCAAGAATTTGTAGCCAACGTGTCGCACGAACTAAAGACTCCTCTTAGTTCTATCAAGGCATACGCCGAGACTCTGCGCTTTGGTGCAATTCACGACGAAGAGAACAATGTCCTGTTTGTGGAACGCATTGAAGAACAGGCCAATCGTTTGCAACAGCTGATTATGGATATGCTGAGTCTGGCGAAAATCGAATCGGGTCAGCAAGCGTTTGAAACGGCGGAAGTCCTGATTGATGTAGCGGTTGAAAACTCGCTGGCCTATCACGCGAATGCTGCCGAAGCAAAATCGATTCGTCTAAGCCAAGCTCCACCACCAAAGCCGCTAGCGGTACTGGCAGACGACGAGGCGGTGCGGCAAATGCTGGACAATCTGATTGACAATGCCATCAAATATTCGCCCGTTGAAGGCGAAGTGACCGTCCGCTGGTATGCGAGCGGAAGCTACGCCAAAATCGAAGTGAGCGATACCGGGATTGGTATCGCTAAAGAAGATCAGGACCGCCTGTTTGAACGTTTTTTTCGTGTGGACAAGGCACGGTCAAGGGAATTGGGTGGAACAGGACTGGGATTGTCTATCGTCAAACACCTGTCACAGTTCTTCGGCGGAAGCGTCAGCGTGGAAAGCCAATTGGGAAAAGGCTCTACATTCCGGATTTCGCTGCCGCTAGCAGCCGAGCCACCTAATTTGACGTCGGAACGGCGTCGCGCTG
Organism: Pirellulaceae bacterium; assembly: GCA_041399205.1. Taxonomy (GTDB): domain Bacteria; phylum Planctomycetota; class Planctomycetia; order Pirellulales; family Pirellulaceae; genus JAGQOZ01. The sequence goes on along the minus strand of JAWKTK010000013.1, from coordinate 122,841 downwards.
AACCCAAATAAAACAGGAATCGTGATCCGACACGACAATCTTGCCCTGAAAGTTGCCCGCCGCAAGCAATGTATCGATTTTCAATCCGTACGAATTCGTACCTCGCCATGTTTCGCCGTCATCAAATGTTCTAAGATAATGGAAGCCCCGCTTCCGAAGTTCCTCCAGCATTTGTACCGATTCTTGATTCGCTTGCTTCATCACGCTCTCCCCAGAATTTACGATGGAATCCACTCAGGAATTTCGCACGCACTCTACAAACTCCAGACGTTATTTGTGATCGAGAACGATCAGAATTCCGCCGCTTCGTAATGATTTATTCAAAAAATATGGCGAGCAACACTAGTTTCAGGTGGCTGTCGAGTATGACAGGGGGTTTTTTTGCGAAAAATGTCGGTATACCGACAACCGCCACTTCCAAGCTAAACGACACCATCCACAGGTACCAACTCGCACCCGTCTAACCCCAGCAGGCTTGTCTCCTGTTGACCGAAATCGTTTGCTAACATAGACTCCTTGATCTCGTTTTGGTGGCTGTAGCTCAGTTGGTAGAGCACCAGATTGTGGCTCTGGACGTCGAGGGTTCGAATCCCTTCAGTCACCCTTTTTTTCAACTCGACTCTTGGGCATCCGGTCGAGTTTTTTTTCTGCGCGGCAAACTAGAATGCAAATTGTGACAGCTGCGCCGCCGGGGTTGATAGTCCTGCGAACCGAGCACGTTCGTTAGTCCGTTCGAGGTATTCGATCAACGTGAACGAATCCGACCATGATTTGCTGCCGGAATTTCGCCAAACTTGACGGACTGCCGCCAATTGTATTTGACCAGCGGCGTCGAATTAGCTCGGGATCATGGCCACTTGATACGGCAATCATCGTCCGATTTTGTCAACTTGATGGACGATCTTCACCGCGGGCTGGTAGTAAAATGCTATTTGACGGTCGCGCTGTCCGATCGCAAGTGGAGTGCTGGCGAACGGCGATTGGCGGAAGCACTGGTAGAACACGTCTGGGGTAAGACCCTCAAGGGCCGGGAACCGCGCCAAGCCATCGAAGGTCTGTTTGAACGGTCCAAACGACTGACTTGGTATTCCGTGATTCGCCCGTTCTGCCAATATCCTCCATTATCAGACTATGCCGCCGATGTGGAAACGGTAGTCATGCGGCTTGCCAACTTGTGGCCAAAGCCGACGGCCATCTGATCGATTCCGCTCGGCAAGCACTGCAATATCTGCAAACAGAATTAGAGACACATCTGTACCAACTCCACGTTTCCGATCCAACATTGGAGCGGACGGAAGGTGACACGCCTACTGTGCAGCAGTTGTTACCGACTGAAGAACCGCGTGCTTCAACGCCACCTGGTTCCGCGACCAAGTCGATAGAACCGGCCAGTCGGGAAGACATGTTTGCCGAAGCGATGAAAGAATTGGACGGCCTCATTGGATTGGAGTCCATTAAGAACGAAGTAAAGTCGCTGGTCAATTTCTTACAACTGCAACGACATCGACAAGAAGCTGGCATGCCGGCGATGCAGATTACGTTGCACATGGTATTCGACGGTAACCCCGGAACCGGCAAGACCACTGTTGCCAGAATCGTCGGTAGACTTTTGGGAGGCATGGGCATTGTTTCCAAAGGTCACGTTGTTGAAGTGGATCGGTCTGATCTGGTCGCTCAATATGCCGGCCAAACGGGGCCACGAACCAACAAGAAGATTGACGAAGCATTAGATGGAATCCTGTTTATTGACGAAGCATATAGCTTGGTGGCGCGAGGCGAAGATGCTTATGGACAAGAGGCACTGCAAGCCTTACTGAAACGTATGGAGGATGATCGCCACCGGTTGATTGTCATTTTGGCGGGCTATCCCGGCCCCATGACGCAGTTACTAAAAGCCAATCCAGGCCTTTCGTCTCGGTTCAATCGCCGACTGTTATTCGCTGATTACGAACCTTCGGATTTAGGTCGCATTTTTGCTCGTCTGTGTGCGTTGAATCACTATCAACTGAAACCGGAAGTTCGCAAGAAATTGTTGATTGGCTTTGATTGGTTGTTTCAACATCGCGACGAACACTTTGGTAACGGCCGCGTTGTTCGAAACCTATTTGAAGATTCCATTCGTCATATGGCAAATCGCATTTGTGGCGTGGCGCCGCTTACCAAAGAACTGCTTACCAACTTGGAAGAAGCGGACATTCGGTTTGAAAACGTTCCGGTCGAAGCGGCAGCTCGAGCAGAACCGAGGGTTCGTTTTCAGATGCGTTGCCCCGATTGCCATCAACGCTGTAAGTTCAACGCAGACTTCATTACTCAGCAGGTGAAATGCCCCAACTGCCAAGCCGCATTTTTGGTAGATTGGCCCGAACCAGTAATCAACTGGGCCGAAGTCTAGCCGTTTCCGACGCAAATCAACGCGACCAACGCGCCGATCCAGACCACCAAGGCGAGCGACGTAGCCAGCAAAAACACGGGACGCGCGACAAATGGGCGAGGCGACCTGTTTGGTGGTTGAGTTGCTTTGGCGGATTGATCCACGTTCCCTGCCATCATTCACTACCTTGCAATCTCATGTCGCATCATTCGGATTGCGAAATCTGAAATTCCGATTCAAACGCGGTCGAAAAATCGAACACATCATCAAAGTCTTCTCGCTTGTCCGATTTAGAACGTTTCATCAGGTCGACGCTGATCAGATTGTAAACCACTTCGCCCAAATCGCTGGTGGAATAGATGCCCCAGTTATTCAAGACGACTCGCGCCATCATGCCGAATTGTTCCAGCGCATACTGGCGGCTGGCATCACACAGCTGCTGCCCCGTCAGATGCCGCTGGACAGGTTCGCCTTCCGCTTCTTCGCCGTGGCTTTCGCCCAGCCCTAGTTTATCTTGGGCGTAAGCAAGCGATTCACGCACGAATTCATACGCCTCCACCTTGTACCGATCGTCTCGCTCCAACAGCTCAATAATGGGATGCTTCATAGATACCTTTTCATGTCTGATCTTCGGACGAAGGTGGTCGATTAGCCCTTCGCCTGGGGTTGGTTCGATTTCGTCCGGCCGAATCTGCCGAATTCGACGCGTCGGGACGGTCTTTCGGTTCGCGACGCCTAGACCCTTTGGACTCTAAAACGGTCAGCACATCTGTCGCATTAATCATCACTCGCCGATGATCTTCCATTTCCACTACCAGCTGTTGCGTCAAAATCGATTGGCTCAGAATACGTGCTCGACCATTATTGGTAATGACTTCGGCACCCACGGCCGGCAATTCGCGTCGCATTTCGACATAGGTGTCGTATTCGTATCGCAAGCAGCACTTAAGTCGACCGCAAGCGCCCTGAAATTTTCGTGGGATCCAAAGTCGCTTTCTGCAGTTTGGCCATTTTCATGGAAACGGGTGGCATTGCCGAAAGATGCGTATTGCAGCACACGGGTTTGCCACAGTCGCCATAGTCGGCCAACAACTTTGCTTCGTCACGAACGCCAATCTGTCGCATTTCAATGCGAGTCTGAAATTCAGCCGCCAATTGCCGAACCAGTTCGCGAAAATCAATTCGCTCTTCCGCTAAATAATAGACCACAATTCGTTCGCCGCCGAAGACATGTTCCAAGTCCACCAACTGCATGTCCAGGCCCAGCTGTTTCACATATTGCTGGCACGTTTCAAATTCCGACCGAGATTGAAGCTGCATGTGCAGTAATTCGTTCTGGTCTTCGGCAGTCATCGCGCGAATAATCTGGCCTTGGCCAGACTGGCTCAAGCGTTCTTGCGATTCATCGGTCGCTTCGCACAGGACGTCACCACATTCCAAGCCGCGATCGGTCCTCGCGATTACTCGGTCTCCACGCACAAACCGGTCACTCCCGCGACTATTCATCACGGACAAGGATCGCATAATGCCATAACGCACCACGTACTTGGGCATGCTATTGAACGCCTTTCACTTCCATTGCCTTCTGATTCCAACCAAGTACATTCCACCAACGGTCCTACGGCGGATTGGTAAACGCTCCCTGCGAACAAGTTTCATCGATTCATCGCGGCCGGCAATAGGAAAGGGCCAACAAGGCGTACGCAGTAGACAGATCTTTGTTTCCCTCCAGCCAGCGAGAATCTTCATTCAACCAACTGCCATCGGCCTGTTGACGTTTGGCCAATTCGTCGATCAGATCTTGCTTCCAGTAATGGACGTTGCCGTTTTCATCCTTGATCTGGTCTTCACCCAAAGCAGACAGTGTCTTCGAGAACGTATGATAGTAATAAAACAAGCCGGACGTACCCATGCCCGGATTTGAATCTAACGCATAATGTTTCTGAATCCAGCTGACGGCGGCCTTCACACGTTTGTCGTCGGGACCTACGCCAGCAAAGATCATGCTTTTCAAGCCAGCGTAGGTCATGGACGCATAGCTTCGCAGACCTCCGTTGGCGGTTTCACCCGCCTGACTGATCCACCCGCAGCCGCCGTATAGTAGAAACCGCCGTCAGGATTTTTGGCTGGAAACGGAGTTGTATTGTGTTCCGATTCCAAATTCTGACACCTAGAAACAAACGCCAAGGCTCGCTGGATCGCTTCACTGTCGGCATCATTTCCTGTGGCTCGTAGCGCTTCAATCAAGAACGTCGTATTGGAAAGATCAGGACGTTTGTGACTGCCATAACCAGCTCCGCCAAAACCGTAATCCGAAGATTCCAAGCCTTCTCCTTCGTCCCACTGAATTTCCTTCAGGAAACGGTCTGCCGCTTGCAAATGATCCTGGTACTTCTCGTCTTTGTTCAATTCGGACAACAACATGACCGCAATGGAAGTCTCGTAGTTTCGGTACTTTGATCCTTCTGCGTAGATCCCTCCGTCCGAACGCCGATTCGATAAAACGTACTGTACCGCTTTGGAAACCAATGGGTCGTCTTCGGTTCGACCATTGCGAACCAACCCCGTGGCCACAATGGCCGTCACTGCCGGCCCTAATTCCGCACTGAACGCGCCATTCGCCTGCTGCGAAGCTTGAAGATAGCGAATGGCATCAGCAGTCATTTTTTCCATAGAATCACGATTCGTCTCTTGGGCAATTCCCCTGGGAACCAGCCCCAGAGCTAGGCACAGAAACGCAATCACGCAGGTAGCAAACCGAATTCGCATGACACACCATCCCTATCATTTGTGAAAAACTCCAATGGCAATTACGAACCAATGCCGCAACCAGACCAATGCGAAGTCTCAATTCAAGAACTAATCGGCATTATTCCAGGATTGCCAAGATTTCATCTTCGCTCATGATCAGCAGTCGTTCGTCGTCCACGACAACTTCCGTTCCGGCGTAAGACAAAAAGAAGACTCGATCTCCTTCCTTGACCTGATGTGCAGCTCGACTTCCATCTGCCAGCAGTTTGCCGTCTCCTACGGACAAGACCTTTCCTGCGTTGGCTTGTCTTGGGCCGAAGACGGAAGCAAATGCCGCCAGTTGTGGTTTCTTCGGCTTCCAATCGTTTGACAACAATGTTGTCGCCAAGAGGCTCAATTTCATTTCTGGATTTCTCTTTCAATCTACCGAAATGCCGCCTCCCCTACTCTGGAGAAGCGAAGCAAGCATTGCTGTACCTGCTAACTTCCTGAATTGTCCCATGCGACTTTCCATGGTTCAAGACGGCACATTTTGCAGGTACCAAAACAGTTACCGTTGTTTAAGGGACGAAAGATAAAGAATCTTTGCCGGTTATGCCGAAACTACCAGCTAAATACGATTCGCCAGTTCTGGACTTGAAAGAGCGAACTATGTCGCAAGCAAAAATTCGAACCGAAACAACTCGAGTCGATTCCGCACACGGCCTGGAGCCGCAAATGGGCATTCGTTTAGATGACGAACCGACTCGAGAATTGCTGGCCTCCATCGCCGGACTCGATCCCGGCCGCCAAGCCGAACAATTTCACGGACACGCTCAAGAACTTGCGGCGCTGCTCCAAGAGCGGTTGGCCGTACTGGACCAGCGAGAATCCGAGCTGAACGCCAGGCTGGCCGTAGTAGAACGAGAAGAACGAACGGTGCGGTTGCGTTCATTGCCGGGGTTTGAATTTTCGAACGACGATGCGAATTCCGTCGATTCGTCCAATCGAGTCTCGGATCACCGACCACGTTCCACCACACCCGATCCATCGGACACAATCCGAAGTGGCACGGAAGTTCGCAGCCACAAAGAAGTTCGCGTTGTGGCACACGAACCTACGAAACCCAAGGGCGATCCCAGTCATTCCGCCACCGAAAGTTCAAGTCCCAAGACACAGAACGACTTTGCTTCTCCGCAACACATTTCAACCCAACCGTGGGATGCAGAAGAACAACAGCGGCAATCAGAACTTGCCAAACAAGAACGCCAACTGGAAAAACTTCATGACGAAATCACGCTGCTGCACCGAGAAGCACTCGGCATGCGGATTGCCACCGAACAAACGTGGGCACAGATGGCGAGTGTCAGTTCCGACGCAGACGTCGCGTCGTCGATGCGTCGATTGCGCCAATCATTGGACGACAACTATCGACTAGCCAATGACGAACTCCAACGACGCCGGACAGAAATGGCTGCCTATTCGCAACGCCTGGCCGAACAAGAAGCCCGACTGCGAACTCAGGTTCGAGACGCTCAGCTATGGATCGACCGTCGCTGGAACGAATTAGAATCGCGTGATGCCCAATTGCTGGTTCGTGAAAACGCAATCGACCATCGTGAAGCTGAATTCGAACGACAGTCGCTGGAATGGCAGCGGCAGCGAGAAGAATATCGCGATGAAATTGAACAGCTCAGTCGGCGCATTCGCCTGCAACATGCCGCCGCCGAATGCGCTTAGCCCAATAAAGTTTGGCAACAAGAAAAGCCGATCGCCCCGGAGTTCGCTCGGCTTTCGATGATTCTCACCGGTCTGAATTCAGTTTACTTGCGGCGACGCATCAGCCCCAACAATGGCAGTAGGCAAATTCCCAAAACGCCAGCCGCTGGTTCTGGTACGGCTACCAAACTGAAGTCGTCAATAAAGACCGCGTCTGTGGTACCGTCCTGCGCCCAAGAGTTGATACTCTGCAGCGAAACGACCGTCGTGTCACCGTCACCCGGTTCCCAAACATTAGACGTCAACAAACTGCCGTTGTAATAGACGTCGACCGAGTTATTGTCTAAGTCGATCGCTGCCAAGACAGGTGTCCAAGCGTCGCGCACCAAAGGCGTCGTGACTTCAATATCCGCCTGATACTTGAACACGCCCGCTACACCGTCGGCAATCAAATACGCTCCATAATCAAAATTGAAGTCCGGAGGTCCCAAAAAACCTTCCGAAATGAAATTGTAATTGATACCGTCGAAGCGACTTGGCACGTACAGATCAAAGCCAAGTTCATACTTACCCGAAGTCAATGGTTCATCCAAGCCAGCCCAAACGTCGGAACCATATCCAGTAATTCCGGCAGGATTCGGAACAATTGGATTGACAGCCAGTCGCATCGCCTGAGAACCGCTCGAGGCTTGTTCTGCACTAACGTCCGCTGTTAAGGTGCCACCGAAGTCGCCCCACGGGCCACCCTGGCCATCAATGTTTCCGGCGGCATACGCTTCAAAATCATCAAACACGATGGTTTGCGCATGAGCAACGTTCAGCCCCGTTGCCAAGAGAACCGCGATGATCATCGCGCGAACTGAAAAACACTTCATTAGATGCAAATCTCCCGACCACGGACTGCGGTCTTCAAAAAGGGGTTACAAAATCCGGTTTGCGACAAAATTCGTCATCGCGTACCCAAACGAGTCCCTTCGTCAGACGAAACAGCTATTCCTTGTGTTTCCGCCTTCCGAACTCGGTTCGGAAAGCTGTAACCCATCGTAAACGCTTCTTCCGGCCGCAGCAGGCGTTCACGTTTAAAAATTGGGAGATAATTCCTTCATTTCCTTTGCGTGAGTTTCAGTTCATTAACAATCACATCGGCAGCCAACGCACATCCCCTCTATTGGCTAGGGTATCTGCAGGCCAAATTCGTTTCGCTCGGCTTCGCCTTGCAGTTTCTTCAGCTGGGCTCGCAAACGTTCAATCGTCTGACGTTGCTGACGCAATTCCTGCTGGACACCCGGGTTCGCCATCGGTGTTTGTAACTGAGGCCCCACCTGTCGAGGTGCCGGCTGACGGGACGGGACAAGGTCCGCACCAGATCCGTCCTGATAGATCAAGTCCAACTTTTGTTCTCGTTTGTCGCGAACGACCGTCAACTCCAATCGATCTCCATTGTTTAACACGTCTTCAAACCCTTTGAGTTCCTCCAAGCGTTTCGCTTCGAATCCACCCAGTGACTTGACAATGTCACCGACCTTGACGCCCGCTTGGTCCGCAACATCCTCTGCTGCCACTCCAACCACCACAAGATTGTCCTGCCTGACTTGAATCTTCATGCCCAGCATCACCAGTTCGTCCAGAGAACTTCCCGGCGACGCGAAGTTTGATTCGTCCAACGCCGGCTTTCCGTTCGCTCGCGCCGGCGATGCTTGATTTCGCGAACCAGAACCACTTCGGTTCGCTCGCGCTCGCTGGTTGGCATAGGAAAATGGCTGACGCAGCTTTTGCTGAAAGTCTGCTGCCTGGGGAGGCTGTGGTTGCTGTAAATCAAAGTCGTCCGAAGCGTTGGAACGAGGCGTCGCCGGCCGCGGTTGCCCCTGTGGCTTTCCCTTCATGACACTTGGCAACGGCTGCTTCGGCGGGCGAGACTGGTTAGGTTGACGCGCCGAGGATGGCGATTGAGCGTTCTTCTGGGGAGACTTGGCCGATTCGTTCTTCTTTTCCTGTTTGGCTGGTTCCGATGGTTCGGGCAACGAAAACACCTTTCGCAACAGTCCGCCGCGAAAAAGCTGCGCATGCCCGACATCACCAGACCACAAGACCAAACCAAGTACCAACGTGAGAGTGCATCGAGCTGACATGACAAGCCTTTCTGCCGGATTACGGGATTTCGTGCTAGCAATCATTGCTTGACATCGTCATCCGCCATCCAACGATTTCAGCGAATCGCGATTGGCACCTAGGGGCCGTTCGACAGTAAATGTTTACCCAGAACTAAAAAACGCTCTGGACCGTGAAAAGTTACGCCGGGCGTTTGGCCGTTCGACAGTAAATGTTCACCTAAAGCTAAAAGCTTTCCACAATCGAAAATCCTTCCGCCTGCGGTTGGTGAACGGAATCCATGAGTTGGTCCATGGTTGGCAGAGAAAAGACCTCTTCCCGGTTTTGATGCCGAATCTGGCTCAGAATATCCAACACCGCTGGAAAGTCAGACATTGCCACCAGCGGATTGGTCCGCCGAGGAAGACGGTTGCTTCCAGACAAGATATGGAAATGACTGACGTCGGGAAACAGAGGAACATGGGACAAATGAATCTCGCCGATTTCATCATACACTTCCAGTAGTTGGTGCAGTGACGAAGACACGGTAACCGCTCGACTTGCCTGCCAAAACGGTTCACTTCGTTGCGAAACCAAATAATGCAGTTGGATGAAGTCACGAACGTGATCCAACGTCGAATTCACTTGATCATTAAAGGTTCGAATCAAAGCCGAATGGAATCGTTTGTCCGGAAAACATTCCATCAATTTTTCCACAGCATATTGGATCATAAAAATTCCGGTCGATTCCATCGGTTCCACAAACCCCGACGCCAAACCAACGGCCACACAGTTCTTGACCCAAGATTCTGTACGTCTGCCGATGGTCATGTTCAGGAACCGAGCTTCGCTAGGCAAAACGTCCAATTGCAATACTTCCATTAGTTCTTGTACGGCATCGTCGTCCGATAGGTGCTGACTGCTGTAGACATAACCACAACCGGTCCGCTGGCTCAGCGGAATCTGCCACATCCAACCGGCAGACAGCCCCGTCGCTTTGGTAAACGGCAACCGTTTGCTTTGCACCGGCAAGTGAATGGTCACAGCACGATCACACAACAGATAGTCCGACCAATCCTCCATCCCTACGTGCATGCCCGCGGAAATCAGCTGGCCACTAAATCCAGAACAATCAATATACAAATCGGCCGCTTCGATCTGGCCGTTGGACAACTGCAGGTGCTGAATCGCGCCGTCGCTACCTAACTCTACTCGCTCGACTTCGGCCAAACGAAACCGTACACCTCGCTGCGTGGCCTTCTCTCGTAGATAGTCAGCCAACAACAAGGCATCCAAATGAAAAGCGTAACCACCGGAATCGACGATGGAAGACGAACCGTGGATCGGACGAGGCCCTTTGCCTAGATCGGCACAGAACCTCTGCAACGAATACGCCGCATACGTGTCACCTCGCAACTGCCCTTCCTGCACACCCTTCACCCAGAAGTGAAACAGATCCAAGCCGTCAATGATGCCGCCACACAAGCCAAACGGATGCCAATAAGACTTTCCCACTTCTGAAAAATCATCAAAGCGAATGCCCAACTTGTAGGTCGCGTGGCAACGCTGCATCCATTCGTTTTCTTCGAAATCCAGATTTCGCAAGAACCGCACCATAGACGGAACCGTCGCTTCGCCAACACCAATTGACTCTTTCGTAGGCGAATCCAACACCGTAATTTGGCAACCGCTACTGCGAAGAAAACGCTCCAGCAAACTCGCCGTCATCCAGCCCGCGGTACCGCCACCCACAATCACAATTTTCTGAATCGCCATCGCGGACGACGGTTCGATTTGCGCAAGATTCATTCGTTGGTTTTCCATCGCCACTCCCCTGCTCTGCTAGCTTCATCCAAGAACCACGTACCTTTTCATCCAATTCGACGAACCATTGTCATCCTATTGATCTTTTCCCCGTCACCCGTCCGATTTCAAGTTGGTGTTCGCTTCCGATTCGCGTTAATGCCGAACGGCCGCCTCGAACAAACCGTATTTGTACGCAAGAAGTCTTACCGTTGTGAATCAAGTCATTGCTATCAGCGGCCCGATCGGCGCCGGCAAATCGTCATTGCGGATGGCGTTGGAAAACACGCTGCCAAGTTGCGTGTCCGTGGATATTGACCACTATCAAAGCATCACACAACGCTCGCTGGAGTTTGTCCAAGACTGGATGCAATCCGGAGCAAATCCCGACGCATTTCCTTTGCCGCGTTTGGCAAACGACTTGCGTCAATTGCGTGCAGGCTTTCCCATCAACAACCCGACAAACGGTCAAACAGTCGCGCCAGCCGAAATCATTCTGTTTGAAACACCCTTCGGTCGACTTCATACCGAAACGGCACAGCAGATCGATCTGCTGCTGTGGATCGAAACACCACTGGACGTCGCCCTGGCGCGGAAACTTCAGCAATTCGTCGGCGAAGCACTTCACAATTCCGCCCCATCCGGACTCCGCGAATTCCACCAGTGGATGTTCGTCTATCTGCAAAACTATTCCACCACAATTCATAGCCTGATGCGAATGCAACAGGAACGAGTTGCTTCGCGAGCGGACGTGCGAGTAGACGGGACGTTGCCCTTGAACCAGCTGGTACTCCGAGCAGCCGAAGCGGTCGGACAGTTCCAAGGCCATTAATGTCGCGCTGTCTTCTTTGAGTACGATACCAAGCCAATTCGGTCGTTAAATCGTTTTTAACTATCCAATGAAGTAACACAACGCGAAATTGCCAAGTTTCTGAAACCGACAAACAGACGACGAATTCAAACTGGCCAGTTACAATAGATTCTTAACCACGTTCAGACGACCATCGCGAATCGCGTCTACGACCGTTTGAACTCCCGCGAACAGAGAGAATCTCACGAGGCAATCATGAAACGCGCGCGTCGCTTGCGTCGTCCGTCGGCTTATTCGTCCATTCAACGTCCACGACACTTGGAAAACTTGGAAGATCGTCGAGTGCTGACGGATGTGTCGGGCACCATCGACGTGGATACCGTCTGGTCGGTTGCCGATTCACCGTACACCGTAGTGGGCGATGTGACGGTTTCAACGGGTGCTGAACTAGAAATCGAACCGGGCGTCTTGATCCAATTCGAAAATGGCACGGGAATCACGGTCCAAGGTCGCCTGAACGCCAAAGGAACACCATTCGACCGAATTCGCTTTGAACCCACTTCTCCGTCAGGACGCTGGGATGGTCTCTCGTTTGAAAACACACTGGACGATAGTCGCGTGACGTTCGCGGATATGCATCGAGGTGATTCGCAGGGAGAAGCGATTCTGGTCAACTATTCGCGACTTTACTTAGAAGGCATCGTCTGGACCGGCACCACCGGAACGATTCTGGAACTGGAACATCCGTCGTTGATTGTTCGCGATTCCCACTTCCCTACATCCGATGGTGCGGAAGTCATTCACGGCGAACACATTGAAAACAATGAATACCTGATCATTGACGGCAACGTTTTCGAAAACAGCAACAACGGCGGCGACGTGATTGATATCCTGGAGCGCCGACCGCCCTGGTCCCGTCATGCAGATCATCAACAATTTGTTTAAAGGAGGGGGCGACGACGGCTTAGATTTGGACGGCACAGACGCCCATATTGAAGGCAACGTCTTCATGAACTTTCAGTTGAATACTTCACGAGCAACCACGGCCAACGCCATTGCCACCGGATTGCCTCAATCAGGCGAATCAAATCGGACGCAGATCACGGTGGTTCGCAACGTTTTCATGAACAGCGATCACGGAATTTTGCTCAAGGAAGACGCATTTGCCACTGTCGAACACAACGTCTTTATTGGCATGGATGATTCGGCGATTCAATTCAATGAATCCGGTGGAACCGCCGTCAACGGACCGGGCAAAGGAGCTGCTCTGGACGGAAACATTTTTGTCGACGTCGGACAGTTGTTTTCAAACCTGGTCAACAACGCCAACTTCCAAACGGAACTGACCATCAACCGTTCTCTGTTACCGAATGATCCCCTGCCCTTTGGTTCCACTACGATTCGTCCACACGATTTAGGTGTCGGCAATATTTCTGGTGACCCGCTGTTCGTAGACGCGGCCAACGGTGATTTTCGTTTGCAATCCAATTCGCCCGCGATCCGTACTGCCGCCGGTGATCTGAACATGGGCCATTTGGTTTCGGGCCAACCCATCGTGACTCCGCTAGACGGCCTAGTGGATAACGGCAAGGCGTTTCAAGTCAGCGGTCCCGGCATCACGGCCTATCGATATCGGCTCAGCGACAGCGATCCTTACAGCGACCTGACTGCCGTTTCCACACCCATCATTTTGGATGACCTGATCGAAGGAGAATACACGCTTCAGGTGATCGGACAGAACGACGCGGGCGAATGGTACGTGGGCGATACACCTGCGTTCCACCAGAGTTCCATGGACATCATCGCCGCTCCCGCAGTGCGAACCGGTGAATCATGGCCAATGGTCGTTCGAGTGCTCGATGAACTGGGAACGACCAATTCCAATATTTCAGCGCCGATCCAAGTGGCCGCGGCAAATAATTCGCTCGACTCGGACAGCGTTCAAATCAAGAAAGGTGTCGGTTCGTTCGCTCCGACCGTAACCGCGGCGTCTGATTTCTCGATTCAAACCAGCGGCGTGGAACTCGCCGCCAGCCACTTTGGCGTGACCGTCTTGGACGCATCGACACCCAGCCAAACGTATTCTGGAACACTCGCTCAAGACACAGTCTGGGACGCGTCAACCGACCGACACATTACCGGCGAACTGCTGGTGCCGTCCGGTGTCACGCTTACCATTCAACCGGGAACTCGGGTTATTCTGGATGACCAAGTCAACGTGCGCGTCTTCGGTACGATTGAATCCAACGGCACCGCTGCTGCGCCGGTCGTGTTCAATTCAGTGGCAGCAGGCCGAAACTGGGGAGGCATCGAAGTCAATTCGGGACAAGGTTCGTTCCAATACACCTTCTTCACCAACGCCGGTTCGGACAGCAGTAAGAATTTTGGCCATTCCAACAGTCAGCCTGTGCTGTTCGCCAATTCCGCCACACTAAACTGTGACAATTGCTTTGTGATCAACAACGTGGGCAAAGGTTTTGGAGCGACCAATTCTTATGTCACCATCAGCCATTCCGTGGTATCGGATGTCGATACGGGTGGCGAATTTGTGCGATCCGTGGTGCAGGTTGCCGACACGTGGGTCAAGAACATTCCGAATTCAGTTCGCCAATTCCAAGACGACGACAACGATGGCTTCTACTTCAATGGCGCGCATCCTTCGGGCGAATTTTCTACGTTCCAAGACAGCTTCATTGTCGACACTCGAGACGACGGTATTGACCACAACGGCGCAAACTTGAACGTGATCAACGCTTGGATCGAAGGGGCCATGCACGAAGGCATCGCCACCAGCAACACCAATTCCGCCAACATCATCAATTCCGTATTCACCAGGAACAATCAAGGCATCGAAGCGGGCTATGGCGGTCCGAATGTGACGGTTCAAGATTCCGCGACCGTGCGGAACGACGCTGGTTTCGATACCGATGCGCCCATTACGGCCGGAATCCGCTTTGGAGATGGTTACGATGGCAACAACGGAGCGTACACGGGCCATATCGATGCTGACAATGTCGTGTCATTCGATAATGACGTCAATGGTCGCAACTATGATGGCAGCATTCCCGGCCCCCAAGCCGGAGCGTTGGACATTACCAATTCGCTGACCAACGATGCGGACTATGACGGGGCCGACGGCAATTTGGCGGGCGTGCCCGTGTTCAGCCGGTCTATGCATTTGCTACGAGGTTCCGCGGGATTTACTGCTGGGCCTGATGGACTGCCGATGGGACGAACCATTCCCGCGGTGTCCTACACTTTCACCTTTGCATCTAACCTGCCCGACTTGCGTCTAAACGAAGTGGCCGTGGCGGTTCCATCCGCGAATGGCGCCACCGGCTATGTGGAATTATTCAACGATTCCGAGTCACCCGTCGATCTGACCGGTTACCAATTGGTCTCCAGCGCCAAGGCGTTTGTCATTCCCGACACGGCCGATTCGGTGATTTCTGTCGGTGGCTTCGTCCGTTTTGAATTGGGCGATGCGAACGTGAACAGTCAGTTCGCCGATCTTTCGCTCGATCTTCAAGGCGACACCTTGCGATTGGTCGGTCCGAACGGCACCACGATCGACGAATTGACGTTTGGACGACAACTGAGCAATACGTCTGTGGGGCGTAGCGAATCGGGCCGCTGGGAATTGAATTCGCCTTCCCCGTTGCAGCCAAACGTCATCGCCAACGTAGGAACGCTGGACGCCATTCGCATCAATGAATGGACTACCGGTGCCAACGCTTTCTTGGAATTGAGCAATTCTGCGAATCTGCCGATCGACATTGGTGGATTGGTCGCTGCCGCCAACGGACAAACCGATTCTTTGCCGGAATTGTGGTTCCTGGCAGCCAACGAGCATTTCGCATTTACTGACAACTTGCTGTCGATCGATTTAGCGGCGGATAGCGGTTCGATTCGATTGACCGATCGGTTCGACCAGATCTTGGATCAAACCAACTATGCGGCGCAGCCCAGTGGGTTTGCTCGAGGCCGCAGTCCCGATACCACCGGGGACTTTGCTCTGCTGTCCGCCGCCACTCCTGGTGCCGCTAATGCGACACCGATTTCATCCACAAGTGTAACCTTGCGGCAAGGCGTTGCCGGATACGCCGGTATGACCGACGCTTGGATTCAAAGCAGCGATCCCAACACCAACTTTGGCGATGACGTTCGCATGGATGCCGACGGAGATTCTTCGGGCGGTGCGGAATGGTCCCTGTTGCGTTGGGACCTCGCGTCGATTCCGGCTGACGTGTTGCTGCAAAACGTCTCCGTCAGCTTGACCGTCAATAACGCCAGCAGCGACGCCTACCAGCTGTATGCCTTGAGCACGCCTTGGGTGGAAGACGAAGTCACGTGGAATCGACCGTCTTCGCCCGGATCGTGGGCCGCCGCAGGAACGGGCGTACAAGATCGAGCCGAGTTACTGGGCTCGCTGACAACCAACGGAAACACGGGTGTGCATACAGTCGAATTTACTTCCGCCGGGTTAGCCGTGGTGCAAGGTTGGCTGAGCGATCCCAGTTCGAACCACGGCATGATTCTTTATTCGAATTCCGCAACGGATGGATTGGAAATTCGCTCCAGCGAATATGCCACCGTTTCGCAACGCCCAGAATTGGAATTATCGTACGTTGAATTACCCAATATCCGCGGCGACTTTAACGGTGACGGAACCGTGGACGTCACAGACGTGGATCTATTCTGCAATGCCTATCGAGGCGACCAGAATCCCGCTCCGTTTGATCTAACGGGTGACAATGGTTTGAGCGAAGAAGATCGAGACGTATTGATCTTTGACATTTTGGGAACCACGTACGGAGATTCCAATCTGGACGGCATCTTTAATTCATCGGACTTGGTACAAGTATTCCAAGTGGGCGAATACGAAGACAACGCAGAAGCAAATTCAACTTGGGCCGATGGGGATTGGAATTGCGACGGCGAATTCAACACTCAGGACCTGGTGATCGCTTTCCAAGCGGGCGGCTTTTCCGCAAATTCGCTGCCAATGCTGGAAGGGATCGTCGAACCACTGACACAACCAGCGGTTCGAATTCGCCAACAAAGACTCGCTCAAGCCGCAGCCATTGACGCCGTGTTTGCCAATGATCGAATTCGCCTGAATTCGTAACGGCCCGATGAATCGCCAATTTAAGCCGTGAGACCAGCCAATTGATCTTCCGGAACTTGATACGCTCGAGAACGAAACAGGAACTCGATCAAATTGCCTTCGTGCGGCTGTAGCCAGTTCAACCGATTGGTCGGAATCGGTCCGACGTTCAGGCGGTCAATGTGAACGGCATCACTTAGTTGCTGGGCCCATTTTTGATTATTGGTAATCGCGGTGCACACCAACGTCGGTCCGATTTTCTTCAGCATTTGCTATTGCGGGCATTCCACTACTGTGGTGAATGGGACCATGTACTCCTTAGAGGCCGCTTGGCAGTCAGGAGACTGACAATGCAAGATCACGGGGCGAATATACGCACAACGTTCCTGCGGCACATAACGGTCTCCGAAATTGGCCGTGCAGTTGGTCACGCCCTCTTCCTTCATGTCTTCTTCGACCATTCCCCAGACCGCTTCGGCCATGGTCGGAACGGTGAAAGCCGCCAAAGAAGCATCTGCATCGGTGGGCGGTTTCACTTCGACGGGACCCAATCGTTCGGCCAACGCCTGAGCAATCTCTGCGGTGTGACGCGATGCCCAAATACCCGAACAATTGATGCAACTGCGACCGCCGTTGATGAAGACGCTTTCCACCATCAAGTCCAAGTATTGTTCCCAATCATCCACCACGTCGTCTGCCAACAAGATTTTGCTGAAGCCCGGTCCGTGCGCTTGCACTTTGGGATTACCGTGGTACATCTGCACGGTCTGCGCACTTCCAAATACCATGCTGCGATCGCACGAGTTCAACACAGCCGGCCCAGCATCATGTCCGCCCGGATAAATCGACATCGCTTCGGCCGGAACGCCTGCCTGAGTGAACGCCGAAATCACTCGATAAGGCGTCCACGGTTCCTGCGAACCAGGTTTCAGCATCAGCCCAATTTGTAGCGGAATGACCGGCAGCCACAACGTATGCACACCCGGCGAATTAGACGGCAGGACGGCTCCCAAGGCCGGTGCCTGAGCTTGATAGCTGACAATGACGCCTCGATCTTCCACTCCGTAGCCTCGCGCCAAAACGTCCAACGGAAGGCCTCGAGTTAACGCGTCCAAAATCTGATCCATATTGGCCAACACAAACGCATTCTTCTTCATGTTCGCTCGGCACATGTGTTCCGGCAAACCGGTGCTGGCCGATTGCGCGTGGACAAATTCGTCGGCTGTTTGCGTGCCATCGCCCAACGGGAGCGAACCCGATTCGAATAGTTCGGCGGCCTTCTTGGACATATCGATCAATTGTTCGATCGAAAAAGACCGCAAGGCGTCTCGAGCCGCCTGCGCCTTCTTGGCGTCGCGTTGAATCAAACCGCCATTCGCTTGACTGACTTTGGCAATCGGTTCGCCCGTACTGAAGTGGACGACTTCGCCGACTTCTAAAGATTCGTAGGGCTTGCCCCAGCGGATCACAGGAATGTTTAACACAGCATTTTCTCCGTTTCCAATTCGCTTGGATGCGATACGCAGACAGCGTCAAGCGAACAATACCTATAAGCTCAATTTGCGACAGACGGATGTTGTGAAACTAGTAAACACCCACCGTCGTTTTGGCAGCAAAGACGTGGTAAGGTCGCACGCCACTGACTCCATCCCAAGGATAGGTGTCAAACGGCATTTCGCGTTCGCCTTCGTCACGCTCTAAGAACCCGGGCACAAACAGTTCTTTGGTCAACGTCGTCAATTTCACTCGGCCCGTTTCCCCGTAACCAACCACACTCAACGGATCGTCAAAACTGACCACTTCCGTGACGGCTCGAGGTTGTGGAGCGTAATAAGAAATCTTGTAACCTTCCGCAGCGGTCACCGGTTTGCTACAGGCCAACCCCATCAGCGTATTGCCGTAGGTGGGCGTCATGTAGATGCCGCTTTCTTCGGGCGGTCCGCCAAAGAATTCTTCGACACAATACCGAGTCCACTGCGGCGTGAATTCGGTACCGCCCGAAAAGATGCCGGTGATCCCCGTTTCGGCAAAACTGCTGCCTCGTTCTTCCAATTCCAACGCTAACGATTCAATCAATTTGGGCGTTCCGAACATACACTTAATGTCGTGTCCTGCGCCAAGAATGGTGATGGCTTGGTCGATGCAGTGTTTCTTGTACTCTTCAAGATGTTCCATCCAACCTTTCTTGATTAGCTTGACGACCCAACGAGGATCCAGGTCGATACAGAAACAAATGCCGCCTCGGAATTGACACAAGTGTTCCACGGCCAGTCGAAGTCGCCGCGGGCCTGACGGACCCAGCATCAACCAGTTGGCGCCTTTGGGAAAATACTGATCCGGAAGCGTTGCACTGAACATTTCGTAATCAATGCGGAAGTCATCCACGACCACTCGGCTTTTGGGAATCCCGGTCGTGCCTCCCGTTTCAAAAACGTAAATCGGTTTGTCCGCGTAAGCCTTGGGAACCCAGCGCCGCACCGGACCGCCTCGGAGCCATTCATCTTCAAACAGAGGAAACTTTTTCAGGTCGTCATAACCCTGCACTTCCTTGAGCGGGTCAAAATTCAATTCTGACTTTTTTTCCAACCAAAATGGGCAGCCGGTCGATTCGTGAAAATGCCATTGAACTGTTTCATAGGCATGGGCATCGAGTTTCGCCTTGGCTTCGGCACACTTGGCATCCAATTGAGCATTGTCTGACATAGAACAGAATCCACAGGAAGGAAGGTGGGAATGGGAAGTCGTTTTTTGACAGATAGACGATAGCCATTCTGCAACCAAATGACAACCGTTCCCAGGCGTGGAACCAGCCTGATGACTGGTGGATTTAAGACATTTGCTGGTCGAACCGACTATGCAATTGAAAAAGGCGAACCCAACTAGTTTGAGTTCGCCTGAAATAAGTATCAAACGGTTCTAACGCGAATCATCCACAAACGTCGCCTACGACTATTTGTTGGATTCGGCATTCGCAGCAACGGCGCTCAATTGCGAAAGAACTTGCAGCACACCATTCAAATGGGCTAAACGAGGCCCGAAGCGATCGACAAATTCGTTCAGCATGAATTCGCCATCCATCATCGATTCGCCATTGTCGGCGATTTCTTCGGTGACGGTTTCCAAGAACCGAGTCTGCACTTGACCCAACGTTTCGGCGGCAGATCGACAACGTTTGGCTAGATCCGGATTGGCTTGCTTCCATTGTCCCAATTCGTTGGCGCGTTGCTTCTGCGCAGCGCTCATTTGCTGGATCAATTGCTCCAGCAATTCGTTTTGACGATTCTGAGACACAATCATTTGAGTCATCAGCGCCGCCAAATCATGCGAATTGGCCGACGGTGTCGACGGCACAGATTGGGACGTGACGTCAATATGAGTAAACAAAGCGGGCTGTCTTTGGTTTTCTGACATGTTGGGCTTTCTTCCTAGCTCAGGAACGTGTAGCAGTGCTTTGACATCACAACAGTATAAGCACTGCTTCTTGCCATTGTCCACCAAAGAGTGAATTTCCTGCCAGTCGAGCGGATTTTCTTCGATATTATCCGAACCTTTTTCGCAAACGGTGAGGCCACTAAAGACTCTCAGGCAACGCTTCCGATCAATCGTTTGCACGCATGAATACGTTCCTCGCGAAGACTCAGAAGCAAGTAAGAAATACATGTCTGATAGCAAGAAAGCACTGTTCGGTTTTTTGACCGGTAAAGTTTCCATAGCCAATGCCATCATTGGTGGATACTTGGTTTTGAATGATTTGGGACGTCCCGCCGAATTCCATTGCACCGAACCGGTGAAGCCCAATCGAGCCCAAGAAATTCTGTTCGGCAAAACGTTGGATTCATATCTATACGGCGAACGGATTGGCAAAGCACTGACAGACGCCTGCAAGACAACCACGGCCATCGTTTTCACCGATCTGCCGGCGGTGCTCGATGTTCGCAAACTATACGACCAGCCGATCGTGTTTGTCCCTTCGACCGATCGGCCTTCGGCGGCCAACGGCACGGCGTTGGAATTTGGTTCGAACCGAATTTTCATTTCGCAAAAGTTCCCCCAAGACGAATCGGTCTTGCGCCAGCGCTGGACGGAAATTTTGACCAACTGGGATTTAGCCGAACCGTTTCAACGTATACACGAAGCCATCCAAGAAACGCAGAAGGCGGCTTAGCAGATGTTTGGCGAACGCAAGACGGCCACCGTTCACAGCGAATTTGAATTCCAAGTCGATTCGCGCATCATTCCCACCGGCTGGAACGCGGCACTGCGGCGAGAAATCCCGGTGACCACTGTTCGCATGCCGCTGGACGAACGTTTGCCTCGAGTGGTTTCGTTGCGTCCCAATGACGTTCGCGTGAAGACTCGGCAATATTGCTTTCCCGAATCACCATCGTGGAGCGTGGTTCATCAAACAAATAACAAACCGCCCTCGACTGCCACCGGCACATCTCCGCCCAACCGCACCAAGCCCGATTCGCAAACGCGCATTTCGCCTCCGGCAGATATCGTCAAGCTGGAGGATCGGTTGTATTATTTGCTGCAGCCGCCGCTGGAAACCACACTCACTCGTTATGAGCTGAAGATGCCCTTTCATCCGTTTCCCTATCAGTTTAGCGGCGTCAGCTTCCTGTTTCCTCGACACGCCTGCGTCTTGGCTGATGAAATGGGACTGGGCAAAACCATGCAAGCCATCACCACCATTCGCTTGCTTTTGCACGCAGCGGAAATTCGTTCTGCATTGCTGATTTGTCCCAAGCCGCTGGTCACCAATTGGGTTCGCGAATTCAATCAATGGGCACCTGAACTACCAGTCGCCGTGATTGAAGGCGATCAAGCAAAACGGTCTTGGCAGTGGACGCTGGCTGACATGCCGGTCAAGATTGCCAACTATGAAGTGGTGTTGCGAGACCGAGAACTTGTGAATGGCGGCGAACTGCATTTCGACCTGGTGGCATTAGACGAAGCACAACGGATCAAGAACCGCAGCAGTACGTCCAGCCAAGTGGTTCGCTCCATCCCGCGAACTCGCAGCTGGGCCCTGACCGGCACTCCGATTGAAAACTCGACCGAAGATCTGGTCGGCATTTTTGACTTTCTGTCCGAAGGCTTTCTGTCCTCCGGCATGTCACCTCGAGGACTGCGTGACGCCACGAAGGACTACATCCTGCGGCGCACCAAATCCGAAGTCTTGACCGACATGCCGCCCAAAATGTTTCGGGACGCCTCGCTGGACTTGACTCCAGAGCAGTACGACACTTATCAACGAGCGGAACAGGATGGCGTTATCCAGCTGGAAGGCATGGGCGCGTCACTGACCGTTCAGCATGTTTTTGAATTGGTCCTGCGACTCAAACAAATCTGTAATTTTGATCCCGTCACGGGACGCAGTGCCAAACTGGAGCGATTAGAAGCCGATCTGGAAGAAGTTGCGGCTAGTGGCAAGAAAGCCATCGTATTTTCTCAATGGGTGGGCACGCTGGAAATCCTGGCCGAACAGTTGGCTCGCTTCGGCCCGCTGCAATATCACGGCAAGATTCCGTCCAAGAAACGAGACGGTGTGATTGACCAGTTTCGCAATGACCCGAATTCGAACGTCATCTTGATGAGCTACGGAGCGGGAAGTGTGGGCTTGAATCTGCAGTTTTCGGAATATGTCTTTTTGTTCGATCGCTGGTGGAATCCGGCGATTGAAGACCAGGCGATCAATCGAGCTCACCGAATTGGTGCCGCCGGCCCCGTCACGGTCACTCGGTTTGTTACACTGGGAACCATCGAAGAACGAATTGACCAAGTCTTGTCACAAAAGCGAGAACTGTTTGAATCGGTGCTGGCGAATTCCGATACACCGGCATCGTTTGGCTTAGGGCAAGACGAAATCTTTGGCCTGTTCAATCTGACGCTGCACAGTGGCAAACGTATTTTGGCTGCGTGACGCGGCCAGACGGAATTGTGAAATAGTCTTTGTTGCATGCCTCACACATCGATCAGCCGCTGGGCGTTGTCGTATATTGCCATCCTGACCTTGGCAGCCGGCTGGATTCGCTGGGTCACGCTGGACGATAGTCTGTGGATCGATGAACTCCACACCAGCTGGACCGTTGCTGATTCGCTTGCCGACGTCGATATTCGTGCATCCATCGGCAACAACCATCCGCTTTTTTTCTGGTGCACGTGGCTGGGCATTCATGTTTGGGGCCACCATGAGATAGGACTTCGGCTACTACCGTGGTTGGCCGGGACGATTTTGGTGCCGGCCAGTTTTTGGATGGTTCGCCGCATGACCGGTTCCGTTTCAGCAGCGGCCGTCGCGGCATTGGGCGTGGCCTTCGATCGCGAATTGATCTACTTCGCCGGTGAAGCTCGTCCCTATGCCGTCGTCCAGCTATTGACTTTGGTCCATGTGTTCCTGGGGACGCGTCTACTGCGAAACCCTTCGTCACAAATTCGCATCGCTTGGATCTTAACCGGGCCGATCTTGGTCTATTTGCACTTTACGTCGGCGGTGGTATTGGCCAGCGAAGTTGCCATTTTGTGGTGGCCGTGGGACGGAAAACCACGATACCGCTGGCGGACCAATCGAACAGTGGATTTTCTGGCGATGGCCACGCTGTGCTTACCTGCGGTCGTTCGCTTGAACCCCGTCTATCAGAGGCGATCGAATTGGCAAGGTTTTGCGGGGTTTCATTTCGAATGGCAATCGCTGCGATACGTTGTGGACGTGCTTCCCGGTGCGTCCGTTTTGCTGCTCATTCTAGGCAGTGCAATGTTGCTGGCCGTGATCAAATTCGTGCGTTCCAAAACTCAGTCTGGCAACCGCAATGAAGTCTCACAAGAAGCGGCAATCCGACCAGATGCATTCGTCTGGACGCTTTTGTGGTTTGCGTTTCTGGTCACCAGCCTGCTATTCAATGCGGCGATTTCAGCCTGGGCGGCTCCTATCTTCTTCATTCGCTATTTTTCGCACCTGTTGCCCGTGCCGTACATCGTAGCGGCCGGATGTTTGAGCATGGTTCGGCCGCAGAAATGGCAATCTTACGCCTGTGCCGTCGTGGCGTTGGCGACGCTACTGGCGGCATCGCGAGGCCAGCCAGTTTCCTTGTTCCAAACCGATCGAATGCATGCTGCCGAAGATTGGCAATCCTTGTCACAAACGTTGCGAAACAGCAAACGCGAGGTCATTCTCAACAGCGGACTGATTGAATCTGCCGACTATGCCAACCGGCCCGAACCGATCTTCCGCGAATATTTGGAACTGCCGTTGCGAGGACTCTATCGGATTCCCAATCCCGATTTGTTGCACGTCATGACGCCAACCAAGATCTACGGCGAATTGCAATTTCCAAACGATCCGCCAGCGTGGGTCGTCGTGCGCGGTAGCCGCGAAAAAGCGTCAAAACAAATCCAGCGTTGGCAGACGGACGAATCGCACCAGTTCCAGTTTGTGCGAAGTTACCGCCGCAACTTGCAGTTGTACCAAGTGCGGCTGGAACATCCTGATTCGAATCCGTAACAATGCTTGTCCAACCGAACCACAATCTCAAACAACAGCTAGAACATGCCACCGCCACCGTGCATCGGAGCTGGCTGCACGCTACGCAGTTCTTCAAAATAGTCATACGGCGTGTAGCCTGATTCGCGAGTGTAAACGTTTGTTTCACCCTTCAGCACGCGTTCGGCACGTTCGATTTCCACCTGAAATTCGCTATCGTCTCCTAGCTCAAGCGACTCCAACTGCCGCACGGCGTCCGGACCCATTCGGCCGAGACAATCAATGGCCGCTTTTGACTGTTCTATGATCTCCCCAGACCTGAAATCGCTTGGGTCTTTCCAAATGGTGATCAAATGTGTTTTCACATCGTTTGCCGCCGGCAGCGCTTTCGCACCCAGGCCTCCGAGAGCACCCAAAATGGCCTGTCGTTCACTGAATCCAGAATTCGCCAATCGTCCGCCTAGCTCCTCGGCCAGCCCCTTTGTATCCGGTGCGACATTGGCCAAAACGTACAACGTTTCGACCGACGCTAGATCACTCATATTCGCCTGCAACGCTTCAACAAATGCTTTGTCAGTCGGCAGTTTGAATTCGGCGTAGATATGCAAGTTAATCAACGTGTCCAAGTAGAACTGGCGGAGGCTGGGCGAAGTCGCTTCGCTGGCCAAAGCGACCAGTCGTTGCTGGAATTCCGTTTCGCGCGAACGAAGTGTTTCCACGAATTCCGCTCGTCGAAGCCAGCCGTATTGATTTGGCAAAATCAGCGAACTCAGAAACGCCTGCATGCGCACATTTGGCGAATCAACACTTTTGAGCATCTGATCCACCAACGCGGGCATGGGCAGCTCCCAGACTTTTTGAGCTACTTCGCCGTTTAACATGGACGAATCCATGTGCTGTATGCCCGTTGCCCAATACTGATTGGCCAACAGAAAAATACGTTTGGCAATTTCGTCACCGTTCTTTTCGTCCGCCAACATGCCAATCGCTTTGACCGCGGGAACTAACAGTTCAGGATTGCGTTCCGTATCGATCATCTGCAGCCATTCGGATAGTGTCTTGCTGTCATAAGTCTTCTCCGATGGCGGCGTCGCGTTCGCGACCGGTTCATCCAGATCCAATGACGGCACTTGGTAGGCGTCAGCCGCTAGGCGTTCCGCTAAATCAGGCTGAACGTGCTTGAGAATCTCCAGCGCCAACGCATCGTCCTGATGATTTTTTACTCGTTGTTCAAGAAACGCCGTTGCTGGCGAATTGTCTTGGAAGAAGACCAACAGGTGCTTTAGGAAATGACGATTGACGCGGTGGACTTCCGAGTCTCCGAAAAACGATTTCACCTCTTTGCCCCAAGAATGCTTTTCTACGACCGCAATTTCGAACAGTCGTTCCACCTGCGGCATTTCCAATTTCACTGCGGCCAAGGCGTCCAAGATTGCCAGGCGGCGATCTGGATAAGTCGAATAAAACACTCGACCACGTCCTCGCGGATCGGGCGAGCCCGACATTCCCAAACCTCCGCCGCCCATGCCTCCCATGCCGAGATTCTGCGGGTTCTGCGTCTGATAGTTGCCACCGACTTCCACTTCATCCTTCAGCAAGTCTAGCAGAGCGTCTCGTGCGAAAATCGCCTTCGGGCCCGCCTTTTCCATGGCTTGGATCACCATGAGGCGGTGTTGTGGCTGGGGCGAATCGAGTGCTTTCAGAGCGAATTCCGCTTGCTTTCCGGCCAGTGTCGTCGCCGCGTTTTCTAACATCGTTTCCGTCGCCTGAACGTAATATGTGGAATACGATGCTGCGTTGTACGAGTGCGTTGTCGCGGTTGGCGAATGATACGCTCCGGATTCGATACCCTGGATAATCGCCTTCAATACCAGAGGATTCCGTTCCGGCAGATTCGTATCTAGACTCGCCAAGTTCGTGAGTTTTTCCAATGCCCAATGGCTTTGTGGTTCGCTTAATTCCTGGAGCAGCAAATTGGCAATTTCGTCCGAGTGTTCGCTGATCAGCGTTGAATTTGCCAGGAAGAACCAGCCCAAGAATTCTCGACTGCGATGATTTCCGTGCTGCAGCTCTTCCTTTACCGCCGCCCAAAATGCGTCCGCCGGCATCTTCTGCAATTCTTCTCGAACAAGGCCAATCAACTTTCCTTGTGACGAACCGTCTTCCACAATCGAACCGTGCGTCCGCATGATTTGGATGATTGCTTTGGCAGCCTCTTCCGACTGATCCGTGCTACCCAGCGTCAGCAACGCCTTGGTGGCGTCCATCATCCGTTCCGCTTTCTTCTCCGTTTTCAATTCGGTTAGCCATTCTGCATACGTCCGGCCATCATACGTGGGTTGCTTGGGCGAAGTGCGATTCGAAACCAACGTTTTGGCCACTTGGTCGGCTTCTTGCGAACCGATCCTGGTCACTCGCACCGTTTCCACATCATTCCGACGAATGGAAACGGAATTCGCGTCCAGACGAAGTTCGTCTCCAGCGCCGGCCAGCACCAATTCATATTTTCCTGAACGAATGGTGGTTTCTCCGCTGACTTGCCCCGCCGCGACTTCAATCGTATCGACCACTCGTTCACCTTGCCGCACTTCTACCGTCACATCGTCGGCATCGGTTTCCACGATCAGTTGGCCGTAGTCGGTCGAAAGCCGGAACACCGTGGCCGCCAGAATCAAGAACCCGGCGAACCCGACGGCAATTCGCCACGGAAATTTTCGTCGCCCCGAACCATCGCCAACTGCTCGGGTTGATTCGGCCGAGTTTGGTAGTCCGATTCGCTTTTGGTTCACCGAAACCGGTTCGGCCGAATTCGCTTGGACAGCATTGCGCAACAACTTCGACAAGTCCGCGTTCTTGGTAAAACGTTCCAACTGGCTGGCCACGGCGGACGCCGACGAGATGCGGCTGTGTGGTTCTCGCGCCAACATGCGGTCGACCAACTGCACCAATTCCGGCGGCAAATCGATGCGTTGTTCAGCAATTGACGGCAGGTCTTTGGTCGC
The DNA here is from genome assembly GCA_041399205.1 of Pirellulaceae bacterium. Classification (GTDB taxonomy): domain Bacteria; phylum Planctomycetota; class Planctomycetia; order Pirellulales; family Pirellulaceae; genus JAGQOZ01. The sequence goes on along the minus strand of JAWKTK010000013.1, from coordinate 95,727 downwards.
CAGGGTGGTGATTTTTCGCAGCGGAGTGGTCACGTTCATGGCGTCCAGCGGTGATTTGCCGGTCAACAATTTGAACAGCGTCGCGCCCAAACTAAAGATGTCGCTGGTCGCCGTAACGTCATGGCTGTCCATGCCTTGTTCAGGCGACATGTAGTCCAGCGTTCCCATCAACTGACCAATGGTTGTCAGTTCATGTTCGTGCTGAAAATGTTCGTCTCCTAACAACGCCAGCCCCATGTCCAACACTTTGACCGTAGGCGGCGAACTCTTCTTCGCTCCATCCTTCGCTTGCCAGCCCAGCATCAGGTTGGACGGCTTGATGTCTCGATGAATCAGACCGTGTTCATGAGCGTATTGCAATCCGACAGCCGCTTGCCGAATCAATTCGCACGCATCCGGAATCGGCAGTGCGCCCAACCGGCGCACCATACGAGCCAAATCCATGCCGTCCACGTATTCCATCACCAGGTAATGCAAACCGTTGTCTTCACCCGCGTCGGACGCTCGCACAATATGCGGATGATCCAGCTGTCCAATCGCCTCCATTTCTCGCTCAAAGCGAACAATCACGTCTGGGTTGGTCCAGCGATCTTCCGGCAGCATCTTGAGCGCCACGGTTCGCTTCAGTTTGGCGTGCTGAGCTTTGTAGACCGCTCCCATGCCACCGATCCCCAGTCGGCTTTCAATCTTGTAAGGTCCGATCGATTCGAGCGAACCGATGTCGTCAGGCGCAGCGGTCACAGATTCTTCGCTGTGATTGCGATTCGCCACGGCGACAATTCTGCGCAAACCAGCCGCCCGCGCGTTTTCATTTTGGAACGGGCCGCCGCTGGATTCTTTGCTGATTCGCAAACCTTGCACAAACGTGTCACTCTGTTCCGCCAACGCCACTACCGTATCTTGGCACTTGCCGCACTGGTCTAAATGTGCGGCGATGGCGTCCAAACGAGCTTGTTCGAGCTTTCCCTGGACAAATTCGCTTAGTTCCGGTGAGGTTATGCATTCGTTCATGTTTGGTTCCTTCTTGGACAGCGTCGTCGCGTTGCTTCGTAGTGGATATAGATAGTTCGTAGTCCCGCCTTTAGGCGGAAGTGCGTTGCTTGGTAATGAATTCAGATAGTTCGTAGTCCCGCCTTTAGGCGGAAGTGCGTTGTCTATCTGATTTCCGCCTAAAGGCGGTACTACAAACCTTGCTGTCAGCAAGCCACTATCGACTGGCGTTGGCTAAATTGCGTGACCACAAGCGTAGCAGAAACCCGTTGTTTCCGTCGTCTATAAGTACAACGGAGCGATTGGACACCATTTTTGGGAATTGCGGCGAACGCTTTCTCGGCGGAATTTCCTAGCCTCAGCGAGGGACCAAAGAATCATTCCATTTTCCCTCACTTACGTTTCGGGCTAGGAAAAAGCGCAACTTCAAAACGTGCGTATCGGGCTAAAAAGAAGCGTAGCTTCAGATCCAAAGCTTCGGCGCACGCATTTTTCGCGAACGCGCCGTCGAACTACAACAAGTCGGCAAATTCGTCTCGCAGACGTTTCAAGATTCGAGCCTTCGCTTTGTAGACGGTCCAAGCGGAAATACCCATGTCGGCGGCGATGTCTTTGGCATCGTCGCCTTCTACAACCAATCGCCAAAAAGCGATCCAGGTACGAGGTTCGAATTCCGCTTGTACCAACTGGAGTGCTCGGCGGCGCAGCTGTCCCATTTCCGCTTGGCCATCCACGGAATCTGACGAAGCAGCCGATTCAGCCAATTCGTGAATCATCTGCAATGCTGCCGTTCCGCCCGCCGCGTTGGCTTGCTTGTGCTTGGTTCGAAAGAAATCTCGGATTTGATTTCGAACCAACACATACAACCAGCCTCGGAAACTATCCTCCACCGTGCGGCGTTGAAACCGAACAAGATTTTTGGACAGCGACGCAAACACGCTTTGCATGACATCCGCTGCATCGTCGGGTTGAAGTCCAGCTTGACGAGCCCACTGATACACCAACGGTCCGTACAATTTTGCCAGCCGTTCCCACGCCACCGGATCATGATCTTTGGCTTGCTGAAGCAAACTGGTAGAGGTACTGGAATTGGCAATGCTCATGATGCGCTAAGCTTCTGAATGGGACAAGAATTGATCGTCCAGTTGGCATGACGCAACGATAGCAGTTGGTCTGAATCTTGCCAAGTTTTTCTTCTACGGCAGTTCTGCGAAACACCGCCTCACACGCATCCCTCCTAAACTCAGTTCCAAACCAAACGATTGAGCTTAACAAGGCTTCTTGGTCTAAATCACGGGTTCGATACAATGGACGCTCACTCCTAGCCCAGACAGGTGCAATGAATGGCCAAGCTCTATTTTTACTATTCAGCGATGAACGCCGGAAAGTCTGCGATCTTGCTGCAATCGAGTTACAACTATCGTGAACGAGGCATGGAGACGTTGCTGCTGACGCCCGAGATTGACAATCGGAATTCCACGGGTGTGATTTCTTCGCGAATTGGGATCGAATCGCAAGCCAAGATTTTTACCATCACGGACAATCTGTTGTCGCTGTGTGAAAAGCAGCTTCAAGACGGTTCGCTCCACTGCGTGCTGATTGACGAATCTCAGTTTCTGACCAAAACGCAAGTGCATCAATGCACGGACATTGCAGACCGCTTGAACATTCCTGTCTTGGCGTACGGCCTACGAACCGACTTTCAGGGAAATCTATTCGAAGGCAGCATGTACCTACTGGCCTGGGCGGACGTGCTGGTAGAAATCAAAACCATCTGCCACTGCGGAGCCAAGGCGACCATGGTGCTACGTTTGGATGCCGATGGAAATCCCGTTCGCGAAGGAGATCAAATCAAGATCGGTGGTAACGAAGCCTATATCTCGGTGTGTCGCCGTCATTTCAAAGAGGGGATTGCCACGCGGTCGGATCGCAATCTGCCGCTGGAATTTTCCGACGATGCCTTGTAAAGACGTTTGATCTTTCGCGATTGAACGTCTTATCTGTGCCATATCAACGCTGCGAATAGCGGGACATTGCGTACCGCCAGACGCGTGGTCACCGAGCGGTTTACGCGTTAGAATGAAGGGTACTTTTTGTTTTCTAAAACCTTGTTAGCCGAAATATTGGGACAAATGATGAAGCGAATGATGTGGATGCTGCTGGGCAGCATGTTGTTGTCGGTAAGTCAGGTACAAGCCGAAGATGCAGATGGTTGGATCAAGCTATTCAATGGCAAAGATCTGTCAGGTTGGAAGGTCAGCGAAAATGCCGATTCGATTAAAGTGGAAGACGGCATGATTGTCGTCGCGGGGCCTCGAGCACACGCGTTTTACGTGGGCCAAGATGGCAATGCCGAATTCACCGACTTCCAGCTCAAAGCAGAAGTCATGACCAAACCCAAAGCCAATTCGGGCATTTACTTTCACACCAAGTATCAGGACGAAGGCTGGCCGAACAAAGGCTATGAAGCCCAAGTCAACAACACGCACGGTGATCCCAAAAAGACCGGCGGATTGTACAACGTGCAAGACAACTTTGACGAAGTCGCCAAAGACGGCGAATGGTTCACATACGAAATCACGGTGCAAGGCAAACACATTGTCGTCAAGATCAATGACCGTATTGTTTCCGCCTATACCGAACCAGCCGATTTGGATCGCCCCGAACGACAACTGGACAAAGGCACGTTTGCCATTCAGGCACATGATCCCGGTAGCGTGGTGTATTACAAGAGCTTTGCCGTAAAACCGCTGTAGTCTCGAACAACAGCTTCGCTATTTAGAAACCGAGAACCATCAAACGCTTCGCACCCCAGTGGACCGAAGCGTTTTTTATTGCGCCATGCGGATTTCGTTTCGTTGCCAAGCATCCCGTGGGTCCAAAAACGTCGCAGCTTGCAAGTCGTTGGTAGTCCCGCCTTCAGGCGGAAATGCGCGCGAGAAAAACATTCCGCTTGAAGGCGGGACTACGAACCAATCACGTCCGACTTGTCAGCGGAAGATTCTGAAAATTTTGGCGAAACAATTTTTTCGCACATCATTCGGCATCTAGTTAGACAGCATCAGAAGGCAGGGGCGAGTGAATGGATATCGGCGAATTCGAACAACAGTTTGCTCGGACAAGCCAGCGGTTAGAGGCAGTGAGTTCGGTTCGAGCGGCCGTGGCGGTTTTGCTAAGTGCCGAACAGCTCAGACGTTGGGCGCACGATCATCACCGCAGTTCGTCCCAGAACCGACGCTCGGCGCGTTGTTGTGGATCATTCCGGCGCTGGTGTGGTTGGTTCGCAAATCGGAACAATGATGATAGAGTCACAAATTTCGGCCAACCTGTGGGTATGATGGAACGCAGGACGTCGGCTTCGCCAGCGAACATTCATTCATCGCTTCCTCCAGGAACATTCAAATGAAGAACTGGGTTTTTATTCTGGCAGGTCTCTGTAGCGTCACGTCAATTCGGGCAGATGAAACGTACGAGATTGAAATCCTGTATCGCGTTGGAGACTTTATCAACGGTGCGGAAATCTACGACTTGGACAGCGACGATCCGCCACCGGTAATCAATAATTTCGGCGAAATTGGTTTCTTGGCCGTTACCGAGCTAAACGAAGGAATGCACTTTCGATCGGCTGATGGCCAGGTCACTCGACTGTTCGGTTATGAAGACCGTTTGCAGGACAACGAATACGGCGAATCACATTTATGGCTGGGGATGGACGAAGATGAATTCGCATTTGGGATCAGCGATACCGGACAGATTTACCATTCCGATGATGATGATCGCGACTACGTGGGTGTTGACGATCGGCTGTTGTTTTCTTCATCAGTAGAACATGTAAACAGTGCGCTAAACTTGGACGGGACGTTTGGCTGGGGACAGGCAGTATTTGACCGATTCGATGGCGTTTACTTACGCGGCAGCGTTACGCCTAGCGGACAACACGTAGGGTTTTCTGATCCTCCCGTAACGGTCAAAGACAACAAAATAGTGTTAAACAACAATGTCACCGTCGTCAGTCCGTCAGGGTTGCTTGGTTATCTTTCGGCATGGGAAGGGAATCCTGGGATCGCAAGTGAAGCTGTTTTCGACGGTCGCACTATTGCGAAGGCCGGCTCGCCTGAACTGGGCGATACAATCGCGTTTCTGGATGCAAATGATTCCGGACAGGTCCTTACTACCGAAGGCCGAATTTTCGAATATGCGCACGTTTACCTGGACGGTATCAAGCAGCCCAGTTGCTACTTTCCTGGTAAAGCAAAACTTACTGCGGACGGCTCTGTGTTGTTCAAAGGAGCACTCTGTCCTGATGGCGAATTCAACGGCATTGGTGGTCTAATGCTGGACGATTACCGAATTCTGGGAACGGGAGACATCATTGCCGGTGAATCCGAACTAACAGGCTTCAGCTATTGGTCAGCCAATGAACGAGGCGACGTGGTATTCATTGGCCGCTTTACCGATGGCATTAAACGCATGGTGTTGGCTCGTCGCATCATCGAACCCCAGTTCGGCGACGTCAACAACGACAATGCCTTTGATCTGGGCGACGCCAATAACTTGATCGTGGCTGCCCGAGACAACCGGTATCGCGAATCGTTCGATTTGGTGGATGATGGCGTCATCGATTTCTCCGACATCGAAGTCTGGCTCCACGACATCAAAAACACCTACTTCGGCGATGCCAACTTGGACGGTGAATTCAATTCGCAAGATTTGGTGCGCGTCTTTACCGCCGGCGAATACGAAGACGACATCGCGGGGAATTCGCTGTGGCTGGATGGTGATTGGAACGGAGATGGCGAATTCAATTCATCCGATCTCGTCCTGGCCTTCCAAGACGGAGGCTACGAATTGGGGCCAAAACCGCAGCAAACTCAGTTCGTCCCAGAACCGACGCTCGGCGGTTTGCTGTGGATGATCCCAGCGCTGGTGTGGCTGGTTCGCAAATCGCAGACCAGAGTCGTCAGCAAAAGACCGTAGCGCCATAACTTGTACTTCGACGCATCCGTTTTGAAATTGCGATGTTTAACAGCCCGAAACGTAAGTCAGAAACAATGACGCTGTCCGACTCCTCAACGCTCAGCTTCTGCTGGGCACCAGGACGCACTGGGCGTTGCTACTCGTCGATTTCGTCAGACCCACAGCGTGTTACCCCAGTTCCAAATCTCGCGCGTAGATTGTATCCACCAGCGAACATTTTTCCTTTGATTCAACCAGGTCCTGCCACGCTGTAAACGGTGTTTCAATCAGCGCCGCCGTGGACGTTTTCATGATGATGGGATGATCGGTTAGGTAGTGAACCACGTGTTCCCAGCCGGGATTATGTCCCAGGACCAAGACGGTTTGGAGCGAATCGCCGAGCTGCGAAACGGCGGACAAGAACTCGGTAACGCCGCCGTGATACAGTCGTTTGAAGATTCTGAAAATTTTGGCGAAACAATTTTTTCGCACATCATTCGGCATCTAGTTAGACAGCATCAGAAGGCAGGGGCGAGTGAATGGATATCGGCGAATTCGAACAACAGTTTGCTCGGACAAGCCAGCGGTTAGAGGCAGTGAGTTCGGTTCGAGCGGCCGTGGCGGTTTTGCTAAGTGCCGAACAGCTCAGACGTTGAGCGCACGATCATCACCGCAGTTCGTCCCAGAACCGACGCTCGGCGGTTTGCTGTGGATGATCCCGGCGCTGGTGTGGCTGGTTCGCAAGTCGAAACAATGATGATTGAGTCACAAATTTCGGCCAACCTGTGGGTATGATGGAACGCAGGACGTCGGCTTCGCCAGCGAACATTCATTCATCGCTTCCTCCAGGAACATTCAAATGAAGAACTGGGTTTTTATTCTGGCAGGTCTCTGTAGCGTCACGTCAATTCGGGCAGATGAAACGTACGAGATTGAAATCCTGTATCGCGTTGGAGACTTTATCAACGGTGCGGAAATCTACGACTTGGACAGCGACGATCCGCCACCGGTAATCAATAATTTCGGCGAAATTGGTTTCTTGGCCGTTACCGAGCTAAACGAAGAATGCACTTTCGATCGGCTGATGGCCAGGTCACTCGACTGTTCGGTTATGAAGACCGTTTGCAGGACAACGAATACGGCGAATCACATTTATGGCTGGGGATGGACGAAGATGAATTCGCATTTGGGATCAGCGATACCGGACAGATTTACCATTCCGATGATGATGATCGCGACTACGTGGGTGTTGACGATCGGCTGTTGTTTTCTCATCAGTAGAACATGTAAACAGTGCGTAAACTTGGACGGGACGTTTGGCTGGGGACAGGCAGTATTTGACCGATTGATGGCGTTTACTTACGCGGCGGCGTTACGCCTAGCGGACAACACGTAGGGTTTTCTGATCCTCCCGTAACGGTCAAAGACAACAAAATAGTGTTAAACAACAATGTCACCGTCGTCAGTCCGTCAGGGTTGCTTGGTTATCTTTCGGCATGGAAGGAATCCGGGATCGCAAGTGAAGCTGTTTTCGACGGTCGCACTATTGCGAAGGCCGGCTCGCCTGAACTGGGCGATACAATCGCGTTTCTGGATGCAAATGATTCCGGACAGGTCCTTACTACCGAAGGCCGAATTTTCGAATATGCGCACGTTTACCTGGACGGTATCAAGCAGCCCAGTTGCTACTTCTGGTAAAGCAAAACTTACTGCGGACGGCTCTGTGTTGTTCAAAGGAGCACTCTGTCCTGATGGCGAATTCAACGGCATTGGTGGTCAATGCTGGACGATTACCGAATTCTGGGAACGGGAGACATCATTGCCGGTGAATCGAACTAACAGGCTTCAGCTATTGGTCAGCCAATGAACGAGGCGACGTGGTATTCATTGGCCGCTTTACCGATGGCATTAAACGCATGGTGTTGGCTCGTCGCATCATCGAACCCCAGTTCGGCGACGTCAACAACGACAATGCCTTTGATCTGGGCGACGCCAATAACTTGATCGTGGCTGCCCGAGACAACCGGTATCGCGAATCGTTCGATTTGGTGGATGATGGCGTCATCGATTTCTCCGACATCGAAGTCTGGCTCCACGACATCAAAAACACCTACTTCGGCGATGCCAACTTGGACGGTGAATTCAATTCGCAAGATTTGGTGCGTCTTTACCGCCGGCGAATACGAAGACGACATCGCGGGGAATTCGCTGTGGCTGGATGGTGATTGGAACGGAGATGGCGAATTCAATTCATCCGATCTCGTCCTGGCCTTCCAAGACGGAGGCTACGAATTGGGGCCAAAACCGCAGCAACTCAGTTCGTCCCAGAACCGACGCTCGGCGGTTTGCTGTGGATGATCCGCCGCTGGTGTGGCTGGTTCGCAAATCGCAGACCAGAGTCGTCAGCAAAAGACCGCGCATAACTTGTACTTCGACGCATCCGTTTTGAAATTGCGATGTTTAACAGCCCGAAACGTAAGTCAGAAACAATGACGCTGTCCGACTCCTCAACGCTCAGCTTCTGCTGGGCACCAGGACGCACTGGGCGTTGCTACTCGTCGATTTCGTCAGACCCACAGCGTGTTACCCCAGTTCCAAATCTCGGCGCGTAGATTGTATCCACCAGCGAACATTTTTCCTTTGATTCAACCAGGTCCTGCCACGCTGTAAACGGTGTTTCAATCAGCGCCGCCGTGGACGTTTTCATGATGATGGGATGATCGGTTAGGTAGTGAACCACGTGTTCCCAGCCGGGATTATGTCCCAGGACCAAGACGGTTTGGAGCGAATCGCCGAGCTGCGAAACGGCGGACAAGAACTCGGTAACGCCGCCGTGATACAGTCGTTTGGTGAATTCGGTGGGAACGGTATCAGGAAAGGCAATCTGCATTTGGCGATACGTTTGCTGGGTTCGCACTGCGTCACTGCTAAGCACAAAATCGGGTACCCAACCCAGTTCTGCCAGTTTCGCAGCCACTCGCGGAGCATCCCGCAGGCCTCGTTTGTTGAGTGGCCGATCGTGATCGGTTTGATCTGGATTGGCCCATGAACTTTTGGCATGACGCATGACAATCAAACGGCGTTTCATGCGATAAGCATCCTGTGTTATTTGGGACGAGCGTCCTTCTTACGTTTCTGTTTCTTTCTGTCGGGTACTGTAGCAGAATCGAGTTTCTTCGTCTTCAGGGGCAACTCTGCTCCGAACAATGCCGTTTGGACTCGGAACGAATTTTCGCCTTTCTTGGGCGAAATTCGCGAATAGGTACCGTCCGAATTTAACTGACGAGTTTTGACGTTGTCACTTTGGTACGCCGGTATCAATTCGTGCAAAATGGTTTTCCGAGAAGGTGCGTGTTCAATTGGAAACATCACTTCCACTCGACGATAGAAATTCCGCGGCATCCAGTCGGCACTGCTAAAATAGATCTTGGCCGTCTCATCCGGTCCGAAGACAAAAAACCGGCTATGTTCCAAGAACCGATCGACAATGCTGGTCACCCGAATGTTTTCCGAAATCCCTTTGATGCCGGGTCGTAAACAGCAAATACCGCGAACCACCATCTGAATCGGCACGCCTGCCTGACTAGCTCGATACAACGCTTCGATAATTCGGGAATCGACCAGCGAATTAAATTTGGCAAAGATCCGCGACGGTTTGCCAGCCAGGGCTAATTGCGTTTGCTCTTCAATCAACTCTACGGTTCGCCGATGCAGGTCCATCGGAGCCACAATCAGTTTTTTCCATTGGTAGCCTTGAGAGTAGCCGGTTAACACATTGAATAGCGCCGACACGTCTTCACCAAATTCCGAATCGGCCGTGAACAGTCCCAGGTCGGTGTAAAATTTGGCGGTGGCCGGATTGTAGTTACCAGTGCTCAGATGGACATAGCGGCGCACGATTTGGCCTTCTTGCCGGACCACCAACGAGACTTTGCAGTGCGTCTTATGATCGGTAAAACCGTATACGACATGCACGCCCGATTGTTCCAATTGACGAGCCCACGTGACGTTGGCTTGTTCGTCAAACCGAGCTTGCAGTTCTACAAGTGCGGTGACATGCTTGCCGTTTTCCGCTGCTTCGACCAACGCTTTGACAATAGGCGAATCGCCGCTGGTACGATACAACGTCTGTTTGATGGCCAACACTTTGGGGTCTCGAGCTGCATTGCGAACAAAATCAACCACCGGCGAAAAATCATCAAACGGGTGATGCAGCAAGATGTCTCGGCGATGAATGGCGGAATACAAATCTTCTCCGTGCCGACGCAGTCCCGTGGCAATACGTGGCACGAATGACGAGTCTCGTAGATGGTCATTGTCAGGCACGTCGCAGAGGCCCATGAGGCAAGTTAAATCCAGCGGACCGGGAATGCGATAGATTTCGTCGAATTCGCTGGAGACGTTCAGTTCTTCCTGTGCGACAATGGTTTCGACCAATTCGCTGTCCGCATCAGCAGAAATTTCCAGTCGCACCGCATCCGCTCGACGACGTTCGCGCAATCGCTCTTCAATCAGTTGCAGCATGTCATCAGATTCTTGATGGATCAAATCCAAGTCACTGTCGCGAGTGATCCGGAACGGAGCGTAGGTCAGAATTTCATGACCGCCAAAGACTTTGGGTAACCGTGATGCCACCAGTTCTTCCAAAAACACAAACGTGGTTTCGTCTTTGGCAATTCGAACCAAGCGAGGCAACACTTGCGGCACTTGGACGACGGCAAACAATCGCTTCGGGCCAATTCCGGCTTTTCGTAACAACATGGCCGCCAGATAGAGGCCTCGGTTATGATAACGGGGCCGGGGATGACTGGGATCGATGGCCATTGGCGTAATGATCGGAAAGACCGTTTCCGAAAAATACGCGTCCAGAAACCGAGTGTCCTTGACTTCCTTCAGGGGAACGATCCGAATCCCCTCCTTAGACAACGCCGGTCGCACATCATTGGTCCAGCAATGGTATTGGTCTTGCACCAATTGCCGAGTGCGTTCGGCAATTTTCTTGAGCTGGGTAATCGATTTCAGACCGTCCGGATTGAAGTCCTGTGGCGCTTCCGACGCAAAAGCCTGTTCGCGCAACCCAGCCACTCGCACCATGAAGAACTCATCCAAATTGGAACTAAAGATGGAAAGAAATTTAACTCGCTCCAACAACGGATTGGTCCAATCTTGCGATTCTTCCAGGACGCGCGCGTTGAATTCGAGCCAACTGAGTTCGCGATTGATGAAATGTTCTGGGCGAAATTGCAATTCAAATTGGTTCGTCACGAAAGCACCTTCAGGTCTTATCTGCTACATTTTCTCCTTAAATCTAGCACTTGGCATGCCTGTTCCGAACGGGCGAATCATAAGAATGTGACGAATTTGCTGACTGTGCCCTGGGATGCGCAAGACACGTGTCAATCTGTGAACGTACAATGTGAAGAACTGGTGAAGCTAACGTGCCGAGTTGACACACTTTGAGTCGTGGAAAGGACCAGTGGAGTTTCTGATGAGCAGCGAACCGCAGACGATTGCCGCCATGGCGTGGCAAAGATTGGCACAACCCAGCGAACAACCCGCATTGTTTCGCAAGCACGGAGACGCATTTCAGGCTACATCTTGGCAAGAAATGGCCGCAGACGTTTTACAAACCGTTGACCGTCTGCATCGGTTGGGAATCACCACCGGTGATCGAGTGGCCCAGTTATCGGAAAATCGTTACGAATGGATTGTCGCCGACTTGGCGATTCACTTTCTTCGCGCGATCCATGTGCCCATCCATGCACCCCTGGCGCCGCCACAAGTCTTGTTTCAGATTCAACATTCCCAAGCCAAAGCCGTCTTGGTTTCCAATCAAACGCAATTCGACAAACTGATTCCACTTGGCGATCAGCTTCCGGGCAACTTGCACGTGATCTTGTTCGAACCAGTCGAACGCGCAGATGCGCTGAACGCCGTGCAACTGAGCGAACTAGCCGGTTCGGCAGAAAGCGGCCGAAACCTGGCCCAACGAAATCTTGACGCGGCCGCGACAGAAGATATCGCCAGCATCCTCTATACTTCGGGCACCACCGGAGAACCGAAGGGTGTCATGCTGACTCACAGAAATCTAGTCTCCAACGCTATCAGCACCGTGGAAGCGTTTGGAATGAATCAGCATGTGCGACGCCTGTGTTTCCTGCCACTCAGCCACATTTTTGCCAGAACGTGCGATCTATACACGTGGCTGGCGGCCGGCTGTGAACTGGCGTTGGCGACATCACGAGACACCGTGCTGGCCGACTGCCAACTTTTTCAACCGACGGAAATCAACGGCGTGCCGTATTTCTATGATCGAGTCTGGCGTGTTTTAAAGGAACATTCCGCCGATCAAACTCCCGGTGCATTAAAGCAAATTTTGGGCGGCCAAATTCAACATTGCTGTTCCGGCGGCGCAGCTTTGCCAGACCACGTATTTGATTACTACCATCAACAGGGCGTCCCGATTTATCAAGGTTACGGACTCAGCGAAACATCGCCCGTGATTTCGCTCAGCACGCCAAACGCATTTCGACGCAGCGCATCCGGAACGGCCAAAGGACGTGCAGGTACGTTTGGCCGAAGATGGCGAAATCTTGACCAAAGGCCCTCACGTTATGCCAGTTTATTGGCACAATGACCAAGCCACGGCGGAAGTCATGCAAGACGGTTGGTTCCACACCGGCGACTACGGACACATAGATGATGACGGTTTCATCTTCATCACGGGCCGCAAGAAAGAACTGATTGTCACGGCAGCTGGAAAGAATGTGGCACCTGTGTTGCTGGAATCATTGCTAACGGAAGATTCGCTGATCGACCAAGCCATGGTGATTGGCGATGGACGAAGTTTCTTGACGGCGCTAATCGTTCCCAACTCGCAAATCGTTTCGCTCCACCAAGATCAGCACCATACCGGCGATCGGCCCCACGAATGCGCAGCATGCCGTGCGTACCTGCAAGACATCGTCAATCGACGATTAGAGTGCGTTTCTTACCACGAACAGGTTCGTAAGATTACGTTGATGTCCGCACCGTTTTCCATCGAAAAAGCCGAACTAACGCCCAAACTCAGCTTGCGCCGCGAAGTGATTCAGCAGCATTTTGCCGACGCAATTGAAGCCATGTACCTTAAATCGAATGAAGGCGAACAGAAGTCTTTGTAGTGGACGAGGTAGTAAATGAGGTAGTGGACGGGTAGTAAATGAGGTAATGGACGAGGTAGTGAATGACGTAATGGTTTTGATGAGCTAAATGAGGCTGGTGGGACAGGAGCAGTGAATGACGTGACGGACGAGGTGACGAGTCCTGAAAAGTAATGTCGCATATCCCCCACCTCAGAACGTGCAATGTGTCACACCGATATTTCCAAACCGTCGGTGGCAATAATCGTATTCGGAAACACTTGATCAATGTTTCGCGGCCCCAGCGGATGATCACTGGTTTCGTAGCAATTGATATGTGTCAGCACCAGTTGGCCCTGCAATTGGCGCGACCAACTGCAGGACCGGTGTTAGCGAACTGTGACCGGTCAATTCGGCAAATCTTCTTGGCCGTCGCGAAAATTGCATTCGTGAATCAAGACGTCCACGTTTCGAATCAAATCTACATACGCAGCGTTGGACGCGGCCGTGGTGTCTGTCACGTACGCCAGCGTCTTTGGCTCTAAATCGGATTCTATCCGGTAAGCCACGGCACCACCGGGATGCGGAATAGCAACCGACGATACTTGGGCATGGCACAGTCGATTGACGCCGGAATCTGCCAGCGGAACGCAGTCAAAATTCGGTGGCAACGGAAACAGGTCCGGATGAAACAAATGCTGTTGAATCACGTCCAGTTTTTGCGCTGGCGCGTACGTTCGAATCTGTGTAACCTCTTTTTGATGCGTGATGCCGTACAAGAACGTTAAACCAACCGTGTGGTCTAGATGGGCATGACTGAGCAAAATATCCAGCGTATCGGTTTCTAGGTGTTCGCGAATTCGAAAAAAGCCGGTGCCGGCATCAATGCCAAGCCTAGTTCGGGCAAGAAAATACTGGTTGTCTGCCGCTGTTCGTTGGATGGTATCCGGCCGTGCTTGAAAAGGATCTTCATGGTCAGTCCTGGTTTTGCGGTACGAAGGGGATGACATTCTTAGATTCATTCTTGAAGCTGGCGACGGCTAGGTCAATTCCGCTTAAACAATCGCTGCAGCTGATTTTGGACTTCGTCCTGAATGAACGATTCGGCCGCTCCGGTCACCGCCTTCTGCGTCAGCGTCGCAAACACTCGCTTGTCCAACTGTGGACGGCTGAGCGTTCCCGTGACGGGCACATCCAACGTGGTACCTCGCAATCCGGCCAACCAGCGTTCGTTCCCAATCCAGTCGTCTTGCACGGGAATCTTAGCTACCAAGGAAATACGTTCGTCAAACGCCACAGCGCCGGCCGTCTGAACTTGTACGTCCGCAATTTGAAGCGTCAAGTTATTGTGCCGAACCGTACCGTCGCGGACGTCAAAAGCAATCTGATGTTCCGGCATTGTAAGCCACGGTCTGCTGGGATCCAAAATCCGCGAAGCATCTTGTCCGCCTTTTGTCAGCGACTTGATTTGCTGCGCGACGGCCAGAAATTCACGCCCCAGCGGGCCGGGGCCAATCCGAGCACCATGAATTCCCAAGTTGCCAGCCACTTGGGACGCATAGGTGTCATACAGGGGCACTCGAGCACCATTCAATTGCACCGAAAATTTTCCTTCGGCTTCGGTGGAATCCGCCAGTAACGGTGCCACAAAGCGAAACCAGGTTCGACACAGTTCGGCAGTTAGTTCCACTTGATCCAACCGAGTTTCATTGCCGGCGTATTAACTTACCGGAGCAGACGAGCGCAAGTCCAATTTCGGTGCAGCGGCCAATGTTCCACCGCCAATCTGCAGACGACAGGCAGCACCGATAGGACGCCTTTGCTCCAGCCGAGTGTCCACGCTGCCGCTACCTGGAAGAAAGCCCATATGCACTGGCCTGATCCCAACCCACTCCCGCATTGGCTTTCAATTGCAACGGCACCAGCGGCCGGTTTGCGGCGTTGTCGGAGACGCTGACCGGACGCGTTGTCGAGCCTGAAGACATCGAACCAGACGAAATGGCTGGCTCCCACAATGGCCCTGTCGCCTCGAACGGTTTTTCTACCGAACCGGCCAATTGCATCGACGTCCCGAACAGAGTCTGTAGCCGAGGTGCCAGTTTCTCTAAGTGGTAAACCGTTTTTCCTTGCACGGCCAAACGAGGCGTCGTGCGTAGCTGCTGGACATTTCCAGCCAACTGCACGTCGACGCTGTCACCGTCCAATTCGAACGATTCTGTCTGCAGTTCATCCGTTTCGGCGTTGTAAGTCATCCGAGCGGCCAGTTGGGCTTGTGGTTCGAACCAAACTTCGTCCCAATTGGCAGGCGTCGCGGCTTGTCGAGATTGATACTTGAAGTTTTGCAGCGTGGCCTGCACATCGGCCGAAGTGGTCACTCCGTTGGTTACGAACTTTGCGTTGGCGTCCACCTTGCCTGACATCTTTGCATTGGGTTCGTTACTGGGAAACCACGCCATCAACGGCGCGATTTCGCCTTGCAGTTTTGCATTGCCCGCCACGGTCATGGCCGCTAAGTCAACGTTGATCGGTTGGGCGTTGGCATTCATCGTGGACGATGTCAATTGAAATGATTGACAGACCAGCTTGTCTAAGTTAAGTCAATCGACGTCACGGCATTGCAAGTGAGCTGCGGTTCGCGAATATCAACTCCGTCTTGGCGATAACGGAAGTTTTGCACGCGAACTTGCGACTGCGAAATATCAATCACTTGTGGCGACACGACCATATCCGCCGTCACATCGGCCTGGCCGGCAATCCATCGGCCTTCCATCGGCAACAGCGAATAGAATCGCTGGATATGCACTTTCATAAACTTCGCACAGCCGCACTCGCAGTGGCCATCGAGTATCGGCTGCAACTTGAGCAACCGGTTGCGTCAACTGCACGTCCAGTGTGTCTTCTGGAGTCACCAGGTTGGCGCGAAATGCGTTCACACTGCCTGGCACCCAGCCCTGTAACGTCAACATGGTTTGGAAGGCGAGTTGCATGTCATTTTCGTCCCAGCGAGTTCCGTTGGGCTGTTGATACAGAAAGCGATCGGATTGAATTCGACCGGTAGTACGCGGCATTTTGCTGCGTTTCCCATTGCAACTGCGTCACTAGTTCGCCATCAAACTGCTGTCCCTGCAAGTCGACGATGTCGCTTAGCTCGCTTGCCAAACGCCCCAGATGAATCCGAGCCGCCAGACGGCCTTGATCCAGCCCGCCGGTGCCTCGCAATCCCAAGAAAGCAGACTGACACACAACTTCGTCAGTCGGATTTGTCGATCAGCTTCGCGTAACGCCAATGTGATATTGATAGGGCCTCGCGGCGCTATCTCCATGCTTGGTCGACTCGCGGCGATGCCTTTAGATTCGATGGTGGCGGTCAAGGTTCGCTGGTCGGCATCTGCTTGCCGTTGCAGTGACCATTTGACTTGCCCGCCGGTCACCTGCGTGTCCGCTCGTAAAGCCAAAGAATTCTTCAGCATGCCGGTCAACGGAACCAATTGGACGTCACCGCTCGCTTCAAATTGATTGGCGTCCAGAATGGTCGTCACGATCGCTCGCCAATCCGCGAATTCCAGCTGGCTCGATTGCACGTTCGCAACCGCTTGGGCCGACGCCACGTCCGACGTGAACGTCATTTGCTCTACAGTAATGGTATCGTCTTTCGTGGTCACTTGGATGTTCAACGACGCCCGATCCAATTGAATGACATCGCCCTGCAGTTCAGGTGATTTAGCCACAAGGTTGGCAACCGACAAATCCGTATGAAGCTGAAATTGCTTTGCGCCAGCCGTTGACCATTTGCCGTCAGCCGAACCCTGCAGCGAACCATTGACCGCGGTGTTTGGTGCCATTCGAGCCAACACCAACCGAGTCAGATCCAGAGGCAGCGACTCCGCGTGAAACTGAAATTCGCCTGTTCCCAACGAAGTAAAATCAGACGCCGTCTGCCAAGCAAACTGCAGCTCCGTTGGCCTTCCTTTTCTAACTTGCGAAAAACGTTGGTAGCCAGCTTGCCTTGCATCTGAGCCAACGCCTGGGCACTTTGAATAGCAACCTGCGATTCCACATTCAGGCTCTGCAGGGACCAAGTCTGATCAGGCTCAGTGGTATCGGAGACATCAATACATCCGTTTTCCACGGGTTTACCTGCAAGTCCGTCGACGCGGTTGAGTCGGTGGGCTCGGATTCCCGGCATGGCGGCCAAGTAGTCCTGCAGGTTGCTCCCTTCTCCGTTGAGCACCAGAAACAGCGTAGGATTGGTCACTTGCACCGTCCCGAATTGGCTCTGCTGACGAACCAATTCGACTAGCGAACGGTCAATGGATAGGCGTTCGGCTTGAAGCAGAACAGAGTCGGTCGCATCCCAAACGGTCAGGCCGTAAATTTCGTTCGGTGACAGCCAACGTAGTCGAGCGGACTTGATTTCCACGCGGCCAGGCAACGCTTGCGTGCTCCACGCAACCAAGCGATTTAGGATCGCCGGATGTGAAATCAACGTAGGCGCTAAGGCAACGGCTCCCAAAACTCCCACGACCGCAGCAGCAACAATTCGCTTCCACGTCAACAACTTACGGCGAAGGGGTTGTCCAGACTTGCTCCGGCGAAAATAACCGGTATGTGAATGATCCGTCATCTAAGAAGTCCCTGTTTCTTGTTGCTGACAAACTGACCGCCTTCTGCGCTTTCACAGCATGGCTGGCAATGCCGTCTTGCTGGCGTTGTTTGACCGCCCGAACCGGACTCGACATAACGTCCCGCACGCGACCTCTTAATCTGATGTGGCATATCGAACCAACAACCGAATGCCAGCAGGCAATTCCATCACAACTCTATTAGCATCGACTGTTGCTATGTCGGCGGTCAAATGAAACGCTGGCAAACTTAGGCAGCAAAACGATACAGAATCGCATTGCGCTGCTTGCCTTGCGTTTTGAGTGCTTTCATATGACGCAAGCAGTAGGCAATTCGTTGCGCGAACCAGCGATCCACCTGCAATGCTTCAGCCAAGTGCTGCGTGGTAAACAGCGAAGGCATGTTACGTGGAATCAACTTCAAAGTCTCGTTTGGTCTGAAACTGCCTGGTTTCGATGATTTCCAATAAGAATTGGTCTTCCACAGCAAATTTCTTGCGATACTTTCTGCGACGATGATTCGATGGATATCGCCATTCTTCAACCGATACCAGTGGAACATCCAACGTCAGATTCGGATGCGGAAAAACGTCGCGAAAATAAATCAGTTCATGAAAAATATCCAAGATGCAACCGCGGCTAGGACTCATCCGTTCGCTGGCCACGGCTTTCCCCTGAGCCTTGCGTTTGACCAATCTTTTTCGCGCCACAATCGGCTTGACCACTCGAACGTCATGACCCGCCGCCAACAGCTTCTTGATTTTGGGACGTTCGCCGCAGCGAACCGTCATTCCACCAACTGGTCGCCACAAATGGCATCAATTCGGAACGAATCAAGTTTCACTTCCGACTGGCCAGCAACACCGGCGTAGATGTTCTTCAGCGTGCGATGTAGTGACGTTTCCATGTCATTCGTTTCACAGCCAGTGAATTCCGCTGACTACCGCCTCGTGCAGTAGCGATTTCTCATAGCCCCAAGCAGACCTTTTTTGAAGTTGTGATTTTAGTAGCCCGAAACGCGTAAGAGAGGAAAATTGGATGCTTCCGTGGTCTCTTGATGACGTTCGAGATACGACTTTCAGGCAGGCGAGCGTTTGTTGGTCCGCACGTAGGTATTGTCGTGGCGTCAACTATTCGGTTCGATCCCAAAATCGAACGGTAAACAGTGTCTTGAGCGGATAGCCTTTTGCTTCGAATGCTTCGCGACCACCTGACAAACGGTCAATAATGGCCAACACGCCGGTTACTTTAGTCCAAACGCTTCCACATGTTCGATCGCTCGCAACGAACTTCCACCGGTCGTGACAACGTCTTCCACAATCACCACGCTTTGGCCCGCATGCCGGTCCTTCACCATGCGGCCTTTGCCGTGCTCTTTGGCTTCTTTCCGCACGATAAAGCCCTTTAACGGTTGGCCTCGCAAGGCCGACATGGTAATGATGGCAGCCGAAATCGGATCGGCGCCGATGGCCATGCCACCAACGGCGTCAGGCCAGGCGTCCTGCATTAAATCCAACATGCCCGCAGCAATCTGCACGGCTCCCAAGCCATTCAGCGTGACTTTGCGACAATCCAAATAGAAGCTGGCCTTCTTCCCCGATGCCAACGTGAAATCGCCAAATTCGAGTGCTTCTTGGCGAATCAGTTCCATCAACGCGGGACGATCATACGAAAACGAAAAATCATTCATCGGTTGCTCGATCACAAACATCTTAAGAAACAGCTACGCGGCAGGAACAGCAACTTTGACACTGTTCATTTGCGATAGATTTTCATCATAGCAAATTCGGTCTATCACGGGCGAACAGCAACCGGAGATCCGATGGTTAAGATGGCCTTCAGATCGTCGGCATCGTCTTCCGAAACGGCAATCCCCATTCCCGACAGGTTTCCGTTGTCGATGTGAATTCCAAATTTACTTCCCGGCGTAACCTGATCACCACGAAGCGAAATCCAACAATCACCATACGGATTCTGCGAATCCCCCTTGGGTACTCGGTATCCCGTCTTGGCATCAAAGTATTCTTGGCCGTCGTGTTTTTCAAAAACTTCATACGTGGCTTCTTGCCGAGGAAATTCGTCACCCAGTTTGACCGGAAAACGCCCTGCGTAATATGGGCCCAGAAAAACTGTCAAATCAGACCGTCCGACGCTCACTTCTGCTCGAAACGGACCCGTCACATACTTCACCGTTTCACCCGCGATCGGCCGATAGCTAGGAGCAACACCGTTGACACGAGCAACAAATTCGGTGGAGACGCCGTATTGCTTGGCAATACTATCCAACGTTTCGCCATTTCGCACCGTATGCAACGTCGGTTCCAGAAAGCTTTGCGGAGAATAAATCACTGTGCCAGCCAGTTGATCCAGTTTGCTTAAGAGACGGTTACGCTGCTGCGCAGTCAACGTTGATTCGTTGTACCAAGCCGATAGTTCCTTCAGCACATCATGCAAACGGCCTCGAGCCAAAACCGGTTCCAGTTCCGTCCACTTTTGTTCGAATTCTCGATTTTCCACCGCTGTGCCCGAGTGAACACCTGCTCCGTTCTGGTTCGAATCGGGCGAGTCCGAAAGATCGGTGGCATACGAATCAGAGCTCGGCGAATCGATCGTATTGGCATTTGCTGATGCGTCGGACGAACGGCTGTAGAAATCATCGTCCGTATTCGCCGGCGAATCAAAGTTGTCAATCGAATACCGATCTTCACTTGGCGCAGGCAACGAAGCAAATGCGTCGTCAACCGTGGAATCGTCTGACGTATTCTGTTGTGGCGTTGCCAAGTTTGTGGCGTAATCGCCGACGTCTTGTGACGTGCGTGCGTCAGTGGGCAGCGACGCATAAGCTGAATCAGGTGATTCAGCCAGTGGCTCGTTATTCGAGGAAGTCGCGTCCGCGACTTCTGGTTTCGAATCGGCGTTGCTTGGCGAACCAAAAAATGGCTTGTCGAACATGCTATCGGACGCGTCTGCGGCCGATTCGAATTTAGGCGGCTGCATCTTTTCCAGCAGTCCATTCGCCTTTTTCTGCGTTTGCTCTGCCAGGTTCGTGACCGCCTTACTGGTATTGTCCAACGCTTCCGAGGCAGTGTCGACGATTTCGTCCACGTTGGTGTCCACGGACGGAAGGTCAAGGTCCTCGAACGCCAGTTCGGGATTCTCCTGGCCGAATTGATTGGACGGCGGATTATTCAGTACCACATAGGCGCCATAACCAACCGCTAACAGCGTGGCAAAAACGATGGTGTTCTTTATCCCGTTCACAATTTCCTCCGTGAATTCCAAAGCATCCACTGATGAGAAAGGCAGTTCGTGAGCGCAAAGTCCCTACGCCGAGGTGCGCATCTCCGCAGGAAAACTCGTGCAGAGCCTCCGCGCGGCGGATGATAAAAGAACCATCGCGATTTTGGCTAGACCAATTCAAGCAAAAAAACAGCGAAGCCGCGGTTCTACAAGAGTAAATGCTCGCCCGTAGCGTTCGAAAGCGAGTATTGCCAGGAGGTTTCTGCTGTTTCTGCCCATGTGGCCAATAGTGTCGGATCAAACGCGGTGTGTTTGGTGTTCGTGAGCTGCCACCGACGTCACATCACGAAAAAGAGCCCATGGCACCGGAGAATGCCATGGGCTCGCCTCTGCTCTGCAATCGAATGCTTGGCATTCGATTTCATTTGACGCGTTGTTGGTGTGGCTTAATAGTTAGACGCAACTCCAGTATCGACATCGCCTACCATGTGCAGGTGGTTGTGATCGATGTAAAGGACTTCCACAACTTCTTGATCTTCCAACGTATGCGGAACGGGCCAGCCAATTCGCTTGGTTTCGCTGAACGTCACGGTGCATTTGTAATGAGCGTGGTGCAGCTGAGCCGGACCGATCAACGGGTAGACTCGGACCGGATCGACGTAGTCGGCAATCAGGTCCTTGCGAATTCGCACGTTGTTACGTTGTACTTCGTGCAAGAACGGGAAGCCGCCTTCTACGTGGTGGCTGCGTTCCAAGGTTCGAATAATTTCGTCATCACTGGGCGGATCCAACGCCACAGCGGGACCACCAGAGGTGATGGGCCCCAAGATAGGAACTCGGTCATACCGTTCATGTTCCCAGAACTGGTCTTCTTTCTTGTCTTGCAAGTAAGGCGTCACCGGAATGGGAACGGCAAAGATTCCCAGGCTCGGGCCAACATGCGTGCAACCGATCGAAGAAATCGTCACCGCTGCCAGCAACCCGGAAATGGTCGCTTTCATCGACTTATGAGACATGGACTTAATCCTCAGCATACAGTCTCGTTCCTGCGATATCGGCCGCTTCCCGGGCCAGTCGCATTGTTCTTGTTTCGTTCGAACCAGTCTTCTCGTTTGGGTCGGAATGAACTTAGCTCGATCACTAACACCATTCATCGTGTCAAACTGTTCCGAACTTGCAGGTTTTTTCGTCTAGTCCGAAAATTTCGAAATTTCCGAACATGACCGTTCACGCAATCTAGCGATAAACCGCTGGCAGTGCTATCAACGGTTCAAATTGGTTGCTGCGGTCAGCGCATAAAAATGGCCTCGGACGACGAATCGCCCGAGGCCCTGCGAGTTAATACTCGGTGTTATGCGTTGACGCTATTTGGACTTGAAGTCCAGGAACCACCAGCCGTCGTCCCATTCCAACGTGACCTTTCTCCATCCCAGCGGAACTTGCGGATAGGGATAGAACGGTCCGATGTAAGGCCAAGCGGTGGGTGAATATTGTTGCGGATAAGTCAGTGCCGCGTAGTTGGGCGAAGCTGCGTAACTAGGCCAAGCGTAGTTTGGAACCTGTGGCGAATCGTAGCCGGCAGGCATCGCACCGCTACCGTTGTGTCCCATGGGAACCGGAGCGGGACCGGCGGCAGTGTTGATGTTGCTGTACGAATAGTCCGTTCGCGAAATCGGTTGAACGTTGGCCGTCATCGGACGAGCCTTCGCGAATGCCAGCGGCTGCGGTGCAGGTTGTTGTTGCATGGCCATCTGCGGAACGCCAGCTCCGACCGCAGGTGCCGTTGGTACAGCTACCGTCGCGGCAACGGGTTGTGTTGGCCGAACTGCAGCCTGCGGAACTTGGGCCGAAGCTTGCTGAATTTGATTCGCAGGATAAGCCTGAGTAGGTGTTTCGTTTTGCACGTACAAGTCGTTAATGACCAGCCGCACCCCGGGAACTCGGCGAGCGATATCCAGGGCGGTCATCGCGCTGTTCGAATTCGCCACTTGGCCCATCATGGTGACGGTGCCGTTGTCCACTTGAACGCCAATATTGAAGTCGTTCAAGTTGGACTGTGTTTGTTGTTTCTGTAGACGAGTCACAATCTCTTTGGCGATCTGCTCGTCGTCGGCAAAGGCCGATGCTTGGAGCACAACGACTAGGATTGTCGCGATGCATCCCTTCATAAACCGTTTCATCAATTACCCTCCTGGAGTCGGCCGTTTGCGTTGCCTTTCCTGTGCTTGGTCGAAACCAAGCCAAAGCGGGTCAACAGGATTTGCAACTTGAAAACGCGCCAACGAATTGAACAAATCTGACGAAGCACTGCTCAGCCCACCACTGGGCGCGTGCTATGTGGGTCAAAATACTTTCGCTGTGTGTAGTAGTCGGAATGTTCGGGCGACGAGTCGAAGCGATTTTTTGGGTTTTACCGCGTTTGTAAGAAGTTTCGAAAACATGCAGCCTGCACGGCTAGCAGTCTTCGGTAAACGACAAAAACTGCAGAAAGATTGCGGCCGCTAGCGGACCATTCAAGAGATGGTTCCAGCGAATTTAGAACCCAAGCTTGTCGAGCCGGACAAGCTTGGCGGAACGAATTGCAAATTTCAATTCAGATCAGAATCTCAAAATCAATGTTCGTGTGGCAGTCGAGGCTGCATGGTGACGGTGCCGCCGACAATCATGACCCCCAGTGTGCTACTGCACCAGAGCCAGTATTCGTTGGCCACGTTCACGGTCAGAGCGGTAAGTCCACCGACAACCGCCAGCATAACAAAATAGACCCACTGCCACGCGTATTGTTCTTTGCAGGGTCGGCCAATGCGAGTTAGCACCAGCGCCAGCACTCCGGCCAACAGGGACAGGCCCAACAAGACGATCAATGTGTCTTCTTCGATCAATATTCCCATGGCTACAACTCCTTTTGCTACCGAAGGAATGAATGGTTCGCACGATTGCTACAAGCGAACCGCCAACAGCTGGTTCGCTTGTACCTGGATTTCCAAGGACTCACACGATTTCCGTGCTATGCCGCGCCTTTGAGGAAGCCTTCCAGCTGCTGGCTTCGCACGGGATGCTGCAGTTTGCGAACCGCCTTGGCTTCAATCTGTCGCACTCGTTCACGAGTCACCTTGAAAATGCGACCTACTTCTTCCAGCGTGTACGTGTAGCCGTCGCCCAGTCCGTACCGCAGGCGAATGATTTCACGTTCGCGATAGGTCAACGTCTTTAACAGGCTTTCAATTTTGTCACGCAAAATGCCATTGCTGGCGGTTCGCAACGGATTGTCGGTAGCGTGATCTTCAATGAATTCACCAAAGGCGGCGTCTTCGCTGTCACCCACGGGTCGATCCAAACTGACCGGATGTCGGCCGATGTCCAGTACGCGAACTACTTCATCAATGGTCAGTCCTGATCGTTCGGCAATTTCGGACATCAACGGTTCGCGCTTCTTTTCTTGCAACAACTGCTTCTGCACGTTGCGAAGTTTCGACAGCACATCAATCATGTGCACGGGAATGCGAATGGTTCTCGCTTGATCGGCAATGGAACGCGTAATCGCTTGACGAATCCACCACGTGGCATACGTCGAAAACTTAAAGCCTCGACGATATTCGTACTTGTCTACCGCTCGCATCAACCCCGTGTTGCCTTCTTGGATCAGATCCAAAAAGCTGAGCCCGCGATTACGATATTTCTTGGCAATGGAAACTACCAAACGCAGATTGCCGTTGGAAAGTTGCCGTTTCACCTGTTCATAGGTTTTGAATTCTTCACTGAATTGTTGGCACTTCTTCAGCAATCCGCGAGGACTCTCCTGCGTCAACACCATCAAATTGTGCAGGTCGCGGCGCAGCGATGTCGATCATCTTCGTGCGGGACCTTCTGGCAAAGCATCCAAACGCTGCTTGATGTCGTTCATGCGACGAGCATACTCTTTCAGTTGTGCCATCAACGGTTGGACTCGGCGCGTTCGCAGGCTGAGTTCTTCCACCAGTTGTAGGCACTTTCTACGTCGAGCGATGAAGCGACGACGCAGTTGTGCCTTGACTTCGTCCGAGGTCGAACGACGAATCAGCTGGTCAAAGTCCTTGCGGTTTTCATCCAGCAAATGATTCAACAGCTTCAGATTGTGCGGCATGCGAGCCAGAATCTGTTCCTTGGTCAACTGTTCCGTCAGCGAAACCTTGATGGTGCGGTCAAACGGCAATTCACCTCGATAGACTTTCTCCAACGTCTCGACTGTGCTTCGCATGGCAAAGTCACTGGACAAGACCGTGCGACGGAATCGCTTGCGAGATACTTCGATTTTCTTGGCCAGCGAAATTTCTTCTTCGCGTTTAAGCAAGGGGATGTGAGACATTTGGCTGAGGTACATGCGAATTGGATCGCTATCCAGCTTCTTGGCCTCTTCCAGAGCCTCTAGGGCCACTTCCGAATCAATTCCATCGTCAGAAAGAGCCGGCACGGGATCTGGAACAAATTCTCGTTTCGCTACGGGTACCGGTTTGTCAATCAAGCGAATTCCGGTTTCATCCAACGCCAACAGCAGGCTGTCCAGACGTTCTGGGCTGAGATCGTCGTCGGGCAAGTATTGATTGACTTCGTCGTAGGTAAGAAATCCTTGTTCTTTCCCTTTGTGGATCAGGGTCTTGAGTTCATCGGCAATCAGGCTATTCACTGGCGATATCCTCCTGCAGCAGTTTGTGCAAACAGGAAACAGCAAGAGCAGCTTCTGGATGGCCGATGTGCGGATCGCTGATAAAGCGTAGCGCAGAAATTGCCATTAGAAATTTGCTTCCTTGCAAGTTTCCCAGGACATTACATGTCAGTCACTGGTTGCGGGACCAAGCGACCGATCGGCCTCAGTTCGTCTCCCATCCGTGGGCGCGAAAATTCTGGGGCCTTCATGAACTAACACAACGATTGGTCAAACACCATTTCTTATTTCGCAAGTCTTGGCAAAGCCAGTGCGACACAATCGAATGAACTTTGTTCAGGCGAGTTCCTGCCGACGTTTCAATAAGTCCAGCAGCAACTCCATCTTCTTTTCATCATCCAGGTCGTGGGAATCCAGCGATCGTTGTTGTTGTCGAAGTTCCGCATCCGTCTGCCGACGAAGGAACGATTCCAACAACTCGCGTAACGCCATTTCCACGTCCAGATCCTGTTGTAACTTCTTACCCGCCGATTCTGAAAGTCCAACTAACAAATTCTTCATCGCCGGATCGTCGAACTCTAAGATCATCCGATCAAAATCTGCCAATATTCCTTGAGACTCTAACTCGGCGTACCGCATGTAAAGCGTCTGCGCCGCATCCGACTGCAAATCACCTAAGCCTATATTTTCCAAGATGATGGGAATCGAATCAGGACGCATGATCTGCATTTCGAACAGGTCGCGTTCCACCGGCGTCAGCTTGGTTGTTTTCGTTGGAACTTGTGACGAAGGTAAATGAAATGGTTCGCAAATCTGCGAATTTCTTCCAGCTGTTTTCGTAATTGTTGTTCGTCCAGTTGAAATTCGCGAGCCAACCGAACGAGAACCTGTTGTTCTCGCAACACGTTCGCAGCGTCTGTCTTGCCCAACTGTGATTTAGGCGCACGTGCTAGCGTGGTGAGCAATTCGTTCAAAGCCACATTCGCTTTATGCGTGTCACGAATTAAGTCCAAGCCAGCCGTGGTTGAACGGATTTTGTGCTCCAGCGCATCGATGGCGGATTGCAAAAACGACTGAAATGCATCGAAGCCTTGTTGCTGCAGAAAATCACACGGGTCCAGCCCTTCGGGCAATGTGACAATGCGCAGATCCATCTGGCTGGCGATGAACAATTCCAAGATTTGATTTGTGCGGCGTTGTCCTGCTTCGTCGCCATCCAATACCAACGTGATGGAATCCGCAAAGCGGCGGATCAACGGAATATGACGCGCACCCAAGGCGGTTCCGCAGACGGCCACCACGTTGTCGACGCCAAATTGCCGAGCGACAACGACATCCGTATAGCCTTCCATGACCACCAAATGACGTTGTTTGGCCACTTGATCGCGAACCACGTCCAGCCCGTAAAGCTGTTCACTTTTGGAATACAGTCGCGTCTCTGGCGAATTAATGTATTTGGGCGATTTATCGTCCGCAAACTCCGGTAAGACTCGACCGCCAATCGCAATCGGTCGTTTTTGCGTGTCGCTGATCGGAAACAACACACGACCTCGAAAACGATCGTACCAACTGTTCGCTTTTTCGTTTTTGATGGCCAAGCCGACTGCTTCCAAGACTTCCGGCGAAAACCCATGTGGTCGACCTTGATCAATGATCCACCGCCACTGGTTGGGCGAAAAGCCAATTCGATAGCGACTGATACTATCGGCGTCGATCTGCCGGTCCTGCAAATACTTGCGAGCCGTTTCCGCTTCGTCCGAATACAGCAAACACCGATGAAATTGTTCTACCGCCCACGCCATTGCTCGATACAGCGTCGCTTTATCTTCCGGACTGCCGGGTGTCGCCGTCGGGCCACGACGTTCGTCCAATTCAATACCAGCTTGTTCGGCCAGTAACTTAAGTGCCTCCGGAAAGCCGACACCCTCTTTCTTCATGACAAACGAAAAGATATCGCCGCCGTCATCGCAGACCCAGCATTTCCAAGATTGTCGTTCGGGATTCACCTGAAGACTCGGCTTGGAATCGTCATGCCACGGACACAGTCCCACCAGCATGCGTCCCTGACGACGCAAATCCATGTAGCCACCAATCACGTCAACAATGTCGGTAGCCTGTCGAACTCGTTCCTTCGCTTCAAATGACATAACGATAGAAGTTTTCCCAAGTCTGCAAACCGAACGAAGACAAATGCCACAACGATAACCGTGTTCCGTACGGTTGCCGGACATCAGTTAAATAGTGTTAACGGAAGAGAGACGGGAGTCGAGCCCACCGTTCAACGTAACCCTTTCACGTCAGACGCTTGGTGTCCTGGGCGAAGGCGAGTGTTTCTTGTTCGACCGAAACCTTCACAAACCAACAAGGCCGGTATCTTCTATTCCATTGGAAGAATACCGGCCCGGAGTTAGCGGCATGACGATGTTTGAAGCCGTCAGAGCTATTTGCCCGAATTCCACAAAAAGCAAATGGCTCTATCGCACGCACATCTGGCCGCTCCCTAGAATGTAGCCGGTTTCGAGAATAAACGCCATAATCAGAATGGCAATTTCGATTCCTTTCGGGCTACGCTCACAGCCCGCCAGATGGTTAGGCAGGACAAAAGTCGAATTCGTCACGACTTTTTTGGGGCATTGTTTGTTCCCGGCGAAAAAGACATCTATACTCGTGCACATTCGGCCCGCAAAACACCTACGAATCCTCTAGTGCTTTGCTTTAAACCTTATCGCCCAGATTTAAGTTTGACTCGTGCCCCGAATGCTCCCAGTTCGACAGATAGAATCACAACCCGGGACGCTGGCCGACAGTGCGAGTCCATTCGATGTTTCATTTCCTTGTTGTTTACCACCCATTTCGCTATGACAAGAACCATGATGAACCGCCACAATCGAAGATTTCGCCCCGCTCGTCTTCAAATGGAAACCATGGAAACTCGACTGTGTCTCACCACACTTTCGTTTATTCCTCGAGACATCCAACTAAACGAAGGGGATCTGCCCACGGATGTGCAAGCTGCTGATTTGGACGGCGACGGAAACTTGGACATTGTCACATCGGCCTACGAAAACAATTCCATCCAGTGGTACCGAAATCTGGGAGCGGGAGAATTCTCCAAACGCCAAAGTATTTCCGATTCCGTTCGCGCCATCCGAGGGTTTGACATCGCCGATATTGATGGTGACGGTGACATGGACGTGGTTTCCACTTCGTTTCTGGACGGCTTTGTGGCGTGGCACGATAACGACGGTCAGGGAAATTTTGGTCGAACCATTTTGGTTGATGATCAGGCGACCGGCGCCAGTGACGTTCACGCCGTGGACATGAACCAGGACGGCCACATCGATCTGGTGGCAACATTCTTTGACGGGGACAAGGTTGTCTGGTACCAGAATGATGGTGCGGGAAATTTATCGCTGTCCGGTGAAATCGGTGATGTCGACGAACCACTTTCGGTCGTCACGGATGATTTGGACGGTGACGGCGATTTGGATGTCGTGGTTGGTTCGTACGATTCCGGCGAAGTGGTTTGGTTCGAAAACACGAACGGGAATTTTGGATCGCCCGAATCGCTCGGCAGCGTCGACACCATTGATGAAGTGCATACGGCGGACTTGAACAATGACGGAAATATCGACGTGCTGGCTGTTAGCTACGATTCGGTCACGTGGTACATCAACCAAGGTGACGGCAGTTTCACTGAAGAGGTGATTACTTCGTCTCTAGATGACGGTACCGCCGTGATCGCATCCGATATCGATGGCGATGGAGACCTGGATGTGCTCGCGTCCGCTCGCTTCGGTCAGCAGATTCTGTTGTTCCGCAACAACGCAGGTAGTTTTGGTGCAGCGACCACCATTTCCAGTAATAGCGGCGCCACCTCGTTGACCGTTGCGGATCTCAACGGAGACAATCGGCCGGATCTGGTGGCAGGTAATTCATCACTGAGCCGCTTCGAGTGGTATCCAGGTACGACCACTGGTTTTGGCGGTGTGCGAGTGGTTTCATCCGATGCCAAGAACGTCAAAAAAGTCGTCACCGCAGATCTGGACGGTGATGGCGATTTGGACACGATTGTGGCCTCCGCATACGACCACGAGGTTTCGTGGTATGAGAATGAAGACGGCAAAGGTTCGTACGGAAAACAACAGATTCTGGCGCAAGATGTTCGAGGAGCGAATGCCGTGTGGGCGGATGACATGAACGGTGACGGCCGACAAGACATCCTGTTCGCGTCACCACCCGATTTGACGATCGGTTGGTTTCCGAATAACGGCAACGGCAGCTTTGGCGCCCGCCGCGTCATTTCGGCGGACGTGGCTTCGCCTCGCGAGATCCGAACGGCGGACGTCAATAGCGATGGCCGCGCCGATGTGTTTGTTGCGGCCGGATCAGAATTCCTGTCGTTCATCAGCACTGGCAATTCCTATTCTGCCAATGTGATTGAAAACAGCGTGCTATCGGCTTCCGCAATTGTTCTGGTTGACTTGGACAAGGATGGCGATATTGACATGCTGGCATCTTCCAGTCAAAGCGTGGGCTGGTACGAAAACACGGACGGGCAAGGTACCTTTGCCGCTCGCAAGACCATTGCCGATCTCGCAGGCGCCTTTTCTGTAGACGTGGGCGATGCCGATGGAGACGGCGATCAAGATGTGTTTGCGGTTTCGCTGATTCAGAATCAAGTGGTTTGGTTTCGAAATGGCGGACGCGCCAACTTTGGTTCGGCTCAAGTGATTTGGACCAATGCGACTGAGCCGCAAAACGTACGAGTAGCGGACGTGGATAACGACGGCGATTTGGATGCGGTCGTTTCCAGCCTGCAAGACGCCAGCATCGGATGGTTCGAAAATAACGGCAACGGTTCCTTTGGTGATCGCCAAATTGTGGCCACGGGACTGGAAAAATTGAATGACATTCACTTGGCCGATATCAACCAAGATGGCGATGCAGATATTTTTTCGGCTCATGCCTTGTGTTTTGGCGAAGCCTGCCCCGTGTCAACGGTTCGCGTTTACGAGGTTCGGATTCCCGGTGATTCCAACGACGATGGCATCTTCAATTCCAGTGATTTGGTGATGGTGTTTGTCGCAGGCGAATACGAAGACGCCTTTGTCAACAATTCCACGTTTGAAGAAGGAGACTGGAACGGAGATGGCGAATTCAATTCGGCCGATCTGGTCTACGTCTTTACGGCCGGCACATTTGTCGCCGCAGCCGAACCGACCGTTGCTGTCCGTCCTGCCCTGGCGAACCGACTGAATGGCATCGAATCGACGTTGCTGCGGTTCGACCCCGTTATCGACCAATTAGCCGCCGCACTGGCCGCTGACTCCGACGATTTGCGTCTGCGAAAATAGCGGTCCTGCGAATTCTTGTGCGGTAGACACATCGAGTTCGCATTTTCCGAATTCAGGTTTCAAGCTGAAATTGCTCGCTACTGGCCCGTCAACTATACTCGGGCCTCACGTCTGGAGAGCGAGACCAAGCGGTGGCGTGGAAGCAGCCGGTCTCGGTGGACATGCCAACGTCACAGGACTGCAGTTTTGAGCGACATTGTAGTGTGGAACAACATAGGGCCGATCGGATCCATTTGGCCGAATCTGGCGTTTGGAGTCATCGGTGTTCTGGCGGCGCTGGCCGTGGCCTTTGTCATCGGGATTATCTTTTGGCCTGTCGCCACAGTCCGCTTTGTGGTTTGGAGTTTCTTCACGGCGTTCTACCGCATTCGCCAATTGGGCTGGGAAAAGTTTCCGCAGGAAGGCGGCGTGGTGGTGGTTTCCAACCATGTTTCTTGGCTGGATGGGCAGTTGATGATGCTGTTTTGTCCTCGGCATCTTCGCATCATTGTTTATTCGCCCAATATCCAGAACCGCTTCATGTTACGGTTGGCTCGGAAGTTCCGAGCTATCCTGATTGCGAACGGACCTCGCGCCATTGCCAGCGCACTAAAAGAAGCACGCGATGGTCTGATCGCTGGCGACGTTGTGGGAATTTTCCCTGAAGGAGGGATCACTCGCTCCGGCAATCTAATGTCTTTCAAGCCAGGCCTCATGAAGATTCTGAAGGGGACCAACGCCAATGTCGTCCCAGTGTATATTGATGGCCTTTGGGGAAGTGCATTTTCGTTTCAAGGTGGTAAGTTCTTTTGGAAATGGCCCAAACGCTGGCGTTATCCGTTCACCATTCATGTGGGCGATCCAATTGAAAATCCTCAGTCCCTGTTTCAAATTCGACAAGCAGTTCAAGCTCTTGGTGCAAAGGCGGTAAAACAACGCATGGAGAAGACCAGTTCCATTCAGCAAGATATGGTTCGAGCCTGCAAGCGACGCAAATTCGGTGCGAAG
This sequence comes from Pirellulaceae bacterium, assembly GCA_041399205.1. Taxonomy (GTDB): domain Bacteria; phylum Planctomycetota; class Planctomycetia; order Pirellulales; family Pirellulaceae; genus JAGQOZ01. The sequence continues at coordinate 63,812 of JAWKTK010000013.1, read as the reverse complement.
GTTGCCGATTCAACCGGCGCCGAAGTCACGGGCGGCAGCTTCTTGATGCGTGCGTTAATCTTGCGTCGAATTCTGCGAAGACACGTTCTGCAGGCCGATGAAAATCACGTAGGCATCCTGCTGCCACCCAGCGTGCCATCCATGATTGTGAATTTGGCCGTGTCGTTGGATCGTCGAGTGGCCATCAATTTGAATTACACGGTTTCATCCACCGTGATGAACCAGTGCATCAAACAAGCTGGTATCAAACACGTTTTGACCAGTCGAAAGGTTCTGGAAAAGCTGGACCTGAACATGGACGCCGATGTGATTTGCTTGGAAGACTTCAAAGAGAAAGCAACTCTTGGAGATAAGCTAATCGGAGCTTTAATGGCGTTCGTGATGCCGGCACCACTGGTAAATTCGATCTTGAAGCTAGGCACCATTCAAGCAGATGACATTCTGACCATCATTTTTACATCCGGTTCGACGGGAATTCCCAAGGGAGTCATGTTGACCAATTCCAATATTCACGCCAACGTCAAGGCAGTGGACCAAGTGGTCAACTTGCGCAGCACGGACGTGATTGTGGGTATCCTGCCGTTCTTTCATTCCTTTGGGTACACAGTGACGTTGTGGACGGTCGCATCGCTGAATATCAAAGGCACCTACCACTTCAATCCGTTGGATGCCAAAGTGATTGGAAAAATGATTGCCAAGCACAAGGGGACCATCCTACTGTCGACACCCACTTTCTTGCGAAGCTACTTGAAGCGTTGTTCGAAGGAAGAATTCGCAACGCTGGACACCGTGGTGGTCGGCGCAGAGAAACTGCCCATCGAATTGAGCGACGCATTTGAAGAGAAATTCGGCATTCGGCCTACCGAAGGATATGGCACAACCGAATTGTCTCCACTGGTTTCCGTCAATGTTCCGCCCAGTCGGTCTGCCGCTCAATCGCATCAAGTGGATGCCAAGGAAGGCTCCGTGGGACGTCCCGTCGCAGGCGTACATGCTCGAGTTGTTTCCTTGGAATCGGGCGAAGAACTCGGTCCCAACGAATCGGGTATGTTACAAATCAGTGGCCACAACGTGATGAAAGGCTATTTGAATCAGCCCGAAAAAACGGCCGAAGTCCTGCAAGATGGTTGGTATACCACCGGAGACGTCGCCAAAATTGACGACGACGGTTTCATTCACATCACAGGCCGCGAAAGTCGCTTCAGCAAGATTGGTGGTGAAATGGTGCCACACATTCGTATCGAAGAAGCACTGCAACAAATGGTCGGCACCGATGAAGAAAACCCACCGGAAATTGTCGTAACCGCCGTCCCCGACGCCAAAAAAGGAGAACGGTTGATCGTGGTGCACACCGAACTAAACCAATCCCCGCAGGAACTATGTGACGGTTTGCGCCAGCAAGACTTTCCCAATATCTTCATTCCGACGGTCGATTCGTTTGTGGAAGTCGACCAAATTCCAGTGCTGGGCACCGGCAAACTGGACTTGAAAGGAATCCGCGACGTGGCGCTGGCCAAGTTCGGTTCGAAGTAGAATCACTTCATGGAAAGATTGGGGTAAGAAAAAAGCGAAATTCGCCGGACGAACGAATTTCGCGTTGCCGCATTTCATGGTTCAGGCGTTGAAGACGTTTCCGTAGTGTACGAGGTTACGAATTCTCTGTAACTCTTTGATTCGCCAAGACGCTCGACCGAGTAAAACGCGGCATTCGGCGTAAGACGACCATTTCAATCTGAATAAGGCCGTTCAGCTGCGATGGTTCGCAAATATTCTCCGTACGTACTTTTCGATTGTTCAGCAATAGCCTGGAGATCTGCCTGCGAAATAAACCCTTGCCGGTAGGCGATCTCTTCAATACAAGCGATCTTCAGGCCTTGTCGCTGTTCAATGGTTTCCACAAAATTAGCGGCCTGAATCAGTGATTCGGGCGTTCCGGTATCCAACCACGCAAAGCCTCGGCTTAACGTCGAAACTCGCAGATCACCTCGTTCCAAGTAAATCCGATTCACGTCCGTGATTTCCAGTTCACCTCGTGGCGAAGGCTTTAATTCCGAAGCAATCTTCACGACGTCATTGTCGTAAAAATAGAGTCCTGGAATGGCGTAATTGGATTTGGGTTGTTTGGGCTTTTCTTCTAGCGAAATGGCCAAACCGGATTTGTCGAATTCCACAACACCGTAGCGTTCCGGATCCTTCACCGCGTAGGCAAACACAGTGGCCCCGTTTTCCTGCGCCGCGACTTCTCGCAACATCCGTCGGAAACCTAGTCCATAAAAAATGTTGTCGCCCAATACCAGCGCGGCGTTGCTTTCGCCCAAAAAGTCTTTGCCAATGACAAAGGCTTGGGCCAAGCCTTCTGGTTTGGGCTGTACGGCGTATTCGATGCTTAAGCCAATGTGGCTACCGTCACCAAACAGCTTTTCAAATTTGCCGATGTCTTCCGGCGTGGAAATCAACAAGATTTCGCGAATGCCCGCCAACATCAACGTGGACAACGGATAGTACACCAACGGTTTGTCATAAATGGGCAACAACTGCTTGCTGACCGCAATGGTCATGGGGTGCAGTCGCGTTCCCGAACCGCCGGCCAGGATGATCCCCTTACGATTGGGCGTGTTATGAGACATGAGACATCATTTGGTAAGGGGAATCGGTTTGGTCTTCATGACGAATTTCATCGACCGGAAATTTCTTGCCCGGTCCCGCATACAAACGATTCGGAGCATTAAAGACCCAACCGGAATAGTCAGAAACATTTTTGTAGGCATGCACCACGCCTGGCGGCACGATGACGGCCGCCGGATTGTCTTCGCCATACGTTTCGATGTGGCACTTGCCATACGTAAGCGAATCGGGCCGAGAATCCCACAGGTATAGTTCAAAATTCCCGGGCCCAACAAACGCGAAGTAGTCCGATTGATCCACGTGTTCGTGCGGACCGCGAGCAACACCGGGTTTGGTTTCGCTCACGTAGGACATGATGGGATAGTTGGCGTTGGCTAATTCGTCATTGCGAAACAGCTCGACCAACCAGCCTCGATCATCAGCGAATTTCTTGAGCGGCCGAATGATGGCCCCTTCGATTTCTCCCGGAGTATATTTGTCAGCCGCGACGCTTTTGGCGACGAATTCCACGGACGAATTGTCTAACAAGCCAAGACGTTCTCGCTGGTATTTCCCAGACGTAATTCGTTCCGACCAGACTTGGTTTTGCAGGTACCATTGTACCGTGTCTTTCAGGCCGGCTTCAAACGTGTGCTTTGGCTTCCAGCCCAGTTCGCTCTGGATTTTGGAAGCATCAATGGCATAGCGTTGATCGTGACCTGGTCGATCGGTGACGTAAGTGATTAGCGACGATGCTGGCCGATGAGCCAGATCGGGGCAGAGTTCATCTACCAAACTACAGATCTGATTGACCACTTCCAGATTGGTGCGTTCTGCGTCGCCACCAATGTTGTAGACTTCGCCAGGCCGGCCTTGGTCAAAGATCGCCATGAGTGCTTCACAATGATCTTCTACGTGTAACCAGTCGCGAATATTGGAACCGTCACCGTAAACCGGCAGCGGTTTTCCTTCCACGGCGTTCATGATCATCAAGGGAATCAATTTCTCAGGAAACTGAAACGGACCATAGTTATTGGAACAATTGGAAATCATGGTCGGTAGCTTGAACGTGTGAAAATACGCTCGCACCAAGTGATCCGACGCTGCCTTGGATGCCGAATAGGGCGAATTGGGTGCGTACTTGGTTTCTTCGGTGAATTTGCCGGATTCGCCCAGCGAACCATACACTTCGTCCGTAGAAACATGCAGAAAGCGGAAGTCGCTTTTCTTCTGTTCGTCATCCAATTCCGACCAGTATGCTCGAGCACATTCCAGTAAGTTTTGTGTGCCCAGGACATTGGTTTCAATAAACACGGCCGGAGCACCGATGGACCGATCGACATGCGACTCGGCAGCAAAATGCAGGACGCCATCCGGTTGGAATTGCTGAAACAATTGCGTGACCAGAGTCTTGTCTTTGATGTCACCGTGGACAAAAACATGGTTCGGCTGGTCTTTGACAGTTTCCAGCGATTCGATATTGCCGGCGTACGTCAGTGCGTCCAGATTGATGATACGGCATGCACCGACGTACTTTCTAACGAAGGTGCCGCCAATGAAGCCAGCGCCACCTGTGACCAAAATCGTCTTCACAGAATGTCTCCCAGGAGTAATTAAATAGGCGTACGAAAGTTTTGGTTGATTCCAAGAGGTCGATCGGAACTAGCCGACAACACCGATAATGGGAGCACCCAGATTTACTAATTCGCGAACAACATCTTCTCCGTTTCCGCGATGCTGTCCGTTCTTGGGAACAGTGAACAGCACCCCTTCGGCTCGAGCTGCCAGCATTTGCAGATCAGACGGATGAGACGTAGGCGGGCCGGCCATCAGAATCAAGGTGTACCGTTCCCGACATTCCTCCAGCAATTCCGTCAATTGCTTCGAGGCGAATGCTTCGCTGGGTAGCTGATTGGTGCCGGACGAAATCATGTCCACACCTGGGATCGAGGTTGCGTTGATAATTTGATCGATGCTGAGGTTGCGGCGTGACAGAAAGTCCGACAAGCCCAGGCCTTCGGCATCGAGCGATTCGGAATTAACTAGTTCGCGTGATTCTGTTTCGTCATCCGAAGATCGTAGGTCAGAATCATCGCCGCCGTGTCCCACAGCAACTGGTTCCAGCTTGGGCGAAGCCAACGCGATTTTCGACGAGATTTCGACCTTAACCGGCTTCTTGGAATCGTCGGGGTCGTAGCCGTCGATAATCAGAACTCGTTCTTCGCGACGCGAAAGGCATTCCGCCAAGTACGTGATCATAGGAATGGACGACTTGCGATGATTGATCCCGCTGAACAAGACCATCGCTCCGGAAGACTGGACAGATTGTTGGATTCGCAGTGCCAGCAATCGCAAGGATTCCGATTTCATAGAACTGAAGCGATCGTTCGTTAAACGTTTTGCAACAAATGTCCCCGTACCGACCAATGGCAGTCCCGTGCTAGTAGCAGCTCGTTCAGCTGGATCGCCCGATGGGAATACTGCTTCAAACAAGAAAATCGGAACCACTAACACGGTCATGAGACCCACAAACATCAACGCGGCCGTCTTCTTTCTGCCTTCTGAATACTCGGTGGTTTCCATCGACGCCGGAGTGTAGATGCGAAGTTCGGGAATTTCTGACTGCTCCATCAGGCGAATGTTGGCCAGTTTTTCTTCTGCGGTATTTCGACGAGCAATCGCTTCGCCCAGAGCAGCTTCGGCTTCGTCCAAAGTGGTACTGACGACTTTAGATTCGCCAATCGAGTCTTTCCACGAGCGGCGAGCGGATTGTAAAGTTTCCGTCAAGTTTGCCGCTTCTTCTTCCATGGCTAGTGCGTCAATTTCCAGCTGTTGTACTTGATCAATTTTTTGCTGCAGAGATATTTCGGCACTGGCAATCTGCGTCATGGTTGCACCGTCAATCGGCGGCAGCAAGGTCGTGCCCAGATTCTCCAGTTTCACTCGCCATTCCGAATACGTCAGGTCGGCATTCTCTTGTGCAAACGTTGTCAGCTGTCGCTCCAATTCGTCCATGCGTGACGTCTTGAAGTTCTTTGCATAAATCAGTTTGCGTTCTTCAAACTGTTTTACTCGAGCTTGCAGCAAATCCACCTTGAGCTGTGATTCGACCTCCTTGACAATGGTCTTGAGTGCACGCAGTTGTGCCAGCGTATTGACCCGACGCCTCATGACGTCGTCCAGCATCCCTTGAACCGTGCGTAGTTGTTCCAGAATCTGTTCTTCTTCCATTGCATCGCCATCGGCAACCGAGCCTGCCAACTGTTCGCGACGTTGCCGCAAGACTTCGTTACTGCAGTGTTCAACTTGAGCCTTTAGGTCGGTCAATCGAGTCTCAATGTGCGTACGAGACTGTGCCAGCAGTTCACGACGATGCTGTAAGAACTTTTCGGACGCCAACTTCATGAAATCATTCACAATGGCAATTGATTCGTCGGGAGCCGTCCATGCCAATTCCACATGAATCAACGTCGAATTGTAAGGTGCCTGTACCGACAAGATTTCTCGCAACCGCTTAGGCGTCACTTGTAGCTGATTCCGTTCGATGAGCGGACGCACAATGTCATTGGCCACCATGATTTCTGTCACGGTCATGGGTTTGTATTCAGTGTTGTTCGCTTGCTCTCCAACGATGCCCGGCAGTGGCGTATACAGCACTTGACCAAACGTCAATGACGACTCCAATTTCAAGTTTTGATAACCGAAAATACCGCCGGCAATACTCAAAAGTAGTCCGGCCAAGATCAGGTACCAACGGCGTTTGAACGCCTGCAAGATGAATGAAGGAGAAGTTTCGTCGTCATGCTGCATTTGTCCGTGGGGCATTCGGACAACCTGGTTGTCAATGTAATTCTGAGGAGCAAGTTGTAGGCTGCCGTTTCGCATTGCAATCTCTCTAAAAGGGGCTCAATCAAAAGTGAGTGATGAATTTTTGAATCGCTGTTGACGAATTACAACTCGTTGGCGGCGATTTCTAGCTAACCAATGTCGACGGTCGGGTTAATTCAATGATGTGTCCTGGGGAAAGTTTTCGAATCTGACGTTTCTGTGGTTTGCCAATGGCCGGCGATTGGGAATCAATTACTTCTCGACGAATTCTGGCCGAGGAAACCGTCATCAAGCTCGACAAGGCACCGGCACACAGCGGATACACTACATTTTCCATGCCATTCAGCAAGGAATCGAGCATATACAAAATCATGATCATGGCAATCACTTGCGGTGCACCGGCAAAAGCAGATGGAATCCGGAGCTTTCTTAGACGCACGATCAACGCGACAGACGGAATCAGGAACGCACCAAAAAACGCCCCTAGCCCTACAAAACCGAATATGCCCAACAACAAGACCCATAATCCATCTGTAATGGAAATGTCTCGCCCTTCCTCGTTATAAACACGGTTGCGGCCGAATCGTCCCCATCCTAATAAAGGACGCTGCATTGCCTTGTCTATTAGAATGTCTTCATTATCGAGGCGGAATTGCAAAGATTGGGCTCGTTCGGCAGAGAATTTGGCCGCCAATTGGGATGTAAAGTCGAACGGAACGTCGTTAATTCGCAACCCCATGTAAACAAAAACCGTCATCGTAAGCATAACAAATGGCCAACTGCTGCGAAATCGTCGCGTCATCTCTAATACGATGATCCCGCCAATCGTCAACAAAGTAGCACCTGTAGAACGACATAATACCGATGTGACCATTAGGACGACTACCCAAAAAGACATGGGCATCACCCAGATTTTCTTGATTGCTTGGGCTCGCCATAACCAATAGGCACTCATTGCCGCAACCGCCATCCAGAAGCCTAGTTCCAGCCCGTCATACATGAATACAGATGGCCGGTATCCTCCTAATTTTTCCGCATTCCAGTTCAAGGGCCGAAAACCGTAAAGCCAAACATGCAAGTGAGGACTCAGCCGCATCTCGACAAAACATGGCGCGACGTAACCAATCGCACCAACAACGATGGACAAGGCAATAAATCGAATGTCAGCCAAGCTACGACAAGCCGCCCTCCCCAAGAGATACGGAAAACCCCACAAGTAGACTGCCTCAATTACACAGGAAACCCCTTCACGCACTCCCAATCCATTCGACAACGCAGTGGGAATTCCGCACAGACAGTAGACGATGATCGGGATATCAATCCAGTGAGGCCGCAGTCGGAGGAACATGCGAGGCTCCAGAATTATCACCGCCAACATCGTTCCCAGTGCCGTCACGGCAGCTTTGGAGATGTTAGGCAATACAGGCACGTTCAGTTCGGCGCATGGCAGCGTCAGCCAGCCCAAAACCATGCAAATGACGATTCCGCGAGAACCGCGGAATTCGGAGAAAACGATAACGGCAACGGCAAACCAAGACGTTAGCGCCAATTGGGCAATAATACTCATGTGGCAGGTTCGAAGGGGAAACTAGGAAATAATCGACAAGCTTGACAGCCGACCTAGCATCCCCCTAGGACCGAGGCATAAAGCTACTTAAGCCTCAATTATATGCGTCGCCCTATTTCTCTCGCAACGATTACTTTACATCTACGCTACGAAAAATTGGCATCCAACCTGCCTATGCGGATTAGGCCGAAGACGTCGGTTCGCCGAGGACGATTGGGAGCTCTAATCTAACCCTGGATAACCTGGCGTTCGCTCATGATTCGAACAATCGCATCCACGCACTTGTCGACGTTCCATTCGTGCGTGGGAAGCACCAAGTCACTGTTGATGGGTGGATCATAAGGAGCCGACACGCCTGGAAAATTGGCAATTTCGCCCGAATCAGCTTTTTCGTACATGGCAGAACGTTGACGGCAAACTTCGATGGGAGCCGACAAATGCACCAATACGAATTGATCTTGCGGGAACGCGTCACGGAATCTCTGTCGAACTTCTCGATTCGGCGCCACAAACGAACAGATACTAATCAGCCCCGCGTCGTTCAACAGTTTGGCCACCTCCACGGTTCGCCGCAGATTTTCGGAACGATCATCGTCTGAAAAGCCGAGATCACGGTTGAGCCCGAGGCGCAGATTTTGCCCATCAATAACCGTTGTGAAATGGCCCAAATCAAACAGTCTGCGTTCCAACGCATGCGCGATGGTCGTTTTGCCCGAACCTGTCAAACCGGTCAACAGAATGGTAGACGGCTTCTGATTCAGGCGACTTGCCTTTTCTACTGCCGTGACCTGCCCCGCAGCGGATTCCAAATGCTGACTGGCAGGAGCAGCGTTCCAGGCGGACATTTGGTCGTCACTGCTGGTCCGGTCCAAAATCATACCGGCTCCGACAGTTCCATTTGTCAGCCGATCAATAACAATGAACGCACCAGTGGTGCGATTGCGATCATACGAATCGTAGGCAATGACTTGATTCAACGTAACATGGCACCGACCAATTTCATTTAATTGCAATACGTCGGCGTCTGTATGCTGCAGCGTATTCACGTCAATTCGATATCGCAATGACGAAACCGACCCCGTGACGGTTTTGTTCATGTGCTTGATCAAGTATGACTTGCCCGGCACCATCGGTTCTTCGGTCATCCAAACCAACATGGCGTCAAACTTTTCGTCAATCCGAGGTACGTTGCCCGGATGAACAAGAATGTCTCCTCGGCTGATGTCGATTTCATCCTCAAGCGTCAACGTAATCGACATGGGTGCGAACGCTTCGTCCAAATCGCCATCCAGAGTGGTAATCGTTTTCACTTTGCTCTTTTTGCGCGAAGGCAACGTCATGACTTCGTCACCAGCCCGAACAATACCCGATGCAATGGTCCCGCAGAATCCGCGAAAATTCAGATTCGGGCGATTTACCAACTGCACCGGAAAACGAAAATCAATCAAATTCCGGTCCGATGCAATGTGGACGTTTTCCAGCATGTGCATCAACGTGCTGCCTTCGTACCAAGGCATATTCTGACTTGGGTCCACCACGTTGTCGCCGTTCAGCGCCGATATCGGCAAGAAGTGCACATCATCCGAAATCATGCGGCTGGCAAACGACTTGTAGTCCGATTTGATTTGCTCAAAAACGCCTTCGTCAAAATTCACCAAGTCCATCTTGTTAATGGCCACCAAGATATGCTTGATCCCCAGCAACGACGTAATAAAACTGTGCCGTTTGGTCTGTTCGACCACGCCGTGACGAGCGTCAATCAAGATAATGGCCTGATCGCAAGTCGAAGCGCCGGTAGCCATATTCCGAGTATATTGTTCGTGGCCCGGCGTATCGGCGATGATGAATTTTCGCTTGGCGGTGGAAAAATACCGGTATGCCACATCAATGGTGATACCTTGTTCGCGTTCCGCCTTCAGCCCATCGGTCAATAGCGCGGGGTCAAAGTCGGTACCCGTCGTGCCATGTACCGCCGAATCGCGTTTGACTGCAGCCAACTGATCTTCATAGATCATTTTGGAATCGTAAAGCAAACGACCAATCAACGTGCTCTTGCCGTCGTCTACGCTTCCGCAAGTCAAAAAGCGAAGAAGCTCCTTTTGTTCGTGTTGCGCCAAGTAGGCATCGATGTCCGTGGCGATAAGGTCCGAATGATGCGACATAGTAGTCCGTCTTTTTCAGCGAAGTGGAATGGAATTGCCGAAGTTGCCGTCAAGAACGCGAACGTTAGAAATAACCTTCTCGTTTCTTTTCTTCCATGGAACCGGCCTGATCGTAATCGATCACTCGGCCCTGACGTTCCGACGTCTTGGTCAATAACATTTCTTGGATGATTTCCGGTAGCGTCGTGGCCGTTGACTCCACGGCTCCGGTAAGCGGATAACAGCCTAGTGTGCGGAAGCGAACGGTCTTCATCTGAGGTTCTTCGCCAGGCTCCAACGGCATACGGTCATCGTCCAGCATGATCATCACCCCGTCTCGATCCACAACGGGCCGAGGTGCCGCGAAATACAGCGGAACAATCGGAATATTCTCTAAGTGAATGTATTGCCAGACATCTAATTCGGTCCAATTCGATAGAGGAAAGACGCGAATGCTCTCGCCCTTGTGCACTCGCGAATTGTACAGATTCCACAATTCGGGCCGTTGATTTTTCGGATCCCAGCGATGGTTCTTGTCGCGGAACGAATAGACTCGTTCTTTCGCCCGAGATTTCTCTTCGTCGCGTCGAGCGCCTCCAAATGCGGCATCAAACTTGTATTTGTTTAACGCTTGAAGCAAACCTTCGGTCTTCATGACGTGCGTATGCGTTTGACTACCGTGCGTGAACGGGCCGATTCCCTGCTTCACTCCCTCTTCATTGATATGCACCAGCAATTCCAGGCCCAGTTCCTTCTTGACGTAGTTGTCACGGAAGTGAATCATGTCCCGAAACTTCCACGTCGTATCCACGTGCATCAACGGAAAGGGCGGCTTGCCGGGGTAAAACGCTTTCATAGCCAAATGCAGCATCACCGCCGAATCCTTGCCAATGGAATACAGCATCACCGGATTTTCAAATTCGGCGGCTACTTCGCGAATGATGTAAATGCTTTCGGCTTCTAATACCTTCAGGTGCGTCAAGCTGTAACCTGGCATCTGACTCACGCTTTCTGATTCTCAAGGGCTTTTTCAAATTCGTCTCATTCGCACGCAGTTACTCAGTTTCGCTACCAAGCACTACTCGAAAACCACGGTGCCGCAACGGCGTACGTAAGCATTAGTTCGACCGCGATTTTGTCAAGCTTTACTGTTTTGGCAATCTTTGCCGATCACACGAACTCGCCGACGATTGACCGGCATACAATGCGCACGAAACGCCAAGATAGGCAAAAATGGGTGACTTTAATAGACGGTGTATTTGCCGGGAGAGCACGAAGCGAACATGGCGAAATGATCCCAATCAAAATTCTGCGCACTGTCGGCCTAGACGGACTAGTTATTTAAAAGAAAACGGATTTCCACCTTCCTGGGGATGTCACATGCCGTGAGAAAACGCGCTTCGACAATCTCAGAACTCGAACCTGATCACGAGTGAAAACGGCGAGTTCGTCGACCATACCATACGCGTAAGCTCTAACGATCTTCGATGAATTCGATCTCAACATGTTCGAAATGCTCGACGAATACATGATACACTTTTCGCACTGCAAGGCATGGGATAGAAGACGTTGTTCCATCATGAGTTGTAACTTCAAGTCGACTTTGTCCTTCGAGAATAACGAGCCTGGTAATCGTATCGATGACGATGCATCCCGCTCGACCTGGGCCAGCGTGGCGAACTCCGCGAAATCGCTTCATTGTCAATGCACACGCTCCACACTTCACCTTGCACGATTGAATAAGCGCCGCTCAAGCACACAAACAACAAGAAAGCGGCAGCGAATCCGGGCACCATTGCCCAGAGCCAACCATCCTTGACGTATGCACCAATCGCTGCCAGCGCAAAACACGCCGCCAAGAACAGGACAAAAACGCATCCAGCTATGGTGATGCAACTCCGACCGTGTTGCTGCTCGTAAGGCAATTCCATAAGATCTGGCCGATCACAATCGAGGATACTTCGGCTATCCGGCAGCCAAGGCACTGACCGCAGAAATCTCCGGCTTGGACCTACTGCCAAACGGATCGTGCGCGGGTTCCAAAAAGCCAATCGCCCACGCCGCAATCACGCCCGCAATCAAGGCAGAAGAGAGTTTGAATCGATCGTGTTGATGAAACTGGACTTCCGGCAATAAATCGCTAAGCGAAATACACAAAAAAATCCCTGCCGAAAGACCCAAGGCCGCACCAATGAAGGTGCCCTGAAAGGGAAACCGATGCGCCAGTTGTTCGGCTCCTAAAGCGAATAACACGGCGCCCAGCGGGCACATCATGGCAAAGCCAATGCTGACGCCAATCTGGTCACGAAAGCTCCAGCCACTCGTTTGCATCAGCGTGGTAATGGAAAGTGCATCTAACGGTTTGTGCAACATGATGGCCATGAAAACGCTAAACCCTGGTAACCAAGCGTGATGCACCATGCCTGCTGCAATCGCAGCTCCCAACGCCACTCCGTCCAACAACGTATGAATCGACAGCCCCATCGTAACGCCGGCCCAACTCAAACCGGGCAGCCCATGAGCATGCGACGCAGACGGGTCGTGCGCATGATCGTGAGCATGATGATGGTCGTGTTGGTGATCATCGTGCGACGAACAGTGATGTTCGCTGGCGTCCAAGACGCAGCCATCTTCTGGAGCTTCTCCGGTCGTAGGACCGTGTTGGTGAAAGTGAAAGGTTCGAATTAGCAGAAACATCCCCATCAAGCCCACCAAACACGCAATGAAGGTCGTGTCAATCGAACGACCTTCCTCTAAGCTGTGCGGCAGCAGATGTAGCAGACTGATGCCCAGCATGAAACCACCGACAAAGCTAAGCGTGAGTTGCATTCGCAGATGCGTCACCTGAAACCAATGCGGCACCATACCGCCCAGCAACGACGCTGCCACGATCAGCACGCTATAGCCAAAGATCATCGGCAACAGTTCCATGACATTTACGCTTTCGCTTGAATCGAAAGAATGACCGAATCGGCATCGTGCCCCGCAATCCGGTACTCGGCTACTTTACGCAACGAAAGTCCGTTCAACAGGCCACGAGACCTGGCGTCAGATCTTTCTTCTACCCACTTCGGCCCCTTGTGCAACAACAACTGATTGAATTGGCCCCAGTAGGGTTGCACCCATTTCAGGATCTTCCACAACGGCCCGATCGCTCGTCCAGTGAGCACATCAAAATCGACTGCCTGCAAGACGTTCTCCAGTCGATCCGCATATACCGGGCACGCAAGGTCAATTTCGCTTAGGATACCCGCCAAGGCATGTGCCTTCTTTTGGATACATTCGCACAGTGACACTTCGATGTCAGTTCGCACAATTGCTAACGGTATGCCTGGCACACCACCACCGGAACCAACATCCAAGATGCGAGCCGCTGGTTCAATCAATTCAGCCAGCTGCAGCGTGTCCAGTAGGTCACGATTTACAAACGATGCAAAGTCCAGATGCCGAGTCAAATTGAGTTTACTGTTCCAGTCCCACAATCGGTGACAATATTGCTGGAGGCGTTCAGACGCTGCCGGCTCCAAGTCCATTTGGGCAGACGCCAGTGCCTGTTCAAATTCGTGTTCTAACGCCATCAACTTTATCCGATTGTTCGCCTTAAGACCTAAACTGCGCTGGTTACCGTAACCGCACGATTGTCGGTAGGTTTTACGCTAGCCATGCCAGCATTGGCAAGGTCTGCTGAGAAACGAAACTTGCAATTTAGGCCGCTCGGGCAAGCGCGTTAAACTTTTCTGATTACCAAAAATTGACGAATCAGGCAGAAAGAATCAATTTTCGGAAATATACCGGACGATATCAGCATCTGACTGCGGATCTGACGTGGATTCGTTTGATATTCAGTCGAACGGCCAGCACGGTCACGATACGCGGGATGGACCAGATTTATATCAGAACGAATCAGGATCAGCACAAAGCTATTCGAATTCACGTAATTGCAAGTAGATAGGACGTCTTTCCATGCATTACACTGCCCCCCCAAGCACAACGATTCCCAAGTTAGTGCTGTTCGTTTCGCTAATGGCAGCGACGCTTCTTTCCAGCGGTTGCTGCGGAATTGGTGGAGGCTGCGGTTCTTGCGGCCCCGTTGCCTCTAGTTGTGGTGGTGGTTGCGGATCGTGTTCGGGTGGCGATTGCTCGGCAACACTTTCCATGGCCACACTGCCTCTATTGGGAGGCCGTTTGGCATGCGGATCAGGTTGTGGCGACGTCTATTGGAATGAATGGATGTGCGACCCACCCGCCGGCTGCGACGACTGCAACGACGATGGTTGCTGGGTCGGAAATCAAACCTGCTGTCGTCAACAGGGAGTGCTGCTGTCCACGGCCGAAACTGCCATTCAAGGTGTGCACGGGCTGGTTGGATTTCTGTTTGGCGGCATGGGCTGCGGTATCGGTCAAGGTTGTGGAGGCTGTGCCGCTCCGTCATGTGGATCTTGCGGCGGCTGTGGCGATCCTGGATGCGGTGTCGAAATGTACGACGAAGGCTTCGCCTCACCCGGATGCAGCAGTTGTGCGTCCAACGGCGGCACGGAATTCCCAACAGAACACATGGCCGCTCGACCAGTTCGCAACGTCAGTCACAACCAGACCATGCACTCCAACAACATCACCGACCGACTTCGACGCCAGTTCGCAAGACCTCCGCACAAAGTGGTCACGCGACGACTTCGCTAAGAAACAGCGTGCGTCAATCAACGACAATCTGATCGGGATGTTTGATTGCCAATTCGATCGAACTTCACAGCCCTGGGCGACCGACACTTCGCCCAGGGCTTTTTCTTGTTGGGCATGGCATTGCGGTTAACGGAACATTCGGCCGCATACTTGCATCCGCTTTCCAGACGTCCGACAATCGAAGGCTTGTATTGCATAGCGGTAGGTCACATTCTTTGGCGTCAATAGACGGAGGCTGCTCGGATGAATCGTTGGTTGCTTATGTTGGTGGGAATCATGACAGTAAGTCCGTTAGCAAGCGCCGAAGACTTCCAAGTGACGTTGAAAACGCGTTACGCGGCTGAAAACGGAGCCGTGTTGCCGCGTTACGCATCTCAGCAATGGAAGCCGCAAGCAACCGCCGTGATCATCTGTGACATGTGGGACGCACATCACTGCCTGAACGCCACGCGACGAGTCAAAGAACTGGCGGTGCGAATGAACGAATTCGTCGAATTCGCTCGGCAACAAGGCGTCACCATCATCCATGCGCCCTCTTCGTGCATGGAGTTTTACCAGGACCATCCGGCCCGAAAACGAGCACTCGCAGTACCTACTTCGCAACAACTGCCGGACCAAATTGAATCGTGGTGTCACTGGAAGAATGACGCCGAAGAAAAAATCGGCTATCCGATTGATCATTCCGACGGCGGAGAAGATGACAATCTAGAAGAACACGCGCGCTGGCACCAGCAACTCGCGGCAATCGGTCGCAATCCCCAGGCACCGTGGGTTCGACAAATTGATCTGATTCGCATTGACGAACAAAACGACTACATCACCGATGACGGTGTCCAGAACTGGAGCATCCTGGAAGCGAAAGGCATCAAGAATGTGCTGCTGGTCGGAGTGCATTTGAACATGTGTGTGCTGGGACGCCCGTTTGGTTTGCGACAGATGTCACGTCACGGCAAAAACGTCGCCTTGGTCAAGGACCTGACCGATACCATGTACAATCCCCAGATGCCGCCGTTTGTCAATCATTTCAGCGGCACGGATTTGGTGATTGAACATGTCCAGCAACACGTGTGCCCAACCATTACCAGCGATCAGATCACGGGGCAACCGCCATTTCGATTTCGCACAGATCGGCGACCGCACATTGTGATGCTGGTTGGCGAACGCGAATATGACACAAATCGAAGTCTGCCAGCGTTTGCCCGGAAACATCTTTACCGAGACTTTCAAGTTTCGTTCGTCCACGCAGCCGAAGAAGATCTTCACGCATTTCCGGAAATCGAATTATTGGATTCGGCCGATCTATTGCTGATCAGTGTGCGGCGTCGAACACTGACCGACGACCAACTGAAAGTAGTTCAGCGATTCGTTGACCAAGGCAAACCCGTGGTGGGAATTCGTACAGCCAGTCACGCTTTTGCTTTGCGAGATGCCCAACCGCAAACAGGACAAGCGGTTTGGCCAGAATTCGATTCGCAGGTTTTCGGCGGCAATTACCAAGGTCACCACGGCAACAAGGAAGGCGCGGACGAAAAAACCTTCGTCTGGAAGACCGATTCCAACAGTCCGCTGGTTGCGGATTGGCCTGCCGAAGAAAAGGTGACAACATCTTGGCTGTATAAAACGTCGCCGTTGAAGCCCGGCGCGGAAGTGCTGTTGATGGGACGCGTTTCCGAACGAATGCCGCACGAACCGGTTGCGTGGACCTTCATCCATGCGGGCGGCGGCCGATCGTTCTACACTTCCTTAGGCCATCCAGATGATTTTGCGAATGAAGCGTTTCCGCAATTGCTGGCAAAAGCAATCGATTGGGCGCTGAAAACCAACTAATGCGCCACAATCAATCGTCCATTCCGAAGCGTTAGCGATTGCTGCGTCAGGCCCACCGGCAGAGCCCAAAAGCCACCGCTGGTGGCTTGGTCACGCCGGACAATCAACCTATTCGTCAATGTTGTATTTGATTTCCAGGATTTCGAATTTCACGGTCCCGCTGGGAACTTCAAACTCGGCAACTTCGCCAATCTTCTTGCCCATCAGGCCTTGTCCCATCGGGCTGGTGATCAAGATTTTGCCTGCGTCGTAATCTTCTTCGCCGGCGCCAACCAGAGTGTATTCTTCTTCGTCATTGTATGCGAGATCTTTGACAACGACGGTCGCACCAAAGGCCACTTCGTCTTTGGCGGTAACATCAATAATCGTGGCGCTGGCTAGTTTGCCTCGCAATTGATTAATCTTGGCTTGCAGCATGCCCTGAGATTCGCGAGCACCATGATATTCTGCGTTTTCCTTGAGGTCTCCTTCCGATCTGGCATCGGCGAGCCGTTTCAGGATGACTGGCATTTCATCATTTTCCAGTCGATCAATTTCCGCCTTGATTTTGTTGTATCCCGCTCGGGTCATGGGAATCATTTCAGACATCGCCGCAAATCCTTCCGATCCAAAAAACGAGGCCTCCAAATGGAGGCCGTTTCCAATTTCGGTTCATCGGCGAATGCTGCATCCGCTCGATTTAATTCCTGCTATTGTGAACCAGTCGGCAGCGGATGTAAATACCGGCCGATTTTGAATCGGCGGCGAGTACACAAATGTCGAAGAATCGGATTTGACATTCGCAGCAAAAAAGCTTAGCTGGACAGAGACAGGATTGGCTTGCAAGTCCCGCCCTTAGGCGGAATTGCTTTTACACGAGATTTCCGCCTAAAGGCGGGACTACGAACGACTTACGCTGGCAGAAAGCATCAATGAGACGCTGTCCATTTAGGAACTGTCCTGAAACGAGTTCCAGAGTTGTCGTCATTCCACTTCAATCAATTAGAAACGCCTATTTCGGGACGACTGATTAGTGCAATCCGTAGCGGCTCATTTTGTAGTGCAGTGTTCTGACGCTGACACCAATGGCCTTGGCGGTTTGTTCGCGATGAAAACCATGCGTCGCCAACGCTTCTTGAATCGCTTTCTTTTCGGCCTCTTCCACAACTTCGCTCAACAATCGAGGAGCGGCGGAATCGACGGTGTCAGGCAATATTTCCGTTGGCAGATCGGACGGTTCTATGGTGCTGGACGTCACTGTAACCACCAATCGTTCAATCAAGTTGCGCAATTGCCGAATGTTGCCCGGCCAAGCAAACGCCACCAATGCTTGAAGCGCCGCGCTTGCAAATCGCTTTGGTGGTCGTTGGTGACGCTGGCAAAACAGTTGCAGAAAATGTTCCACCAATAATGGGATGTCTTCTTTACGTTGCCGCAGCGAAGGAATATCGATGGGAATCACATTCAATCGATAATACAAGTCTTCTCGAAACGAACCATCCTCAATCAGTTCCTGGATATTCTTGTTGGTGGCAGAGATGATTCGCGCATCGGACTGCAGCATTTCCTCTCCGCCAATCCGACAAAAACTTCCCGTTTCTAGAACTCGCAGCAAATCTAATTGGCTCTTGGGTGACATTTCGGTGACTTCGTCCAAGAACAGGCTGCCGCCACAAGCTTGCTCAAAGCAACCTGCCTTGCGTCGAACGGCACCGGTAAAGGCTCCTTTTTCGTGCCCAAATAGTTCGCTTTCCAACAACGATTCCGGTAACGCACCCAAATTAATCGGAACGAAGGGACCGCCGCTGCGGTTGCTCAGGTCATGCAGCGCGCGAGCGACCAATTCTTTGCCAGTGCCGCTCTCGCCGTGGATCAAGACGGTGGCGTCCGTTCCGGCCACTTGGCGAATCTGCCGAAACACATCTTTGATGGCGCTACAGTTTCCGACGATTCCAGTGATTTCGCCCACGTCGGCCAATTTTTCACGCAGCGATTGATTTTCACCCTTCAAGCGGAAATGTTCGACCGCGCGACGCACTTGTTGCCGGATCAGATTCAAGTCCACCGGCTTGGTGATGAAATCAAATGCACCTCGACGCATGGCATCCACGGCCGTTTCCACGGTCCCGTGTGCGGTAATCACAATGACCGTAGTCGACGGCTGCATGTGAAGCAACCGAGACACCAGTTCCAAACCATCTATGCGACCAGGAAGCCGAACGTCCGAGATCACCACAGAAAAGGGCTTAGCGTCAAACTTCTCCAACGCTTCGTCCGCGTCGTGAGCTACATCAATGAAGGCTACTTCGTCGGCCAAGCCCTTGGACAACCCGGAACAGATGTTGGGTTCGTCGTCTACAATTAAAAGTCGCGCGAGTCGTTCATGTCACCTCGATGGGAAGTGCGATTTCCACTTTCGTACCTGGGTTCGCATTAATCAGTTCCAAACGGCCCTGATGCTGGCGAACTATCTTTTCGCATATTGCAAGTCCCATGCCGGTTCCATGGCGTTTGGTAGAAAAATAAGGATCGAAGACTCGTTCCATTAAATTGTCGGGGATGCCGGGCCCCGTATCTCGAATGGCAATATGCACCAGGTTGTCTACCGCGGAGGCTCGAATCGCCAACTTTCCTCCGTCGGGCATGGCTTGAATGGCGTTCAGCAAAAGATTCAGCAGCATCTGTTCTACCTTGGCCTGATCCGCCTGAATCGAAGGCAAGTCTTGGGGAACCTGAACAAATACGGCAATGTTTCCCTGCGTTGCTTGAGGTGAAACCAATGAAATCATGCGTTCCAACAGCGAAGCAACATTGACGTCGGAAACATGCAGCGTGTCAATTGACGCGTAGTCACGAAAACTCTCTAAAACGCCTGCAATTCGGCCAATTTCGGACTTCAGTACGTCCAAACATTGCAGTGCTTCTTCGTTCGGATTTTTCTTCAACAGTTGTTCGTCCAGCAGTTGCACGTGCAGGGACAGAGCGGCCAACGGGTTTTTGATTTCGTGATGCAAGCCAACAGCCAACGATCCCATGCCCATGTAGCGTTCCATGCGATGAATCTGTTGTTCAATCAGCAATCGTTCCGTCACATCGCGCAGCTGCAAAACACTACCGATCTCCACTTGATTAGAATCGGTCAGCGGCTGACAGAAGCCTCGCAACGTTTTGGTGTGGTCTCCTTTAGTAAGTTCAAAGTCGCGAAACAGCTTATTCGCAATATTCGATTTGGCGTTGGCCATGGCTTCGCGACGAAACGCTTCCACCGGTACATCGGCAAAAACATCGAAAACCTTCTTTCCCAGAATCGCTTCCGTGGTTTCCAGCATTTCGTATCCGGGCCGATTACAACTGGTGATCGTCCCTTCCAGATCCGTGGTTAGCACAGCCAAATCCATACTGTTCAGGATATCGCTGGCCAAGATTTTGATATTTCGCAAAGATGCTTGCGAGCTACTGTAGGCTCGAGACAACAGCGCCACGGCACAGGCAGTGGCAATCACGTTCAGGACCACCAACATCGCCAGTCGAAATTGCCACTTGAGTTCACCCGCCAGTTTCCGAGCATCGGGCATGGCTTCGCTAGGCAACTGCTGAATCAAACGACGGACAATCTCCTGCTCGCGAAGAAAATCAACCATGATCCAAATGGTAATGCCCAGCGCAGCCAAGCTGAGACACAACAAGGCAATGACGGCCCATCGAAAGGGACTAACAGAATCAGACCGGCGAACTTGAAACATGTCTCACGAATTCGTGAAAGAAAACGGCCTAGAAATCAATCTGGCCGCGTAGTGCAAAAATATCGGCTTCGCTTTTGTACAACAACGGATCATCCAAAAACGAATGTATGTAATTAAATTGCACTTTGGTGTTGGGATTCAAGTACCAATTCAGGCCGACCGTGGCATTATGCAAATATCCACCGGCAATATTGCTGTCATTAAGATCCAAGTACGACCAACGGCAGGCAATTTCCCATGCGCCGATTCCTTGAGTCCCGAAACTGCGCTTCGGCTTAATTCGCCCAAAAACACCGTTGTTTCTGACGTACGGCCGAACTTCGCCCGTCAACACGTAACCCGCTTGGGCATACGCTCCGCTAAACGTAGCCGTGTCTCCGTTGCTTTGTTTCACCGCGGCGACAATCGCTTCGGACTGTATATGTAACGAACCAACCAGCGCAGCTAGTTCCAATGACGCTTGCTGAAACGTGTCCGTGTTAATGGCACCGGTATCCACAAACACCGGTACATTTGTTGGAACGCCAGCGGGCGCGATATCCGAACCGCCCGTTTCGCTGATGAAGAATTCAGGCTGATTGCGATAACGAACAAGATTGTTGGCGGGGTTACCCATGGTGTAGCCGGCACCTAAGTGGAGCAATCGAGTCTCTTCGGGATTATGCCAAAGAATGGTCGTGATACGGCTGGCCAAACCATAGCCGCCAGAATCACCAACATTGCCGCCAAACGGATCGGTTGGAAAGCGAAAACCGGACAACGCCCAGGTCACGGTTTCCTCCGCATTGTGATTAAAAAAGCCGATCCCGATTTGGCGAAATGGCAAGAACGCAAACGGCAAGCCTCGTTCTAAAAACGTCATTTCCTTGACGCTAGTCAGGCCGTCCATACCAAACGGCTGTCGCCATTGTCCCACGCGGATCGTGCCCAGCCATGTCTTTTGAATATCAAAGTACACGTCCATAAAGCTGGGCCGACCGGGAAACCCAAAGTCGAACTCCATCATGTACGCCACGTTCTCAAAAACGTTGCCTCGCACATTGATTCGTGCACGACGAAAGTCCGCTCCATCTTGAACGTCTCCCACCGACGCAATGTTGGTGTCGTCCTGATAAAACCAACCGCTGTCTGCTTGGAAGAATCCTCCCACTTTGATCGTAGGAAATTCGGGAGCCGGCGGTGTTGGATCGCATGTTGGAAATGGCGGAATGTATTCCACCGAACCAGACTCGCTTGACTCTGATTTCAACGACGCCAGTTCCGATTCGACCGCCTCGAGCCGACCCAGCACTTGCGACCATTCGTGTGACTCTTGACTCCAGGCCGAACGTCCAACCAACACGCCCAAAAGCACTCCAATCAACAACAGATTGCGATTTGTTCGAACCATCTCGTGACATCCTTGTCAATTAGTGATCATCAACTCCGGCGAAAAAATGTTTTGCGAATTTCTACATCGTCCAGCTGAACGGTCGAAATAATCGGATTCGGCCCGTGTGCAACAATTTGCATTTCCAGCCTACCCCAGTGCAATCTTTTGCAGTTTGACCGTGTCGGCAAACACTCGCCACGCCGCACTTTCCGCAAAAGCAAACCGGTGCACAGATCCATTTCTTTGCCAAGACACATATTTGCGTTGATAAACGTTGAACGGCACAGTCGGACGACGACCAAACGAAAAGAAAAAGTGGACGTTTCGCTGATACCGGCACGGCGATTGCCTAACGGAAGCGAATCTGCCGACGGTTCGCTTGATCGCCGGTCGTTTGCCGAATCTTGGAATGGCCCATAGGAACATCCGCAGTGTCTGTGAAATCGATCGCTACGAACAACGCACACCACCCATTGGGCACCACTCCGGAACTCCAAGCTCAGATTGACCACGCTTCGCACCTGTTGCCGACGCAAGGTCCGATCACCGTCTTTGTACATCACAACACGCTGCATGCCTTAGAAGAGACATTGTTCGCGGAGGCTGTGGAACAAGGAGTGGGCCTGTTCGAGTGCGAACCGTACCTTGCCGAATCGACGTATCGCAAGCGATTGAGCGAAGGTCGCATTCGACATTCCGATTTGGAATCGGTCCTCTTAGACGAAATGGGCGAACATGCCGACGTGCTGGTCAGCGCCTTTGGAACTCGCTACGCACTGCGTTTGGCGATGTTGCAGTTTCCGTTGTATTCGCCCAGTCGAGCCAGCTTGCGCTGGACAATCGCGGAAACAGACGCATTACAACGATTTCGCGCGGAAACACCAGCTGCCATTCGCAACCAGATGATTGCGGACACGCGTGACTGGGTGCAGGGCAGAAACGTGGCTTCCTTTCCTTCCGCGGTACAACGAGTCCTAGGGCGAAACGGCGTCCCACAATTAAAAGCAGGAGACGAACGCGCGTGGGAAGCGGTGACGCTGCAATTGCTATGGGCCTTGTGCATGGAAGGCGTGCAACAGGCTGCTCGAAGCGGAGATTTACCGCAACAGGATCGACGCAGGCGTGCTCGAACTTTGGTTCGACATCGAGACTTATTACTAGCGGCGGGAACGCAGGACACGGATCTGTTGGTCCACGATCTTTTAATTCGCTTTACCGCGTCCTTTGTCGATCAGGGTTTTGCCGGTTGGCAACTGCCTGACGGTGAAGGTTTCTTCAAAGCGTTCCTGAAAATTTACGGTCAACGCTATTCCACACCGGCAACTTGGATGAAGGGGATGGTGGCCGAACTGCAGCGACTGACGTCCAGCCAAACCACCGCCGCCGATTCCATTGAAGATTCGCTCAATCAACTAGGCGTATCCGCCCAGGAACGGCAAGCCTTTATTCAAGAAACGCTGTTGGCATTACGAGGCTGGGCGGGAATGATCTGGCAGTTAGAAACCAATGCGCCATGGACACCCAAACCCGCGGCGCAAGGGACATTGACCGAGTTCTTGGCGGTCCGCCTCATCCTCGAGCGTTACGCCATCGCCTATGTCGCTCGGCAGGATCTTGGATTCGAACGACCGATATGCGAACTGAAACATTGGCTATCCGAAAGTAACCCCGCTTCGCAACCAAGCGAAGAAGAGCGAGCGTATACGTTGTTTCAACTGGCCCAAGTTTGTCGCTGGCGACCTCGCGAATTAAGTTCCGTCAATGCCGAACAATGGCGGTCCATCTTGGCCGAAGTAGAAGCGTTTTCATCCATTAAGCGCCGACGCGTCTACCACTTTGCCTACGAACGAAAATACTGTCACCAATCATTGGACGCGGTTTGTGCTCACACAAAACGGCAGCATGAACAGACCCACACTGCCGCTCGACCAACACTCCCGGCATATCAAGTTGCGTGCTGCATTGATGATCGCGAAGAATCGTTTCGCCGAGCACTTGAAGAGATTGATCCCGCTTGTGAAACGTACGGCATTGCCGGTTTCTATGGCGTGGCAATGTACTACCAAGGCTTGACTGAAGCACACTTTCGTCCGCTGTGCCCCGTGAATATTGTGCCACAGCACTATGTCCGAGAAGAACCGTTGTATTCGCGAATTTCTCACAGTCGACGCCAAGAAGGAAGCCGTCGCACGCTGGGCCAAGCCACTCATCGAGTTCATCTTGGTTCGCGCACCTTCCTAGGTGGATTGGTCACCGGCCTATTAGGTTCGCTGGCCACGTTTCCGTTGGTGGCGCGAGTAGCTTTTCCGTTGACCACGGCCCAAATTCGCCAATGGGTCAGCCGCATTGTGCAGCCGTCATTTTCAGAATTGCATTTGGAACGAACCGAACCCCAGCCCGGTCCCGATCACGGGCATTTGGGTTATTCGCTAAACGAAATGACCAGCATTGTCGAAGGCGGCTTGCGCGCTATGGGCATCGTGAACCGCTTGTCACCCTTTGTTCTGGTTCTGGGACATGGTTCGGGCAGTCTGAACAATCCGCACGAATCGGCTTACAACTGCGGAGCGTGTAGCGGTGGGCGAGGCGGCCCGAATGCTCGCGCGTTCGCGCAGATGGCAAACGATCATCGCGTGCGAGCGAGACTGTTGGAAAACGGGGTGCAGATTCCCGAAGACACCGTTTTTCTAGGCGGTTACCACAATACATGCGACGACAGCGTGACGTATTTTGATTTGGATCGAGTGCCGTTTTCGCATCGAGCTTTGTTCGAACGCATTCGTAACAACATTGATGAAGCGCGACAACGTGATGCGCACGAACGTTGCCGAAGATTCCAGTCGGCTGATTTAGATATTTCGCCCGCCGCTGCGTTGCGCCACGTGCAAGCTCGAGCAGAAGATTTGTCACAAGCTCGGCCAGAATACAACCACGCCACCAATTCGCTCTGCTTTGTCGGTCGCCGCGCGTGGTCTCGAGGCCTGTTTTTGGACCGCCGCGCATTCTTGACGTCGTACGATCCTTCGCAAGACGATGAATCGGGATCGATCTTGCAAAAGCTGTTACAAGCGGTCATTCCGGTCTGCGCCGGCATCAGTTTGGAATACTACTTTTCCACGGTCGATCCCGAAGGCTACGGCTGTGGTTCCAAGCTGCCACACAATATTACTTCGTTGCTGGGAGTCATGTCGGGCGCGGCCAGCGACTTGCGGCCTGGCTTGTCCGCGCAGATGGTCGAAATTCACGAACCGATGCGCATTTTGTTTGTGATCGAATCCACTCCGGAAACGCTATCCAAGATCATCGACGCCAATCCGCCGATCGAGCGGCTGGTGAAAGGAGGCTGGGTCCAAGTGGCCACACTTCATCCGGAAACTTCGACCATTCACCTTTTTCGCAACGGGGAATTCGTGCGTTACGAATCTGAATCACTGAACTTGCCCACCGTGGAAAGTTCCATCGAATGGTATCGCGGACATCGAGAACACTTAGGATTCGCCACGATATTACCACGCAACCCGTCATCATGATCATCGCGACGGCATAACCACACACAAAATTTCCAGCGCATTGAAACGAGAAACATAAGCGGATGAATTGGACACAAATTTTAGGCACAATTGTGGTGGGCAGTCCCGCGCTGCTACTGGCGACGTATGGAATGGCCACCCTACTTTCCGTGCAGTTGAGCGAACGTGTGATTGCGCGCCTGACGCAAGCGGCCGTTTGGATCGGGTTGATTTCGGCCCTAATGATCCTGGGCATCATGTTAGCCACGGACACTCGGCACGTTCCCATTGAATTGGGCAACTGGGTCAATATTCCCGAACAACATTTTCACTTTCATTTGAAGTTTGTGTTCGACCGCTTGTCTGTACCCCTGGTGATGTTGTCGTTTCTGTTGTGCGGAATTGTGGGCGCGTTTACGACCCATTACTTGCACCGCGAACGAGGCTTCCGGCGGTTCTTTTTATTCTATTCGTTATTTTTGCTGGGCATGGTCGTCTCGACGATTGGCGGCACCATCGAAACTTTGTTCTTCGGCTGGGAACTGGTGGGCCTTTCGTCCGCATTGCTAGTCGCTTACTTCCACGAACATCTGTCGCCCGTGCGCAACGGTTTACGAGTCTGGTCGGTCTATCGAATTGCCGACGCCGCATTCTTGATTGCGGCCCTGCTACTGCACCACATGACTGGTCAAGGTGATTTTGAAGGCCTCATGGGCAAAGGGTTTGGCCAGAAAGCGTCGCTACGATCACGGAGAATCAGGCGTTTGTCATCGGTATTTTGTTGCTGGTAGCGGCCATGGGCAAATCAGCGCACGGTGCCTTTTTCCGGCTGGTTGCCTCGAGCGATGGAAGGGCCAACCCCGTCCAGTGCCGTCTTTTACGGTGCGTTGTCGGTGCACTTAGGTGCGTACTTGCTGCTGCGAGTCAGTCCGATTCTGGAGCTGTCTTGGGTGTTGAGTGCCGTGGTGATTACGGTGGGTGTGGCGTCGGCGATTTTTGGCGCTATTGCCGCTCGAGTCCAAAGTGACGTGAAAAGCGCCTTGGCGTTTGCTTCGCTAACCCAAGTGGGCATCATTATTTGTGAAATCGGTTGTGGCCTTCGCTACATCGCACTGATCCACATTATCGGTCACGCTTGCTTGCGAACACTGCAGCTTCTACGAGCTCCCACGCTGTTGCAAGACTACAACCGTTTGGAAAACGCCATTGGAGCTCGGTTGACCAAAGGCCAATCGTTTTGGGCCAAGGTGCTACCGCCCGGCGTCAGTTTGTGGATCTACCGTTTTGCGTTGGAACGAGGCTACTTTGACGCGGTGCTGTCTGACTATGTGGCTCAGCCGTTGTTGCGAATATTCCGTTGGTGCAATGCGGCCGAACGGCGCTGGACCGATTGGCTGTCCGGAGCCAGTGGCCAACCGGTCAACGGTGCGTACGAACGAAACACCGACGATGTGGTTTCCAAACGCAAGTCACCGTCGCCATGGGCCAACGAATGGAGCGAAGCAGATTTGATTGAGGAGTTATTCTAATGGCCGAATTGCATTTACCATGGCTAGAACTGTCTATCTGCTTGGCGTTACTGGGCGCATTTGCCGCCGGGTTCAGTACAACTCGCGAACTGGCTCGGACGCGTTGTATTGCCTTTTGTGGTCTGGTCTTTTTGCACTGTCTGCGAATGGCTAGACTTTGTCAGTTTGCACACGTTTGAAGCCCATGACCATTGGGACGTCTTGGGCTGGCTGGCTCATGGCGACGTCTTTGTGGTGGACGAACTGAGCGCGCCGCTGTTACCACTGGCCGGATTGCTTTACTTGATGGTCATCCTATCGACTCAGCGAACCAAGTCGGGACGCTTTTCGTTTGGTTGGGCCCTGGTCGGCGAAGCGATCATCCTGGCCACGCTCAGCTGTCGGCGGCCGTGGATGATCATTGCCTTGATGGCTGTTTCCTGCGTTCCGCCTTGGTTGGAACTGCGGCGTCGCGGTCAGTCGACTCGTGTCTTCGCACTACACATGGGTCTTTCCACTTTGGCGTTGTTGTTAGGTTGGCTTTGGATTGACATCACGATGCCAGAAGAAATGCATGCGAATCTGGCGGCTTTCCAGGCAAACGGATTCGCCGTAGGCTTGCTGGCCATTGGTGCGTTGATGCGCAGCGGAGTGGTACCAGTTCACTGCTGGATGACTGACTTGTTTGAAAAAGCCACATTCGGCACCGCGTTGCTGTTCGTCACGCCGCTAACGGGCGCCTATGTGGTGATGCGTTTGATTCTGCCCATCGCACCACAGTGGTCGCTGGAATGCATTGCCGTCATGTCATTGATCACCGCCGTCTATGCGGCCGGCATGGCGCTGGTGCAGACGGAAGCGAGACGTTTTTTCTGTTACTTGCTGCTGAGCCACGCGTCGTTGGTTCTGGTTGGCTTGGAATTGGCAACCCCTATTGGCCTGACAGGCGGATTGTGCGTTTGGCTTTCGGTCGGTCTTTCTTTGGCTGGATTCGGAATCACGTTGCGATGTGTCGAATCCAGGATTGGACGGATTTCGCTAAGCCAAT
Source organism: Pirellulaceae bacterium (assembly GCA_041399205.1). Taxonomy (GTDB): domain Bacteria; phylum Planctomycetota; class Planctomycetia; order Pirellulales; family Pirellulaceae; genus JAGQOZ01. The sequence continues at coordinate 36,006 of JAWKTK010000013.1, read as the reverse complement.
ACCACGGACTGTACGAACAAATGCCGACCTTGGCAGGCCTGTTTCTATTGACAGGACTTTCGTCGATCGGATTCCCGGGCACGGTCGGATTTATCGGCATGGAACTACTGACCGAAGGTGCCGTCGCCATCAGCGGTTGGGTGGGCGGCATCGTGGTGTTTGCCGCCGCGCTAAACGGCATTGCCATTGTCCATGGGTATTTCCGAGTCTTCACGGGATGTCGCCACGTGTCGGCAGTCCCACTGTTTGCTCGTCCTTCAGAACGAATTGCCGTAATTGTGTTTGCCGGCCTGATTTTGGGCGGTGGCCTGATTCCTCAACCAGGAGTCGGTTCGCGGTATCACGCGGCGGTAAAGCTGCTGGAGAGTCGTAACGGTCAAGCGACGGAATTGCCAACAGATGCTCATTCGCACGCGGGAACGCAGCCCAACGGTGCCTTCGAAACACCGCCAGCGATCGGTTCGAACCAAATCGCATGGAACGAAGAACAATAGGTCGAGATATCAAGACCGACGAAGCGGTTCGATCGAATTGAAATCCAATTAAATTTTGAAATACATTTCCCCAAAAAAGGTTAGAAACATGTCTCAGTCTCCGACTCCCATACAGGAAGTGCCTCGAGGCAATCTGTCGGGTTTTACTAAGTACTTTAAGTACGACATTCACTCTGGTTTCTTTGTCTTTCTGATTGCCCTACCGTTGTGCTTGGGAATTTCCCTGGCCAGCGGTTATCCGCCCCTGGCCGGTATTTTCACCGCCATTGTCGGTTCAATCCTGGCCACCTTTATCAGCAATTCGGAACTGACCATCAAAGGGCCAGCAGCAGGTTTGATTGTGATTGCGGTTGGCTGCATCAAAGACTTTGGTGGTGACGGCATGGCCGGAGGTTGGTCCGACGCTGACATGACGGCGTACAAAGCCGCCTTGGCTGTCGGTTTTGCTGCTGCCGTTTTGCAAATTGTATTTGGAATTGTTCGCGCCGGAATTGTGGGAGAATTTTTTCCCTTGTCGGCTGTACACGGCATGTTGGCGGCGATTGGTGTCATCATCATCCTAAAACAGTTTCCGGTAGCTCTGGGCGTGACCGCCAAAGGCGAACCGCTGGAACTGCTAAAAGAGATGCCGCACTTTGTGATGGAGGCGAATCCAGCCATTGCGGCGATTGGCGGAGTCAGTTTGCTGATCATGTTCTTGTGGCCATGGATTGGCAAGAAAGTCGCCGTTGCCAAAAAAGTTCCGGCGCCGATCATGGTTTTGTTAGTTGCCATCCCCATGGGCATGGGATTCGATTTGTTGCATGAACATTCTTACGTGATACACGGCCATCAATACCCGTTAAGCGATCAATTCTTGGTGGAAATGCCGGACCACATGTTCGGCATGTTTGAACAATTAACGGGGCCTGACTTTTCTGCGTTGGCTCAACCCAAAGCGTGGAAATGGGTCGCCATGTTCTTCATGATTGGTAGCCTAGAATCATTGCTCAGCGCCAAGGCAGTCGACTTGATTGATCCGTACAAACGCAAAACGAACATGGATCGAGACGTCATTGCGGTGGGTTCGGCCAACTTGTGTGTTGCGTTGATTGGTGGCTTGCCCATGATTTCAGAAATTGTGCGAAGTCGCGCGAACATTGACAACGGTGCAAAGACACGGTTCGCCGACATGTGGCATGGTATTTTTCTGTTGGCTTGTGCCGCGTTGATTCCGACATTCCTACACCGAATTCCGTTAGCCGCACTGGCGGCCATGCTGGTCTATACCGGTTTTCGTTTGGCTCATCCCACTGAATTTGTCAACATCTGGAAGATTGGTCGCGAACAATTGGCCATCTTTGCCACAACCATTGTGGCCGTGCTGGCAACCGACTTGCTGATTGGTATCGGCATTGGGATTGCTTTAAAGTTCATCATCCATTTGGCCAACGGTGCGACAGTCGGATCATTGTTCCGTCCTTCGCTAAGTGTTGTAGAAAATACGCCAACGAAAATCCGTATTGCGGCCACCAAGTCGGCCATTTTCAGTAATTGGATACCACTGCGTCGTCAGATTGAAAGTTTGGGGCTAATGGAACACAAGAACGTTGTCTTGGACCTGACGGAAACGAATCTGGTAGACCACAGTGTGATGGAGAAGCTGCATGAACTGCAATCGGAATTCGAATTGGACAACCTAACCCTAGAAATCGTTGGCTTGGACGAACACCAACCATTGGCCAACCACGAACATGCCGCTCGAAAACGAAAGCAAGTGGTCGTCTAAACGCCGCTCCATGCCAGACTGCCGCTTGTTAAACGGTTAAGCAATCTGCACCAAAAAAGACAAATCGCTGCGACGCAAATCGACTTCTGACACCGCCCCTATCTACGGAAGGGGCGTTGACGCGAGACGCCAATTTGCAAGAAATTGTCTACGTCGACGAATTCTTTCGATACGAAATGATGGATCGTTTCCGGTTGATGGATGGCTATTTGGCGGACGTCAATGGAGACGGTAAGCAGGACGTTGTCGTCGCGCGATTCTATTCCAATATCGGCCCGGTGACATGGCAAAGCAATCTGGACGGCGTCTCGTTTGGCGAAGCTCAATTCCTGGGCGATATCGGACACGGATCAGTCATCTTGTCCGACTTTGACCAAGACGGTGATTTGGACGTATTAAATATCGACGGCATGAGCTACGACGCGATTCTGCGAGTCAATTCGGGTGCAGGATTTGTGGATTCCGGATTGTTTCCCATTTTTAAGTTGCCCGGCGTTCCAGAAACGGCTGCAGATCTAAACGGCGACGGCAAGTTGGATATGATTGTCTCCAGCAGTTCCCATGGAATTCCCAACTGGATTGACGGAGCTACGCTGACACTGCACCAAAACATCGCGGATCCTCCTACCCCGGCCGAATTGATTGCCGACCTGCAGCTGGCAATTCGCACCAGTGATGAATCCGCTGCGTTTGATTACACGCGAGACGGTTTGGTCGATCAATCCGATTTGGAATATTTGGTTCGACTGAAAATTCGCTCGACGTTTGGAGACGCCAACTTGGACAATCGTTTTAACTCCAGCGATTTGGTGCACGTATTTGAAGCGGGCGAATATGAAGACGACATCGCAGGAAATTCAACTTGGCAAACGGGCGATTGGAACGGCGATGGCGATTTCGATTCGTCCGACTTGGTCTTTGCGTTGCAATTTGCTGGATATGAAGCCAGTGCCGATCAAGTGCTGGTCTATGCGTTCCAAGGCGATGTGACGACGGCGAATTTGGCCGACAATTCGCCGCAGATGGACGTCCTTCCAAGTCTTCCGGAAGCCGAATTTGGCTCGCAGAATAATCGCTTCTCCAGCCAGAACATTGCAGTCAGTCCCGAAGGTCAGATTGCCAGATTGGCCCGGCGAACCGACGACGCATTTCCAGCTGCCGACTTATTCGTCTATGACGCCAGCGGCTCTTTGCTGTCTCGGAACACGTTCGCGGAGTTCGGCACGGTCCAATTCAGTCCTGACGGAACGCTGTACGTCCTGCATCCCCATTCCATTCAACGCTATGCCGTCTCGGGCAGTGGCGAACTAACATCACTAGGAACATTTCCCGCTCAGAACTCGAATCTATGGCATCCCCAAATTGCGTTTGGTTTGGACGGAAACATTTATTTGGCCAACTTCTATTCGAATTCCACGGGCGAACGCCGGTTGACTCGCTACGACGCCCAGACCGGGCAACAAGATCCCAACTTCATGGTTCCGATCTGGCTGGACAAGATGGAATTCGCGTCGAATGGGCTGCTGTATACAGCGTTTTCCAACTCGCAACAGGTAGTGGACAGGTAGTGGACACGTCCACTGGTACCGTTTCTTCGATAAGTCCCTTTGCGAGTGACAACATTTCGTCATTCGCACTTGGCCGCGACGACGAAGTGCTGGTGCTGAGCAACTGGTATGACGAAGCATCAGATCAGTATCGTTCGGTCGTCGATCGTTATTCGGTCAGTACGACCGAATACTTAGGCCGCGCGATGACGCTGGACGGGATTCAGGACGGCATCCGGTATTGGCCGGGCTAGCGGCCCAAGTTCCGAGCCCCGAATGCCGTCCTTACGTCATACCACTCTATTTCCGTAGATCTCCCAGGCCACCGGCATCGAACAATTCGGGAACAGTATGCGAAAGCTGGACGGCCGATTCGCTGGCGGCCGGATCAACCGACAAAGCCAGTTTCCAACGCACGCTGCCTGTTCGGCATAAGCCTTCGCTTCCCTCTTGGCAGTAGAAATAGTTCATCATCAGCTGGATGGTTTCCGCACCATTCGTGCGAACTGGCACCTCCAGCGTAAACGTGTCAGTGGCGGTTTCCTTCTTACGAATCGTTTTGATCAGCGCCGGCGGAAAGAGCGATTGGTTCGAACCAGCCGACACCAAATACCGCACCGGCGCCAGCGAATTCATTTTGTAGCCGTCCGGCAACTTTAGCGTTACTTGAAAGCGAATCTTGTTGTCCGCCGCTGCCACCGTTTGCGCCGCAGCGTCTTCAACAACCGCGTCCGCAAAGTACTCTTCGGGCAAAAGGTCCGGCGCCGCTGGAGGTTTTAGACCTTGGATTGACAGCGTCGAAACTTTGTTGCCGTTGTTCAAATCGATGATTCGAATGGCGTGATTATTCGTATCGGCCACGTACAGTTTGCCAGCCGCAATGGAAAGTCCGCCCGGTTCGTCAAACTGAGCGGGACTGTCTGACTTTCCCGGTTCGCCAGTGCCCACCAACGAGCTGGTGTCGCCGGTTTGCGCATTCACCACACGGATTTTGTTGTTGTACGTGTCTGCCACATAGATCTTTCCATCCAGATACGCCACGCCCAGCGGATGTTGAAGACGAGCGTTCGTGGCGGAACCATCTTGATCGCCGAACGTAAACAGCCGAGCTTGCGGCAGATGCGAAGTGCCCACAACCGTGCGAACCTCTTGCCGAGCATTCAAGGGCACAGCACGAATGGAACTCCCTTCACTATCCGCCACATACAACCACTGACCATCAGATGTCAGTCCGCTAGGCTGAGCAAACGAACTGGCGTCTTCCGCGTACGGTGCCGACGGCATCAACGCTCCATCCACAATGTCTTCGCGACCATTGCCCGCGTACGGCCCAATTGACTTGCTATTGAGCTTCATGGACCAGATCTGATGCGGGCCGGCCATGGCTATAAACAGTGTGTCGTCGTGAATCCACAAATCCCACGGACTGCCCAGCGGTGTCGTTCGAATATTGCCGTTCCAGACTCTTTTGCGCGTCGCACGACCTCGACGAGGATCATAGCCGGGCCATGGATTCCGAGTTTGTTGGCCGGTACCCGCGACCGTGCTGACTCGCTGGTTCGCCAAGTCTGCTTTGCGAATCGAATGCCCTTCCGTATCAGCAATGTACAGTTCGCCATTGTGATAGACCATGCCTTGCGGATGCTTGAAGGACGCTTCGTCGAAGCTGCCGTTTTGATCTCCGTATTGCCCGCTACCGATGATATCGATCAGTTTGCCGTTCATGTCGCTGACGACAATGCGGTTGTGATTGCTGTCGGCAATAAACAGCCGATCAATTTCTGGTACTGCCAAGACTTTGCCGGGAAAGCTCAGCGGTGTCGGCTCTTGGCTATCCATCAACAATTCGAAGCGAACCGGAGTGGTATCGATCAGCTTGCGAGCTCGATAGTGAGCCAACGCCTTTTGCATCAGCGCGTCGATCTCTTCGAATTGAAATTCACCACCTCGCATATAAACGGCGTTCCCTTCCGGATCAATCAGCAAGATAGTCGGCCAGCTGCTCACTCGAAACGAATTCCACAACAAATATCGATGATCGTTGATCACGGGATGCTCAATTCGATAACGCAAAATCGCTTCACGAATATTCTGATCATCCTTTTCGTTTTCAAACTTGGCGGTATGCACACCAATCACGACCAATTCGTTGGGATATTTTTCTTCCAGCTTCTTCAGCTCTGGCAAAATGTGCATGCAGTTGATACAGCAATACGTCCAAAAATCCAGCAGCACAAATTTGCCTCGCAGATCCTTCAGCTTGATAGGACCGCTGGTATTGATCCACGTCACGTTGGGCGGAAATTCTCCCAGTGGAATCTGAGTTTGAAAGGGACTGGGCGGAATTCGCTGGGCCATAGCAAGCTTGGCGGAATGACCGATGATGGTCAGTGCCACCAATACCACCGTTAGTCGGCGAACAAAAATCACAGAATTCATCCGAGCACCCTTCTGAAAAAAAAACAGTCGTGGCGAAGAAAACAGTTTGCTACTGCATTGCTTCGCTGCGAAAGGATAGTCGTAGCTTAGGGCCATCGCTTACAACGCATTTTAACGGAATTGTTCCGCGAATCCACTCGGCGAAGCCACATGGCGTCACGCTCGATCTCACACGGTTCGCCCCTTCGAATGTAAACGTAATCGCGTTATCATTTGAGGTTGCATGCCACAGACAACATTCGAAGCCCTTGAAAATGGCTTCGCTTGATTTCCTCGCAAAACTCGAGACCGCCATTATGAACTCCAAGTTCTCTTCCGATTCGCTATATCGAATGCGCCGATGCGGCGTCATTGCCGTGCTGGTCATCGACGATGCCCAGCACGCCGTGCCACTGGCCCGCGCGCTATTGGCCGGCGGCATCGACACCATGGAACTCACGTTGCGAACGCCAGCCGCAATCGATTCACTAATCGAAATCCGTCAGCACGTTCCAGAAATGATGGCGGGCATCGGCACCATCTTGACAATCGATCAACTTCATTCGGTCAAAGAAGCGCAGGCACAGTTTGGCGTCGCGCCAGGACTGAATCCCAAGATTGTGGCGGAAGCAGATCGAATTGGACTGCCGTTCGCGCCCGGCATCGTCACTCCGTCCGACGTGGAAGCAGCCGTTGAACTCGGTTGTCAACAACTAAAATTCTTCCCGGCAGAACCCAGCGGCGGCTTGAAGTATTTGAAAAGCTTGGCGGCACCCTACGCGCATCTCGGTCTACAGTACGTGCCTTTAGGCGGAGTCACGACCGAAAATTTGGCAACCTATCTAGCCGAACCGATGGTCTTGGCGGTGGGCGGATCTTGGCTGGCACCGCGAGATTTAATCGCGGCCGAGGATTGGCTGGAAATTACTAAACGTGCGACCGAAGCGACGACCATTGCTAGACAAACTCGAGGAACCGTGTGATGCGAATTGTAACTTTTGGCGAAATCATGATGCGTCTGGCTGCTCCCGGTTTTCAGCGGTTTCGGCAATGCCTGCCAGGCAGTTTGGACGTCACGTTTGCCGGCGCCGAAGCCAACGTAGCGGCTTCGCTGGCAATGCTGGGTGCTGAAGCCAGTTTTGTGTCCGCCATTCCGGATCATTCGATTGCGGACGCGTGCATCGGTTCGCTCCGCAACGTCGGGGTCGACACCCAATGGATCTTGCGCCGACAAGGACGCTTGGGAATTTATTTCTTGGAAACCGGCGCCAATCAACGACCCAGCCAAGTGGTTTATGATCGAGATCACTCTGCCGTTGGTTTGACCAGCGGTAGTGAATATCCGTGGAAAGATATTCTGGCCGGTGCCGATTGGTTTCACGTCACCGGGATCACTCCGGCCATTTCTCAAACAGCGGCCGAAGCAACGTTGACCGCGGTGCAGGCAGCACAAGCGGCGGGTGTACGAGTCTCCTGTGATTTGAATTTTCGCAAAAAGTTGTGGCGTTGGGACAAGTCCGTGTCACCGCAGCAGTTGGCGGAACGAACCATGCGACAAGTCTTGCCACATGTGGATGTGGTTATTGCCAACGAAGAGGACTGTCATGATGTTTTGCAGATTCAAGCAGCCGACACCGACGTTCATGCGGGCAAACTGAACGTGCAGCGCTATCCCGATGTCGCGTCACAATTGGTGCAACAATTTCCCAATGTGTCTAAAGTGGCGATCACGTTGCGAGAAAGTTATTCCGCGTCGCACAACAATTGGGGCGCGATGTTATACGCAGCCGCCGACCAACAAGCTTACTTCGCGCCGCTGGCGAACGGCGAATACCAACCGTACGAAATCAAATCGATTGTGGATCGAGTGGGTGGTGGAGATTCGTTTGGCGCGGGATTGATTTTCGCCATGCTGTCAGAACAACATTCGTCAGATCAAGATGCCATTCGCTTTGCCACCGCTGCGTCGTGTTTGGCACATTCCATCTCGGGCGACTTCAACTTTTCCAAACGTAGCGAAGTAGAAGCACTCATGGGCGGTTCGGCATCAGGACGAGTCGTCCGATAGCGGCCCGTCCCGGCCGGTAAATTCGGAAATGCGTTAGTCGTCGTATCCAGTGTCGGACCAACCACGAGGCAAAAGCCGTTGGCCGTCCGGCCCCGTCAAATCGCCGGAAAACAGTTTCCGGTGAAGCTCGGACTCCTGCCATATGGCGAAGGCATCTTCGGATAGTTGGCAATCGAAGAACGCAAAATCAGCCTTCGTTTGCGCTATCAGTTTGGCAAATTCTGAACCGATGCGCCTTTGACAAACGGTGAACCGAGCGGTCGGGTGACGCTGATGGAGTTGGCGAATCATGTTTTCCGTTAGCAAAGAAGCATCCAAATCCAGGTACAAATTTGTCCGATTCAGCAGTGGCACGACATTGTCATCGGTTAGTTTAGCGCCATTTAAGTACACCGCCTGGAGTGCCGGTATCGAGGCAATGGCGGCTACTTGATCGGTCGAAAGCTGATTCGATTTCAAGAACAACATGTCGAGTTTCGCGAGGTTTGCCAGGGGCGCCAAATCGACATCCTGGTTGTCGAGTGTCGCGTCGATTCGTTCCAGCGAAGCTATCTTACTGATCTGAAGAACTCCGGCACTGTCCACGGTAAAATCGTCAAGTTGAAGACTAATCAGTGGTAGCCTTGTCAAGTGCGACAGCCCATTTGACGTAATTTGGGGACATTGTTCAATATGCAACCATTCTAACCACTTCAAGTTCTGCAGTGACGCAAATTCGGCATCGGAAGCTTGCGTCTCGCCAATCGTAAGCTCCGTTAGGTTCGTGTGCCGCCTCAGAGATTGAAATGCATTGGCATCTAACGAATGGATTTCCAGGGTCTGCAGTTGGTTCGCCGGAAGGGAATCCAGCATCGACGAGCTGACTGCTGCGGTCAGTCTTGCCGTATCGAGCGAACGAAACCAGCCCAAGTACGGCAACTGTTCCGCAGGAATAGTCTCAGGAAACTGGACCACGTCCGTCACCTCATCGGCCCACGGCATCAGGTTCCGCAGTTGCATTGACTCCGAAGCCCAAAGCCTGCTAACGCTGTGCGGACCTTTCCACAGCCATTGCCACGAAACGGGACGATCTTGAAACGCGACACCCGATTGCCGAAGCTGGCGGTACCGCACTTGCAAGTCTCGCTGAATCCCTATCACGACACCTCCAGCAAAAAACAGGAACAAGAACAAGAGCGATACCGACCACCACGCCCAGCGAATGACGATTTGATCCTCTCGTTCGCGCTTCCTGACAAAGCTCCGCACAAACCGAACAACGACCAACGCAAACAAAAACGCCAGAACGACACCAGTCACGGACTGTGTGAATGACAGTCGTGAAGGCGAGGTTCGCGAATAGTACCAGCGACCAGCGACGTTGCCGGCAATCGTGCCGACCAACAACGCCGGCACAAAATCTGTACTCAAGAACTGCACTGCAACGAGTTCTTTTCCCCGCAACACCAACTGCATCGCGGCCGCAACGCCACCGGCAATCGCTCCAACATAACCGACTAACGGCAATGCGGCTGCCGTACCAAACGCCACTCCAAATAGCCAAGCAACAGCCGGCGAGTAATAACGACCGCTGAACCAAGTAACGACATAAGCGGAGATGAACGACACCACCGAGAAGACAACATAGTGCACCCAGCTGGCATCATAGAAATACCAACTCGTCAGCCCGCTCACTTCACAATGGTACGTATACGCTCGCAACACCAGCACAACCGCCACCGCGGCGATCAGGCGTCGAGTAGACCAATGGGAACTGCGTTTCGGCTTCTTTGTAACCGCATCGGCAGCGGCTTGATTGGTCAAAGGCAGTTCCATGGTCGAATTCCCTGTCTCTTGGTGTAAGGATTCTTGCCCGAGTGACATTCGGCCGAATTCGCCACCATGCACCCAGGTAAATACCCATCGCAATTTACGGCGTGCCCGATTTGGATGGCGAATACAACGTGGCGTCACCAACGCGAATCTGTTCGGACTCGATTTCAAATTCAATTCGATCCGCTTTAATCTTGGTCTGATTGTAGGCGAAATCGACGTTCCCCGAAAAGTAAGCTCGCACTCCGTCCATACGAATTTCGTCGGCCGAAGCCACCAATTCATCTGACCGAACCTGGGCGTTTCCCGCAAACTTCCAGTCCATCATTGCTTCTTCCGCGTCACGATAAAGGAACCGAATTGTGCCACGATCTGCTTGGATCAAGAATTCTTCCGGGTCCTTCCCGGACGAAACCTTTAGATGCCTTCCGGAAAACTCGACCGTATCGTTCGCAATTGTGAAATCAATCTTGCCGGACACCTCGACACACTCGATCCCATTCACCGCCTGCAAGGCCTCGATCAAGGGTCCGTAATCACGATCGGCTTCGCCGTCGGCGGAAATCACCAGGCCTGGATGAGCTCGCTGAATCGTGTCCTCAACGACTGCCGGATTGGGCGTTGGTCGATCCTGTTGCACCACTGCCAGGCCTTGCTGCCAATAGCGAACCGCCACCTGCACGCAGCCGTCCTGGCAGCGATATTCGTCCACGCCGGCTTGATCGAGTTTTTCACAGATCGCTTCCAAATGATCTGGTTCGGCAGGCCCAAAAATCGTGACGAACGCGGGTTGCGAAGGTGCATTCGCGGCGTTGGCTGCCTCCTTATCCGCGGCCGGAACAGGACGAATATGTTCGAATTGCATGATCAACATCGTCACCATTTGACGTCCCTTGATGGTCTTACCGCGTTTTTCAACTCGATCAGCTTCTCGAGTTTGAATGCCGGCGATCAGCAACGTGGAATCGATAGGCAGTTCAAAATCGGTCAGCGTCATCGTCTGGCTGGCAACTTGCGGTACCTGCAATGTGACTCCACTGCCGTCCGAAGACGACGTGTGTTTGAAGCTGATTTCATCCACCGATGTGATCTTGTCGTATCGCACACTGCAATCGAGTTGCACGTGTGACGCCGCTTCGTTCAGAATCGGACGAACGTCCAGCTTCAGCCCTTCCGGGATGACTTGAATCACCGGCTGCAACGCCGTGGCAAGGTCACCTTTGATTTCGTTCACGCTGACAACAAACGGGCGTTCTACGGTGCCTTGGATCGTGGCGTCTTGCGCATTAAATACTGTAACTTTGGGCGCCATCAACATGTTCGTCGAACTGTCATTCAGTAGTTCCGTTATGAGCGGTCTTGCCCGAGAATGCTCGAGCGTACTCACCAGCGTTGGCACAGTAACGTGTCCTTCGAGTATGAAATTGCCGGAAATCGCAGCATCTCTATTGACTCTGGCGCCCGTCGTACGGTCTTGCATGATGGACCACTTTACGTCCAGCGTCTGCAGTTTTTCCGCAGGAATGGTGACAATACGAGTGGTCACGGAAATTTGCCGAGTGCCATGCTGGGCGATGCGATTTACCAAGTCGCGAACCAACGTCTCTTCGCTGCGATCACATAACGCCAACAAGCGATTTTCGACGAACCGAGCCGATGGATGTTCGCCACCTAACACCAACGTCTTGCCGGTAACCGAATCGGCATCGTTCGAATTCGCTTGAGCCACAGTGACGTCCACTTCTGGCCATTTCTTATTGCGGTTTGGCCCGGCGAACGGCAACATCGCTCGCAGCATCACTTTCGCTTGCTCTGCGTCCACTTGTTCGTCGCGTTGAATCATCTGCAGCGCGGCGGTCGCGTCCATTTGCACAATCGTCACGTCAGATGATTTCACTGGCGACATGTCGTTCGCTACAGGCGAAGGCAAACCCAACTTTGATTCTTCGCCCGGCGCATTCGCAATCTTGGTCCAAGTCTTGGGGTAATCCTGCGTGCGGCGATCCTGCGCCGGCTTGTTCGAATCCCCTTCTGCCTGTCCGTTCACCCAAGCGGCGCCGGGCAACGTCATGGCGGCTCCGACCAACAGCAACCAGGCCGTCCATTTTGAATTCGTTTTGTGACTTCCATGTCTCAATCGCATAATTCGCTCCAATCGTTTGGCAGTAATGTCCACAGGTCGCACGCCCGGCAGTGCCGGTGCCACGTGCAGTTTGTGCTTTTGTTCTAAAACGTCTAATAAACTCTTCGCATAGATGGCAGGCGAACAACCTAACGAAAGAATCGTCTGTTCGTCACAGCTCCGTTCCGCTTCCGCAGTCAAGCGGCGCCCGGCCAGGCGCACCAATGGATGAAACCACCAAAACATGGTGGCCAGCGTTTGCACCAACGCCCAAACCAAATCACCTCGTTGAATGTGGATCAATTCATGCGCCAGCAACGGTTCCAGTTCTTTCACGGATTTGCCTTGCAGAATCGCGCTCGGTAACAAGATCGTTGGTCGTCGCAGACCCACCACCGCTGGGCCAATCGCCGCATTCACGGTACAGATGCGAACCGAACGCCGCAGCCCCAGCGTTTGACGTAATCGATCTACCAACCGCGAAACTTCGTCCGGAGTGGCGACCCTGTGCCGAACCACTCGGCGAAAAAACACCGTCAACCGAATCGACATCCACATGGCCGTCAAGCCTGCTCCGCCGAGCCACACCATCCACCCGTTCCGCCACAGGAACGACCACGCAATTGCTTCCGAGTTATCGTTCACGTGTGACAATTGTTGGTCATTCGCGGTTGCTTCGGGCGAAATTGTTTTTGCCTGGCCGCTGGGAATGCGTACCACCACGGCATCGGCGCGGTTCGGCGCCCACGGCACGGACTTTGTCGTTGCCGCGTTCGATTCGACGGAAGCGACTTGGTTCGAAGTGCGCCAGATGGAATCCCAGCAAAACAGGCCGATCGGGCTGGAAACCAGTGGCGGCGTGATGCATTTCAGCAGGACCAATGCCCAGAGGGCGTGAGCGAGCCGAGGCCGATCCGTGGCAAAGATGCGCACCAGCAATCCAACGACGATGGCTAACAGCGTTACTTGCACCGCGTGCCGCAGGAACAGGTCCCAAAAATTCATCACGGTGCCTCCTGTTGGTCGGACGCGTCCAGGCGTTCAATCAGTTGGCGAAGTTCGGCCAATTCGTCCGCCGCGATGCCTCGTTCTTCAATCAAGTGTCGAACCAGCGGCATCGTTTCGCCACCAAACAGTCGTTCGACCAAATCATTCACGGTGTCTCGAATCACCGTTTTCGCTCGCGCCTTGGCCGCATAGATGCGAATCCGCCCTTCCAGCTTGGAAGTTGCATAGCCCTTGGCCTCCAAACGCCGCAGATACGTCTGCACAGTAGAAAAGTCGATTGATTTTTCTTCGCACATTGCCTGGTACACCGCACGTACCGCAGCCGGGCCCATTTGCCACAGCGTTCGCGCCACCTCCATTTCTCCTTTGGACAACGCCGGACGATCGACCATCCCGAACTCCTTCCTGTACCGAACTGACGAACTTTACAACCACGTACGCTTGTACGCCAAGACTGTAGCAGTACAAGTGTACGTGACGCAAGTCCGCTTTTTTTCAACTACCTATTCTTAACGGCGCATTCGGCGCATGGCGAAGCAGTTGAAATCGGGGTCGACCGTGATGTGTTCCAGCAAGAATTGAGCGAAGATGCTTCGCAAATGATGCAGCGAAACATCACTTTGATGGACAACACCTAGTTGCGCAGCGTCGTACCAAGTTTGCTTAAGAAACAGCAACGTCGACACCAGCGATTGATTGCATCAAAAGGTTTGAGAACTTTGCGAATTCGTCTGCCGTGTTGCTACCAGATGAGGCGAAGCAGAATGCATGTTTTCACTGACACGCACGTCTCGAGGATCGGTGTCGTACGGCCGGAGATGTGATTCGTGCCAGCCGAATTTTTGAACGTAGGCGGAATTGAGTCCCAAGCAATTCGTCGATGCACATTCGTCTCGGAACTTGCACTGATGAAAACCGTTGCGATGAAATTCGGGCCAAAAATTCGGATCAATAAACAGTTTGGGCTGCGTATTGTCCAATGCCAAATGATCGGCTCCCAGCAGACATTCCGGAAAATTTTTGACTTCCACCGCTCGGCCATAATCTTGAGCTCGATGGATGGCCGTTCGCAGATACGGCAGCAAATCTAAGTGCGACACAATTAACTGTTTGTCATCCGTTTCGCTCATGGGCCAATAGTTCCAGAAGTCCATCTGTACAAGTCGCCGCAAGTGCCTAAGCAGATCCACAAGTTCTGGAAGTTGTTGGTAACAACGCTGCGTCATGACGGTATTGGTCAAGATCGAAACGCCGTCAAGCTGGTCCAGATTTTCGAGGCCTCGCATGGTTTTGCGAAAGGAACCCGGCACTGCCGTAATCGCGTCGTGCGTCTGTTCGTCGGCCGCGGTGACGCTAACGAAAAATTCGTCCACGCCAGCATTAACCAGTTGTTGACAGTACTGTGAATCTGCTAGTCGCATGCCGTGTGTCTGAATGCGCACGTGCTCGAAGCCATTGTTACGAGCGACCGTTGCCAGACGCGCTAAATCGCTGCGCAGCGTGACTTCCGACCCGGTCAGAATGAGTCCTTTCCATTGTCGGTGCTGCAGATTGTATTCAATCAGTTCGAACAATTTATCGTCTGAAGCGGGTTCCAGACGGTCCATGGTATCTTCAATCATGCAGTGTTCGCACTTCAAATTGCAGCGAAAATGGATGGTCAGCTCCACGTAGTCGGCATGTCGAAAAATCCCCATGACGAATCACCTCCTGACAAGTTTCTGCGAACGATATTTTTCTTTTCAACGCCATGTTCGTAATGCCATGTTCGTAACGCCTTGTGCGTTACACAAACTTGGTAACGCAACGTTCGTAGTCCCGCCTTGAGGCGGAAACGCTATTGGAAAATCGGTTTCGCACAAACTCCATTCCGCCTCAAGGCGGGACTACAAACCTTCATCTGCTGCGTCAAACTTGCATACACTACACAGAACCACGCTTCGCCTGAATCAACATGAACGGCATATCCAATTCGATCGAGCGGCACTGTGCATCTTGAAAGCCGATTCGTTCCAATTGGTTCAAATAAAACGCAGGACGACGATACGATCGAAAGAACAACAGCGTTGGCAGCGAACCGTACGTCCATGGCGTTTTGGACCAGTCGGTCGCCATGCGTTCAAAAATAATCAACTGTCCGCCCGGGCGCAACTCGGCAAACGCTCGTTCCAAAAACCGCATGGCCTCGGCTTCGGGCCAATCATGCAACATCGACTTGAACGTATAAACGTCGGCCGAAGGCAATGCATCTTGCAGTGCATTCCCGGCGTAAAATTGAATGCGATCACTTTCGGTCGACCCGGCCAAATGTTCGCGGCCAATTTCACACACCAACGGAAGATCAAATACCGTGGCATGCAACCGAGCGAACCGTCGGCAGATCTGTTTGGCAAATTCGCCGCTGTTGCCACCTACGTCCACCATGTCTCGATAAGAGTCGAAGGACAACCAATCCAAGATTTCTGGCGTTTCATACCGAGTGAGCGCGGTGGTGAGTCGCATCCAACGTTTGGTATTGGCATAGTTCTCCGGCGAATATTCAAAACACCGCTGATAAGAGAACAATTGCAGCAACCGAGATTCCGCCATGAACTGCGAAGTATCCGCCAGCAGTTGATCAAAACGATCTATCCAATCCACGGCCAGCAGATTTGCGAATTCCATTTTCGTTTCCAGCAAGTCTCGGAACGCCAACGCTTGCCGGAATTCGTCGGTCAGTCGAAATGACGCTTCGCTTTCCGCGTTGTCCAATTCGATTCGCTCGACGACTCCGCCCTGCCGCAACAAACCGACCAGCAATTCCGCCGCCGTTGGATCGAACGCACCGCCTTGCGCTAGTTCGGATAGCCGCCGCGGCGCTGACAACATGCTGTCAATCCAACCACAACGAAACGCGGAAGCCAGGCTACGACAATGGACGGCCGTTTCCAGAAATCGGTCAACGCACAAGTAGTCCGGCGGTGAATGAATGTGCGAATGACGGGAAGTTGAGGCTGTTGCCGTGGCCACCAGAACAAGTCCTTCTTTGGATTCGCGAACAGAACTGCTTTTCTTTCACGCCAAGTGTTTATCGGTTCGATATCTAGCCCAAGCGGGACGAATTTGCCGTTTCGCTGATAATCGAATCATTTCTGCCAGCTTGCAGTCATTGCCAGCTTGGTGGCAACTGCACCATTCGCAAAGGAGCAATTCAAATGTCGCAAAACGTGGCAGTTGAACCTGAAACGCCAGCCGTGCGAACTCTGGCCGGCTTTCTTCGCATGGTGGAAATCGAAGCTGCCGACTGCCAACGTTATCCGACGCTGGTCGAACAGCTGCGCACTGGTGCAGTACACGCCATTGTGATCCATCACGTCTATCCGGAAGCAACGCTCCGCCGCGTGGTCGCTCGTTTGGAATCTCACGACCCGCCCTTCCAGCAGACGTGGTTTCCCGAAGCGTTCCAGTCGTTTTTCTATGGTCGCAATTTGAATCTAGACGAACCAAGTTTGCCGCACTACTTTGCCGATGCACATACGTTTCATCAGCAGTTGGACGAACTCTTTGCACCTGACAAGTCAGCCCAACAACACGTTGCAGATCTGATGGGCCAATTGGACCACGGCCGAGCATTCCACGCTGCGCCCGGACCCAACGCTGACGATTCGTACATGTTTACCACCATCCGCGGACACTTGGAGGGCGGTTTTATTCCGGCGCACTGTGACAACGAACAGTCACTGCGTCCTTCGTACCAGCATTTGGCCACGTTGGTGGAAGGTCACATTATGTCGTTTGTGTTGTCGCTGGGCGCACCGCTGCAAGGTGGCGAACTGCAAGTCTACAATCATTTGTATTCGCCCCAAGCGACCGCCGCCATGAACGACGATCGAACCGGACTGGACGTCGATCCTGAATCACTGCCGTCTGTGCGATTTCGTTTGCCAGCTGGAACCATGATCTTGGTCGATTCCGGCCGTTATCTGCATCGAGTCACCCCGGTTGTCGGCGCCAAGAAGCGTTGGACCATGTGCAGTTTTTTTGCCAGAAGCGTCAACCACCAACATTTGTACTGCTGGGGATAAGCATGGCCACGGTACCCAAATATTTTGACTCGATGCTGACAGGCTATCGCCAAGGTTTGGTCGGGCGTTTTGTACATTTGGGGCATTGGGACGAACCGCCGGTCGACGTTAACGATAACGCCAGTGAATTTCAAACAGCGCAGGAACGTTTGAATCAAGCGGTTATCGATCTGGCCGAATTGCAAGACGGGCAAGCTGTGCTGGACGTTGGCTGTGGCTTTGGCGGAACGCTGGCCTGCATCAATCAGTCTTGGCACAACATGTTTTTGTGCGGCGTAAACATCGATTCGCGGCAACTGGACGTTTGCGCCGAAATCGTCGCCCAACATCACAATTGGTTCGAATGGCATGCTGCCGACGCATGTGCCCTGCCCTTTCGCGATCGATACTTTGACCGAATTGTGTGCGTGGAAGCGATGTTCCATTTCGCTTCTCGCCAAACATTTCTGGCCGAAGCATGTCGAATTCTCAAACCGCACGGCATCTTAGCAGTGTCCGACATGACGGTCACGTTGCCGTACGAATCGAATGCGTTTCCCTGGTTTTGCGCCGGCGCCATCATGCAAGACGGCTACGGACCTTGGCCCGACTTTGGCAGCCACTTCGGCAAAAACCCACAAGACTATCAGCAACTGGCGTGCGAAGTCGGGCTCGAACTAACACAAGTCGTCGACGCCACCGTGGCGACTCGGCCTAGTCATCTCTTTACCTGCGGACAAGCGGAATGCGGACAAGCGGAACGCCCAGTCCCAGAATCATGGTCGGCAACACCTGACAATTCGCTGGTTCGCGCCGCGCTGCTTTTGCGTTGGCTACACGAACACCACTATCTGCGTTACTGGTACTTGCAGTTTCGCAAACCGGCTTGAAGAAAACCATGATGGAAGGGCTCGAGAAATGAATGCCATTCGGCGAATCGCGTTTGTCTGCATGACGCCCGAAATCGACGCCAATGAACATGAAGGAGCCGATCTGCCCAGCTACGGCATCCATCGCATCTTGGCGTCGGTAGCGGCCGATCCGGCATTGCAACATTGCCAGCTGGGATTGATTGACATGGGCCGAGCGGACGTGGAGGCGTACGTCCGAGCACTCGTTTCCTTCGAACCTGATCTGATTGGCTTTTCCGTTTACGTTTGGAGCACTCCTTGTTTGATCGAAGTTGCCAGACGATTTAAAGAGCTTCGACCGAACTGCACCATCGTTTTCGGCGGTCCGTCCGCTCGAACCAAAGTCTTTGATGTCTATCCCAACGTGGAACCGCACGAATGCCTGGACGCCGTGGTCAGTGCCGAAGGAGAAATGACGTTCCGCGAAATCGCGCGGTTATCTACGCTCGATCACGCTCACTTAGCCACCGTCGGCGGATTGGACCTAGCGACGCCGGACGGTTGGCATCACACCGGCGTGAGAACTCCAATTCGGAATCTAGATGACATCCCTTCGCCGTTTCAGATGAGCATGATGCGAAAAAATTCCGTCGCGTATCTCGAGACCTATCGCGGCTGTCCACTAGGCTGTCGGTTTTGCGAATGGGGCGCCAGCGACAGTCCCAAAACCGTCTTTTCGGCCGAATATCTGATGCGCGAATTGCACGCATTTGCGGTCACTTCGTGCCCTTCGGTCTTTCTGCTGGACGCAGGGCTAAATTTGAATGCTCGCGCGTTTCGCAACTTAGTCGCGGCCGAACGCGAAGTCGGATTTTTGCGTTCGGCTGGGTTGTGGGCAGAGATCTATCCTTCGCACGTTCGCGATGAACATCTGGAATTTCTCGAGACGGTTGGCACTGGCTATTTGGGAATCGGACTGCAGTCGCGCGACCCGGCCGTGCTAAAAAATCACGATCGTCCTTGGGATCAAGATCAATTCGAACAATCCGTTCGCCAGTTAGCCGAAGTAGCGTTCGGTGAAATTCAAATCATCTTTGGTTTGCCCACCGATTCGCCTGCCGGCTTTTTGGAGACTCTGGCGTTCGCGAGATCTTTGCCCGTAGGCGTACGAGCCTATCATTGCTTGGTGTTGCCAGATGCCCTGTTAACTCGTTCTAAGCCCGAATGGAACGTCCAGTTTGACCCAGTCACCTTGGAAATGCACCGTTGTACGGGGTGGACTTACGAGGCGATTTTGGAGATGCGAGAATACTTGATTCGAGAAACCGCAGCTGCCGGCGGCAAGTCGGGCGACTACTGGTTCTACTTCCCCAATCCCAAATTGGCTCAACGAAAGGCGTCGTAGGTGCATGGGTTCGGCGTTGATTCCGACAAACCATCTACGCAATGAAGCGCGACGCACCGGTCGTCGAGTAGCTCTGTTGGCGAAATATCCACAACGCGATCCCGCGATGCCGCAGTTTATTTCGAACCATGGCGTACGCATGGTGGAAGCGTATCTGCGCGCGGCCGAATTGGACGGACTGGAACTGCGAGTGTACGACATGACGCAAGCGGACGTGCAGCCGCTGGTACAACATCTGTTGGAATTCGATCCCGATATTGTCGGCTTTTCTGCCTACCTGTGGAACTTTCCGTTCTTTGTGGAAGTCGCCACGCAACTGAAGCAGCAAGACGCAGGGCGGTTGATCGTATTCGGCGGCCCGTCCGCTCGCCCCAGCATGCTGGAACAGCCACCGTTTCAGTTCGCCAAACATTTCATTGACGCCTTGGTCATCAATGAAGGAGAAATCACGTTTACAGAGATGGTGCGGTTGACCGATCGCAGCGCTGCGACCTTGGCCGGTATTGGCGGAGTCGCCTTGCCATCGCACGCTGGCTGGCTGGAAACGCCCGTTCGACCGTTGGGCGACCTGAACGAATTACCTTCGCCCTACACCATGGGGCTGGTGCCGCCAGGTGGATTGGGCGTGTTGCAGACGTATCGAGGTTGTCCGTTTACTTGTTCGTTCTGCGAATGGGGCACCATGGAATCGCCCAAACGTGTTCGTGAAGTCGACCACCTTTGCCGCGAATTCGAAGCGATGGACGCGAATCAAACGGTGGGCGCTTTAGCGGTGGACGCTGGATTGAATTTGAATCCGCTGGCATTTGAAAACCTACACCAGGCCGCCCAGGAAACGAATTACTTTGCCAATCGACAATTGATTTGTGAAGTCTATCCAGCCAAAGTTCTGGATTCCCATATTCAATTCTTACAAAACGTCGGCATGCCGCTGGTAGGTGTGGGATTACAGTCGTTTGACAATGAAGTTTTGGCGCACGTAGAACGATCTTATGACGAACAACGGTTTCATGACAACTTGCGTCGCTTGACCGATGTGGCCGGAGTGGCGGTGGAAATTATCATGGGTTTGCCAGGTGATTCGCCCGAAAATTTTCGCCGCAGTTTCTGGAAAGCTCGATCCTTGCCGTGTGCTTTGCGAGTTTACCACTGCGTGGTGTTGCCTTCGGCGCTCGATGGTCCGCGCGCCGGCTTCGTATGAGATGAAATACGATTGCGTGAATCTGAAAATGCAGTCTTGTCTTGGTTGGAGCGAACGAACGCTGCAAGCAGAAACACAATTTTTGGCTCGGCAAGCCAGCGAACAGAACGGCCGCATCGGCGAATTCTTTTGGGTCTTTCCACCGCCGGACGAATACTGAACAACATGCCGTCAAACGCTACGCCTTGATTCACTGCCGCCTTGTGAAGTTGCGCATTGCGTTATGCCGCGGAATTTCCTAGCCCGAAGCGTCAGCGAGGGACTTCCAGCTGCTCAATTTCCCTCACTTACGTTTCGGGCTATGAAAAGGCGCAACGTCAAAACCAACGTTTCGGGCTATGAAAAGGCGCAACTGCAAAACGGTCGCTTCGGCCTAGGATGGTTCGCGGCGATTGACTACGCAGGAACCCAGGGAGTCGACTTGCCGGCGCCGACGTTGTGCAGCCAGTATTCGGCCACTTCCTTGTCAAAGTGGCACGAACGGTCCGAACCTTCAAACAGTTCGGGCTTACCACCGGCAATCAAGACGATGTCGCCGGGTCGAGCTTGACCGATGGCCCAGCAAATCGCTTTCGCTCGGTCGGGCAAAACGTGCGCGCGAGCGGGGCGATCGAGCCCGTCTAGGAGATCGTGAACGACATTGGAATCTTCGTCCAAAGTTTGTCGCGAAGTAATCACAAATTCGTCCGCTTCGTCCTCTAAAATTCGTCCCAAACAAGCTCGTTCAGGCGAAGTCAGGTCTTCCACTGCGTCCATGACCACAATCAGTCGCTTGTCCGCGACTTCTCGCAACGTTTCCAGGCTGTTGCGGAGCGATTCTGGCGAACGACAGCCATCCACGTAGACGGAAAAGTCTTGACCACTTTCCAGTCGTTCCAAGTGACCGTGTACTTCGGTGATCGCTTCCAGACCGCTGGCGATGGTGGGTAAATCGATGCCCATAACCAAGGCGGCAGCAGTAGCGGCCAAGCAATTGGAAATGTGCTGGTCGCCGATCACCCGTGTACGAACAGGCATGGTATCTTCACCTGCTTCGATCAAAAAGTTTGTTCCGATCGATGTCGGTCAATCACGGTGGCGGTGACTTGCGGCTTCGTCATCTTTGATGCCATACGTCACGGTCGGCACGTCTAGTTGTGGCAACAGTTTGCGACAAAACGTGTCATCCATATTCAATACGGCAAAGCCACCCGGTTTGAGGTAATCTACCAAACGACGCATGGTCGCTCGGTAATTGCGAACCGTGTGATGAACATGCAGATTTTCTCGAGTCACATCCGTGAAGATGGCGGCATTGAATTTCAGGCCGGCCAGTTGTTGTTGTGCCAGCGAAGGACTGTCAATTTCCATGACCGCGTGCGTACATCCGTTGGCTCGCGCTTGTGACAGCCATTTGGCATATTCGACCGAATGCAGTTGCGTGGATTCAGGTGCTTTGACATTGGCTCCGTCGCAAAGGCCAAAGCTACCGAGAAAGCCCGATCGCTGTTCGGCCGAATCCAAAATGCTAACCATCAGCAAACTGGTAACCGACTTGCCATGAGTTCCGGTGACGGCAACGGATTGGAGATGTTGTGTGGGACTATCCGATAGAGCTTGACAGATTTTACCGAAGGCACTTCGACTGTCTTGGACAATGTATTGCGGAACGGCGACCGGTGCCAACTGTTCGCAGACAACGGCAATAGCACCTCGCTCAACCGCTTGAAACACACCTTCCAATCCGTCGGTTTCACCATCTTCCATGGCTACAAACACATCACCCGGCTGACAGAACTGCGGCCGATTGCAACACGAAGTCACTCGAACATCCTGTTCGCCCGTCGTCTGGGAAACGCCCAGCAGTTCTGAAAGAAGCTGACCACCTTGTCGGTCAATGACTCTGGTCATGCTTTTGGCCTCCTTGCCATCCAGCAGAGTGATATATTCAAGCTTGATCCAAACAAAAAACCAGCACCATCCTAGTGCCGATTGCGAGTCGCCGTGACAACTCCATTCGTCAGGCAACGGGGCGGATTGTTTGCCATTTGAAAAACAGTGTCAAGTCAGCTTCGTGCTGTCAAAACCCGTGCTGGCGGAGGAAGGATTGGACGAACAATACCAATTGTTCGCTCGAAAACAGAGATCTGCGGAAAAATAGCCGTGGTGTTTTTTTGAAACGAATTAAAAAGAGGTTTTTCGTTGCTTGTTTTGCGGCTTTGGCTATTCCTCTAGGGTTTGCCGAACCAAGCAAATCTTTCCGGTAAAAGATGGACACTCGACGGGGACGCACCACGGCCGCGTGGAGCATTCGCATCGTAAGCCCAGGACGGATGTCGAGAGAACACCACGTCTAATCCCAGATGAATGCCGTAGCAGACACGACGTTCTATAATTTCCGGCTTGGTGGTGCATTTCTTGCCAGATGCGATTCAGTCGCGGCCAGGGCAATTTGTCGTTCGCACGATTTTCCTAAGCTACTTTTGGAAGTTGTTTTGATACGTGCGGTACTGATTTTCCGAAAGCAGTCCGTGCCGAATACTTCGCAACACTTGGTTCCATGACGAGCGTTACACCTTGTGTGAATTGTCCGAATCGAGCGTTCAGCCATTACGTGAGAATTCAAATGAACTGTTCGCTTGCCGCGAGGAATTCAGGAACTTGATCCCACAGCATCGGGTCGCGATGTGGCGAGACTTTGCTTGCTGTTGATGAACGACGAAGAACACCAAGACCTGGCCGCCACAGAAGACTTGTGTACCGCATGGAAAGAGACCGGTTTGAAGCTGCAACTGGCCACAGACCAACATGCCGCCATGACACAAGAACTGGAAGAATTAGCGCAATCTGACCCGCATGACTTTAACCGAGACCAGATTTGGGTTTTGGTCCGAGCGATCAAAGTGCAAAGCCAAATCCTACAACTGTATTTGGGCGAAGCGGTGCTGGACGTATAAGGCGAATTCACGGCGTTTCGTTAACCGGACCCCAACAGCAGCATCGCTACGCCGACATACACGACGATACCCACAATATCAATGATCCCCGCCACAAACGGATTGCTCATCAAGGCGGGGTCTTGGCCCATCCGGTGAAAGACGAGCGGCAGAATGGACCCAAATAGCGTTCCGCAACAGACCACCAACAGCAGCGTGGCAGGAACTACTGAAAGGGCCTGCCACGAATCGATAGTTGGTTCAATCAATCGGGCGACCGGCAGGTAAACCAAAGCCAAAATGGTGCCCAGCATCAGTCCCATGGCAAATTCGCGACCGACTACGCGAAGCCAATCCAACGGCCCAATATCACCTTTGGTCAAGCCGGTGATCACCAACGTAGCCGATTGATTCCCCGAATTGCCTCCGCTGGAAATCACGAGCGGAAGGAATAAATACAGCCACGGTGTTGCTTCCAACGGTTCTTCGAAAATTTTGATGGCTTTGGCGGTCAGCATGGCGGCGAAAAACAATGGCGCCAACCAAACCGCGCGACGCCAGCACAATGACATCAAGCCGGTTCGCAAATAGCTATTTTCAAGTGGCGCCACACCGGCGATTTTATGCGCGTCTTCAGTCGCTTCTTCCAACGCCACATCAATTACGTCATCGTGCGTAATAATTCCCAGCATGCGGTGCTGGGGATCTACCACCGGAATGGCCAGCAGATCGTAATAGGCCACTTTCTTCAGGACCTCTTCCTGATCATCACTGACGTCCACCGTGATCGGCTCCGTCTCCATGATTTCAGACAGCAGGCGATCGGGCCTAGCGAGTGCGGAAATTAAGTCTCGCGCCGACAGGACACCTCGCAAATGGTCCGAATCATCGACAACATAGATGTAGTAGATGGTCTCTAATTCGTGAGATTGCTGTTGAAGCTGGACAAACGCTTCGCGAACGGAAATCGATTCGCTTAACTTGGCCACCTCTGTCGTCATGACCGCGCCGGCGGTCCCCTCTTCATACGCTTGGATTCGCTGCGTTTCTCGTCGCTCCTCGACCGGCATCAGATCCAACAGTTCCTGCGACAGCTCCGGCGAAAGTTCGTTCAACAAATCCACTCGATCGTCTAACGCAAAGCTCACCAAAAGCCGGGAAATTGCAGTTCGATCTTGCGTGGTAATAATTTCTAGCTGCTTACCGTGATCAAAATAATTGAAAATTTCGCTCTGAGTTTCCGGGCTGGCGTGCACTAAAACGCCCCAAGTTTCATCCG
This sequence comes from Pirellulaceae bacterium, assembly GCA_041399205.1. Lineage (GTDB taxonomy): Bacteria > Planctomycetota > Planctomycetia > Pirellulales > Pirellulaceae > JAGQOZ01. The sequence goes on along the minus strand of JAWKTK010000013.1, from coordinate 11,075 downwards.
CGGTTAGCCCTTCCATAAAATCGGCGGTGGCGGCAGGATGCAACGCTTCGCAAAACTCTTTCAGTTCTGCACCATTTTGCGTCTGTAGCATTTCGCGAATTTCGGGCAAATAGAGCGTATTGATCATTGGTTTTCTCGCACAAGTCTGGCTTTGCCAACTCGCTATGCTACGCCACAAGCTAGCTTGATTTACTGGATTGATGCTTACTTTAATCGGAATTCGTCCGATTCGTCATGATAGGCGATGCTGGCGGCGGGAAAAAAGCCGCGGGACTTGGTTCGAACGAATGGTACGAACCCAAAATGGATTGGCGAGCCTTACGAATTGACATCGAATTGACATGGGCCAGGTACCCAGTTAGTTTAATTCACACCGCGCCCTTAGGGAGACGATCTTTCGTTTCAACTTTTCCACGTGCCAGAAACCATGAGTACTGAAGCTTACAATACCGATGACCTGGCTTTAGTGCTGCAGTCCTGTGAAGCTGCCATTGGCTATGTCTTTCAGGACAAATCGTTGTTGATTGCTGCGTTAACGCATGCCTCAGGTGCACAACACCGCTTGGCTTCCAATGAACGTTTGGAATTCTTGGGTGATGCCATCCTGGGATCGGTCGTCTGCGAGATGCTGTTTCATCAGTTCCCAGACCGTTTGGAAGGAAGTCTGACCAAGATCAAATCGGTGGTTGTCAGCCGGCAAACCTGTGCCAAAATTTCCGAAGCATTGGGATTGGAGTCCTTCCTGATTATTGGCAAAGGGATGTCCAACGGCAAACCGGTGCCTAGGTCACTACTGGCCGATATGTTCGAATCAATCGTTGCGGCCATGTATCTGGATGGCGGTAGACCATGTGCCGTAGACTTCATTCAACGTCACATGCAACTGGAAATTGACTTGGCAGCTTCAGGCTCTGCCGATGACAACTACAAGTCCATGTTGCAGCAGATTGTGCAACGAGATTATTCCTCAACGCCCAGCTATCTGCTATTGGATGAACGAGGCCCGGACCATGACAAATACTTCTTGATAGCCGCTCAGTTTGATAATCGAGAATTCCCGGCCGCATGGGGACAAAACAAGAAGGAAGCGGAGCAGCGAGCCGCTTCGAATGCGTTAGCCGTCCTAAACGGAGAAGACCTGCCTTACTTGGACGCACCCGACCCCATTTCTGACCAATCGTAACGATCGTTGGAAATTCTGAAGTTACGCGTTTGCGAGTCTTCGCCAGAAACGAATCACGCCGCTCGCCAACAAGTGGATCATGTGTTCGATTGCATCCAGCAAGATGCCGATTGGAATTCGTAACAACCGTGCCGTCGAGCGCATTGTTAACACCGGCCTGTTAACGCGATGAACGATTTCGATCGAAGCACCATGACCACAACGTGCGTTTTCGGCTGAAAGCTCGCTGACAATTACGTCCGTCGCAGTCGGTACACTTGGCCCCTTCCCGATTCAGGTGTCAAATCGCATCTTCGTTCACAGCATTTGCCAGTAAATCCATGTCTTCCCGCCAACCTGGAAAACGCCATTACTCGGTTCGTTCCGCTGGTCTTATTAGGTTTGGCCATCGCCACCACGGTTTTGTTTGGTCATCTGCGTCAAACCGAAGTCAAACCAACTCCGCTGGAAGTCTTGCAAGCACAGGTTTCACATAAACACGTCCCGTCCGTCGATCATTCGAAACTGGCGGCCCTGCAACGCGAATTTGATTCGCCCCAGGCCGTGACCGCAGCTTGTTTGTCATGCCATACAGAACGAGGCCACGAAGTGATGGCTTCGTCACACTGGAATTGGGATCGAGAAGAATTTGTCGAAGGACACGGCATTCGCGCCATCGGCAAGAAAAATGTCCTGAACAACTATTGCGTGGGCGTTTCCAGCAACCTGCAAGCCTGCGACAAATGCCACGCCGGATACGGTTTTGTGGACGACGACTTTGACTTTCACAATCCACTGAACATTGATTGCTTGGTCTGCCACGATAACAGCGGAACGTACGTCAAATCAGGCAGCGGTCTGCCAGCAGCCTCTGTGAATTTAACCGAAGTGGCTCAGCACGTGGGCCGAACCTCTCGAGACACCTGTGGTTCGTGTCACTTTTTTGGCGGAGGTGGGAACAACGTCAAACACGGCGATCTCGAACAAGCTCTATTCGATCCTGATCGCCAAGTCGATGTCCACATGGCTACGACAGGCGCCAACTTGGTCTGTTCGGACTGCCACGTCACCGAAAACCATAAAATGCTCGGCAAGTTGTATTCGGTTTCGTCCATGAATCGAAATCGGTCTTCGTGCGAACAGTGCCATTCCGACATGCCCCACGACGACAATATCCTAAACGAACACACGCTCAAAGTGGCTTGCCAAACCTGCCACATCCCGCACTACGCCAAAGTAGCCGCCACCAAAACAACTTGGGACTGGTCCACTGCAGGAAAGCTAAAAAATGGCGAACCCTTTGATGAAAAAGACGAACACGGCAACGTCACCTACATGTCCGAAAAAGGCACCTTTGGTTGGCAACAAAACGCCGTTCCGGAATACGCTTGGTTCAATGGCACTGCAGGCCATTACCTGTTAGGAGACCAAACGTCCGACCAACAGCCCATTCCAATCAATCAGCTCCACGGCAGCTACGCAGATCAAGACGCCAAAATCATTCCGGTGAAAGTTCATCGAGGAAAACAGCTTTACGATCCGGTACAACAGATGCTAATTCAGCCCAAATTGGTTGCAGCCGAAAAAGGTGCCGGTGCGTTTTGGAAAGATTTTAATTGGGAACCGGCAGCCGAAGCAGGAATGCAGTCGATTGGTTTGAAGTACAGCGGCCAACACCGTTTTGCCGAAACCACCATGACTTGGCCTATCAACCACATGGTGGCTCCCAAGGAACAATCACTGCAATGCGCCGATTGTCACCACCGCACGAATTCTCGTTTGGCCAACCTCACCGGTTTCTACATGCCGGGACGAGACCGAAACGTGACCGTCGACCGGTTGGGACAAGGCCTGATCGCGTTGGTCTGCTTGGGTGTGGTGACGCATGGAGCAGGTCGAATATGGCTGAACCGCCAGCGAATGGCAGGAGCAAAACAATGAGCGTTAGGCGAGTTCTGGTGTATACGCGATTCGAACGTTTTTGGCATTGGCTGCAAGCGTTGTTGATCATCTTCTTGGCGCTCACCGGATTTGAAATTCATTCGTCGTACCAGTTTTTCGGATTCGACCAAGCGGTTCGTTACCACAGTGCCGCCGCCGTCGCTTTCATGGTCTTGATTGGCTTGGCCATTTTTTGGCACTTCACCACCGGCGAATGGCGACAATACATTCCCACTCGGAAACGCCTATTCGCGCAAATGGAATACTATCTGCTTGGTATTTTTCGCAACGCACCGCATCCCACCAAGAAAACGGTCATCAGCAAACTCAATCCATTGCAACGCCTGACGTATCTTGGTCTCAAGCTACTGGTCATTCCCGTCATGGTCACCTCCGGCCTGTTGTACATGTTCTATCGTTATCCGCAGCGACATGGCATGGAATCACTGAACGTCGGTGGATTGGAAACGATTGCCGTCGTGCATACGGCCGGCGCATTTTTGCTGAACGCCTTCATTGTGGCCCACATCTACTTGACCACAACGGGCCACACACCGACTTCTAATTTGGAAGCGATGCTGACCGGCTACGAAGAACTGGAAGGCGACTCGACCGATTCCGACGAAAGCTTGACAACATCTCCTCCAGGTGTTTCCACATCCACTTCATCCTCCGAAAAACACGAATAATCATGAACGCCCAACGCGAACCTGCGCCATACATGAACCCGTACCAAGCCGGCTTTTTGCTGGGCTTGATTCTACTGATGACCATTTACATCACCGGCCGAGGACTCGGGGCCAGCGGCGCGTTCAAAAGCGTCGTGGTCGCCAGCGTTGCGACCGTGGCTCCTGCGCATGCGGCACAGGGAGACTTTTATCAAGCCGCCGCCACTTCGCACAGTCCGCTCAAAGCTTGGCTGGTGTTTGAAGCTCTTGGATTAACGTTGGGCGCTTTTCTTTCCGGCGTGGTTTCGCACCGACTGACTTGGCGCGTCGAACATCCGGCACACGTTCGCCCACGAACTCGAATCATCGCAGCCTTGTTGGGTGGCACGTTATTTGGATTCGGAGCGATGCTGGGCCGAGGCTGCACTAGCGGAGCGGCGCTCAGCGGATTAGCAGTCCTATCTGCGGGCGGAATTCTAACGATGGCCGCCATTTTTGGCGCCGCATACGGTTCGGCGTGGTTCTTTCGCCGACTTTGGAATTAGGAGGAGTTCAACATGGGCCCCTTTGTTCCCGACATCATTACGGACGAACTAAATCTGATCATTGGCTTCTTGATTGGTATGGCCTTTGGCTTTGTTCTGGAGCAAGCCGGCTTTTCATCGTCAAAGAAACTGACCGGCCTATTTTATGGCACCGACTTTACCGTGCTGCGAGTCTTCTTTACGGCAGGCGTGACCGCCATGAGCGGCGTAACGCTGTTGAGCACGCTAGGCATGCTGGATACCAAGATCATTTTCATCCATCCCACATTTTTGTACGCCGCACTGCTTGGTGGCGCTGTTATGGGACTTGGTTTTGTCATGGGCGGCTATTGTCCCGGCACCGCGTTTTGCGGCGCGGCCATCGGTAAGATTGACGCCATCGTTTTTGTGCTGGGAGGCATCGTCGGCGTTTTCTTGTTCGGCGAAGCGTATCCCTATCTGTCGGAATTTTACCGCTCCAGTGCGTTTGGTGACCTGACGATTCATTCGCTATTGGGCATGTCGGCAGGCCAATTCGGTCTGATCCTGATTGGCATTGCGGTATCGGCCTTCATCGCCGTGGGACGTCTTGAACGCTGGATCAATCCGCACGGTCCGGCCAGTTCGTTCCCAACAGTTTCACACAAAATGGCCGCCGTTGCGATTCTGTTGGTCGGCGTCGTCCTGGCGATTGTTCCGGAGCGAACCGAACGCTTGAATCGAATCGCCGCCAGCGAAACGTATCAACGCCAACATCCGGTCAAACGCATGACCGCAGATGAGATCGCTTTTCGAATTCTAGACAAGGACCCTGCATTACAGTTGATTGACATTCGCTCACCCGAAGCATTCGCCAAGCAAAGTTTGCCGGGCGCGCTCAATATTCGCCCCGATGAATTCTTTTCGAAACAGTGGGACGATATCCTGCGCAGTCGTAAGACCAAAGTATTCTTGGCCGACAACGAAACACCAGCCACCACCGCCGCTGCCTTGGCTTCGTTACTGGGCTACCAACGAGTAGCCATATTGGAAGGCGGTCTTTCACATTTCGCCAAGACGATCCTGGAAGCGCCTTCGGCCGAATCGAATCAAGACAACGCAAACCAAGACGAACGTCGCTTTCGTTTACGAGCAGCACCATTGCTGACCAAGATGATTTCCGAACGAAATAATCTGCAACCAGCGAAACGCCCCGTCAAGAAAGTGCTCGGCGGCTGCGGCATTTGAACACGAGGTGCTACAGCTGAGGAAGCCGGTTAAAGTAAAGATCCGAAGGGAACTCGTACCAGCGCTGCCCGTCACGACTACTCCGGCGGTCGGTTTTCAAATTGAACGAGACAGAACGCACGGCAAATACTTCAATCCCGAAGACCTGGGACAAATTAGCTACGCCATTCCGAAAGACGCATTCACGCCCTACCAACGGATCGATGACGGTTCCCCTGGCGGACTTGCTGCGGGGATTCGGATTCTGGTCAACGAGCGTGACGTGAATTCGGATAAAATGTGTGGTGCGGCCGCTATCGATGCGATTAGTCAAGCGATTCGAAATGGCAAAAGTGACGCTCGGTTCGACGCCAACCAAGACGGGACGGTGTCAAACGACCGGACACATCGAGTGGTGGAGCTCCGACCGACTGGGTTTGCCGATTCCAATCTTGATGGCGAATTCAACCGTTCGGACTTTGTGGCTGCATTTGCCGATGCCGGTTACGAACAACTTGGACCTCGTACCGGTGTCGCCAATGTTCCGGAACCAAATCTTGAAGTTTGGTCGCTGTTCTTCGCAATCATTGCCGTGTGGCGAAATCGAGTTCGAGTCGTCCGTGTGTCGCGCGAGCAGAACGTTTTTGCTCAGTCAATCGATTTTGATTCACGACGAATGTTCGACTCGATGCTTCAGGATGACAACCGTGCGACATTGATCGCAACGGTAGGCGGGCTTGCTATAACCTGAAGCAATAACCAGTGATTTTCTTCCCTTTTTTGGGCGAAACCAGCAGTGTTGAAAACAGAGGATGCAGAATGGGAATAGCAACCACGATCCTCGGACAACGCCTAAACCTTCTTGCATTCGGTGCTGGCAATTAGGGCAGTTCATCAGATCAGGAGTATCGGGGATAGCATGTTATTCAAAGTTGCGGCGTTTCCCGAGCTTCACTTTGACTTGCACAATCTGACGTTCTCGTACCACGTCCAACGTGACCATGTTTTCGACGGGCGTGAGACTGACAAGGTTGACTAAGTGGTCGTCGTCTTCGACTACTTGGCCGTTGTACCGCACAATCAGGTCGTTGATTTTGATGTTGGCAAAGAAGGCCGGGGACGCTGGGTTAATTGCTTTGACCAACGCTCCTTTGACTCGTTTGACGCCCAGTTGCTTCGCGGTGTCAGGCCCGAATGTGTTGTCTAGTGTGACGCCCAAGAAGGCGTGTTCGACATTGCCCGATTCAATCAGTTGCTTCGCTGCGAACATCACTAGCTGGCTAGGAATGGCAAAACTGACGCCTTCGTTTCCGCCGGAATTGCTGGCGATGGCCGTGTTGATTCCAATCACTTCGCCTCGTAAATTCAGCAGCGGACCGCCACTGTTGCCGGGATTAATGGCTGCGTCGGTCTGGATGAAATCTTGAAGGCGAATGTCTTGGCTGCCCAATTCCAAATCGCGGCGACCTTTGGCGCTGATGATTCCGTAACTGATGGAATGACTCAGGCCGAAGGGACTGCCCACGGCCAAGACAAAGTCACCGATCTCCATTTGGTCGCTATCGCCGATACGAGCCGCAGTCAGGCCGGTTTCCGAAACTTGAATCACGGCCACATCGGTTTGCGGGTCAGACCAAGCGTTGGTTGCCGTCAAGTGACGTCCGTCATGCAGGCGAATCTGAATGTTTTTTAACGCAGCATTACTAATGACGTGTCGGTTGGTCAAAATGTAGTTCTGCCCGTTGATGTCAATCACCACGCCCGAACCGGCTTCTTCGAACGTCGGATCATCGTCGGGGCCGTTATCAGATTTGAATGAATCGAGATGAACCACGGTGGGCGTCACCAAACGAACAACTCGCTTGATCAGACCGAGTTGTTGGTCGAGCAGTTCAGCTTGCCGAGCGATCGAGGCATATTCGTCCGCGCGAGCATCACTGACCGACGATGCGGTCGACAGAATGGCTTCAATCTGAGCTTCGCACGCCAAACTGGAGAACAAGATCAAACCAAGGGCCAGGGTTCGCGATCTGTTTACCAAGACACACCTCCATGCGATACGGTCGAATTAGATGACGGCCCAAATTCGAGCAGTCCGAAGATTGTGCGACGAACCCTCCTGGTCGTCGCACAATACTTTTTTCTGTTAGGACACGTCCATTTCCAAATCGGAAATCAAGGTGTCATCGTCAGACGAATCTAGCACTCGGCTCCAGTCACCTGCAGACCGAGAAAGTTCGCCATTCTGTTCAATCTCTTGCTGACATTGAATGCAGTACGTGGCGTACGGAAGGGCTTGGAGCCGAATGACGGGAATGTTGGTTCCGCAGCCTTCGCACTGTCCATACGAACCTTCTTTCATGCGCTTGAGCGCCTCTTCAATCTGTCCCAGTTCGCGACTTTCCGCTTCGGCGATTTGCGAATTGATTTCATCCTGAGCGGAATCGATCGCAAAATCGACCACGTCGCCTGCCGCTTGTGCGCGGAGTTCATTCAGCAGACTTAGGTCACCCTTGAGAGCTTTCCGCAGGGCCTCGCGGCGCTGAAGCAGAACCTCTCGCATGTTCTCGATTGCAACTTTGCGTGCCATAACCCTACACCTCGATAAGTTCCACGTGCGGCGAAGTTTGCCGATCTTCTGTCCGGTCAGGAACCTAAAGCTAAAACCTCGAATCTGTCATTGGAAATACACAGGTATATCTGTTCGCCAGCCCTGCGGTTGCTAGCTAATGCGGCAACCAAACTATAGTACGCAGCTCGAAAAAATGTGGTCGGAAAATTCCGAATAATTTGGCGTTGCTTGTCGTTCAATCGCGTTGCGAATTGGCGAAGAAATCAACGGACAATTCGCTGGGAAGTACTCACGTTTCGCTAAATTTGCGCGACCACGATTTATACGGGATTGCTCCGATCTGCAATTATTGGGCATACGGATAATCGTCACATTCGTTTCAGACCTAAAATGTTTTTGTGGCTGTTGGCAAAACCATGTGGTATCCACCAAGGTTGCAGAAGCGGTTGTTGCTGTCACGATTTGGCGACATGGACATTTTGGATGGACGGAAGGCTTTGCTGCGTTTTTTGACCGACCCTGGTTCGTAACCTAAATCCATTGTGGGCTCGTGTTATACGTTGATTTCCAGACAGAGGTAGTCCACCAAAAGAGCGGGCGTATTGCTTGGTTCTTTTCTCATTCTTTCGTCCTTTTTCCTGATTGCCGCCAAGATGTCCACCAAATCGACTGCGTCTTCTAATACCTCCAGTGTTGATGATTCTCGCTGCTGGCTGCTGGTTCAACAGGGCGGAGGCTTGGAAGAACGAGTTGCCTTTCGGAAGGATCGATTGAAAGTCGGTTCGTCCCCAAGCTGTGACATTGTTGTCCCTACCAACTTTGCTTCGCCCATGGATGTCTTGCTGCTGCAAGGTAAACGAGGCGTTGCGGTGCGAAACTGGGCGAATCACGCTCGCTTAAACGGGCGGCCTTTTGGTGACGCTTGGTTCACACCTCAAGATCAACTCGCCATTGGTGACGTGCACATTCGAATTGAATCCAGCCAGCCGGGGCCAAATCTGTCTGACCACAACGTTTCGACTGTGACGGCCGACTGCTTGGACCGCGAGATTCACAAGCGGCAGGAAGCTCGGCATTCGGCCACACAACGACTGAAGTCTGTGATACGCCTGTTGCGCCGTAAAGTCAGTCAATTTCATGCACTGGAACAACGCCTGGCCGATCTGCAGGACCAACATCGCCTGCTAAGAAATAACATGGAATCGCTGGAATCCCAATGCAGCGTTTTCCAGCACGATTGCCAAGCGTCGGAGGAACAAAAACACGAGGCGATTCGAGAATCTCTGCGAGTCCAAAACCAACTAGAAGACGCTCTGCAGAAAAATTCGTCGCAACGTCAACGCTTGTTACAGGAACGTGAATCGCTCCGAGACATCGGGCAAGAAGTCTTAGCCACCCTGGGATGGGAATGGGAACCATCCCAGCAAGATTTGGAGGACGGCGGCCTGAAGGAACTGCTCAAGCAAGTCCTACAGCAAGCTCGCGACTTGGCCGGGCGTCCGGAAGCGGAGACCAACGAGTCGCAGCAGATGCTGGATCAGGTTGCACAAAAACTGCAAGTCCTGGAGAACGAAGGAGCGGCCCTGCAACAAGAGCGAGCCGAACTGGAACGCAGTTGGCACGAATTTTTGGCCGAAAAGGACGCTTGGCAAGCGAGTCAAGCTAGTTTGACCGAATGGAATTCGACCGCTGCGGCGCCCGAAATCGAAACGCTCGAAGCAACCCAAGACGCATCCGCTGAAGACGTGGAAACGCAAAGAAACGAATTCGCGGCAGTTCGCCCGGATGTGGCAGCGAATGATGCGGCAAGGGAAGATTGCCAATTCGCACCACCGCCGGAAGTCAGATCCAGTGCACAGGAAGCTGAGCCGCCACAGGATGCCCCATCGACATCGTCGTTTCTGAAAGGCTATGCGCCTGCCGACCCGGACCAGTCTGGCGACGCATTCGGTCGTACCATCATGCTTGAATCGACTCCCGTGATGAACGCTCCTGCGCTGGATGCCGGTCCGGTTGAGCCGATGGCGTCGCCGTTGGAAAACAATGATGACCAGCAGGCCGACAAAGACGTTGAATATTCATCCGTCCAAGAACGAACGCCTGTCGATGCTGCGTCCATCCTTTCCAATATGGGTTACGCACCCGAACTAGATGACGCCGATGACCCTGATACGGATTCAGAAAATGACGACTTGCCTGGACCAACTGGCTCTGTACTGAATCCACAACCCGTTGCTCAAGACGGTCATGCAGACAACGATCAGGAAGAAGATATCAGCAAATACATGGAGCAACTGCTGCAGCGAGTAACGGGAGGCCCAAGCAACTACTCGCCAGCGCCGGTCGTAGCCAAACCGGTCAAAGTCGTCAACGACGAAAGCCCAGAATGTCATATCGAAGCCGAAGCCGACCTGCCGCCGTTGACGATGGCGGACTTCAAGCCAATGGCAAAGGCGCCCGAAAGTGATATTGCCGGAATGCGAGAAGTGGCGAATCAAACCGCCCGAAATGCCATCAACCAGTATGCGAGAAAGGTCTGGTTCCGCCGCATCATCTTAAACTGGTTTGTGGTAGTCTGCTTGGCCCTAGCTAGTTTCAGCATCATGGCCTGGGCTCGTTTCTTTGCTTTTGCCGGAGTCATGTTCGCCATCCTCTTCGCCGCGACCGGCTATACAGCATACATCGCCTATGGCTATACTCGCCGAGCACTCGCGGACGGTCCCGACGCCACTCATGAAAGACAATCCACAGCCAGCAACGCTCCTTCGTTCTGGTCACGCTTCAAAAAGCAATACGAGAAACGCTAGTTAGCGTCTGTCCCGAAACGGAATTTCCTTGCGAAAAATACAGCGATAACGCAAAAAAGCTCCCCGAAGATTGGTGTTTAATACGTATTGATTGTTGAAAAGTCAAACAAAACGCAATCGACACTCGGCTCCCTCCTCCTCTTGATTTCCCGTCGCATCCTCTTAATTTCCACCTCTTGAATTCCCGTAGCATGG
>JAWKTK010000012.1:0-264757 GCA_041399205.1 Pirellulaceae bacterium | reverse complement strand
ACTGGCAAAAACCTCGGGGAAAAGCGAGCACGCCCGGTAGGATTCGAACCTACAACCCTCGGTTCCGAAGACCGATGCGCTATCCAATTGCGCCACGGGCGCGTGCGGTTGATTCGCTAAGGATACGCAACAATGGAATTTATTTCAACGGGCCTTTTGTTGTACATTTGCAGGAAATTTGCGACGATGTCCAATTCGGGTTCGATACTATTCGCATACCGCGTTGGGACGGCAAACGTTGACAACGTGTGCTTTGTGCGGCGAGGCCGGTTTTGACTGAAAACCTACGGATTTCATGGGATGAATGCGATAACTTTGCGAGTCTTAGATGGTGCGGATCGAGGCCGCGTGTTTCAGGGACTGACCCCACCTGTCACCATCGGACGCGAAGAAGGCAACATTATTCAGTTGAATGATGACCGAGTGAGTCGGTATCACGTCAAAATTCAATCCGACAATGACCAACTGGTGCTCACCGACTTGGAAAGCACCAACGGGACTCGTGTTAACGGCGAAGACATCCACTTACGCATCCTTCGATTTGGCGATCTTATCTCGCTAGGTCGAAGTGTCCTGATTTTTGGCTCTCGAGACGAAATTGCCACTCGGCTGGCCACCATTCGCGGGCAGAATGACAGTGGCAGTCGAAAAGCAGATCGTTCTGGTTCTGATGTCGAATTGGCATCGCACGCCAGTTCACTGGACTTTGAATTGAACCTGGAAAACGATGGTGAATTGCAGGCCAAGCTGCATGCGTTGGAACCGCCCAACCTGCCCACTCGGTTAAGCCCCGGCCAAGCTGCTCAACTTTCAGAACTGCTGGAATATGTCCAAATTCGCTTGCGAAAACTTATCAACGCCGTGTCCACCGATGATCGCAATTCCGCCAACGTAGAATTGACGCAGGCCAATTGGCAAAACTTACTGGACCTGCAAAGTCAATTGTCTACGTATCTTCGCCAAATCGGAAATCCGGATCAACCGGAATAGGGATTCCGTTGTCCTACCCTGTCCGGCTTCGCACCCAAAGCGAGTCGATAGTTGCGCAGAGTCGGAATTCGACAAGGAGGCTACTCAGGCCGCTTGTGGAAATCTAGAATCGGACGCAAAGCGTTTCTTCGAGTGTCGCAATCGCGCGGCCTCGTTCCAACGGCAAGATCGAATTCGTTTCGCTCGTTTCAAGCTCAGCGAAACTGCCCCAGGCAGGAGCCCAAATCATGTCCACTGAATCGACCGTCGTGCGCCCTTTCACGCATTTGCATTGCCACAGCCACTATAGTTTATTGGACGGTGCAGGCTCGATTGACAAGTTGGTCAAGCGAACCAAAGAACGCGGCATGAACGCGTTGGCGTTAACAGATCACGGCAATCTGCATGGAGCTTTGGAATTTTACCGCAAGGCCAAAGGGGCCGAAATCAACCCGATCATTGGCTATGAAGCCTACATCGCGCCGGGAAGTCGATTCCAAAAAGATGGTGGCCGACAAAAAGATTCCAGTTTTCACCTGACCTTACTGGCTCAAAACCGCACCGGTTTTAAGAATTTGGTCAAAATGGCTTCGGCAGCGTATCTGGAAGGTTTTTATTTTAAGCCGCGAATCGACAAAGAATTGCTGGCAGACCATAGCGAAGGAATCGTCTGTCTTAGCGGATGTGTGTCGGGCGAATTGAGTCGCACGCTCTTGAAGGGTGGCATGCAGTCGGACGAAGAATTGGCGGATTCGCTCGAGATCGCTCGATGGTTTGAAAGTGTTTTCGGCAATCGTTACTTCATTGAAATTCAGAATAACGGTGTTGAGATTCAGCGATTGGCCATGGAAGGTTCGCTGCGAATCGCCCAGAAACTGGGGCTGCCCGTTGTGGCTACCAGCGATGCCCATTATGCCGACCGTGAAGACGCAGAAGCGCAAGACGTGATGCTGTGCATTAATACCGGTAGATTTCGTACGGACACGAATCGCATGCGCATGGATGGCAATGAATACTTCATTCGTACGCCGGACGAAATGTATGCCGCCTTCCCTGGACTGGAAGACGCGGTGGCGCGAAGCCAAGAAATCGCCAACACGGTCGACATTGACCTAAAACTTGGCGAACGAAACTTTCCGACCTATTCGCCGCTACCGCAAAACAGGACTGCATCGGAATATCTGGAGGAACTGTGCGTTCAAGGCTTGAAAGAACGCTACGAAGGCAATGAAGAAATGTTGCCCGGCGGCGAGCTTTCACAAGTGGTTCGCGACCGATTGGACCGAGAGCTTGGCGTGATCAACACGCTGGGATTTCCCAACTACTTCTTGATTGTTTGGGATTTTGTTCATAAAGGTCGAGAAATGGGAATCCCGGCCACGGCCAGAGGCAGTGGTGTCGGCGCGTTGGTATGCTACGCCTTGTATATGAGCCATGTCTGCCCCATCAAGTACGATCTGCTATTTGAACGGTTCTTGGACGAAAGTCGTTTGGAAGCGCCCGATATCGATATCGACTTCTGCAAAGAACGCCGCAGTGACGTGATTCGCTACGTCAAAGACAAATATGGCGAAGACAACGTGGCGCAGATTGGTACGTTCGGAACATTGGCCGCGCGAGCTGCCATTAAGGATGTCGGCCGAGCACTGGGGATTCCGCTTGGCCGAGTGAACGAAGTGACTGGCATGATTCCGGAAGAGCTGGGAATTTCGCTGGATAAGGCGTTGGAGAAAAGTGAAGAACTCAAGAACGCCTACGAAACGGACGGAGAAATTCGTGAACTCCTGGATCTCGCTCGCCGCATCGAAGGCTTAGCTCGAAATGTCGGCACGCACGCAGCCGCCGTTGTAATTGCCGATCAACCGTTGACCGAATATGTTCCGCTGTGCAAAGTCAGTGGCAAAGACGACATCATCACGCAATGGTCTATGGGCGATGTCGAAGCGGCCGGTCTATTAAAAATGGACTTCTTGGGCCTGCGAAACTTGACGATCCTGCGCAAAGCAGTCGACATGATCGAACAGACCACGGGCGAACGAATTGATCCGCTCAAGTTTCCGCTGGACGACCAACCGACCTACAAATTATTACAGCGAGGCGAAACAAAGGGCGTCTTCCAGCTGGAAAGTGGTGGTATTCGAGATCTCTTGCAGAAGATGAAGCCAGACCACTTCTTAGACATCATTGCGACCAATGCGCTGTATCGTCCCGGCCCGCTGGAAGGCGGCATGGTGGAAGATTATGTGGCGGTGAAACATGGCCGCAAAGAAGCGGAATACAAGCACCCGGTGCTGGAAGAGATCCTGTCGGAAACCAACGGCGTGATGGTTTACCAAGAACAGGTGATGCGGATTTTGAATCGCTTAGGTGGCATTGAGCTCGCCAAAGCGTATACGTGCATCAAGGCGATCAGCAAGAAAAAAGAATCCATCATTCAGTCCAACTACCAGAAGTTTGTGGAAGGATCTGTCGCAAACGGGCTCGCCAAAAAAGATGCCGAAGACATTTGGAACTTGATTGTCAAATTTGCCGGTTATGGTTTCAACAAATCGCACAGTACTGCCTACGCGCTGATTGCCTACCAGACGGCCTATCTGAAGTGTCACTATCCGGTTGAATTCATGGCGGCCTTGCTATCGGGTGACATTCCTGGTCGCAACTTCAAGAAGAAGGATGCGCTGGTGGAGCACATGGAAGATTCGGAACGTATGGGGATCACGGTTCTACCGCCAGACGTGAATGCTTCGGATGTAGATTTCAGCGTGGAAGACGGACAAATTCGGTTCGCCCTGTCGGCCATCAAAGGGTGTGGCGGTGGTGCGGCGGAAGCCATCGTCGCTGCTCGTCAAGAAGACGGACGGTTCAAAGACATTTTTGATTTCTGTGAACGCATTGACCCGTCCAGTTGTAATCGTTCGACCATTGAAACGCTGATCAAGGCCGGCGCGTTTGATAGCTTTGGAGTTTTTCGTTCGCAGCTAACAGCCGTTTTGGAACGAGCACTCCAGGCAGGTGCTTCTGCATTGGCCGACCGTCGTTCCGGCCAAAAGAGTCTTTTCGGAGACATTGAAGAGGACGAACCGCAGCAGGCTCAAAAGGCCAGTTTGCCTGACATTCCGGAAACGGATGAACGAGAAAAATCGGTGGCCGAAAAAGAAGTCTTGGGCTTCTACTTGACCGGACATCCACTGGGCGAACATCGCGACACGTTTGCCACATTCTGTTCGCACACTACGGCCAAGATCGGCGGACTTGCAGATCGAGCGGAAGTGACACTGGGCGGAATGCTTTCGTCCATCAAGTTTTCGCACGTTAAGCGAGCTAGACCCGGCAGCACTGCCACCAAATACGCCATGTTCGACTTGGAAGATGTCGATGGCAGTATTCGCTGTATTTTGTGGCCGACTGATTTTGAAAACTTTGGTCAATTTGTTCAGGCCGATGCCATCTTGGTGGTGAAGGGGGCCATTGATCGCCGAGGTGGTGATGAAGCGAACTTGGTTGTAAACGAATTGATCCCGCTGGACCAACTGGACGCCAAGTACACCAAAGGAATTCGACTACGTATTCACGAATCGAAACATGGCGAAAACGGTCTCAAGCAGCTCAAGGAAATCTTGCGCGGCTATCCCGGTTCGTGCGAAGTTCAACTGGTCCTGGAAATGGACGATGGAACGCGAGTTCTCATGCGCAGCGATTCTACTCGAGTTGAACTTCACCCAGAAATGCGAAATCGAGTAAACGATTTGCTGGGACCGGAAAACATGCGACTTTTGACTAACGCTGCGGGGGGCAACGGAAATGGCCGAAAAAAAGTTGGTAAGGCCGGTTAGTGGCAATTTGTGGGGGACGCAAGGTTCAAACGCTGGAGGGGCGAATTGTAAGTGGTGCCAGGAACCCAACTGTACTTATTTCATTACCGTTTCAACAGATTGACACAATTGAGTGCTTTCCGCCATTAAACCGTCGTTTTGGCTGACTTCAGGCAATAAGAATCGCTTGGGCTGATTCGCTTTCCTTGCTTTTCCACCTGCTCCAAACTAAGATCAAAGCTTGGTTTCAGAAACATTTCAGCCGCCTTCTAGCGGCGTTATTTGGACATGGCGTTGGTCGATTCGCCACAGAGTTGAGGGCAAATTTTAGAATGTTGCTAACTTCACAAACAAGAAAACGTCGGTCAGTCCTTCGGATATTGGCAGCGACTTTGGTGTTGATGATGCTTTCGCCAAGCGTTTGGGCGCAAAACAATAACAACGGTAACACGGATGAC
This sequence comes from Pirellulaceae bacterium, assembly GCA_041399205.1. GTDB lineage: Bacteria > Planctomycetota > Planctomycetia > Pirellulales > Pirellulaceae > JAGQOZ01. The sequence continues at coordinate 259,518 of JAWKTK010000012.1, read as the reverse complement.
ACCGGCGGCGGAGACACAACCATCATTGCCGGCAATCTTCCGGGAGCGGGAGTGGTAGTCGACGCTTTGGGTGTGGTCAGCATGAAACGCATCGATGGAACGGGCGAACTTTCGCGACGCCGTCGTTTAGAGGCCAAATCCAAATTGGATGCGAATGTTGCCAAAGCGAGCGACAGCCGCAAGATTTCTTTAAACCGATTGGCCGATGCCGTTCGTCAATCCGTGGATGCGAATCAGCCGATCACGGACGAACTGAAATTCTTGGCAGGCCTGACCAAAATCCAGCACGTCTTTTACTACCCTGAAACAAAGGACATTGTCATCGCCGGTCCGGCGGAAGGTTTCATGCTAGATGACATGGAACGCCCAGTTGGTATTTTTTCTGGCGAGCCAACACTATTGCTGGAAGATTTGGTGGTGGCTTTGCGAACCTTTGGCCCAGGTGTCAAACGCATTGGTTCGGTCGGTTGTTCCATCGATCCCACGCAAGACGGTCTGCAACGGATGCAAGACTTTCTTCAGGACCTTAGCCAGCGAAATCTTCGTCCTTCCGATGCCGAATTCATCGCGGATGGCCTGCAGAAAAGTTTAGGACTGCAAGAAGTAACCATCACAGGTATTCCGGCCAACACGCATTTCGCCAACATTCTGGTCGAAGCTGACTATCGTATGAAGCTGATTGGGATTGGCTTGGAGGTTCCGCCGGTACGATTGAAGAGCTATGTGGAACGAGCGAACGCGGCTTCGTTGCAACGTAACGCTATGCAGCGATGGTACTTTGTTCCCGACTATGAAACCGTCTGCATGAGTGACGATGGTTTGGCAGCGGAGATTCGCGGGCACGGTGTGAAATTGGTCGGTGCTAACGAACTGGTTCGCGCCGATGGTACTCGCATGGAAACCAACCGAGTAGACCAAGCCAGCGAACGATTTTGCCAAGACTTTACCAAGCAGTATCCCAATCTGGCTGCCAAAGCTCCGGTCTATGGTCAGCTTCGCAATCTGATCGACATGCTGATCGTCGCGGCGCTAATCCAAAACGAAGGCTACTACGCTGAAGCTGGTTGGGACCTTGGCGTTCTAGCAGACGAAGGCAAGTTCTCCGTTGAAGTTTATGCAGCGCCGAAACAAGTCGATACGGCGGTCAATATCGTGTGGAAAGGAAGCCGTTTAACAACGCCTGTTGGCGGTGGTGTCCACATTGACGCTCGGCAAGCCGTCTCCAGCGCCAACATCATTCCCGACCAAGATGGAACCGTGGCAGCTCGACATAAAGAAGTGAGTCTCCAAGGACTCGCCCAAGGCCAATGGTGGTGGGATTAACCTGATTCCTCGCCACAACTTCTTTTTACAAAACAAAACGAGGCTCCCAAATCGGGAGCCTCGTTTTTTTGTTTTCAGCTACCAGCCGCATGATCCATAGGTTGCCGGCACGGCGTAACATCCACCTCCATAACCGCCGCAACCGTAGCTCTGGAAACCACCGTAGCCGCAGTTTCCTGCGTAGTACGCCGCTTGGTACACCGGCGAATACGAAGAGCGATAGCATGTCGCAGGTGCATAGGAATAGCAGGATGAATACGACGGATACGACCAACCAGAGTACGAATACGATCCGTACGAATATGGCGAATAGCAGCTATAACGCGGAGTCACGTAGGAATACGAATAACTCGGCGAATAGCAGCTCCAGTTTCCGTAACTGAAATTCGTCCTACATGGCGAATAGCACGATACGGGACGGTAACATCCCCATCCAGCCTTCGCTTCGCTACTGCCCACGGAAAGTGCTCCGAAGGCAAGTCCCGCCACAACCGCTAACTTGACGAAATTCTTCATGTCAATTTCTCCTAATCTCAATGGTTTTTTGTTGGTTGAACCATTTCAACCACACACGTTAGTAAGCGAACGTTGTGAGAGACTGTTACAAGGTTTTCGACGAACAAAATTTGCCAATTTCGTGTGTCGGTGAATGGACAAGGCGGCGGCAAAGACGAGAATGATCTGCAGAGGGTCGGAGCAACGGTGGACGTTTAATTGTTTTTTGTTAGAGAAGGATATTCGATGAGACTGAAAGCTGTTGGTAGGTTGTGCCGCTGGATTGACGTTGGCGATGGTTTCTTCGTCGTTCGCACTAGACATTGTCTGGGACGGCGGTGATGGCACTTGGTTCGACCCCAATTGGAACGAGGGAGACCTAATGCTGGATTGGACGGGACGAGAAGATGGAGCTCGAGGTTGGGCTGGCCCCAACGGTGAAGTCGAAAACATTATTATCGGCAGTGGCGCGACCGTCACCTATGACGCCGATTCCATTGGTTCCGACTTTCACATGCTGCAAGGTAGCACACTTAATATTGTTGATGGTGCTCGTTGGGTGCAGATCACGGATGCCGGCTGGGCCGAAAATCGTTGGACAGAAATGGACCTGACGTTGCTGAATCTGGACGGCGGTTCTTTCGTTCGAACGGGCGCAGTTCCGGGCGAAGGAGGCGGCGCGTTGATTTTTGGTTCGTGGAAAGGCGATGACACGTGGAGCTCTCCAGATCACCCTGTCGACTTAGACCATCAAGAAATTGAAGTTCGCATCACCAATGGTGGTCGACTGGAAAATGAAGGCCAGTTGTGGATCGGTGGTTGGGATGATTTGCAGCCGAACGGTTCGGTGATTTCGTTCATTATTGACGATGGCCATATCGATCTCACCGGCGGCGCTATCAGCGCAGGAGAAGCAGCAGACGCCGACTTGATCATTGCCGATAAATTCTGGGCCGAAGAGGACGATTTTAACAAACCGTCTCTCAGCATTAACTTCACCGGTCCTGGATCCCTGACGGTGGACAGCGCCGGAATCGTCTACGCCCAGAAAGATGTCGACGAAGTTTGGCAAAATCTGGACCCCATCACCTACCAAGAACTGTGGGACGCAGGCATTCTGCAGGCAGATGGACTCAGCGGCCCAGACGGCGCTGCGTTTGCCAGCTACTTCACGGTTTCCGGTGCGTTGGGACAGGATAACTACACGTTGACTCGTGTTGTGAACACTACGCCTGGTGACTTTGACAATGACGGCGCATTGACAGCAATCGATATCGATCTATTGTCAGCCGAAGTATTGGCAGGCACCAACAATCCAACGTACGATGTCAACAGCGATGGTTCGGTCACCGCCGAAGATCGCAACGCCTGGGTGGGCTCCATCCGGAAGACTTATTTCGGCGACAGCAACCTGGACGGACAATTTGATTCGGCGGACTTTGTCGCCGTTTTCACCGTTGGCGAATATGAAGACGCCGTAGCCGGCAATTCAACTTGGGTCGAAGGCGATTGGAACGGGGACGGGGACTTCGACAGTGGCGACTTCGTTCTGGCCTTTACCGAAGGCGGCTATGAAGCGGGGCCGCGACCCGCCGTCAGTTCGGTACCCGAACCGTCTGCTTGTGTTCTGTTCGCACTGGGCATGCTTGGTTTTGCCAGCCGCCGACGACGATAAGCTGCTTTTTAAAAGCCGACTAACAAGTGCCGCTATGATTTACTTCGTAGCGGCACTTTCCATTTACCGATGTCAACCTGCCGAACGCTTTGGGGTTTCCGTATCCCTTTGGGCCCGAGTTCCACGACGGTCAATTGAATTTCCGATTCGCTCACGTCCATCAGCATTACGGTGCGAACCAACTGCTGACCGTAATGCCCAGCCGCACCGGGATTAATGGCAATCATGTTTTGATGCTTCTTGTCGTAGTCGACGCGAAGAATGTGCGAATGCCCGTAAATCAAAACGTGAGGAATCGGATCTGCTTCCGATAACATTCGACGAATTCTAGGAGCATAACGATTCGGTGGTCCGGCGATGTGAGTCATCCAAAACTGCCAGCCGCCCAGTTCGGTGCGAAAGTCTTCCTCAAAACGACCTCGCACACCTTGATCGTCAATATTTCCGAACACACCTTTGAGATTTTTTGACGAGTTCAGCCGATCAATCACTTCGACGCTGCCGAAGTCGCCCGCGTGCCAAATCTGGTCGCAAGGGCTCAAAACATCACAGATCGTGTCGTCAATGTAACCATGCGTGTCTGAAACCAATCCGATTCTGACCATTCGCTTCCTTTCCTTGGCGAGTCATTCATCGCCGACAATCCTGTACGGGTCGGCGGCCAGAATTGATTATATTGCTCAGACAGTTATCCTAAAGAACGCAACGTGGAAGAACAGTAGGTAGTATCCATGAATGGTTGGGTCATACGGACCTGGTCGCCAGTCAATCGGAGGGTCTTGAATCGTGATGAGAAAAAAATTTTACTTGTTCGTGTGTGTGGCGATCGGAATTTGTGCCATTCAAGTTAGTGCAGCCGAATTGCTTTTCATTGGAGCGGATCCCGATCCGACATTTGGTGACGATTCGTTTGTCTACGAATATCTGACTGACGTGCTTGGTCACGATGTCGTCTATCTTTCGGGCGACGCATCCACTACCGCCGACGCCGACTCGGTCGATTTGGTGATCATTTCTTCTACATTGGGCTCAGGAACCGTCCGAGGAAAATTTCAGGACACGGCCACTCCAGTTCTGAACTGGGAAGAAGCTATTTTTGATGGCACTACGGCGAACGGCAATCTAGCGATGTCGCAGGGTGGCGAAAATGGTACGGCGTTGCCTGGCACACAGATTCAGATTCTAGACCCAACACATCCCCTGGCAGCCGGACTGCGTGGAACCGTTGATTTTTCGTTCGATCCCATTCCGAATCCGCACGCCACCGGACAACTTGGTCCCGGGGTTGTCGCGATCGCTGGCTTTCCGCAACAAGACGCCAACGAAATCATCTTGTCGCAATCTGGTATCGGCATGCATGTGGGGTCGAACCAAAACGGGGGCGCTGGATTTTCTGGACTCATGGACGAAGTGGCCATCTTTTCTGCTGCACTTTCGTTTGAAGTTGATGCGAATCAAAACCTGACGGGCGGGGATATCTTTACCTTGTACCGGCAAGGTATTTCGGCTTTGGGCCAAACCCGTCCCTTGCCACAAGTCTATTTTTCCTTTGACGAAGGAGACGATTTCTTTGTCTCGGATCAAAGCGGAAACGGTTTCGATGGCGAACTAGAGGGAACCGCCGAACTCGTTCAAGGCGAAGCGGCTCCAGGTGTCGGTGGTGCTGGCGCCATGTTCTTGGACGGCGCCGGATCGCTGAATGTGCCCGACATGATTCGCGAAGGTGGTAACCTTGCCTATTCGTTCTGGTTCAATGCTGATTCAAACGTCTACGGTGACACGTTTGACGTTTCAGATTCACGAGTCGACTTCTTCTATGGCAACGGCGAAGGAGGTACGGTTCGTCCTCACTTGAGTGCCAACCGAAATAACGAACCAATCGGCATTTACGTGAACAGCGATGGCGACCTGGATACTCCGTTTGAAGCCACCACTGATTCATTCTCAACGGACGAATGGCATCACTTTGCGGTGACTTGGGACGGCGACGTCGGCAGTGTTTTTGTTGATGGTGTACTGGAAACACAAACTCGATTAGATTCTCCCGCCGAACTCTACACCATCACTGCCGTTGACGTAGGTGGCGAACTTCTGGATGGGACTTTGGCCGCTGGTAAACGACTTAACTTTCCGATCCAGGACACCGGATTCGCAAGTCTGACGGACGACGGACTCAAGCTGTTTGAAGCGGCTATTAACTGGCTGTTGGATTCCACCCCTGCTGTCCGAGGTGACTTTAATGGTGACGGTCAATTAACCGTGGCCGACATCAATTTGCTGAGCAACGAAATTGCTGCCGAAACGAATGGAGCTGCATTTGATCTAAATAGCGATGGCCAAGTCAACGATACCGAACTGGATCTTTGGGTGGTGGACATCAAGAACACGTGGTTCGGTGATGCGAACTTGGACGGAGAATTCAGCAGTGCCGATTTTGTCCAAATTTTCACGGCGGGGCTTTTCGAAAAGGACGAACCCGCCGACTGGTCTTCCGGAGACTGGAACGCAGACGGTCGCTTCAACAGCGGCGACTTTGTGAAAGCGTTCCAGGGCGGTGGCTTTGAGCTGGGGCCTCGTCCAGCTGTGTCAGCTGTTCCAGAACCGCACGGTCTGGCCATTCTGTTTCTCGGTCTGTGCGGTTTGATGCAAGTTCGCCGCAAGCCAAAAGAATAACTCCGTTAACGTATTTCAATGGTCAATTAGGTGGCTTCGACAGGCCTGCGATGCCACCTTTTTTCGTAACCTGACGGGGCTTCGGTTGAACTTGGATCAAGCGTGCCGGCCGAACCAGCATATCCTGATTCGTCACGTTGGCCGTGAACAGAAATTCTAGACCTAACTTGAAACGAAATTTGACGGATCTTTTTCGATTTGAGCCTTTCATTGTAGGCTCAATTGGCTGTCGGGGGCGGACGTTGAAATGCGCCGGGTTCTGGAACACGCGAATGGTTGGCGGTTAGTTGGCGGTAACGCCCAGCAGATCGAGGACGTGTTGCTGGTACGGGGTCGCCAGCGTGAGTTTGTCGAATTCTGAATCGAACTCGGGGATGCGGATACGGTTGCGGCAGAGCGTGCCGAGGTCCTGCAGGATGTCACATGGAAGCCTGAACGGGGAAGTCGTCAGATGTGCGGCGAGTGGCGTCTTTGCGTTTGGCAGATTCTGAACGCTGGGCCGGGCGCCACGATCGATTTGCGAGCCGCCTCTGCTGACTCTTGGTCGTCGTCGGCGAACAACACTGGACGCAATTTTTCTCGCATGTGCCATTCGACATAGTACGCCAACATACAGATGAACACGTGCGACCGGATCCGTTCTTCGTTGCGATGATAGATCGGACGCAGCGATAGATCGACCGTCTTTATGCAACGAAACGCGTTCGACTTTGGCAAGGCTCTTGTAGTTTTCGACAACTTTGTCCGAGTCCATTCGCTTCTTGTCGACGCTGCTGCGGACGACATACAAGCCGTCGAGAGCCGCCTCTTCGCGAATGCGATCTTCGTTACGAGCATACGCAAACGAAGTCTCGGTGATCGTAAGATCGAAGTGCTTCGCCATTTTGTGTTGGCCAATAACTTTGCCAACTCGAAGGCTGATTTCTTTCTCGCCGCGAAGTGGATTTGTTTTACGCTGCGTGGCGATTCGAATCGGTTCGAGCTTCTTTCGGTCGCTTCAAGCAACTCGTTTCGCTTGCGAGCACGTTGCTCGGCGAGCCGCCGGATTGCGACAGACAACCAGTCGCTCGTCGGGAAAATGTTCCGATGTCACCTCGGCCAGATCCTGTGTGTCGAACAGCGACATCTGGATCGTGCCGGCTGCGCACAACTTGCGAATTCCCTCGGTACGCAAGGCGGAAATCCAGTCCAAACCATCGACACCTCGCAGGTCTTCGTTGATCCGAGCCGACGTGATCATGCCGCGATCACCAACGAAAACGAGCCGGTTGATGCCGAAACGTTTACGAGCCGTCGCGACGATTTGAGTGAATGTCGGCGGGTCGGCCGTGTTGCCCGGGAAGACTTCAATCGCAATCGGACGACCTTCCGAATCACACAGCAAACCGTACACGATCTGAGGGCGATCGCCACGATGATCGCGACTGTAACCATGTTTAATCAGCGGACTCTTTCGTCCCGTGTAATAGCTCGAAGAAACATCGAACAGTACCAACTGCCCGTCCTTCAAGTGCTTCTTGGCGAGCTTGTTTTCGATCCGCGTTTGACGTGTCGCCAGCCAATCCATCGCGGCATACAACTCATGGACATCGACGTCGCCAATCGCCAACTCTTCAGCCAACGTGTGCTTGGCAGTCTCGGTCGTCACGCCCCGTCGTGGTACTTAGCTTAGAACGCGGCGAAAGCACGCGTGCCACGACCAATGCCATGATTAAATCCCGCTGGCGGCACGATCGCGAGGCCAGTAAATTCTCCAGCCCAAGTTAAGCTGCAAGCTGTTGCAGCACGGCCGCCACATTCCCGTGCGGCAGCGAACGAGTGATTTCAAACGACGAGTGCGGTGCGTCGGCTTCCAGTTCACCAGCAAGTCGCCGCTTGATGAACTCGATGACATCCGGTGGCAACCGCGTGAGGTTCCCCAGCGTCTCGTGCTGGACCTTGCCGTCCGCAGAAAACTTCGCCGCAGCAGCACCGAAGTGTAGACCTTCCCTTTGACCGTCTTGCGGACCGTTTCGACTCGCAGTTTCCCTTGCTTTGCACTCATGCCAAGTGTTGTACACGAGATGAAATGGGCAGCTTAGCCCATTTCTGTAGAATTCGTGGCAACAATCACGCATTTTATATTCGAGCGAAAACGCTTGCCAAAGTAGCCTCAAGTCGCTGTTAATGCCATGATTTTCCGTTCAAGTTAGGTCTAGATAGGGTTCAGTCTTGGCGTGCGAGTCAAACGTGAATGCCTAATCAACTTCGAACAAACTCGGAGCGATAAACGGCTTCGTTGTGGAGGCGAGTTCTGCGTTCAAAATGAGTGCGGAAGTCCATTTCGTGTTCGGCTGGTTTTTCGGCAACGCTTAGCGGACCTTGAAGCTGTGGAAAGGATTGATGGATCAATTCGACGGATAGGTCGAAATACTCTTTCACATCGGTCCAAAAGTGCAGCCTTAGGCCGTCCGGCACTAAGACTCGAACCACATCGGTCAGAAACGATTCGTTCATGATTCGTCGTTTGTGATGCCGTTTTTTCCACCACGGATCGGGAAAGTAAACGTGGACTCCATGAATCGAATGATCCGGAATCTTCTGCCGAAACAGCGGCTGAGCGTCTCCGCTGAACATCATGGCGTTGGTGACTGCAGCTCGAGCAATCCGAGCGCGCAACTCCGAGCGTAGCGTTGTGCGATTTCGATTCCCAAAAAATTGCGGTCTGGAAACTGTTGGGCCGCGTTGGCAATGAACAGACCTTTGCCCGAACCGACTTCGATCTCCAAGGGAGCGGGATGGCGAAGAAACGGTCTGGGGTCCAGTCGATGTCCAGTTGATTTTCGACCGAATCTAAATACGGTTCATAATCCAGATTCGGATTGATCTTGCGAAGAGTGCGTCTGCCCATGGTGTTACGACGTCGACTTCTTGCCGAGTGCTTCAATGGGCAACGGAATGCCTTTTAGCACGCCATCAAACACAATGCGGTTATCGACCGCGCCTTGGAAGCGAGCCACAATTAAACGGCCTCGGCGCACGCGGCTCAATTCGGTGATAATAAACAACCGGTCACCTGGCACGACAGGATCGCGAAAGCGGACATCTTCCAAGCCGCCAAATCCAACCATTTCGCTGCCCAACAGATCGAACCGTTGTGTATAGAACGAAGCCAGTTGAGCAGCGGCTTCACACATGATCACTCCCGGCATCAGCGGCATGCCCGGCATGTGGCCTCGGCACCAGAATTCCTGATCCGTAATGTCTTTGAAGCCGACGCAGATATGTTTGTCGGTATCGATATAAGCAATCCCGGTCAGCTGCTCCATTTCATGGCGCTGAGGATTATACTTGCGAATTTCATCAAGGTCTGCCAACGGCGGATCTACTTGCACGTTGGACAAATCAACAATCAAATCTTTGGCCACGGAGTTTCCCTGTCGATTCGTTTCCCGGTTGCGTTACACAAACGGTTTTCGCCGCCGTTGAACAAGGTTTGTTAGTACCACGTCCCGGCTGATTCGGTCTTCCGCCTGAAGGCGGTACAACAAACGGCCAAGGTCAAGCGGTACGACAAATCGAAACGCGAAAGTAACACTTTTCAATTAGGTTTTTACCTTACGACGCTTCGCTTTGCGAGCTTTCGAATTAGCGGGCCGGCTGCCATGATTGGCTTTCTTTAAAACGCGATGTGGCTTGGCCATGGAATGGCTCCTGTGGGTAGTTTTCTGTTAATGGAATACGGATCAATGTGTCCAAATGCGGACGGTCTCTATTCGTTTGATTCGCTGAAATGCTAGCGAACTCATTTATCCGCCGTGCAACGACAGGGCGGATTCACTGCCTCTATCGGCCGAATTCGCTCGGCTGAATCACCGTGAAAGATATCAGTTTTGCCATTCGCTGAGAAGTCCTCGCCAAACGAGTGGATTGGTGGTTTGCACGATATTGGGAAGTGGCTACCGTGGCGAATTCGATCCACATTGACCGGTTCGGACGTTTCACTAGAATGTTGCGACCTTCGGAAGGTTTTATTTAGCGAAGATAGCAAAACTAGTTCGAATTTAAGCGAAATATCGCATCCAAAATGACTGAACCAGAAGACGTAGGACGCATCGAGAAAGCTCGGCGAGACAAACTGGCCAAGTTACAGGCCATGGGAGTCGATCCGTGGGGAAGTCGATTTGATGACAAAGCGGCGATTGGGGAAATTCGTCAGCGAATTGGCGAAGTTGCCCTGCAGACGGAAGCGGGCGACCGCATTGAACTGCCTGATTTGGATTCTCAGCCGGACGATTTTGACTTTCGCAAATGGCTTTCCGAACAAGGCAAAGGAGAAATGGTCGGGCCGGCGGTGCGAGCAGCCGGGCGGATTGTGTTTCAGCGAGACACCGGGAAGCTGAAGTTCATTGATATTCGCGACCAAACGGGTAGCATCCAATTGTTCGTCGGCAAAAATCAAGTCGGCGAACAAGCATGGGAGCTGGCTAACTGCTTTGACCTGGGCGACATCATCGGTGTTGACGGTCAGTTGCGTCGCACCAAAACGGGTGAAATCACGATCTTTGCTGAATCGCTGCACTTCTTGTGCAAGAGTATCGATTCGCCGCCGGAAAAACATCACGGGCTGACCGACCCGGAACTGCGCCAGCGTCGCCGCTATTTGGATCTGACGTACACGGACGGAGTTCGAGACCGCTTTATTGAACGGTCCAAGATTGTCAAATCGATTCGCAACACCCTGGCCGACAACGACTATCTGGAAATTGAAGGGCCCACGCTGCATTCTATTGCCGGCGGCGCGGCAGCTCGGCCATTCGTCACGCACCACAACGCGCTGGACATCCAGCTGTATATGCGAATTGCGTTGGAACTGCATCTGAAACGCTTACTAGTGGGCGGTATGGAACGCGTGTTTGAGCTAGGGCGAGTCTACCGGAATGAAGGGATCAGCCCCAAGCACAATCCTGAATTCACCATGCTGGAGGTGTATCAGGCCTACGGCAATTACGAAACGATGATGGATCTGACCGAACAGATCATTAGCGATGCCATTGCTGTTTTGGGTCATGGTACGAAGTTGCCTTGGGGTGAAACGGAAATCGATTTCGCAACACCGTTTCAGCGAAAGACATATGCCGACCTGTTCCAAGAACATACTGGTGTCGATCCAAACAATGAACAAGCGATCATCGACTATGCCAAGACCATTGGGATTGAAACGGCAGGCCGTCATCCGGACGTGATCAAGAGCGATATCTTTGAAGAAAAAGTGGAAGACAGTTTGGTTGGTCCCATCTTTGTGATTGACTACCCAGCCAGTATTTGTCCGCTGACGAAACGCAAGACGGACAATCCTGCCATTGCAGAACGTTTTGAATTGTTTGTGCAGGGAATGGAGTTGGCCAACGCCTATACTGAATTGAACGATCCGGATGTGCAGGAAGAGCTGTTCAAGACGCAGTTGGATGGACTGTCCGAAGAAGATTCGATGGCCAAAATGGATCACGATTTTATTCGAGCCTTACGCAATGGGATGCCGCCGGCGGGTGGGCTGGGCATAGGTATTGATCGGCTGGTGATGTTGCTGACCAATTCGCAAACTATTCGCGACGTCATTTTGTTCCCGTTGCTTCGACCAGAACAATAAGAAAATGCGTGGAGCAGGCTACTGACTTGGCTCCACGGTCAAGAAACTCGTGCGGACGGATTCGCACTCGACCCATAACGCCAAAGGATTGGCCTATGTTCAAACTTCTGCTCTGTTCGCGCTATCTACGTTCGCGCTATATCGCGTTGGCGTCCATTATCAGTGTGACGTTGGGCGTGGCCACCATGATTGTGGTCAACAGCGTGATGTCTGGTTTTCAGGAAGAGATGTACAAGCGGTTGCATGGCATCCTTTCGGATATCGTGGTGGAATCGCACGGCTCCAACGGCATTGAAGATGTGGCGTCGCTGGAAAACAACATTCGCGACATTCTGGGTGACGACCTGGAAGGCCTGACAACCACGGTCCACATTCCGTCTATGCTGACGTTTCAGGTACGAGGTCAATGGATTACCAAACAAGTCAATCTGATTGGTATTGATGATCAAACGTACGCCAGTGTCAGTGACTTTAGTCAGTATCTGTTACATCCACAGAATCGAGAACGTTTGAGTTTCATGTTGCGCGAAGGCGGCTACGACAAACGCTTGCGCGACGCTGGGAGGCAATATCGAAGAATGCGAGTTGCCGCCGAACGATATCAAGAAGAACAACGCAAGCAAATGGAGTTGCAGACCACCGATGCCGCGTTGAACGAATCGCTGGTCCAAGACGAATCGGCCGAAGTACAAACAGCAAACGTTCCCAGCGAAACGGACCACAATGTCGCTGACCAGGATCACGCCAATGAACTTCTGGCGGGTGAAGATTTTGACTTGGACTTGGCCATGGAAGGCGGTCTTTCTTTGAATGATATCAACGTTCCCGACGATCCTTTTGCTCAACTGGATGATGCGCCGCAGCACGTTTTTGATCCGGCAAAAGAGGAGTGGACAGGGATCATACTGGGAATCAGCATTTCCAATATTCGACATCGTACTCCGGAAGGCGAAGTTGCTGACTTCTTTCTGTGTCGGCCCGGCGATGACGTGAAGGTCGGATTTCCCACGGCGGGGAAGAAACCGGAAATTGCCTTCGCAGACTTCACGGTTGTCGATTTCTATGAAAGCAAGATGAGCGAATACGATTCGGGGTTTGCATTTGTGCCGATTCGCCGACTGCAAGAATTACGCAATATGATTGATCCTGCGACCGGCGAAGGTGCTGTTAGTTCGATCCAACTGAAACTGGCCGAAGGGGCCAATCTGGAGTTGGCGTGCCAAAAACTACGCGAACACTATCCGGCCGAATTGTTTCCCTATCGAATTCAAACTTGGAAGGAAATGCAGGGGCCGCTGCTGGCTGCCGTGCAAATGGAAACGACCATCCTGAATATCCTGCTGTTTATGATCATTGCCGTCGCCGGCTTTGGCATCTTGGCCACGTTCTTCATGATTGTGGTGGAAAAGACCAAAGACATTGGCATCCTCAAATCATTGGGTGCGTCCAAGAAAGGCGTCATGTCTATCTTTTTGGGATACGGATTGTCACTCGGTTGTGTCGGGTCCGGAGTGGGCATGGTGTTGGGCCTGTTGTTTGTGGTCAACATCAATAGTATTGCGTCACTTCTGGAATCGTTTACGGGCCGCGAGGTCTTTGATCCTACGATTTATTACTTTCAACAAATTCCTACCGTCATTGAACCTTGGACGATCGGCTGGATTGTTCTGGGCGCAATGCTGATTGCCGTAATGGCCAGTGTGTTGCCGGCTTTACGAGCCGCTCGGATGCATCCCGTGGAGGCACTTCGCTATGAATAATGCTGTATCGCCAAAGTCACAGAACGCTGGTTTGGCCAGCGGAGTTCATTCGCTTCGCGGACCTCACTTTGACGTGCCCGTCAATAGTGCATCAGATGGTTCGCAGCGAACACCCGCGTCAACATCGGTTGCCATTCGCGCCACGGGGCTCAAAAAAGCGTATCGCAAGGGCAATGTGGTGGTGCCGGTTTTAAAGGGCGTCGACTTTTCTTGCCGAGAAGGAGAATTCACCGCCATTGTAGGACAGAGCGGTTCTGGCAAAAGCACGTTGTTGCATTTGTTGGGAACGTTGGATGTGCCCGATGCGGGCGAAATCTTCTTTCGCGATTGCCGCATCGACAACATTCATCCGGCCAAACGAGACGCACTGCGTAACCAGCAGTTTGGCATGATTTTTCAGTTTTATCATTTGCTGCCCGAACTTTCGACGCTGGAGAATGTCGTTCTTCCTCAGATGATTCGCAACGGCGTTTGGGGCTATTGGAAGCAGCGACGTGCGCTGCGGGCTCGAGCAATGGAGCTGCTGGAGACGGTGGGCCTTTCGCACCGCTTGCGTCACCGACCGAAGGAACTTTCGGGTGGTGAAATGCAACGCGTCGCGATTGCTCGCGCGCTCATGACCAATCCTCGGCTCCTGTTGGCGGATGAACCTACTGGCAATTTGGACCACGAAACGGGCGAACAAATCATGCATCTGCTGACATCCTTGAACAAGGATCATCAGCTCACTATTATCATGGTGACGCATGACCAACTGATCGCCAAGCGAGCTCATCGCACGGTCCAATTGGTGGAAGGGTGTGTCAAAACGATTTAGCATTTTCCTCCTGCTCGGTTAGCAAAGAATCACATTATGTCACTGAAGGTCTACATCAACGGTCAATTGTTCGACAAAGAAGACGCCAAGATTAGCGTCTATGATCACGGACTGCTTTACGGTGACGGTGTCTTTGAAGGAATGCGCAGCTACATCGGGAAAGTGTTTCGCCTAGACGAACACTTGGATCGGCTCTGGAAATCGGCACGAGCGATCTGTTTGAATATTCCTATCAGCCAGGATGAAATGGCCAAAGCCGTGAACGATACGCTGCAGGTAAACGGCATCAAGGACGGTTATATTCGCCTGGTGGTGACTCGAGGTTCCGGAAGCTTGGGGCTGGATCCGAATCGAACTAGCAATCCGCAAGTCATCATCATCACCGATCACATTTCGCTGTACCCAGACGAATTTTACCAAAACGGCCTGGAAATCATTACGGCCAGCACCATTCGAAATCATCCGGCCGCGCTGAGTCCTCGAATCAAGTCGCTGAATTATCTGAACAATATCATGGCCAAGGTAGAAGGCTTACAAGCCAACTGCGTGGAAGCCATGATGCTGAATCACAAAGGAGAAGTTGCGGAATGCACGGGCGACAACATCTTCATTGTGACCGAAGGCCGGTTACGTACGCCGCCGTTGGACGCCGGAATTCTGGAAGGGATCACTCGACAAGCCGTGATTGATTTGGCGGAAGAAGCCGGCATCACCGTCGAACAAATGCCGATGACGCGGCATGACGTTTATATTGCAGACGAATGTTTCCTGACGGGTAGTGCGGCTGAAGTGATTCCAGTAGTGAAAATTGATTCGCGCGTGATCGGCGACGGCAAGCCAGGACCTGTCACCAAACAGCTGACCAAACTGTTTCACGAAGTGACGCGGAAGTAGCTGGCGGCTT
Organism: Pirellulaceae bacterium; assembly: GCA_041399205.1. Classification (GTDB taxonomy): domain Bacteria; phylum Planctomycetota; class Planctomycetia; order Pirellulales; family Pirellulaceae; genus JAGQOZ01. The sequence goes on along the minus strand of JAWKTK010000012.1, from coordinate 244,242 downwards.
GCTTTGTTGTTTTGCTCATCACGGGCGGCAACCGGAATCCTTCCTTCCCAAAACTGCCTTCGCAACAAGAATGGAAATGACATGGAAGTCTTCTTTTCCGTTGGAGAGCCGAGTGGCGATTTGCACGGCGCGAATTTGATTCGAGCTCTTCGGCGCGAAGTTCCCGATATTCGCTGCGTTGGCTACGGCGGGCCTCGGATGGCAAATGCCGGTTGCAAATTGCACGAAGATCTTACTCGGCTGGCCGTCATGTGGTTCTTGCGAGTGCTACTCAATATACATGTCTTTTTGCGGCTGCTGCTTCGCGCTAACGCCTATTTCAAACAGCATCGACCTGACGCGGTGGTGCTGATAGATTATCCCGGCTTCAATTGGTGGATTGCGCGGCGAGCCAAGGCGCATGGCATTCCGGTCTACTATTATGGTACGCCTCAGATGTGGGCTTGGGCTTCTTGGCGAGTCTCCAAAATGCGGCGGTTGGTGGACCATGTGCTGTGCAAGTTGCCGTTTGAGGTGGATTGGTATCGGCAGCGAGGTTGTCAGGCGACGTTTGTGGGTCATCCGTTTTTTGATGAAACTACGTCGCATGTATATGACGAAGCGTTTATTGAAAGCGTGGTCGATGCGAACCGCCCGCTGGTCGCTATTTTGCCCGGTTCGCGTACGCAAGAAGTCGAAGCGAACTTAGAAGCCTTCGTCGCGACGGCCCTAAAAGTCTCAAAACGAATTCCGGAAGCTCGATTTGCGATCGCGTCATTCAATGAACGACAAGCCGAGATGGCGACGAGGCTTGTGGAAGCTGCGTCATTGCCGATTCAGGTTTGTGTTGGTCGTACGCCGGAGTTGATCAAGGCGGCGGACGTTTGTTTGGCGTGTTCCGGTTCCGTTTCGCTGGAGTTGCTATTCCATCGCAAACCGACGGTGATTCACTACAAGGTCAGTCGATTTGCGTTCTTCGTGCAAAAGTTTTTTCGCAAGGTTCGCTACATCACGTTAGTAAATTTGCTGGCCGCCAAAGAGGATCGGTATTGCGATCACGGCGAATTGTTCGAACCAGGTTCGCTGGCTGCACAGCACATTCCTTTCCCTGAATATTTGACGGCCGAAGACAAAACCGACCAGATGGCTCACCATTTGACGCAATGGTTGACGGACCGGAGCGAACGAAATCGAGTGGTTAAGCAACTGGACGACCTTGCGGTTGATTTTGCGCAAGCGGGTGCTTCGAATCGCGCGGCCGAATACATCGTCAGCTCGTTGGTCACAAAACAAAAATCGCAGCGACAGCACGCAGCGTGATTTTCGTTCGTAGTCCCGCCTTCAGGCGGCAGAGTTTGATGAAATCGCACCTTGCCAGTGTTGGTGTAACGCGAATACGCCTAAACTATTGAACGATCCCGCAGACTTCGAAGCTATCACCCTAGATTATCAATCCTAGCCCGAAGCGTCAGCGAGGGGAAAGTCGCAATTCCCTCGCTAACGCTTCGGGCTAGGATTGGGGTCTGCAATTCGCTTGATGACATTCGAACTTTCGTCATGGAAAGGAACTTGCCGTGTTGATCGGCGAACCAAATCGGACTCCTTACGACATCAACTTCATGTTGTTCGGATTTCCCATTCGCATCAGTCCGTGGTTTTGGGTAGCGACATTGGTCTTGGGATGGGGCTTCATTCAAGGCCTGGCAAATGTCGTTCCAGGTAATATGCCTGTGTTACGAGAATACATCATTTGGACCACGGCCGTTCTGATTTCCATCACCATTCATGAACTGGGGCACGCGTTTGCTTTTCGTATTTACGGAACGGACGCGCATATTGTCTTGTATCATTTTGGCGGTTTGGCGGTGCCCGATTCGTATGCGGCGTATGGCCGAGGTCGATCGAGTCGTTCGGAAAGTCATTTGATTATTTCCGCCGCCGGTCCGATGGCTCAGATTGCGGCGGCATTGGTTTTAATCACCGTGATTGTGGCTATCGGCAGTGACGTTCCGGTCATGGGTATTGCTGCTCGGATCTTGCCCGTCCCCGTAGGAAACAGTTTGTTGGAATCGCAGCCGGCACTGTTTTCTTTTTCGTTGTCGTTTTTGCATGTCAGTATTTATTGGGCTCTGCTGAATCTGATCCCCGTTTATCCGCTGGATGGCGGCCAGATTGCTCGAGAACTTTTCCTGATCTTCAAAGCGTCCGATGCCGTGCGGAGTTCGTTAATGCTTTCTGTGGCGGCTGCGGCGTTGGTTGCCGTCTATGCCTATAGACAAGGTCAACCGTATCTGGGAATCATGTTTGTGATGCTGGGCGTTTCCAGTTATCAAGCTTTAAATCCGTATGGCGGTCATCGTTGGTAGTGATGAAGTAGCGTCATGAACCGATTGGTTGTATTAGGTGCCAGCAATATCGCTCGGAATTTTTGCAACATTGCTCGGATTGCTCGATCTTTCAACAGCGGTCCTCTGGACATGCAGTTGGCATTTGGGCACGGTCGATCATACGAACTACGCACCACGGTCTTGGTGCGTCAGTTGCCGGGTATCAATCACTGCGGTATTTGGTCGAACCTGGAAACTTCGCCGGTCGAATCGACCTATTCGTTGGTAACGGACATTGGCAACGACATTTTGTACGGCCGCAGTATTCAGCAGATTATCGAATCGGTTCGCACCAGCGTCGTTCGCCTGCAAGCCTTCAGTCAACGAATCGTGATCACTCGACCGCCTATGCATGCCATCCGCAAATTGGACTCGTTGCGGTTTGTGACCATGCGTTCGCTTTTGTTTCCGGGGTGTCGCCTGTCGTTAAGTCAAACCGTCGATTTGGCCGACGACTTGGATCAACAAATTCTGAAGTTGGCGGCCGAACAGAATCTGGTTGTGTTAGAACCGCTCGAGCATTGGTTTGGCCTGGATCCCATTCACATTCAGTTGTGGCACAGTCAGGCGGCCTGGCAATCCATTTTGAATTGTGTGTTTGCGAAGGACGACGCGGCTGCAGCTGCAGGCCGGTGTCAGATGGCGGTAACCATTACTCCTTCAAGCCGCAACTTCGACTGAGCGAATGGAGTCGTCTGCTGCGAGCGCGAAATCAAGTCCGCTGGTTATTCGGGCAACTGCAACAACGCCGCCAACCCTGCGTCATGCTACAAGACGGTTCGACCGTTTCCGTTTACTGATGGTGGCTTGTCTAGCGGCAAGCAAAATGACAATCGCAAGCAAACTACTTCTCGTGCCAGTCAGGTCCGCATCGAAGAAATAACCGCCTGGAGACGCGAAGAAAGTAAGCCCGGCGGCAACCGAGGCGAATTCGGCAGGAAAAATCGGCCAGATTGTCGATCACGGATGTATATGTTCGACCTAGTTTAACTAGCGAAAAAGTGAAAATCCGCCATTCATTTTGACCAAACGTGTCGTCCAGTTCGCCGACAAATGGGCAAGAGATCAAGGAGGTAAGCGATGGCGCGGCGCAAAGCAATCGATCGATCTGTCCAGGAAGCGGGGCTGCAAGAAATGGCCAATCAAATTGCCGGACATTTTCAGGTGTCTCGGTCACACGTGCAGCTATGCCGCCTATCAGTTTTTTGGGCCCTCGGGTTGGACGGTTCAGTATTCCTGGGAACGGCTGGTCGACGGCAACTGGCTGGCAGTCGATTGGCAACCGCCGCTCCATTCTTCGTACTAGGCGATTCTGCCAAGGTGTCTTGCCGTGTCGATCCGATTTCCCAGCCTATGGCCGATCCCAAGGGCCAAAAATCGACTAGTCCTCCCTTCACGCGGCGATTCGAGTCAATATGATGGACGCAGTTCGAGAATAACGATGCGGCGATTGCACGCCGTTCGGACTGAATTTATTGCTCGGGACACAGATTGTGAACGCACCAACCGCAAAACCCACCGTCGCTCAACAAGCACTGGCATATCAATACTCGTCAAGAATCAATCAACCAATTCGCGAGTATACGTTGCTGGAGCAGTCGTTATTATTTGGCGAGCTTTCCGCGATTGCGTATTTGCCAGAAAATGCAGCTCAGGATGCAGCGAAGGAAATTGGCTTTTCCGAATGCGAATTTTTTGATCGAGATGGTTCGCAGGCGTACATCGTGCGCAATGAATTAGATTGTGTGGTGGCGTGTCGCGGCACCGAGCCCAACGAATGGAACGACATCAAGGCAGATGCCAATGCGATTTCCGCGTTGGCAGAAACCATTGGTCGAGTGCACCGTGGTTTCAAACAAGAGGTGGACGACTTGTGGCCTCGATTGGAACAGGCCTTGATCTCCAATACGCGTCCGGTTTGGTTTGCCGGTCATTCTTTAGGTGGCGCTATGGCCACCATCTGCGCAGGGCGCTGCATGTTGTCTCATATCAAATCCAATCCGGAAGGCCTGTTTACCTACGGTAGTCCTCGAGTTGGTGACAAGCGTTACATCAATTATTGCAGGATCAAACATTACCGCTGGGTGCATAACAATGACATTGTGACTCGTGTTCCGCCACCCTGGATGGGCTACAGACACGGCGGCACGGAGATGTATTTGAATGCCAACGGAAAACTGCGCCGGATGACTCGGTGGCAGCGTTCCAAAGATCGTTGGCGAGGCTTCATTCGCGGTTTGCGTCAGTGGCGTATCGATCATTTTTCTGATCATTCGCTGTTGCAATATATCGATTGCATTCGGAACGAACTGGATAACGGTTCGAAAAAATAGTCGCCGTTTGTTTGTCAAGCGTAGGACCGGCTTCAAAAAGTTGTCGCGATGCTGGATGCAAAACGCTACCGGCACACGGTATATTGTTCTGCTGAGCAGTCGAAGTGGAACGAACCCAGCAACCAACCATAAAGCGAGGCTTAGACGGATGATTCGAAGAAAACTCCTATTGGTCATCTGTGCAAGTGTGACGGGATTCGTGGTGAATGAACAAATGCACGCGGCAGAGCCTCGCACAGTAACCGATGGACAGCGTCCGGACGATGTTCGATTGAAACCGCTGAAGGATTTGGACGGATACTTTCCTTTCGAACCGAGTGAATCAAAAGAGGCTTGGCAGCAGCGCGCGGAAGCTAGACGTACGGCCATGAAGGTGGCACTGGGAATTTGGCCCACTCCCAGTCGCACTCCGCTGAATCCGGTGATTCACGGCAAGAAGGATCTGGAAGGCTATTCTATCGAGAAGGTCTATTTCCAGAGCTTTCCGGGGTTTTATGTGACAGGCAATCTCTATCGACCGGCGGATGGCAAGTCAGGAAAACGGCCGGCTGTGCTGTGTCCCCACGGTCATTTTGTCAACGGGCGGTTTGGTGACTATGGCGTGCAGGAAGCCAGGAAGCAAATTGCGTCGGGCGCCGAACGATTTGAAAGCGCAGGACGCAACTCCATTCAAGCTCGTTGCGTCCAATTGGCTCGGATGGGTTGCGTTGTCTTCAACGTGGATATGATCGGCTACGCCGATAGCACTCAGATTTCTTACGAATTGGCGCACCGTTTTGCCCAGCAACGTCCTGAAATGAATTCGTCCAGCCAATGGGGACTATTCAGCCCTCAGGCCGAATCACATGCGCAAAGTGTCCTAGGAATGCAAACGTGGAACGCCATTCGATCTTTGGATTTTTTAGAATCACTGCCAGACGTGGATGCAAAACGCATTGCCGTGACCGGAGCCAGTGGTGGCGGGACGCAGACGTTTCTGTTGTGTGCACTGGACGAACGGCCTGCGGCGTCGATTCCGGCGGTGATGGTGTCCACCGCCATGCAAGGTGGGTGCACCTGTGAAAATGCCAGTTTGTTAAGAATTGGCACGGGCAACGTAGAATTCGCGGCGCTGATTGCTCCTACTCCGTTGTGCTTGATTTCTGCCAACGACTGGACGGTGGAAATGCCAAGCAAGGGCTATCCGCAGCTTCGACAACACTATCAAATGCTGGGGATTGCGGACCGTTTAGAGCATCATCCGTTTTTGCACTTCCCGCATAACTACAATCATGTGAGTCGGACGGCGATGTACCAGTTTGTCAATCGAGTCTTCCAGTTGGGGCTGGAGTCACCGGTCTTGGAAGCAGACTTTCCTTTGCAAACGGCCGGCGACTTGACCGTCTGGAACGACAAACATCCGGCTCCGGAATCGGGGCCGGAATTCGAAAGGAAATTGCTGCAGTGGTGGAAACGTGATGCAGATGAACAGTTGAATCAACTTCGCGTGAATGATCCGATTCAGTACAAGCGAACCGTCGGAGCCGCGGTTAAATCGATTGTTGGTCGAGAAATTCCCAGCGCGAATCAAGTCTCGTGGACGGAAAGCAGCAAGACCGACAAAGGCGACCACTTCCAGTTTTTGGGCATTATCCAGAATCAAGTGGCTGATGGTGTGGAATCCATTCCGGTTGCGATGTTGGTGCCTGTCGATTGGGATCAAGATTCGGCCAGCATGGTTTTGTCGAACGAAGGCAAAGCGGTATTGTTCGACAATGATGGTGCCGTTTCCGATGCAGCTCGCGCCTTCCTGGATGCAGGACACGCCGTGATTGGTGTTGATCTGTTTCAACAAGGTGAATTTCTGGTTGACGGACAAGAGTTCGCGCGGACGCGACGAGTGGAGAATCCTCGAGAATCTGCGGCGTACACGTTCGGGTATAACCCAACTGTGTTTGTGCGTCGAGTTCACGATGTGATGACGGTGGCAACCTTTGTGCGAAATCATGAACGCGCGCCCCGGCGATTGAATCTGTTGGCCAGCGGACCTGCGGCCGCGATTGCTATTACCGCTCGTACTCAGCTGCAGGACGTCATTTACAAATTGGCGGTGGACACGGAAGCGTTTCGTTTTCACGCTGTGGACGATTTGCATTTGCCGGATTTCTCGCCTGGATTGGCCAAGTATGATGATCTTCCGGGGCTGTTGGCCTTAAATTCGCCGCATGCCGTGGGAATGAGCGGCGAAGGGCTCGAAGCATTGAAATTGGTTCGCAGCGTTTATTCGGCGGAATCGGCTTCGCAGCAACTGGTGACGTCGGACGTACGAGGCGAACAGGCCATTCGTCAGGCCATTGAGTGGTTGGACCAGTAGCCTTTTGTAACAGACCATTCATGCCCACATACCTTCTGCTACCACTGCTCGCCAGTCTGTTACTGGTCTGTGGGTTGTTGTTTGTGAAGCGAATCACCAGTGCCGGGATAAAACCTTGGACGGTGACGTTGGTGGCCAATTGGTTTGCCACGCTATTGTTTTCGCTGATGTGGTTCTTGGGCGGTTCCGTCCAACCGCTTGCCGATTTCTGGCAACCGGCGGCTATCGCGATCCTGTACATTTTGGGGCAAGTCTTCACGTTTGCCGCCGTACAACACGGCGATGTTTCGGTGGCCACTCCGGTGTTTGGCATCAAAGTTCTGTTGGTGGCGGTGCTGGCGACCTTGTTTCTTGGGGCGGCATTGAGTTGGCGAATTTGGGGCGCTGCGTCACTGGCAACATGCGGAATTGGTTTGGTGCAATGGACGCCACGAAGCCATGCGACTTCCGTTTCCCATCAAAGTCGAATGTTCCTTTCCATTGCGCTGGCCATGGCAGCGGCCGGCTGTTTCGCCACGTTCGATATCCTGGTGCAGACCTATTCACCGGCGTGGGGAACCGGCAGGATCCTGCCCATAGCGTACGGGATGGTGGGCCTGTTTTCGCTGGTTTTTTTGCCAGCCTTCCAGGTTCGAGCGATACAGGATCCCCAGTTGCGATTGCTCTTGTTTGCCGGCGGATTCTTGATCGCTGCGCAAGCGGTTTGCATTGTTTTTACGTTGGCTACGTTTGGAGATGCGGCGCGAGTGAACGTGGTGTATGCGCTGCGAGGCATGTGGGGAGTGGCATTGGCGTGGCTAGCAGCACGCATTTGGGGCGGCAGCGAAGCCAACTTGCCCAGAAGTGTTATGACAGCGCGGCTAATTGGCGCATGTCTGTTAACGGCGGCCGTTGTGTTGGCAATTCGAATTTAGCCACTGGATCCGTGTCAGCGCCCAGCCGACACGCCTCTGTTCGAGAAACGAATCAAGCTTGTGACTCATTGGATATTGCGGATCGACGGTTTCATTCGTGAATCGAAACAGGCATGCCTGTCCGGCAACACGTCTCGCTGTCCTGTTTCGCTAGAGCGAAACAACTTGCGTGACACGCTGACCGGACTGCCGATTCAACACAAAGCCAACGCCGACGGAATTACCGTCGCTTACAGCAAACCACCGTGCGTTCGATACGGTGTCATGTGGTCCGGTTGGTCCAGGAACCAAATGCGTTCCCAGTCATCCAGAATCATGCGCATATTTTCCGAAGTGAACAGCAGCTGCCGTGCTCGTCGCACTGGATCGCCTGAATAGATTGGCAAAAAGCATCCAGTGGAAGACAATAGGGACACAGCAAGCAACGCGCTACAGATCCAGCGTCGCATTTTCAACTCCTCCATGAGCATCGAACGAACCGGGATATTTTTCAACTCGCGACAAACGTTCTTGTTAACTTCCAGGCTTCTTGTCGAAGCCCGCGGTTGGCGAATTCGGAATACTGTTGGATGGCGGTGGCGAAACAGGTGGAACGTCTGGTTGAGATCCCGTCATTCCTTGGTTGGCTCGCAATTCGGCTTCAAATCGAGCACGACCTTCCGCCGCCGCTTGCTCCTCTAACATTCGAACTCGTTCTTCCATTTCCTTGCCGGGTTTGAATGTGACCACGTACTTTTCAGGTACGAAAACCTTGTCACCCGTTCGAGGGTTTCTGGCCTTCCGAGCAGCTCGCTTTTTGACCTCAAAGACGCCAAAATTCCGCAACTCGATCCGACCTTCCTCGACCAGCGTTTCGACGATCGCGTCGAAGGTTTTCTGGACGATCTTCTTAGTCTTGAGCTGTGTCAGCCCAATCTCTTCAGAAATCGTCTTCACAATCTCTTTCTTGGTCACAATAGATGCTCCAAACGTGTCTCAAAATCGAGACACCAGGCCGTAAAAAAGACCAGCTCCAGAGTCCTTCAATTCGCTCCAAGTGTATATGCCATAAGCATTAGTGTCAAGCTGACGGACTTGCGCAGGACTGCTGGATGGCTTTGTTACGGACGCATCCACCCGGAAGTCACACTCCAGTATTCAAGATCCCGATAAACGCGTAAGTCTTTTTGCCAAAACGGCTTACGTTGAATGGATTGCGGTATTTTGCGTGCATTTTGTCGCAAACCCTTAAACCATCAACAGATACGTCGTTTCGTGCGACTCGCTTTCAGTCAGGTTCAAACTGTGAAGTGTTCCTTCAACAGCAATGATCGGCCGTCCAATCGGCAAACTCCAGCTAATTTGCAAAAACGATTGGATCGTTGCAATTCGAAGTGACAGTCCACCATTGCGAGGTATCTACGGCTGGAATTGCAGGTGTCGTCGGAGGAAGTCAAAGGTTCCCTTGCCGTGGATGGTATGAGGTCCTGCGAACCATTCGATTTCACAGCGGTCAGCTAGCTTGAGCTGTCCCTGGTAAAGGCGGCGAACCTTGGCAAATTCGAAGGCCACCGTTTCGTCATCTGCCACGCCATCAAAATGACCTCGTTCCACCATGAACGGACGAGGCGCGATAAGCGACGCCATTTCCGCATAGTTAAACGTGCCACCCAGGTTGAATTCAAAGATCTCGTATTCCCCAGTCCAGACGTAGCTGCGCGGGTTCACGGTGGATGCGTTCTTGTCGACCCATTCGTTGAAGTCAGCCGAACAGATCGATAGACAGTAGTCGGTCACAATCGCAGGAACTCGCATCGCCGTCTTCCCGCCGTAACTAAGCCCGTAAAACGCGATTCGATCTCCGTCCACATACGGCTGAGTCTTGAGCCAATGGATAATCTGTTGGTGTTGCGGCGTGATCACGGAAAAAAGGGTCTTGCCAATGGAATTTGCTTTTCGCTGCAAAGTGCGAAAGTCATCTTGATGGCGATACAGGTTCTGGGGCGCAAATGTGATAAAGCCTTCGGACGCCAAGCGACTGGCAAATCCTTTGTAGGCGTAGTGATCCAACGGTTCAATGGTGTCTTGGGCCAATCCTTCCAAGCCGTGTTGGCAAACGACGACGGGACGTTTTTCGCTGGGTTGCATGTCATTCGGAATCAGAAGAATGCCGTGAGCAATCACGTCGGGAAAGACGTCCATGACAACTTCATACCCAGTCCAAGATTCGTTTTTTTTCCAAAGCCGAGTTCGAGCGTTGGGCGGCAGCAGCGGCAAATCAAATTTGCCAATCACCTGTTGATAAAACTCGTCGCGATAGTGTCGCGATGATTCGACAAAGGCGTTAACGCTGCTGGTATCCAAATCCTGCATAAACGCTTTTCGTTCAAAGCTACTGTGCCGCAACACGTTTTGTGAATGCGCATCTAGTTGGATCATATATCGGTGCATTCGCTGATCGGCGTCGGGTATGAATTTGACCGCCAGAGGCTGATCCTTATCGCCGATGCGGTTGGAGAGTTTTAAACTGGTCAAAAGTGTTTCCAGCGACTGATTGCCACCGAACTGACCGTCGTCTGAAGCAATTAGATGCAGGTTTTCTGCCAGCGAACCGGCGCACCGCTGAGCACGTTTGAATTCGGCAGATACCGTTTCCCGTTGCGGCGAAGTGAGTTCAAACGGAGCTCCAGGGCCTCCTGTCGAAGTTTGAACGGGTCCATCGGCTGATTCGATGATCAGGAGCCGATTGGCACACATGGCCGCCAATTCGGCATCACCGAATCGAGTTAAACGGCCAAAGACATTGCGGTCGATTGGTTCGCGCCACATCGTTTCGCGTTGATCAAAATAGCCACTACACCAGACGGCGGAAACGCGTGAATCCACAGCGCCGGCGTATAGCGCCAACATGCCTCCATCACCCCAGCCAGCGACGGCGACAGGTAGGTCGGGCGTCTGTTGCTGGAAAATATCGACGGCAGCTAACGTGGCGTGAAGTTCATAGCCAATCAAATGACGGCCCAATTCAAAGGCACTGCGATACAAGAATTCTCGATTGGTCAAATCAGGTTCGTGCCCGTTCCACGAAAACTGCTTGCGTTGGCGACTGACCGTGACAGGAATGACCACTCGGCAACCGGCCTGAACTAGTTTGATGGGAAAACGAGAAACCGCCGGGACGCCATCCACCAAGCCGCACAGTTGTTCCGGAGAATGATCGGCGTGGGGAATGGCAATCACATTGGCCACTGCCGGTTGTTGAATGGGTTCCAACAACAGGCCTTCCGCTACGACGTTTCCAAACGCGTTCCAGCGAACCGTGTGAATTTCAAATTCGTCGGTTTCCGCAATCAGCGAACTTCGCAAGGTGGGCGAATCAGGATAGCGATTGGACGGCGAGGCAAACAGGTTTTCGAATTGAAAACCGCGGTTGGTTGCTCGATCGTCTCGCATTCCCAAAATCATTTTCAATTGCTGCCGATTGGCCGCCAGCGAAGCCTCCCACGCGTCAGCGGACGACGGATCGAATGACCAAGCCGTTTGGCGATCTTCCGCCGATCGGCGAATCTGCTGCAATAGGAAACGGTCTACACCTTGAATTAGCGTCCGGTCAATTTCGCCGGTCAGGTCGAGCGGTTTGGTCATAACCGGCTTGATTTCGTCCGCCAGAACCGAGGGCAGGGCGGTCAGACTGAAAAAGTCGGAAACGAAAATGATCAGAACCATGGGCAAAACGTTCCAGTTTGTCATTTGTATGAACCTTCGAATGAGAGCTGCCAGGAATTTTTGTAAAAAAATTGCCAACGCTTTCTGCGGGGACGCATTGACAAACTTCGATGCATTTGTAGATTGGCGTCTTCTTGGAAACAAGTTAACGAAGCAGTAAATGACTGCCGATGAATTAGTATTCCTCGCTGGGGACGTAGCTCAATTGGGAGAGCACCAGCTTTGCAAGCTGGGGGTTAGGGGTTCGATCCCCCTCGTCTCCACTCGAACCCTGGTTATCGCCAGGGTTTTTTTATTGCTGAAAATCAGTGATTTGTCCTGGTGCGGACGCGATTTCACCGTTCTTGCGTCGTGGAATTCGGCTTGGCACTGCCGAATTCCGTTCTGACGATGCTTTCGCGAGTAAGAATTCAGAGTTAATCCAGAGGATTCAGAGCAATGCCCCAAGAGATCGAAGCCAGCGTCTTATTTGTCCCGGAAACGGAAGCGTTGCGTTTTCTGCCCGAAGGTCCTTATCGTTACGGTTCGAATCGTCTGTCTTGGGTGGCAATCACGCATGCGGCAGATGCAACGTCGGGTTCGCTGAACGTTTTTGATTTTGGAAATGGTTCGAATCGAAATATTCCATTAACGGGCAGACCTGGATTTGCCTTCCCTACGAATCGGCCCAACGTATTTGTGGTGGGCATGGAACGCAGTGTCGATTTGGTGGATATCGAATCGGGCGAAGTCCAGCATTGGATTGGTGGCATCGATGCTCAAGTGGAAGGTACCATCATTAATGACGGCGTTACGTTTGACGGGCATTTGGTGTTTGGTTGCAAAGAACTGACCTTTAGCAAGAAAATTGCCGGTTTGTATTTGCTGCGGCAAGGTGAACAAACGCCCGTGCAATTGCTGGATAATCAGATCTGTTCCAATGGCAAGGCCGTGCGAAATGGACGTGACGGCGTTTACGAGTTCTTTGACATCTGTTCGCCATCGCAGCAGGTTTTGCGTTGGATGTTGGACACCAATTCGGGCAAAGTGAGTGAACCGCAAGTCGTTGTGGACCTGGTGGGATCAGACGTATTTCCGGACGGTATGATCATGACGCCGGACGAAAAGAGCTTGATTGTGGCGATTTATGATCCTCGCGAATCAAACCACGGTGAAGCTCGGCAGTATTCCATTGCCACGGGCCAATTGGAGCGAACCTGGATTTGTCCCGCTTCGCCTCGAGTAACTTGCCCGCAATTGATTGAACGAAATGGGCGAGTGGAATTGTTGCTAACCACGGCGGACGAAGGAATGTCACCCGAGCTGCGATCCAAGTCCCATAACGCCGGTGCACTTTTTGTTGGCGAGACTGGTTTTGATTCGGCCGGTGAATGCCCGGTGTTCGAATTGGAGTAGGCCGGTGGCGACAATCTTGCAGCGGGCATCGCAAGAAACAGGAAGGCCGTACACTGTTCCGCCTGGTATTAGAATCCAAGATTACGTTCGATGTCTTTTGCTCGAGGATCCAGGCCGAACCGATCGGTCGGTAACCCTTTCGGGCGAAATTGCTTGTACCAAGGATCTAAGTCCGCCGTGACTTTGTCAGGACTTGCGTTTTCGACCGAAGCCTGTTTGACAAACGGATTCCACGCGCAGCCAGACAGGCACAGACTAAAGCCAATCAGGCAGCAGGATAGCGATACCGACCGATACTGACGCATGTCTTTGAACTCCGATTGCGAGTCAATAAAAATTTCCAAGCAAAGTCTTTCAAAATTGACTCGCTGCGTCGATAGCGATTTTTTGACAAAAAAAGACGTGTTCCTGGCAGCAGGTAACACGCCTTTTCACGTGGTTGAATCGTCTTGGACAAGGCTTAGCGGCGTTTACGTCGCACGGCGCACCATGCTAGCAAAGCCAGTGCAGGTAACGACGCGGCCGACGACGGTTCAGGAACCAGCGTGGCCATGGTCGATTCGATTCGCGAATGGTATGTGGGCAAATAAACGTCTCCGGAGAAGCGTCGTTCGACTGTCGTGTGAGGTGGTGCGGTCGAAATTTCGGCAATAAACGAATGAATGCCCAACAGTTCGATCTTGCCGTTCTGAAAGATCAATGTTGGTGCGCCGGAATCAAATTCTTGATAGTAGGTTTCATCTTGAATCAAGTTGGCTTCTGGTTGTGAACCTCCGGTCAGGTCGCCGAGTGCCGTATCGTCGGTGTAACCGGCGTAATGAAAGAAGCTGTCGTTCAGTTGTGTATTGCCGAACCGATCCAAAACGTTGCGACCGACCGCAAAATCAGTGGTCACGTTATCGCCAAGTTTGCCGGACGGAGAATTTCCAATCTGATAAACCGTGGGGCCCATAATGCCCACGTCTTGCGCCAGGGGATAAATTTTGATGCCGTCATCCACCGGGTGATCGAGTCGGCCGATCCACAAGTCTGTGTTGCCCACTTGTTGTCCGTCTACCACTTGCCGAGCGGTTTTAAGACCGTTGGCATCATTGCCGTGAATGAATTCTACGGTCGAGTTCAATTCGGGGCGAAAGTGGTAGGCCGAAATAAAATGCGATGGCGAAATCATGGTTACCCACCGCCCATCACTGGCTCGGGCAATTCCCGATAGATCAAATGCGTCGCCCATGCTGGCGCCGATGAATTGGCTGCTATTGGCAAACCGATCATGTCGAACGGACTGGAAGCTGTCGATGATCATCGCGCCATTGGCAACACGAACCAATAGCAAGCCGACAAACCAAAACTTCAGCGTTTTCATCTTCATCACGAGCACTCTCCTCCATGATAACTCGGCAGACGATGCTTCACGTCGTGGTCATTCCACCTTGAATGACGTCATTGATGTCGCATCAGCGTATTCGTTGATTGCACTTCAACGCAAGCCCGAAAATTTTCGGCCTAGCTAGTATGCTAGCAGTAAATCGTTAGGTGGAACGTCACTGGGACGGGACGATTTGTGTTTCATTCGGAACGAACCACTTGTGTTTTGAATGCTTGTGGATCGGAACGGCCGGTTTGGCTCGCAGACGCCGAATTATTCGGCACAAAACTGAATGTTGTTGTTAGAATGCCGTTAGCAGGTTACCGCTCGACAAGGCATGGGAGTCAAAATTGAGAGTCGTAAGCAAGTGGCGTTGTTCAATTGGTTTTGCAGTTTTGCTGTGGGCGAACAGCACTCCGTTCACCTGGGGTCAACATCAAACGTTGCAGTTCAGTCCTGTTCTGAACGACGGCGTCTTGCCCTACGAATTGCAGTTAGTCCCGTTGGACATAGAAGCCGAACTTCCGACACTGCATTCGTTTGCACACGCGCAGTGGGATGGCAAGTGGTTGTTGCTGAGCGGAAGGACGAACGGCCTGCATGATTTCACTCAAAACGGATTTATCAATTTTCCGCCAGCTCATCAGAATCGGGATGTTTGGGTAGTGGACCCAAATTTAGGACAAACGTGGCGACGTTCGTTGCAGGATGTTGCGGCTGGACTCACGGTGGAACAAGTTGATTCGATTGCCGTCACCAACAATCAGTTTTACCAGTCGGGTCCACGCTTGTATCTTTCGGGAGGCTATGGGTTTCGCACCGACGACGAATTCACAACGTTTGATGCGCTGACGGCCATTGACGTTCCTGGCTTGATGGATTGGGTCATTAACGGCAATGACGTTGCGGCGAATCACATTCGCCAAATCCATGACCCGCTGTTTACCGTCACGGGCGGCGCCATGCTGGAGATGGATGGCCGCACGCAGTTGGTGTTCGGACAAGACTTTCAAGGAGACTATACGCAGTTTGGTAATGGTGTTTATACCAATCAAGTTCGCAGCTTTACGATTGTGGATGACGGTCATGAATTGTCGGTCACCGATGTGACCTGGGGCGAACAACGTGATGAATATCGTCGCCGAGACCTTAACGTGTTGCCGTTTGTGGCGACGAATGACGATGGCGATCTAGCATCTTCGCTGGTGGCGTTGTCGGGTGTCTTTACCGAAGCGGGCGGCGTGTGGAGTGTGCCGGTGGAGATCGATGCAGACGGTTCGACTTGGATGGAAGACCCCGATTCCCCGTTCTCGTTTCGTCAGCCGTTGAACAATTATCATTCGGCCAAATTTTCGATGTTTTCGGAATCCACTGGCGAGAACCATTTGGTGCTGTGGGGCGGCATTGGTTTGTTTACGACGGAGGACGGCCAATTGGTGCGAGATGACCTGATGCCGTTTGGAAATGATTCGTCCGTGATTGTCCGCAATGCCGACGGTGTTTATTCGCAGCACGCTTTGCCGTCCAGCTTTCCTGAAATGGTCGACGCCAATTCGGGGCGAATCTTGCGTTTCGGCGCAAATGCGGAATTTCTTGTATCACCAGCAGTTCCCACCGAAGCCAACGGTGTAATTCGCCTGGATTCCTTGCCCGCTGAAATCACGCTCGGTCATATTGTGGGCGGCATTGTGGCTGATCTGCCACACCGAGGTAACTCGGCCGCTTCGGGACAGATTTTCGAAGTCATTTTTCGGCGAACCAATCCATGGGCCGATTTCAATATCGACGGCGTGGTTGACGTGTTGGACGTCAATTTAGTGAGCGCTGCGATTGACGTTGGCAGCCCTTCTATCGAATGGGACATCGACCAGTCGGGACAACTCAACGCAGATGACCTAAAGGCGTTTGCGAACGATGTTTTGGGGACTTGGTTAGGTGACGCTAATCTGGACGGGCAATTTGGGACGTCCGATCTGGTTCAGGTGTTTCAGGCCGGGGAATACGAAGATTCGCTGCTCGACAATTCCACCTGGGAAACGGGCGATTGGAACGGGGACCGTGAATTCAATTCAGCTGACTTTGTGGCCGTGTTTCAAGCCGGAGGATTTGAACATGGCTTGCGAACCACAGTGGATTCGGTACCGGAAGCCCTGCCACCAACGCTTGTGTGGATTTGCGTTGGCTTAGTTCTGTGTAAATGTCGAAGCCGCGAATAGAACGAAAAGCGTGCTTTTCGTGCTGATGGTGGTAGGGATTCGTCTGGAAGTGTTCACGCGCTGAAACCTGACCATTGACCCGGCAAGACGTGGAATCTAAAGTAAAAACTTCTCGCGGCGGATAGCTCGGTTCTCGCGCCGTAACTGGAACAGATCAAAGAAGTTAAGGCATCACTCGCCGATGTTGGCAAAACGGATTATACCTTGCCTGGATGTAAATCAGGGGCGAGTCGTTAAGGGTACGAACTTTGTCAATCTGGTTGACGCTGGCGACCCGGTTCAAGTGGCGGCGCGTTACGAAAAAGAAGGCGCGGACGAACTTGTCTTTTTGGATATTACGGCCAGTCATGAAGAACGAGAGATTATGCTGGACGTAGTGCGGCGGACGGCGGAACAAGTGTTTATGCCGTTGACCGTGGGAGGTGGCATTCGTTCGACCGAAGATATTCGTGCGTTGTTGAATGCGGGATCGGACAAAGTTTCCATCAATTCGGCCGCGTGCAAAGACCCGGAATTCGTTCGCGAAGCAGCTCGTCGGTTCGGCAGTCAATGTATTGTGGTGAATATTGATCCCAAACGAGTGCACAAGGAGGGACGCGAAGTCTGGGAAGTTCACATCAATGGCGGACGATTGCCAACGGGATTGGAAGCGGTCGCATGGGCTCGGCGAGTAGAAGATTTGGGTGCTGGTGAAATTGTGCTCACCAGTATGGATTGTGACGGTACCAAGGACGGCTATGACATTGAGATTACCAAGGCAGTCAGTGAAGCGGTTTCCATTCCGGTCGTGGCCAGTGGCGGAGCGGGGTGTCCCGAACACTTGGCAGACGCCATCGAATTAGGCAAGGCGGATGCTGCGTTGGCGGCCAGTATTTTCCATTTTGGCGAATACACCATTGCGGAAACAAAGCAGGTCATGGCGGATCGAGGTATTCCGGTTCGGATGTAGTTGGTTTGCGGTTGATGCGAACAGGCTTGATGAGAAGGAACAAGAGATATGAGCACCGTAGATGATGTCGAACGTTTCACTGGCAAACGTCAGGAAATGGAAGTCGACAAGATTTTTCGCGCGTGCGTGAAACTGGAAGCGAGCGACTTGCATCTGAAAGTGGGCAAGCCTCCTTACATGCGCATTAAGGGTTCGCTGCGGCCGCTGAATCGCGACCCCATTCACGCGGAAGAAATGGTGCGTCTGTTATTTCCCATGATGAACGAACGGAATCGTCGCATCTTTGACGAAGACGGCGGTGCCGACTTTGCGCATACCATTGACGTTGATGGTGTCACGTGGCGTTTCCGAGTGAACATGTTGACGCAGCTGGGCAACATCGGTCTGGTGGCAAGACGTATTAACAACTGGATTCCCAACTTTGAAGGCCTCTTCTTACCGCCCGTCATGGAAGACTTGTGCAAATTCGACCAAGGCATGGTGCTGCTGGCAGGTGTGACGGGGTCGGGAAAAAGTACCACGATTGCTTCGATGTTGAATTGGATCAATCGAACCTATCGCAAACACATTCTGACGCTGGAAGACCCGATCGAATTCATCTTTACCGAAGACAAATGTCTGATCAATCAACGCGAAATTGGTCAAGACGTGAAGGATTTTGAAATCGGCATGAAACACGCGGTTCGAGAAGATCCGGACGTGATGCTGGTGGGCGAAATGCGTGATCATGAAACCTTCATGACCGCCATTCACGCAGCGGAAACGGGCCACTTGGTGTTTGGAACCATTCACGCGTCCAGTGCGGCTACTACTATCGGCCGTATCTTGGACTTGTTTCCGGAAGAGATGCATGCCGCGCTACGCAGTGCCATTGCTTTCAATATGAAGGGGATCGTGGCCCAAAAGCTGTTGCCTTCCATTAAAGAAGGTGTGTCGCGAGTGCCCACGGTGGAAGTCATGACGTTTACGCCTACGATTCGCAAACTGGTCTTGGAAGAAGAAGACTCGAAGTTGCCTGACGCAATTCGAATCGGAGCAGCTGACGGCATGCAAGATTTTACGATGAGCTTAAAAGGGTTGGTGGACAAAGAATTGATTGATCGTCAAACGGCATTTACCGTCGCGCCCAATATCGAAGCTCTGAAGATGGCACTCAAAGGTATCGACGTTTCGCAACCTGGAATTCTGTAATGAATCGAATTGTGGTCTATGTACTTGTCGTTTTGTTTGGTTACATGGCGGCAGAACCTGCGCTGGCACAAAGCTGGCCAGAATCGTATCCGATTGGTGGCACGGACGTCGATCCTCACGCGTTTGATAGAGGCCCCGGCGGTTACCTAAGCCTGGTCAAATTAGGCTTGTTGATCGGTATCTACCTGCTGTGGGTTAAAACTACCGACTGGGTCAATAAAGACTGTCAGTCGCTGCGGCAGCCCTATTCTGTCTGGAACACAGCCGTCTTCTTTCCCTTCGTAGTAGGGTTATTTGTCGCGCTGACGATACCGATTTTCCCAGCAGGTTTCGGCTTGCTGTTCTTGGCGTATGCGGTGCCATTGGGAATTTATATTGCTAAGCGAAACACGCTGGTTGATCCGCATTTGCGAGTTCTCACGCCGGCGCACATTCGCTACATCATGTCGCGTCAAGCTCGCGAAGTGGGCGTCAATCTACGCGAAGAAAAAGCTGCAGCTCACGAAAAAGGTGCGCCGGTCAAATTTGAAGCTGCCGGTAAGTCGGACAAGGAAGTTCAATCCAACCAGATCCTGGCTCGTCAGTCACCTGGATTTGTCCCCGCGAAGGATTTGGTGGCCGAAGTCATCGGTCAGCGAGCGGACAAGTGTATGTTGGATTTCACGTCAGACAGCGTTTCCGTTCGCTTTCAAATCGATGGCGTCTGGCACGATTCAGAATCGCTGGATCGGGAATCGGGCGATGCTGTCCTGGAAGTCTACAAGAGACTGGCGGACCTCAAGGTGGAAGAACGTCAGAAACGACAGTCGGGCCGATTTCTGTCGGAATACAAAGGCGCAAAATACAATTCGACCTTGCTAAGTCAAGGAACCAAGACAGGTGAACGAGTTGTCTTGCAGTTGACTCGCCCAAGTGACAGCTTCAAGTCACTGGATGATCTTGGTATGCGAGACAAGATGCAGGAGCAACTCAAAGAAGTGATGTCCAAGGACGAAGGCTTGGTCATTTTTTCTTCTCTGCCGGCCAATGGACTTTCCGCTACCAGCACGCAAGCGATGAAATTGGTAGATCGATATCTGCGAGACTTTGTGGCTCTGCAAGACATCAATTCGCCGGAAGCATTGGCAGAAAACATCGAGTTGATGACTTTTGATAAAGCCAAAGGCGAAGAACCCGCGAAGATCTTGAATTCGATCTTGCGCAAAGAGCCAGCCGGTGTTGTCATCAATGAACTACCCGATCTGCCAACGGCCGAATTGGTCTGCCAGCACGCTGTTGATGGCAAGTTCTTTGTAACTACGATTCGCGCCAAAGAAGCTGTCGAAGCGCTGCTCCGAGTCCTTTTGATGAAGGTGCCTGCCAAGGCCTTCGCGCCGGCCGTTCAAGCAGTGGTGAATCAACGCTTGATTCGAAAGTTATGTGAAACGTGCAAGGAAGAATACGAACCATCGCCGGCGCTGCTGCAGAAGCTGGGGATACCAGCGGGCCGAGTGGAAAAACTATACAAACCGGCCGAACCTGGCGAAAAAGACAAGGTCTGCCCCGACTGTAACGGCATCGGATACGTCGGTCGTACCGCGATCTTCGAACTGTTGGTGGTGAACGATCATATTCGTGACGCGCTGCTAAAACAACCAAAGCTGGACGTGTTGCGAGCGGTGGCCAAGAAAACTGGGAACCGCAATCTGCAGCAAGAAGGTATCGTCTTGGTGGTGAAGGGCGTCACGTCACTGGCGGAACTCAGCCGAGTGCTCAAGCAGTAGTGCCATTAGAAATTCCAATACCAATTCAATACATTTTCACCTCGTAATCAAAGAGGTTTTTAGATGGGCCTAAATTTATTCATCATCGGTGTTATCGTAATCTGCGTTTCCATGTTGTGGAGCGAAGGGTTTTGGAGCAATTCGTTGTCGATGATCAACGCGATCTTTGCGGCAACGCTGGCGTCTAACTATTTCGAACCAGTTGCCAAATTCATGGACAAACAGTTTCCTTCGCTGACTTACTTCTGGGATTTTTTGAGTCTGTGGGGGCTGTTCGCCATTTTTATGCTGTTTTTGCGCATTGCCACGGACATGCTTTCGCGAACCAAGGTTCGATTCAAATTGCCAGTCGAGCAAGCCGGACGCGCCGGCTTTGGGTTAGCCACGGGCTGGGTGATGGCCTGTTTCTTTCTTTTTACGGTTCATACCGCACCGTTGGCTCAGGTCAGTTTTGGCGGAGCGTTTCAGGAAACTCCCACCAGCAGCAATTTCTTTCTTTCGCCGGACCGGTTGTGGTTGGGATATTTGCAGAGTCGTTCTGATTCGGTGCTTTCGAAATCGGACAAGCAAGTTTTTGACCCCAAAGGTGAATTCGTTCTGAAATATGGCGAACGTCGGCACATCTTTGAAGACCAGCCAAAATTGAAGGTCAATCGCTAAAGTTGAACAAGGCTCATTCGGCTTCTGCGACGAGCCTGCTTGGTGATTCGATTGGCGGTTGTCACGAATTTTGGTAGATTCAGCCGATGGCAGTAAGCGCCACAACGAACTACGTTTCGCTCTGAAATCTATCCTCGGCAGTTTGGTAACTTCGATGAACGAATCTACTCGAGTGCTAACGGCTTCGTCCTACGAAGCGGAATTAGTGAATTATCGCTCGATCTGTCCTCTGGCCGTTCTCACATTGGTGCTCGGTTTATTTTCGTTCCTGGCTGTCGCTTCTCCAGGAGCGTGGTTGATACCTTTCGTTGGCACCGTTTGCGGCACGCTGGCTATTGTGCGAATTCGTCGCAATCCGGAAACGCTCACGGGCATGCGTGTGGCGTTGTTGGGGCTGTTTCTTTCGCTCTTCTTCGGTGCCTTTGCACCAGCTCGATTTTATTCCAACCAGTATGTGGTACAGCAGCAGGCGAGTGATTTTGCTGAAACGTGGCTCCATTTGCTAACGCAACGAGACCTTAATCCGGCGCATCAAGCGACGATGCAATACTATTTCCGTCGCCCGGCGGGGACCATTCTTGAGGAATACTACGCACAAGATGAACGCGAACGCAAAGACCGTGACGAATACTTTGGCCGAGGTGTCGCGTTGGACATTGTGAATGCTGGCGAAGATGCAATCGTAGAATTGCAGAAAGTAGACGTTGTTTACTATGCCGATAAGAAATGGCATACGACTTTGCAATATGCCATTACTCCCAAGGGCGGCCAGCCGATTCTGACTCATATTCGACTGGAACGCATCACCGAAGGAGAAAACGTGTACTGGTGGGTGACAGGGTTGCTAGATTCGCACGCGGCCGACGATCATTAGTCGGGAATTGGTCCAGCTTGACCGTTTCCTAATTGCTAGAACCGCTGTTGGCGGCCTGCAGATCTTCTAAATCGACAAATTCCAATGTGGAAATGTGAGTTGCTTCTAAATTGACCTGTGGCGGACATCCCGCTTCCAATGCTTGCTTCCATCGCAAGGCGCACAGGCACCACCAATCGCCCGGCTTGAGTCCCGGAAATCCGTAGGACGGGATAGGAGTCGACAGATCGTTTCCGGCGGCTTTGGAAAACTGCAGGAATTCTGCGGTCATCTTCGAGCACACGGTATGCAAGCCAACATCACCGGCACCGGTATTACAACAACCATCTCGGTAGTACCCGGTCATTGGATTGGTAGAACAACTTTGCAATTCTGTTCCTAAGACGTTTTTTGCCATCGCTTGTCTTCTTCGTCCTGCTTGTCGGCAGTTGATCAATTAGGTATCTGTTTTGCGAACCCAAGTTCGCTTCTTCGAAGTATCCAGCAAAACGCAGTGAAACTCAATAGACTGGGCGGACTGGCAACGCGAATGACGAGTGCCGATTTCAACGCTGATCGATTACTTCAATCAGCATGCCGGGTAAGAACAGATTGGGCAATTCGCTTAGATTGCGGTCGTCCAGTAGCTGAACCGTCAAGTTTCGCTGGTCACACATCTGCTGAATTGTTCGGATCGCTTCCACGCACCCGTACGCCAAAAATAATCGGCCCTCTGGGTTCAAACGCGGTCGAAATCCGCTCAAAATCGACTTTAGTAAAGCGAAATCTGAATCGTACAGTGCGTAGCCGTCAATGCGTGACGGTTGGCCATTTTCCCAAGGCGGATTCGAAATGATGACATCAAATCGTTCGTTCGGACCAAGCACTGCAAATGCCGAAGTGTCGTCTTTGGAAACAAGCCGCACGTCGAATCGATCGACGGGCAGTTCCAACCATTCAGCATTCTGAATCGCATTTTGCACGGCCGCGGGGTTGATATCGGTCGCAATAACTCGTTCCGCACCCGCTTGCAGACAGCACAAACTGATTAGGCCGGTACCTGTACCGATTTCGAGAATGCGTTTGCCTTTTACCAGCTCCGTGGTTCGAATCAGCTGCCGCAGACTGGTAGTATCGTCCGGCTCCCAAAACACGGTTTCAAAAACCGCTAGTTCTCGTTCAAAATCTTCCACCTTGCCCGTGCACCGCAGCGGGAATTGATTCGTCTTTGGTTCGTTCGAAGTAGCTTGGCTAGTTTGCCGACAACCTACCGCCGTTGCTGCTATGGTCAGCGCGCCGTACCAACAAAAGCTTCGCCGCATGATCGAACGATATCGCATAATGCCGAACGTCAGACGGTTGACGCTTAGCTGCTTTTCAGCTTTTCGATTTCGGCTTTGGCGTCCGAAATCTCCTTTTCCAAGCGAACAATGTCATCTGGATCGTCAGGCTGAGCTTTGGCGGCCGACAGCAGTTGCTGGGCCTTGTTAATCTTTTGTTGAAGAACATCAATGCGCTTCTTGGCCTTTTTATCCATCAAGTGGTCCTTGTCATAACCGTGTTTCCGAATCGTAGATCGATTGCCTTGCCGCACAAATCCGCGGCGGTATCAGCATAATCGGTCAGTATGACGACTCACAATAGCCAAGAATTCTAAACCGCAACTGACGGAAAGAAATCAGCCGTAAAGAATCTCTTCGTGTGGTGGATCGCAGTTGTCAGGATTGGGGCGATAAAACCGAGTCATCTGTCCAAACAGTAGCGTCAGATAGTAGGGATTCAAGATCAGATAGCGTTGCCACAGTCGTTTGGGTTCTTTGTACAGTCGATAGGCCCACTCGAGGCCTCGTTTTTGAAGAAATCCTGGTGCTTGATCAAGTTGCCCGGCGTGGAAATTGAATGCGGCACCGACTGCCAGTATGGGCATCGAAAGTCGATCACGAAATTCGTACGCCCAAACTTCCTGCCTCGGACATCCTAATCCGGCGAAGGTGATCTTCGCTCCACTTTCGCGAATCTGCCGCACCACGTCGTCTCGTTCTTCCGGTGTCAATCTTCGAAAACGAGAAGGACTCATGCCGGCGATTTTGAGCGTTGGAAATTTCTGCAATAACTTGGTTTGCAACGCATCCAATAATTCCGGCGCACCACCGAACAGGAAAATCGGAATGCCGTCTGCTGCCGCGCGTTGGCAAGTCTTGAGCATCAGGTTTGGTCCATACACGCGGTCGGTCAGACCTGTCTTGTACATCCAGTTCAGTGCCCAGCGAACAGGCTGACCATCGGGCACCAATAAGTCAAATTGATTCAGCCGATATTTGTGCTGTCGATCGGTGACTCCAGTCATCAAACCGTGAACAGCCAAAGCAGAAATAGACAGGCCCTTGCCATCATTCGCTGCGTCGACAATTCGCTGGACAGCGCCTTCATAATCGATGGCGCTGATGTTGATTCCCAGGATGTTGAATTTGCCTTTGTCTAGCATCAGACTTGAAACTCGAGAGAGGATGACGTTACTTGTTTTCCGCGGCCCAGCGTTCTGCATTTGCATCATAGATCTGTTGCAGAATTGATTGAACATTGTGCTGCAGCTTCCAGCTTGGATAGTGCGATTCGAACTTAGACACGTCGCTGACCCACCAGATATGGTCACCCGCGCGATTGTCGTCTTTGTATTCGTAGTTCATCTGCTTACCGGTAATTTCTTCGCACATCTTGATCGCTTCTTTCATGGAACAATTGCTGAAGCGACTACCGCCGATGTTGTAAACTTCGGCACTGCGCGGATTTCGATAGAAATGATCGAACGCTTGGATCAAGTCATTACTGTGAATGTTGTCTCGCACTTGTTTGCCCTGATACCCAAAGACCGTGTACGGCATGCCGGTCGCAGCACATTTCATCAAGTAGGCCAGAAAGCCGTGCAACTGCGTGCCTGAATGATTGGGGCCCGTCAAACAACCGCCTCGGAAACAAGCCGTCTTCATATCAAAGTAGCGACCATATTCTTGGACCAAAACGTCGGCAGCAACCTTGGATGCGCCAAACAAACTGTGCATGGTCTGGTCAATCGACATGTCTTCTCGAATACCATTTACATAAGTATGCGAAGGATCAATCTCCCAGCGGTCCTCCAATTCCACCAACGGCAGACGATTCGGTGTGTCGCCGTAAACCTTGTTGGTCGAAGTAAAAATGAAGACCGCGTCGGGGCAGAACTGACGAGTTGCTTGTAGCAGATTTAACGTTCCATTCGCGTTGACCGAAAAATCCATGTGCGGATCTCGAGCTGCCCAGTCGTGCGAAGGCTGAGCCGCCGTGTGAACGATCAGCTTAATGTCGTTGGCCATTCGCGAGAACAGACTGTCAATCGCGCCGCGGTCACGAATGTCCATCGATTGGTGCGAA
Source organism: Pirellulaceae bacterium (assembly GCA_041399205.1). Lineage (GTDB taxonomy): Bacteria > Planctomycetota > Planctomycetia > Pirellulales > Pirellulaceae > JAGQOZ01. Next base: position 218,770 of record JAWKTK010000012.1, on the reverse strand, counting down.
TAACGTTCACCCAGTTCGGTTTGTAGCTTGGATTGCTGCCAGCGAGTGGACGCTTCTTCGCCAAAGAATTCCTTCCGCATGTCGTTGTCAATGCCCACTACATCCATGCCGACCGATGCAAAGTGACGACTTGCTTCCGAACCAATCAATCCGGCTGAACCGGTAACAATTGCAATGCTCATTGGAGTTTCTAAATCAGAAAGAGGTTAGTTGCGTGGCCTGTGTCACGTTTGGATTTAATCAAATCTGTATCAGACCGAAAAGGGACCGTCCCTTGGAATTCAAATGAATTGTGATCGGGAACGTTTAACGTGAATTATTGGTTGTGCAGAATCATATCGACTTCTTTACATTGGCGATTCTACCTGGACGGACCGATATGGGACGTACGCCCATCAGTCGTAAGGCAATTTCACGGTCAATGCCAACTCGACCCAAGTAGTCGAGATCCAATGACTCCCAGTCTCGGTTGAAATGACGCTGGCCAATTGCCGCGCTGGCCAAGTGGACGGCGGTCAAGATCGGATTGTCCACGGAATCTGCTCGGCACGGTTCGTGATGATACATGACCGCTTCGCGAATTATCCGGCTTGCGCCTCGTAACCCCAGGTACAATCCGCCTAGTTCGGCGTGACTGGCTCCAAATGTCGAACGTTCGACGGCCCAGCAAGAATTGTTCTCCAGGCAGCGACTGGCAACGTAATCGGCGTAGTTGGCATTGTGAGAAATGAGTACAAGTTTGCCCACATCGTGCAGCATGCCGGCCCACCAAGCGTCTACGGCAACTTTTTCTGTGGAATAGAATTTTTTGGCAATCCGCATCGCTAAATCAGCCGTGGCCACCGACTTGGCTCCAATGGCTGACAACACGTTGTCGTCACAAAGATGAGCCGTGGCGGGCGAAAGAAAGAGTGACGCGTCCAGCGATTCGTCCACTCGACATTGGTCCAGCGAATCGCGAATCGTCTGTCGTGAGGTGCCCATCTGGATAATTTGAAACGCCAGTGTCATCCACGATACGTCGCGATTTACCGCCTGCAAATACTGTAATTCGTTGCACGCGTTTCCTAGTTGGAGTGAAGCGAGGCGATCGGTGGTACTGGCCAGACGTGGCAACAAGGCACTGGAAAGAACGGTTTCGCGAAGTGCCGTATCTTCAATGGAATCTGCAAACCACAGCGCGTCGGAGATTCTCTGCAACATCTGCTTTCGGTCCAATGGCTTGGCCAACACCATGTGGGCACACGTAGCCATCTGGGCTCGAGTACAGCTGTCCGTGTGGCTGGTCAGCAAGAATCTCAAGGTCTGTGGAGTGCGTTGGCGAACGTGATGCAGCAGATCAATGCCGCTCCATTTGTCCATGGAAACGTCGCTGACGATCACATCAAAGGGCTGCTGGAGGTGCAACGACCAGGCTTGTTCTCCTGATTCCGCGTAAGAAATATCCCACGCTTCGACTTGGTCTTGCAGCATTTTTTCCAGCGCCAAGCGAATGAATCGATCGTCATCAACGAATAGGACGCGAGGCCGTTTCATGGTGAGGTTCCTAGTTATTGCTAAACGATGCGCTAGACAGAGCACATTGTTCGATGTGACGAATCAATCGTTCCGCTTCACAAAAAAGTTGATCAGCCAGCGATGGTATTTGGTCGAACTGCTGTTGTTTGGCTGCGTCTTCCAACATGCGGGCAAGCTGAACCATGCCGTCGGCGCTGAAATTTCCTGACGCGCCTTTGATGCGATGTGCGATCCGCGCCACGGTGTCAGCGTCTTGCGCATCCAGGGCGGACGCCATGGCCTGTCGGTCTTGGGACATCTGCGTTTGGAAGACGGTCAGTAATTCACGGATGTCGTCGAGCCGTCCGGAAAAGCGGTCAAGCACAACGTTCCAGTTGCATGGTTCGTTCATCTAGATCTGGTCCATGGTGATGTTGTACCGCTTCATTTTGTTGTAAATACTCTTTTCGCTGATATCCATTTCTCGAGCTGCCTTGGCTTTGTTGCCGCTGCAAGCCTTGAGCGTGTCAATCAATGCCTTACGCTCCACTTCCGCCAGGGTCATACCCGCCAGTGAAGGAGCAAATTCGCCTGGGACAATGTTGTTGAACGCTTGGTGGGAAGTGTGTAGCGCTAAATCCGTGGGCTGGATAACTCCCTGGTCACAGAACGCAGATGCTCGCTCCAAAACGTTCTCCAGTTCGCGAATATTCCCAGGCCAGTTGTAAGCCAACAAGGCGTTTCTGGCCGCATCGGAAAGACTTAACGGCGAACCACCTCGTTGATTCTGAATGCGACGTAGAACGTGTTGAGCCAATTCCGGAATGTCCAACGTGCGTTCTCGTAGCGAAGGAACTCGCAGGCTCAGCACGTTTAGCCGATAGTACAAATCTTGTCGAAATCGATTTTCGCGACACATCGATGCCAAATCTTGATGGGACGCAGCAATCACTCGCACGTCGACTCGGCGCATTTCATTGCAGCCAATTCGTTGCAGCGTACGGTCTTGCAGGAACGTCAGCAGTTTGGGCTGCAGTTCCAACGGCAGGTCGCCAATTTCGTCCAAGAACAACGTGCCGCCATCGGCAATTTCGGCTCGACCCGGTCGATCCTTCACAGCGCCCGTGAATGCTCCTCGAGCATGTCCGAACAATTCGGCTTCAATCAGATCACGCGGCAGTGACGCACAGTTGACACTGACAAACGGCTGATCTGCTCGAGGACCTTGTTGGTGAATATATCGGGCAATGGTCGTCTTGCCGGTGCCGCTTTCACCTGTGAGCAAAATGGTGGAGTCTAAGCCAACAACTTTTCCCACTTGGTCTAACAGCTTCTTGGTTTGCGGCAACTTGGGTGAAAAGCCGGTCACAGGGAGCGAATCGCCCACCATGTCTCGAAGATTACGATTGTCTCGCGAAAGTTTCGTCGCCGTGATCGCTCGATCCACATTCACTAACAACTTGTCTTTATCGAACGGCTTCGCGATGAATTCGAATGCACCTTCCTTCATGGCGGCGACGGCGTCGTGAATCTCACCTTCGCCAGAAATCATCATGACCTGGATATCGGGAAACCGCTGGCGAACATACCGCAGGCAGTCCATGCCATCGGCGATCGGCATTTGTAGATCAAACAGAGCCAACGAAATGGTGTCGTCAACAAGAGACTGAGCCTGTTGACCATCCGCGGCCGAAGTGACTTGATAACCCACTTCGGTCAGCAGCAATTCTAGAGCTCGGCGAGTTACCGGGTCATCGTCGGCAACCAGGATACGACCACGCACCGTCGACGGCGACGGCGGCAGCAGGACAATGGAATCGCCGACACTGGGCGCACTGGAAGCGGTAGGGGACGCAAACGTCATTAGCAAAGCACCTTTCCTCTGTTCATACGGAAGGATAGGTTCGGCAAATCAGGATGTAAAATCGGATTAGGTATTCCTGATTATTTGCTCGTCAGCAGCCCATCATCGCGGTTGATTTGCCGCAACACGTTGCCAAATTGCGTCAAACGGAGTGTTTGACGAACGAAAAAAAGAACGCTCGCAGTTGCCTACGAGCGTTCTTAATGGGGGCGACAGGAATCGAACCTGCACTTCCGAAGAAACTAGATCCTAAATCTAGCGCGTCTGCCAGTTCCGCCACGCCCCCGACTTATTCATGGTTTACGTCACCAAGCCCGAAGCGTCAAGGCCATTCCCGGCCTTGAGCTGAAACAACCGGAGCGGTTTACCACAATTCCCAAGCACCAAACTTGATCACGTATAAACCCAGCAGCAGGTTGGTAATGGCGTGAGCCAGTACACAGTCCCAGATGCTCTTCGTCTTCTTGAACAGCAATGTCATCATGGTAAACCAAGCCAAGGCAGACAATGGTTCGGTCATATGGGCAATTACGCCATAGATTGTGGGTGACGCCCAACCCCAAGGATTGGCGTCGGCAATCGGCATTTCGTCCCAATCTGGATCATCTACGTAGCGAATCAAGAAGCCTCGAACAAAGAACTCTTCCAAAATCGGGACAATGATCACCAACCCAAAAGCGAATCGCCATGAATTGCCACATCCAGGTAGGATCGTCTTTCAACTCCTCAAACGGATTGAACGCTCGCCGACCAGAGGAATAGCTGGCCAAATCCAATGTGGCTTTATCTAGGTAACACAGGCCAATCCAGACCACAACTCCGACCACGCCTGCCAACACGCCCCACATTGTGAATTTCACGGGGACTTTGAAATATCCCCATGATACCAGTAGCATGACCACCGCCGTGGCGATAATCACTACGGAGTAAGTGTAAGGATAGGTGTCTTTGGCCAGGTATAGCCCAAAGATTGTGCGTTCTTCCGGGTCAATGCTATCGTACAGTTCTTGACGTTCTTCTTCACTCAGTTCCGGCCGATGTCCGTCATCGTGCACATGCAGCGTGCCTTCGATTTTCTTGATCCGCAATGATTCAATGTGGCTTGCGCCCATCGTCCCTGCCATGTAGAAAATGAACGGCATGACCACAATCCAAAACGCGTACGGGCCAAACACTCGAGGTCCTCGTTGTGGACCGGTCACAGGCGAAGTTGTGTTGTCGTCGTTGCCAATCGAAGTGTTGTCTTCGGCTTGGTCCGTTCGAATTTCGTTGTTTGGCGTTTCAGAATCACTCATGTCGTTTTTCTTTCAGTCAAATCACGAAAAGGATTTACGGTTTGATAGATTTCTTCGTTCGATAGACCGTTGTTTCGTTGTTGCCAACTAGTGAAACCACCCAGGCCGTGCCTTTCGAGTCCCAGGTCATATCGAGCGGTTCGGGTAATTCACACATCATGTGTTGTGCCAGCGAAACACGTTGTTGCGAAAGTGCACCATCTAAGCGAACGATTTGGCCCTTCGCGTCCGAGTCGTCACTAGGAGCAACCAGAATGCCAAACAGCAGTGGCGATCGATTGTCTCGCTCTAAATACCGCAATCCGTGCAACCTTCCGCCATCGACCGGCAGTTGAAGACGAATTTGATCGGCTGCGGTCGAATAAAAGTTCAGCACACTTTTCGAGGCGTCATGCGCCGCTGCCTGGCTGAACACAATTTCGCCGCTGGGACTAATCGTAAACGAAGTCACGTTCTTGGCGGGAATGGGCATTGCACTGCCAGTTTCAAAATTGGTGGGTGACTTCATTTGCGTATCCACCAGCCACAGTTTTTCGTCCGCACTTTCAATGCCCAAGGCCACGGAAGCTCCGACAGGCACTATTTGTATCAGCCAGCAGGCGTCGGGGAGTCCATCCGGAAGTGCGACCGTGATTCCAGACGAACGAGAGTCGATCGCTTGCGCCGCTTGCCCTTCGACCACAAAGAATCGAAGTTGATTGTCCGTGCGCTGCGGCCCGGAAATAGCGACCACTAACGTACGTTCGTTCAAGAATGCCATTTGCCGAACATGCGTTGCCGTCGGTTGTCCAGTGCGAACCAACGACTTGCCGGTTGGCAAGCCCGTTACGATGTCTTGGCTGGCGGTTTGGTCCCAGCGGCGAATTGTCCCATGCGTAGCGCTGAAGTAATACAACTGATTGGAACTCGGTTGAACCGCTAAACAACTGATCCAACCTTGGTCCTGAATGACCGCTTCGCATTCCGTCAATGGTGTCTGCGCGTGCACGTGGCCGGCGCCCAGCACAACCATCAGGCATAACCCCACAGTGTGCAGTCGGTGGCGTAAAGGCGTCACAGGAATACCTCTGTTTGCGAGTGGAACCGAGCAGTACGACAAACCGCTAACGCTTGCGGACATACAACGCTAGAGACACAACCGCCGGCTAGTTAACTGGCTGGAAGCCTCGCTGCTTTTCATACGCGGTTATGGCGTCTTCATGCGTCAACGTGGCACCGATATCGTCCATGCCTTTGAGCAGTCGTTCGCGACGAGCGGGTTCGATCTGGAACGATTCGCACAAACCGTCGGCATCGGTGACCTGCTGTTTTTCCAAGTCCACCGTGATTTGGTAGCCAGGCTTGGCTGCCACTTTGGCAAATATCTGTTTGATGGTTTCTTCGGGCAAGCGAACTGGCAGGACGCCGTTCTTGAAACAGTTGTTGTAGAAAATGTCCGCAAACGAAGGAGCTAGAACGCTGCGAAATCCATAATCTTCCAACGCCCATACGGCGTGTTCGCGACTGGAGCCCGAACCAAAATTCCGCCCTGCGACCAAAACGGACGCACCTTGGAATTGGGGCTGATTGAGTTCGAATTCTGGATTGTCCGCACCGTCGTCATGGAAACGCCAGTCAAAAAACAGAAACTGGCCAAAGCCGGTCCGTTCGATACGTTTGAGAAATTGTTTGGGAATGATCTGATCGGTATCCACGTTCGCTCGATCCATGGCCGCGACCAAACCGGTGTGCACAGTAAACGGTTGCATGCTTTGTCTTTCCTACGCTGAGTTTATGATTTGAATTGCCATTGGCGAACATCCACAAAATGGCCTTCAACCGCCGCCGCGGCAGCCATGGCCGGCGAACATAAGTGCGTTCGGCCTCCTTTACCTTGGCGACCTTCAAAATTGCGATTGCTGGTCGAAGCACATCGTTCGCCCGGTGCCAGTTTGTCCGGATTCATGGCCAAGCACATGCTGCAGCCTGCTTCGCGCCATTCAAATCCCGCTTCGGAAAAGATCTTGTCCAAACCTTCTTGTTCCGCCTGGCGTTTCACTTGACCACTTCCCGGCACCACCATGGCGTTTACGCTTCCGCTGACTCGATGCCCCTTGACCACCGCCGCCGCCGCTCGTAGATCTTCAATTCTCGCGTTCGTGCAGGAACCGATGAAGACGCGATCAATGGTGACGTCGGTCATGGGAGTACCTGCGGTGAGGCCCATGTAGTCGAGTGCACTTTGGGCAGACTTGCGGTCCACTTCGTCCTCAATGTCATTCGGATTAGGAACTGGATCGACCACCGGAATCACTTGACCGGGGTTGGTGCCCCAGGTGACTTGCGGCGAAATGTCCGCACCGTCATAGACCAGCGAACGATCATATTGCGCGCCTGGATCACTAGGCAACTTTTTCCATTCGGCCACCATGCGGTCGAATTCGGCGCCCTGCGGTGCGAAGGGACGACCTTGCAAGTAATCAAACGTGTGTTGATCCGGAGCAATCATGCCGGCTCGAGCACCTGCTTCGATCGACATATTGCAGATGGTCATGCGTTCTTCCATGCCGAAGTTGCGGATCACTTCGCCCGTATATTCCAGCACGTAGCCAGTACCGCCATCGGTAGAAATCTGACTGATCAAATAAAGAATGACGTCTTTGGCGGTGACGCCGGGACCAATCTTTTCCGTCAACTCGAAGTTCAAACGTCTTGGGTTTGGACTGAAGCAGCGTTTGGCTGGCCAGCACATGTTCATTTCGCTGGTGCCAATGCCAAAGGCCAAGCAAATGCACCATGCGCGTCGTAGTGTGGCTGTCACCGCAAACAATGGTCATGCCTGGCTGAGTGAATCCGAGCTCCGGACCAATGATATGGACAATCCCTGGTTGATGTCGTTCAGGTCGTACAGTCGCACACCAAATTCTTTGCAGTTCTGTCGCAACGTTTCTGATTGTTAGCCAAAATCGGATCGGCAATGGGTAGGCTTCGATCGGTGGTGGGGAATGCTGTGATCGGGGGTGGCGATGGTAAATCCGGGCCGTATGCACTTGCGGCCCGCCAGACGTAATCCTTCAAATGCCTGAGGACTAGTCACTTCGTGGACCAGATGCAGATCGATATACAGAATGGTTTGCTGCCCTGCTTCCGAATAGACAATGTGATTGTCCTGTGACCTTTCAAACATGGTCCGTGGCGAATTTGCAATCATGATCAGGTGGTTCGCAATCAAAATGAGGATGAAAAGCAGTCTTTGGCGAAACGCTGCAATAATCTGTCTGGATCACCCGCTTCGGCCGCAAAGTGCGAGTTTCACGGATGGATAGACGACATGCATCGAGATGTTTCGTCAAACCGAATCCAGAATTATAGCGATAAATAGAACGCTCGCGAATGGGGCAAACCTTCCCCAACCGGTGGATGAACACACCGGCCGCAGCGGTTGTTCGGTGTCGAGCGGCGAACTGCTCGTTGCGAATTTATTCCGTCTGTGCGGCTCGTTCGCGAATTTGCTGCCAAACCTGCCGCCGACTGGAATCGTATTGCAACACGGCCAGAGACGAATGAAAATTTTCTTGGGTCGGCCACCACTCCGTACAAAAGCACTGCCAATTCCACGCGGTCTCGATCAAAACTGGGAATCGCCAGCAGCACTGCTACTTGTTCACAAGTCATGAAACGCTGTTGCCGCTTGAGCTCGTCCACCAAAGTTTTTAGTCAGCTGGATCTGTTGTGAACTAAACGACGCTGCTTTGACACTTGCGGTAAATTCCTGAAACGCGACATCTGCCAGCATGTGTTGCTAAACGTCACGGCTCGTCGAGCTCGTTCATTTCTGACTTGAGCAGCGCCGCGTCCATTTCCGCCTTAAGCACAAGCTGATTCAAACGATCTTTCAACGCGACATCGTTGATCGTCGAAACTTCGCTTCGCAATGTGGATAACGTGGCCGCCAGTTGTTCGCTGGCTTGGATGGCCAATTCGGACGGAGCCAATGCGGTTTGGTCGGTCACGGCGGGCGCAGCAAGCGAATTCTGCTGAAGTTCCGCAGAGGCGGGCGTTCGATTCGATTGGCCGGTGGCCGTCGTCAAACCGCTAAAACCTAAAACGAACGAAAGGATGGTAATGATTGGCTTCATGATTCTTAGGTCAGCGATGCTGTTCGCTCCGAATGCGTTTCGTTTGTTCGACAATACTATTCATCGGCGAAGTCGATTTGGCTTGCGTCAGTTGCCATGTTCGCTGTTTAGTGCGAATCGCCATTACATGCCGAGGTCGAAAGTCGACGTAAACTGAGCGGTTTCTACGGCAGGAAGGCCCAGGAAGTCGGCTGCACGAGGCTGGACGATGAAGATACCGTCGGGGTGTTGCTTGGCCCAACGAGTTAAATCGTCTTGGTCTTTAGCGGAGTCAGCGGTTGTTCCAGTCGCCCCAAGAAATGAAACTGACCATGGCAATGCGTGAATTGAGCGACCGGAATTCCGGCAGCTTGATATTGACGAATTTCCTGAGCGATTTCCGCAAACGATGCCTGGTAGGGCGTCTTCCAGAAGAGTCCGAATTGAACCAACGCCAGCGTCAATACGGAAACGCTGGCCAACCGCAACGACTGCCGCAGCGGACTGGCAGCGGGAAAACGTGTTGTTCGAATTGCATTTGCCGCACAGAATACAACGGCTGTCCAAATCCAAACGTAAGCAAACGGTAGTTCGTTCCACTGGGCGACGAAAGCCGCCACGGCCAAACCCGCTGCCAGCAATGCGTTATGAAACGTTTCACCAATGTCGACGTGCGTTTCCGGTGCGGCGGATTGCCACAGCGTGATCGACATGCGGCTTAGTAACAAAGCTACGGCCGGAACAATGGGGATCAAGTAATGAATCTGCTTGCCACTGACCACGGAAACAATCAGGAACGCGCTGACCGCCCAAATCAAACAAAATCGAACTCCCAAATCGGTCGGCCGCTGCAGCAATTGTCGGCGGCCATTCCAGACGATTCCGCCCCAGGGAAACAGATAAACGGGCAGCAGTGGAAGGTACCACCAGATGGGACGAGCGTGGTCGAACGACTGTACTAAGCGTCCCACATATTGCGTCCACAACACTTCCGTTACGAATTCACTTCCGCCTTGCTTCGCTGCCGGAATGGCCCACGCCGCCAGTAAAAGCAACGCTGCCAACATGGCCGAACCGAACTTGCTGTACCAAACAAAGATGCTTTGCCAGTTCCAGCGATTTGTCCACACGGGATACATCGCGGCAACGGGAACAATGTGGACAAAAATGACCGGTCCTTTGGTTAACAACGCACATCCCGTGCTGAACGCCAATAGCAGCCAGCTTCGCCAAGCAGGCGTTCGGTCATGGATTTGCGCTAGATTCCAGGTTGCTAAGTTCGCTAGCAAGATGAAGAACGTGACGGGCAAGTCGAACATGACCATGGAACCGATGATCTGCCAAACCAAACCGGCTGTTACCATCAATGGCGCAATCGACGCTACGCTCGGCTCTTGCGGCCAAATCCGCATCGCCAATCTTGCTAACACAAACAGCCCTGTGATGCCCAATATAGGTGCCACGCACCGAGCGACTGCTTCGTTGATGCCAAACACCGACCATGCCGCTTGAATCAGCCAAAACAGCATCGGTGGCTTGTGCCCGTACGGTTGTCCGTGCACTCGCGGAACCAACCAGTCACGTGACTGGTGCATCTCCCACGCCACGGATAAATACCGAGTTTCATCCACGGCCAAGATCGGACGCACCCATAATGCGCTGCCGACCACGACCACGGTCAACACGCTGGCCAGGAATGCGCCGGCGTAGATACTCGGCAAATCCGACAACCCGTCACGCTTGATTATGTTGGCCGTTTGCTGTCCTTGCATAGATATCACTACCGTACAAACATGCGAGCAATCCGCTCTTGTTTCACTGCGATTGGTAACCGCCCGCCACGAATTTTGCAATTCGAATTTTTTGGGCTTGCCTTGTTGCCTAGCTTGAACGAGACTTCGCCGCCTCGTTTCATTGGGCTTCCAACGAACAAAGCGAAAGAGGCATTGAACACTGATTCGGTTTTAAGCCAAAGACCATGCAAGTATTAATTAAGCCTTATCGCCGGCGGACGGATCGATGCGGGGTTCCGCTTCTGGCAGCCATTCGAGCTGCCACGGTCATGTCAGTGCTGGCGCTGCTGGTCTTCTGTGGAGGCTGCAGTTGGCTCACGGGCGCTCGATCAGGGACGGCAGATCCGGGTTACTCGCCGCCCAACGGTCCATTGCCAAATCCCTTGATCGTGACGGGCGCCGATGCAGAATTCACTTGGAATACGATTGTCGACACCATGGACGATTACTTTGACGACATTCGCGAAGAGCGTTTTCAGACGCTGGGCGATGCGATGACCGAAGGCCGCATTTCCACGTTGCCTCAATCTGGGTCATTGCTGTTTGAACGTTGGCGAAAGGATTCGTCTCCTGGCTTTGAACGCTGGCAAAGTACATTTCAGTCGATTCGGCGGTATGCGGATGTACGAGTGACTCCGAACGGAAGCGGATTTGCCGTGGAAGTCCAAGTCCACAAAGAATTGGAAGACGTGGATCGTCCTGAATTTGCGGCGGTGGGTCGAGCGGTGCAGAACCACAACGGCACTTTGGTGCGAGTAGACGACATTCCGAATATTGGTTCGGTGCCGTTAGGCTGGATTCCCATTGGACGCGACGTTTCGCTGGAACAACGTATCTTGGCCGATCTGCATTCGCGTTTCTTTAGTGTCGGTTCGCCGCCTGAAATCCAAGTTCCGAAACAGCTATGGCAGTTTTGATCTTTTCTTCGAACGCTGAAGATGCTTGCCAAGTGTTGTCTTCTCAGAAAACGCCATAGAAACCGCTCTTTACTACCTTAAGTTTGGCACCATTGGCCACAAAATCGAATCCAATGTCGTACAGCAAATGGTCTAGCTGGGCTCGATGCGTTTCCACAAAGGTAATCATCTGCGGCGGATATTCCAGCCATTTTAAAAACTGCAACAGTTGTGACACGTTGACGCCAGAAAAGTATGCGGTGTCGGTCGTTTGTTTGTTGGCGATGCAGATGGTGTGGCAGTTGGTAAATTCCGGACGCAGAATCTGTTCCATGTCCATTTGATACGCATCGATTCGAGCCGAACAGAATACTTTTTCGCCCGCTTGTCGCAATTGCCGTTTGGCATCAAAGAAGAAGTAAAAATTCTCTAGCGTGACGCCTGCGGTTCGCATGGCGTACGCAATTCCCGAAGAAACATCGCTGCCGGGATTGCCCACGTACATGTGAACCACGTCCATGGGGCGCTGCCCGCGCACGACAGCATCGGGCATGTCTATGGAAAACATGAAGTAGGGCAGCGATTCATTCACCGCTACTGGACAGGAAATCAAAGGCTGCAAGGCACGTAAGACGCGAGTAATCGAGACGCTGCGTTCGCGGCGAGCGTAATCGTACAGATAATACTCCCAGCCCAATTGGCCGTTGCACCATTTTACGCCGTAGACGGTTCGGAACAGACCAATCTCTTGCTGTATCAACCGAACCGCTTGTTCTGCTTCCGGGCTACAATTGGCAAGTGCCAACGACTGACGTAACAATGTCACTGGACGAAACTTGTCCTCGGTAGAAGCAACCGGTCGATAGGGCCACCAACAGTAGTTGTAGTATTTGTCGTTGGGCAAGGTGTATTCAATGCAATCCGAATCAAGCACGATGCAATTCCAATCCATGGTATACGGTCAAAAACGGCAATTGATTGCGGTGCACGCCTACGGCGATATGGCCCAGCTGATCATGGCGGATCTGTTGACACCATTCGCTCACGATTTCTTCGTCCCAACGATAAGCGGTCGCCAACGATTGGATGGCTGGCAGAATCGGTTCGCAGGAAATTTCAAAATCGTACAAATTGGCGTCCCAAGAATGACGCTGCGATGTTCGTTCCGTAACGCGCAATGTCCGCACGGTGCGTGATTGGATTGGTCGAGCGAGCGAACTGAGGAGACGCAAAATTCTGCGACTGAAATCTTGGTCGTCCGCTTGACTGAGTTCGACGGCGATTTGGTCTTGGAACGCTTCCCAAGTCCGATTTTCGACCAGCGAATACAACGTTTGCTGCGTCTTCTGGGAACCGAACTGCCATTTCCAAGACGCAAACTGCAAGGAACCGCCTCCCGCCATTGACTGCAGGGATTCCGACGCAGGGCGAAGTGGATCGGCAAATTCCAAATAAACTTTGTACATGATTGCTTCTGCTTGATCTTCAAAACCCCAATGCACGTGAGACGCGTTGGTCAAAAATTGCAGGCATTCGGCATTGGCGTCGGCTGGGCAGTCGAGTCTTTCCAGAGTGGCCGCCAGTTGGGCGGCTGGATGGGAAACGGCGTTTAGGTCCAGGCTAATCAAGAAACGATTTGGGAATATGCCTGCAGGGGAAATACGAACCGATCGTTCTAAACCGAAGTCCACCTTCCAGCGGTTAACGGCGTCAATCAGCTGTTGGCCTAGGGATTGTGCAAGCGAATTCGATTCAGCGAATTGGGGCCGGTCCATCAGCAACACTCCTACAGGCTGGGCCACACGTCGACGGTTGTTGTGATTTTAGCCGGTCACATTCGTCAAGAACACCGTTTTCCGGTCAGCCTACTCGACGACATGCTGCGTTTCTGGAAAGATGGTCCTTCACTTTTTGCAGATGCAAGGAATGCCTTGCGGATGCCAGGGATGCCCGCTTTCGATGGTAGAAATAGCCGTTCAGGCGAAAAACAGCGTGGCACCACATTCCGCCAACAGGCGATACGATCAACCACTTTGCAGGGAATCAGTCAAAATGTCGAATGCGTCATTAGATTTACGAGAGTTCATTCGAGACATCCCGGACTTTCCAAAGCAGGGGATTCTATTCCGAGACATCACGCCGTTGTTAGCGTCTGGACCGGCGTTTGCGGCTGCGATTCGACAGTTTGCGGACCATTATCGGAATTCCAAAATCGACGTGATAGTGGCGGCGGAAGCGCGAGGTTTCATCTTTGCTGCGCCGCTGGCCATCGAATTGGGTGTCGGCTTCGTGCCGATTCGCAAGCCTGGCAAACTGCCGTTCGATACGCACGCGTTCCACTATGAACTGGAGTATGGAACCGATTCGCTGGAAATCCATATCGACAGCATTGGCCCCGGCCAAAACGTCTTGGTGGTTGACGATCTGTTGGCCACCGGTGGAACGATTCAAGCCTGCTGCAAGTTGGTCGAAAAAAACGGCGCAGCCGTCGCGGGCTGCGCGTTCTTGATCGAATTGAATGGCTTAGGCGGGCGAGAAAAAATTGGCGACTATGACATTCTGAGCTTGCTGCAGTATTAAGTCGCTAGATTCGTTCGTTTGCGTCCAAGGCTGCCGCAATGTCTTCGGCAACGGCAGTCGGGACGTAATGTCCCACTTGCATTGCCAGAACCAAGTCGGCCGAATCAAAGTCGCCGTCCAGATTCCAGTCGCCTTCGGCAAAAGTCGAGTTGCCGTCGATTCCGTCTTCATATTCGCCCACCTGCATTACTCGCACCAAATCGGCCGAATCAAAGCGGCCGTCGTTGTTGACATCACCAATGCCGGCGATTGCATTGTTGAAGGCGACCAAATGGTTTTCCGATCCGGCCAGCAGGTTTTCGTAGACTCGTTGAATGTCCTTTTCGCTCACCACGTTCAACGAATCCGCAATGTCTTGGATATCGGTCTGTTCAATCAGCACACCGACTCGATACGCTTCCAAAATATTCGTCGAACCTCGCTGGACCAACTGCTGGTACATTTGAGTGAATAGTGGATTGGTAAATTCGCCGCGTTGGTCACTTACAACCGGATCGGCAATGCCATGCTTTGTCAGCAGGTTGGCGACGGCTTCGGTATGACGACTCTCTGATTCGGCAATTTGATAGAAGATCTGCGCTCCGTAACGATCGCCCAGTTCCAGATAGACATCGCGAGCCAGCTTTTCTTCTTCTCGCATGAACAGCAAACTGTCCGATTCCGCCGACGAGATCTTTCGCTGACGCACCACCGCAGCGTCCCCAGAGGCATCCACGATTACGGGGCGAACTGGAAGTGCATTGACCGGAGCGTTATCGGCTATCGCATCTGGCAAAATGGCCGCCAACATCGCCTTGCCTTCCAGAGTTTCTACGTGCAGCGACCGGTGTTGCGAACCACGACTTTGGGCTTTCATCGTTTTTCCCCTTATGGCGACAGTGCGTGAGAATCGAACGAACGACGCACGTCACGTCGTGCACGTTCCGTGCCACAGACGCATTACCGTGTTCGCATCACGATCATCAGGCGTGATTGGGTTTTCGCCGGGAAGAGGAATCGTGGCAGGGTGATACAGTTGCGTAAACCGTTTAGGTTAGCGCTAATCTGCTTCCGCCACCGAACCGGCCGCTGCCAGTCCTGGTTCAGTAGATACGAAACAAAAAAACGCCAGCGAATGAATCGATGCAAGAGCATCGTGACATTCGCTGGCAATTCGTGTTTGTGGAAAATTCCGAGTTGCGATGATCAGCTAGTTGGACTGAGGTTCTTCGCCCAAACGCAAGATGACATTGCCGGCACCGCCCGAAATGTCATTGACGTTATAGATGAATTGCGCGTCCAAGGCCTTTTCGATACGCATTTTTGCTTCGGACAAATGCGCCAGCGAATACGGATCGATATTAGCCGCCGCGTCTCCGTCCACTAATTTGCCAATGCGTTCGTTCAAGTTTCGCAATTTCATGGTGGCCAAGTTGGAAATGGGCATGTGCGCTGCGGAACTACTGGACGTAGGCAGCGTCAAATCGATCAGCCGTTCCACGTATTCACGCTGCAAGTTACGTCGCAAACTGGAGATCCAGGGTTTACGAGCGGTGAACTTGTCCGCCGGAGCGGCATCGACTTCGGACCAAATGGCTGATTCAATCTTGTCCAACAACTCGGGCAGCGTCAGCATGTCCTTGTCCGCTGGCGTGCGCAATTCGTTGTCATAAACATGTTGCAGCGTGTCTGGATTCATCAGCATGGTTAACACGCTGGATTGAATCTCAACAATGCGATCATGAATCGGCCAGTCAGAATCGAGTGATGACATGGATGCATTGCTGTCGTACCACAGATCTCGCCAGTACCGGGCAGTAGTTCTGGTGTCAGGCCGAATGCTTCGTCTTGGAACGTGTTCTGAATGACAAAGTCCAAGGCTTCGCGTTGCTGTTCCACCGCCACCACTTCCATCGGTTTACGTCCATTCGAATCACCCTTTTTGTCTCGAGCAATCAGCACGCCGCCAATCCAGTTGGACATCATGCTGACCGATCGCATTTGCAGCGAAAGGGTAACTTCGTAGCCGCGTCGAGCTTTCGACCAGCTGTCACCATCCTTGACGAATTTTTCAATAATTCGATCTCGATGGAACTTGGCCAACTTCACTTGGTTCTTGGCGTATTCGATCGGGTCTTTGGCAAAGTCGTAGCGACGAGCTCGAGGATCTGGGCCCAGCGTATCTTCGTCCGTACCGTACACCAATTCCGGCTCCGCCACTCGATCCAAAATCTTGGGCAAATCAGCGTCTTTGGTGGTGTAACCATATTCGATAGCCCATAAATCATACGGACCGACTCCAAACATGGTATGATCAGGTTCGCAGTTGCAGTCTTCCTTGAAATACATGTTGATGGGCAAATAATCCATGACGGAACCGGCGAACGGTTTGCCCTTGACTTTTTCACTGTTGATTTCATCAAAGGTGTAGATGGTGGACGCCTTGAAGTTGTGTCGCAGGCCGAGCGTGTGGCCTACTTCATGGGCTACCAAATCAGCAATCAACGGACCAATGAAGTTTTCCGGGATTCCGTCCAGAAGCTGTTCTTCTTCCTTGCTGTCTTCCTTCTTGTCCTTGTCGTCCTTTTGTTCTTCTTCCTTGTCACCTTCTTCTTTGTCGTCGTCGTTTTCTTCTTCTTCTTCTTCTTCTTCTTCTTCTTCGTCATCGTCATCGTCATCGTCATCGTCGTCATCGTCATCGTCATCGTCATCGTCATCATCGTCGTCGTCGTGAGACAAAGATCGAAGTTCCAGGGCCATGCGTAAGACGGCCATTTCAAAGGCTTTGCCGTCGGCGGCCAGGCACAGGCCGTTGAACTGGCTTTGTGTACCGACCAGTCCATCGAATTCATCGTCGCCGTAGTAGTCGGTGTTGACGCTTCCTAGCGGATGACCCGCCATCGGCTTGAGTGCTTCGCGTTGCAGCTGTTGGGTCAGGCGGCTGCGTTCGGCCGGCGGAGCCAGGATGATTCGAGGATCCCAGTTGGGATGTTTCGCCAGCCAACCCAGCGTATTCGGGGCGAACCCTTCCATCGCGATTTTGGGAAGCAATTCGCTGAATTGACGTTCGTAAGCTCGAATCCAACCGTCTGTCAGCACGATATCGGCATCCAAAATTTGGCCCGTCATCGGGTTCACTCGGCTCGGTCCAATTGCCGTGGCAATATCATTATTCAGCCAACGAATGAAATTGTTTTGCACGTCTTCTGGATCTTTGTCCATATACGCGCCGGTTTCCGCGTCTTGCTGATGCACCACAATGGCGTCTCGGAAACCAACTCGTTCAAACGCTTCGTTCCAATGCAGCACACCTTGCTTGACCCAATAGCGATAACGTTTGGGCGTGGTGTGTTCAATGTAAAACACAATCGGTTGCTTGGGCGGGCTCATCTTCAGCGAAGGATCGGCTTTCTCCAAATGCCAGCGATTGATGTAACGGACTCGAGTCTCATCGGCTTTGTATTTGCCCAAATCCGAATAGGATGTGGTGAAGTAGCCGATGCGTTCGTCGGCTGCTCGAGGCTTATAGCCCGTATTTTCAGGAATGACGCTGATGGAATAGTGCAGCGTTTTCAATCGTCCACCGGCGGTCGGAACTTCGAAACCCAATTCCATGTTTTGGCTAAAAGATTTGGCGGTCTTGATGTTGACCAATCTTGGATTGACCGATCCGGCACTAGGAAAGAAATTGCCCGCTTGTGCCACAAACAAGGCGTCGCCATCGATCACCGGGGCGCGAGTCTTCGGGTTTTCGGTGACAATCGGCACGTCCAAGATCACTCGGTCTGTAAACAATCGTTCGACCGAATCTTTGGATTCTTTGTCGCCGGTGGATCGAGTTTCCACATTGGCTTCGACCAGTGCCAAGCGATCGTCATAGCGTCGCCAGTAAACATACATGTCTCGACCTTGCAAACCGGCATACGTTTCACCGGAAGCAGTGGTGAGTGCGATGAAGTGTTTTTGCCGAGCGTACTCGCGAGGCAATTCCACTAAGACTTGGCTATCCTTTTTCTTGATGTACAAGCTGAACAGCGCATCGTCGCCCAATTTGGATACGACTTCTTCATAGTCTTTGATGACGTCATTGAACGGAGGAAAATCGGGCTTGTCCGACGAGGGTTGAGCGACTGCTGCGCCTACTAGGCAAGCCATCGTGCAGCTAACCAGCAAGGCACGAAACCGAGAAATGAGCATTCTGTACTCCTCAAAAATTACGGGGAATTTCACCATCACGTCATAGGTTGACGGCGGTCGAAGGCGGGAATCACAGCCGCAACCGGACAACTGCGGTTGGTGAATTTTACTACCTACGCAAACGGTCGTCGCGGGGCAGGGCAGGGTAACTGGGTAAATTATTGCATCCAATCGGATTTTGACACCCTATTTGCTGACCGTTTCCGTCAGGGGTCTAATCTTTCCGGTTTGACGTAAAAAGCGAGCAGAATCTTTAGGCAAATACCTGCAGAAACGGGTGTCGCCGGTCATGTTGTTGGTTGTCGTCAGGTGACAGAGAGTCGTAGAGCGTGATGAGCCTCTGAATGCTTCCCAGATTTTCCGAACAGAGTCGGCAACCGACGGTATAACCCTTGTTATTGCGAGAACTCCAACAGATGACGGCGCTTAATTCAATTTGCGAATCGGAGTCATGGACGCTGCAGCGTACGCGATGTCCCAATACGGGGTTGATTGGTGATAGAAAGCAGATGCCTCCGGCGCTGACGTCCATCAGCGAAATTTCGACCGGTTCAGCAACCATTTCCAGTTGCGCCCAAGCGGGTAGATAAATCACGTGCCGCTCGTGTTCTCGTCGCGTCAGGATTTCTTCTTCCAGCAGTTGATGAAAGATCAACAAGTCGACTGGTTCCGCCATGCGAAAACTGACGACATGATTCGATGCATCGGTGGTGCTGCCAAAGTACAGCCCTTTCGTTTGATGAAATTCGCCAAAATGGGCGATCGAAAACATGGCGGAAATTGGTTCCTTAGATGGCAGGGTGCTCG
The DNA here is from genome assembly GCA_041399205.1 of Pirellulaceae bacterium. Classification (GTDB taxonomy): domain Bacteria; phylum Planctomycetota; class Planctomycetia; order Pirellulales; family Pirellulaceae; genus JAGQOZ01. The sequence continues at coordinate 199,765 of JAWKTK010000012.1, read as the reverse complement.
GCGATTCCTGCATCGAAACGCGAAATCCATCGGGCGAAATATCGATCAATTCGCCGGTCCATTCTGCGTCTGCGAATTGCATCCCCACTGTCACTCGGCGTCCTCGACGTACGTAGAACTGTTCTTCATGACGGTGCACGGTCGCGTTTGTCTGCGTCATATCTTTTCAGCCGGCTCGTTGGTGGGACAGCGCCCCGTTCGGCTTCATGGTCGGCGGAATCGTAAGCGAGTGGAACGCCTTGTAGCGAATTCCCTTTGCTTGCGCTTGGGCCCCGAATATTCGCCTGAACTTGTCGCTTGTCTGTTTCGATGAGATGAATGGAATTGAACCGTCGAATCTATTCGTTGGTCAGCTGAAGTTTATCTCATAGTCGCGAAACATTAGAAAAGTAAATGCCGCAGTTTCTGGGGAATCGCTCGTTATTGACGTCTCGTCGGTTCGCCAAAAATGGCGGATGGCAACGATTGTGCGGCTTGGGCGGGCTTGGAGGCCGTATCGGTTTGACCGGCGACGTGTTAGGGCGTTTCAGGGAGGCCACTGAAAACCGCTTAAGGACTGCTAGCGTTACGACCGATAAGGCGAACTGCGAGACGTTTTTTTATCGTCAACGGTTCGGTGGCGGAGTCAATCATGAGCGAATTTGCGGTACTTTCTCAGCAAGAAGAAATCCAACGGCTGTTGCAGCACGCCCACCGCGTCGACAGCGAACGCCGTTCGGAAGGCCGTACGTCGCTACTGCAACCGGTGATCGTTAAGCCGCAAACCGACCAGCATTCGCTGACTGCATTTTCCCGTGACGTTTCTAGTTCGGGCATTGGCCTGCTGCATCAGTTTCCCTTACCACCTCAGTCCGTGACGATTTATACCAACTTGGAAGAGAGTGAAATCTGTCAGATTGACGTCGAAATCCAGTGGTGTCTGCCGTGTAGTGAGGGCTGGTACATCAGCGGTGGTCGCTTTCGCACTGAATAGAAATGGACGCCGTTCACTGGCGACCAAGCAGCAGTGGACCGCCCGCTAGAGCTGACGGCCCACTTGGTGCTGGAGTCGAGGTGTGAATTAGTTTTCTACGACCTTCTCTACGCTTACTGCTCGCTGATCAGCGATAGAGTTCTGGCGAAGCTGCGTTCGTATCCACAGACAGGGTAGCCCAATGACGGACGTACGTTAGACCTGCTTCGGACACGAACTTGCCTTGCAGGTGCCACGTACGTGCCTGTCGCGTAGGCGCGCAAATTCCGCCACTTGCCTGTGTAGCACAGATAGACACCGATGGTGGCGAGGCCGGTTACTAATAAACTGAACGACGATGGTTCGCTGGGCACAAAGGGAGTTGGCATGTCACTTTTTCGAATTCAGAGTTCTTGTAACTGTTTCTGAATCGTGACTTACGATTTAGCGGTACGCGTGAATTTATCGGATAACAAACAGGGACACCGTAGAATTACGTTTCATGGTGTCCGCCACGGAAAGAACAGACCGCTGGGCCTCGGCAGGCTACCTGCGGATTGCTACATTCGCATCTATGTCAGCTGAATCCGAAGCATCATCCGCCACGTTCGATCCCATTCCCGACGGTTCGAACCAGCGCAATTTCGTAGTTTTGGTCGTCTATCAGGTGCTGATGCGAATCGGCTGGATCTTCAAAACGGAAAGTATCATCATTCCTGCCGTATTGGATTCCTTAGGCGCGAATGGATGGGTGCGAGGTGTCTTGCCGACACTGAACCGATTTGGCCAAAGCGTTCCGCCGATTTTGGTCAGCAGTCGTTTGGCGCGAAGTTCACTCAAGAGTGTTTTTCTCTTCCAAGTGACTTCCCTGCCGGCATGGCACTGATGATGGCGTTATTCCTTTGGTGTGGCTGTTTCCTGATCTGGGCATTGGCCAAACCATTTTGTTTCTGGTGTTATACGGTCTGTTCTTTGTCTTTCACGGCATCCACATGATTGCGTTTTCAACGCTACAAGGGAAATTGATTCCGGTTGCTCGTCGAGGGCGATTGTTGGTGGTGTCCAATACGCTTGGAGCTGTTTTGGCGATGGCCGCTGCCTGGCAATTGCTGACGCGCTGGCTGCATACCGATGCAGGCGACTTTCCGTTTATCTTTGGTTTTGCGTCGTTATGTTTTGGCTTGTCGGCCCTTTCCAGTCTGTTGGTACATGAGCCCGCGGACAGAACGATTCGACAAGACGCTTCTCGTCATCCTCGGTTTCATCAGTCCTTGCTACCTGTTGTTCAAGACGGCGACTTTCGCAAATTTGCCCTGGTCGCTTTCTTGTTTGGGACGTCCATGACGCTGTTTCCGCACTACCAGTCGCTGGCTCGTCAAGAACTGAGCATTCCGTTCACATCGCTAACCACTTGGGTCATTGTGCAGAATTTAGGAACAGCGTTGATCAGTTTGGCGGTTGGGCCATTGGCAGACCGTTTTGGAAACCGATTGGTGTTGCGCATCACCATGTTGGGAATCGGCGTCATGCCATTGATGGCCTTGACGTTTGCGGAATGCAAATCACTGGGCACTTATTTGTATCCGTTGGTCTTCATGTTTTTCGGCCTTACGCCGGTGACCATTCGAACGCTGAACAACTTTACTTTGGAATTGACTGACGCACCGAATCATCCTCGGTACTTGAGTGCCGTGGCATTGTGCGTATCACTGCCTATCTTCGTTTCTCCTTTGGTTGGGTTGGTGATTGATGTTGCCGGCTTTGCTGCGCCGTTCTTGGCTGTTTCTGCCCTGGTGATGACAGGCTGGGTGTTAACGTTTACGATTCACGAACCTCGTTGTTTATGAATCCCCTATTGGTGTTGTTTGGGATGCCTTGTTGCGTCATTTCCTTTTCATTGAACGAGCTACTCTATGCGTCTGTTTGAAGGCACTCCGTTTGACATTCCTCCTCGTTGCGATCGATGTGGCGAACTGGAGGAATCCTGCCAATGTGCGCCGGAGAAAACAAAGAAGGAGTGGGCCAAGCCGGAAACGCAACGCGTGGCGATTTCCGTCGAAAAGCGCAAACGCGGCAAATGGATGACGGTAGTTCGAGGTCTGGATGGGGCGACGTCTGATTTGGAAACGCTGCTAACGCAGTTAAAAACGGAGTGCGGTGCTGGCGGTACCATTCGGGAGAATGACCTGGAAATCCAAGGAAACCACTTGAAGCGAATCGCCAATCTGCTGGCGACCCAGGGCTTTCAGGTTCGCAAGCTGAATCTCTTGAACTTTTTTGAATCCACGGACCATTGTTTGCGGTTCGTCAGAAGTATCCCTATACTGTCGAAAAGTTGTAACCGATACAGAGGTTACAGCTTGTCAGACTGCCGGATTCGCCTTGAAGCCACGAATCGTGAATGCAGTTTTCCGAATTTGCCCTCGTTAGGCTTGTCGAAATTTGAAAGGAACCTTACATGTCCGTGCGACGAAGTTTCGTATCACTAATGGCCCTGTTAATTTGCGTTTCCGGCGTATTGGTAGCGGAAGAAGCAGCGAAGGTTGACTTCTCGAAGATCAAATGCCCTATTTCCAAGAAGGCGGTTAGTGAATCGGCGGTTGCGGAGTATGGTGACGCTAAGTCCAAAGTCTATTTCTGCTGCGATAATTGTGTCGCCGCTTTCAAGAAAGACAGCAAGAAATTTGAAACGAAAGCAAACCATCAGCTAGTGCTCACCAAACAGGTCAAGCAAGTTGGCTGTCCGATGTCGGGAAAAGAAGTGGATGCATCCACTGCTATCAAAGTAGCCGACGCGGAAGTTGCGTTTTGTTGTTCCAACTGCCAAGCTGCGGCCGAGAAAAAATCAGAAGACGACCAGATTGCATTCATCTTTGGTGAAAAGAACTTTAAGAAGGCCTTTAAACTGGTCAAAGAAACAGAAGACAAAGTGAAGTAACATTTGTAATCTGATTCGCAAATCTAGATTGCCAAGCGTTCTGGCCTTTACTGGGCGGAACGCTTTTTCGTGGTCGCGAACACAAGGAACTCGATCGTCAAAATTCGTGGTCTTCGCACAAACTTGCTGGCCGTTCCGTCCGAATCCACCAAGTGTATTTTCCGCCACGAATTAGCCTCGCTGGTCATATCTGTTCGATGAATTCTGAAGCAACCGCCCATTCACCATCGTGGATCATTGCGACGCTACGTCGCTGGATCAACACCAGCTTTACACTTTGTGGCCTGGGATTGCTGCTGGCGACATTGCTGGGATTTGCCGGTCGTTGGCACTGGGCGCTTGACTTGCTAAGTCATTTTCGGCTGCAATTCTTAACTGGCGCGTGCGCAATGCTGTTCATAGCCGGATGGGCTCGTCATGTTCTTTGCATCGCGTTGTTTGCCGGGGCGGTGTTGGTTAACGGCGCGTGTGTAGCACCGTACTTGCCGTTCGCACCGACCGCACCGTCATCTCAAGAACGTTTGAAGTTGATGAGTATTAATTCGTTCTTTCACAATCAATCTCTGGACCAACTGGCTCACTCGGTTCGCACGGTCGACCCGGATATCGTCTTCTGTTGTGAAATGTTGGCCAGGAACAAACGAGAGTCGGCGGAGTGGATTGCCGAATTTCCCTACCAAGTGCTGGACAATCGACATGAAACGATGCTGCTTAGCAAGATCCCCATTGTTAAGTCGGAGTTTCGGTCGGGCCACCACGCTTCCAGAAGCCAGCCCGTGGCTGAATTCGAATGGCGCGGCAGACGTTTCACGGTTGCCGGCATGCACACTCGGACGCCCACGGGGCGAGTAAGTGCGTCGATTCGAAATATTGAATTGGACAGCATGGCCAGCTGGATTCGAACGCAAGACGCGACGCCGTTGTTGCTGGTCGGCGATTGGAATATTACTCCCTATTCGCCTGTTTTTCAGCATTTCTTGCAAGAAGCACAACTGCAGGACGCGCGAGTTGGCAAGGGCATCATGACATCTTGGGGCTTGGGGATTCGGCGGAAAAAGGAAAGTTTTCTCCAGCGTTTAACGCAGATTCCAATTGATCATTGTGCCTATTCAGCGGGTGTCGAAATTGCGTCGTTTAGCACTGGACCGCCCACTGGATCGGATCACTTACCCATTGTGATCGAATTTTGGCTGACCGATCCCCAGTAGCAGACAAGCATGCCAGCGCGAAAACTGATCGTGCGACAAAACCGTATAGGCATGGCGCGGCTAAGCTTCATCGGGATCGAACCCCAGTCCACCTTGCCATGTTTCCAGTAGCGCTACCGTAGCGTCACGTTCTTCTCGATTGGCCCAAACCGATTCATCTTGTTCCAGACGCACCTCGTAGCGGCCTTCGTACAGACAATCATCACTGCCGCAGAAATGGGGCACGGCCGAAATCCAGATAATGCGATACAGCGGCACCAGTTTGTCATCAATTTCGCACATGATAGAAGACATGGTTATTGTCCCAACTCCTTCGAACGATTGGTGGCGGCTTGAACGGCTGTCATCACGGTCGCTCGCAATCCGCCCGTTTCCAATGCATGCAATCCGGCGATGGTAGTGCCGCCCGGACTGGCAACCTTGTCCTTCAAGACACCAGGATGTTCGTTCGTTTCCAACACCATCTGGGCGGCACCCAAAACCGTTTGTGCTGCCAGTTTGGTTGCTGTATCACGAGGTAATCCGGACAACACACCGCCATCGCTGAGTGCTTCAATAAACTGATACACAAACGCGGGTCCAGAACCGGACAAGCCCGTCACGGCGTCCAGCAATCCTTCTGGAACTTGGCACGCATAGCCAACGGCGGATAACAACTGCTGAACAAAAGGGCCATCTTCGGGCAACGCTTTGCAACCGATCGCATACGCCGATGCACCACGACCTACCAACGCAGGCGTGTTCGGCATGACTCGGATAATTCGATGTGTGGCTGCTCCTTTGGCCAAACGCGCCAACGGCACTCCGGCGACGATAGAGATTAAGAGTCGCGAACCGAGTTCGTTTCGAATGGAATCCAACGCCGCTTCCACATACTGAGGCTTGACTGCCAGGAAGACCGAATCCGCATGTTGGACTGCCTTCGCATTGTCGTCCACAACTAAGGCATCCGGTAACGATTCGGAAAAACTTTGCCGAGAACATTCCGACGGGTCGGCCGCAACAATATCACATGGCCGAATCAAGCCGGCGCTAGCAAAGCCACCAGCCAGTGCCTTGGCCATCTGGCCACCGCCAATAAACGCAATTTTCGTCATGCAAGGTTGTCCTCTATCAAGGCCTTTTGTCTGGAATGGTCGCCATGCTTGCGTCCGGAGAATCTACTGCCGCCGTTGGCCATTTTAGCGTACGACAAGCCAGCGTCCTGGACAACGTCGGCGGACAAGGATCGCTGCATTACAAAAAACAGTTTTTTTCTCTGGACAATATTTTCGAGTTCTGTCAGACTCCGCGCTTTCCGAATCCTCACCCAAGCGTTGTCAACGACGCACCAAAACAGTTCCCAGACGAAGGAGCGAATACCGTGAGCGCACGACGCGTCATCCTGATTGCTATTATGACTTGTCTGGCAAGCCATTCGCTGGCAAGTGCCCAAGGTTGGTCATTCAAGAATCTGCTACCTGGCAAGAAGAACGACATTCCGCCAGTTCAAGAAGAATCGGAATTCCCCAACCCATTCAAAGCGGCTTCCAACGGCCTGAAAAAGGTAAACACCGGCACCAAGGCTATGCTGGCCAAGACAAAAGACATCATGCCGGATTGGATGTTCCCGGAAACGCGAGCGAACATTAGTCGGTCGTCCAACGAAGTGCAAAGCTCGTTCGGAAAGATCAAGCAAGAGGTGCGAACGGCACAGCGAGCGGTCGTTTCACCGTTTAAGAAACTGGCCGAACTAGCTCAACCCGAACCCGATCCCGGTCCACAAACCGTAACCGACTTCCTGAAGCAAGAGCGTCCGAAGTATTAGGTCGCTTTGCTCTTGAGGACGCTGCGCTGTTAAGGCTACTTCGTTTTTGAGGTCGCTGCCGGAACGGCGTAGAACTCGAAAAACTCGCAGTCCATATCGATCATGCGGCCTTGATGATTCGTGGTAGACAAGGTGACGAGTTCTCCGGATGGTTGGGCGCGACACGCACTGGTATTCGTGGTTACGATTGCGAAGGTCCGAAAAACGTGTAATACGGTTGTTGTTGGGCGATGCGCTGCAAATACAGGGCTGCTTCCAGTAGATGGTAGTCGCCCCACATGCACGATTCACCGCAGGGAATGGCGCGGCCGGGCGGCGTGTAATCCCAATTGCGAGGTCGATGGTAAATCGAATGCAATAACAAGCCTTGGTGATGAGAATCGGGATTCAAATATTGATCCGAAAGCAGCGTTCGCATCGTGGTCAAGCCAGCCTGCCAGTAGTGCCGACCCTGTTCGGCCTGACCATTTTCTTGCAAATAGTGTCCCAGTCTTAGCAGTCCCTGTACTCCAATTGCCGCTGCCGACGAATCCACGGGTTCGGCATCATTAAAGGGATCTGCATCTTGCTCTAACGGCGCGTCTAGCCGTTGAATGCCAGGCGCGCCGGTGTCCCAGAAGGGAATCCCGCAGCGATGCGTATTCTGAATGAAAAAGTCACACGCCGCCGTGGCGGCTTCCAGCATCCAGGACACCACTGCATTGCGGCCACCCCATGTGTCGAATTCGTTATCGGGCCGAGTTGCCAAGTACTCTAACTGTTCGGGGTAACCGGCCATGATCCACGCTAGGCCTCGTGTCCAAGTACTAAACGGCGAATAACCTTGCTGCGTGCTGGGGCAGCGATAATTTCCGTCGTTCGTATTGAAAATACTTTCGTGCGCCACGCGACCACGCTCGTCAAAATGGTCTCGTCCTGTGCCATAATAGACGTTGTATTCGGCCGTCGTATGAGCGTGATGCAGCAGTCGATCTAACAGCGAAATCTGCTCGTCATTTTCGGACCAAATGGCATGCCCTAATTGATGTCCGACCGCCAGCGAGCGAAGGGATCGAATGGTATCACAAAACAGGGAATGCGGCCCATTAAACGAATAGATGTAGCCGCTGCCGCCGGATGTGACTGACCAACGGTTGGCTTGCACTGCGGCGCTGGCTTGCAACGCAATGGTACACGCCGGTAGCAGCGCATCATCCATTCTGTGTTCCAGCATCAGACGCCGTAAGTTTCCGTAGGTGCTGACATTATTGAAGCCATGATCGTGCACACCAAAATGCGTCACATGAGACGCCATTTTTTGCATCGTGTTCTTCAAGCCCAAGTCCAGAAACTGGGAATCACCAGTGGCGTCATACTGAAGAAGCGCCGCTCCGAATTGAAAGCCTTGAGTCCATTCGGTCCAGCCCTGAGGTTGATACTTGCCTTGCACGGTAAACACGGGTGTTGCCTGTGCGAGTTCGGGTGTCGCGGCAATGGACAAGATCTTTTGTCCGGATCGTTGCCATAGCGTGGCAAGCCCAGGTACAAGGTCGTGGACGGTCAGCTGATTGTCAACGGCAAGCATCTGATTCCTGTTTCAAAAAAGTGGCCACCGAATTTCGTACAGCCGTATCCTACTCGGTTCGCCAATTCTGAACAGTGCGGCGACGCCAGCCAGCTGGCTATCGCAGCGGTGGTTTACCCAGCTGTTGCCGGTGCTGATTCAATTGTTGCAGTGCTTTGGGAGCTAACTTTAAGAGCTTCACAAATTGGGAAACGGAACAGCCGAGTTGTTCTGCGGCTTTTTGCGCATCCCAATCCAATTGGGCCAACCAATCCAACGCTTCTGCCAAAAGTGATGGGAAATCAGCGTGTTCCGGACTGACGCGAATTCGCGAACCAGATAGCCGGCTTTTCCACAGGGTCGAAGGCGCGTTGGTGGCAGATCGAGACGTACGGATCTGAATGGCCAATTCGATTCGTAAACGAAACGTCGCTACGTCCAAATTCTCTTTTTGGCTGCGACGTTCATTCGCTTCGGCCGAAATCTGCGTGGGACAATGCAACAAGATGACGGCAGTTTCCACTTTATTGCGGTGCTGCCCGCCTGGTCCGGATCGACGCTGAAAGCGGACTTCGGTTTGACTTCTGAGCTGTTTTTCGTCTAATTCCGCCGGATGCGTCATAAAATGGCCATGTTCTAAATTCTTGTCATCAGGCGAATTGGTATACAGGTCCGGCAAAATTGCTACGCTATAGGATGTCGAATTTTTCGATTGCGAAAGGTAAAGGATTCGAAATGAATTGCCTGGTTCGTTCCAGCCTACTGCTATTGATCTTGGTTGTCGGTTCGTCCGTCTCCGCTCAGGAGCCTCCTCGGTTTCTGGTGAACTACACCAGTGCGCCTCCAGTGATTGACGGCATGGTGTCGTCGTCCAGTGAATGGGCCAACGCGTCCGAATTTGCCGATGCGTGGTCCGTGCTTGGCAGCAGTGACGAATTGGATGATTCGAATAGTCGTTTCACTGCCTTGTGGAGCGACGATGGGTTGTATTTCTTGTATCAAACGAATTATGGCGGTTGGCTGGATCAAGGACGAGACCAGTTTGTCAGTAGCTACGAAAGTTTGAATCTATACCTGGATCCCAACACCGACCACGAATCCAATTTTGGCAGTGAACCCACCGACACAGGTGTAGACGGCTATCGGCTGTCAATGAATATGCCCGAAGGTTCAAGCGTGATTTCCTTTCAGGCACGAACCATGGCCGTGTCCACGGATGCACACGTGAATGCGTTGTTTGGTAACCAAGGTGGGCCGTGGTCTAATTTCGCGAATATGGAAGCGGCACAAACCAATCTGGTAGACGATTCGGAAGGCCTTGTCGAACTGTTTTTGCCCTGGGACAATTTCGACGCAACGTCGCCTGATTTTTTTATTCCAGCCATTGACGACACGGGCCTTTACCATCCGGATGCTCCCGGTGTCGGTGACGAATGGTTTTTCAATGTCGCCAGAATCCGCCGGAACGTCCGTCACGGCCTGGGCTCTAATCCGTCGTCGACGTTTGCCGCTGCCCGACCGCACGGCATTCTTGAATTTGTGGATGGACTTTCGCCGGTTTTGGATTGTGACGTCAACCAAGATTCGATCTGCAACGCCAGCGACATCGACTTGCTTTCGGCGGCGGTGCGAAACGAAAACCCTTCGCCGGAATTCGATCTGAATTCAGATGGCTTGGTGAACGATGCTGATCGAATCTATTGGATTCAAGACCTGATGAACACTTGGGTCGGCGATGCCAATCTGGATGGCGAATTCAGTTCGTCTGACTTAGTGGAAGTCTTTGTGGCTGGCCAATACGAAGACGGCGTCGGCGAAAATTCCGGCTGGGCGCAGGGAGATTGGAGCGGCGATGCGGAATTTGACACCAATGACTTTGTGGTGGCCTTTCAAGATGGCGGCTTCGAATTGGGGCCTCGTCCCGTCGCCGCACATACCGTCCCCGAACCTCGGCTCAGTCTCTTGCTGTGGACCGCTTTGCTGTTGCGAGCAGTCTGGCGACGAACGCCGATGAACCACCAGCGTCGCACAACGGCATAGCCACATAGCGACATGGCGGCATAGCGGCGAGAAAAAACGCTGCGATTCATCCGGCCTGGCCCGTTCCTATCATCGCACGCTATTTGACAAGACGTCATAGCGATTCACGGCATCCTGCGCGAACCGCGCGGGAAGCGGAAGCTGGCACACGTTCGCTCGGATTGATCGAATCGCCTTTGGCGGTAAACTTGGATGCAATATTTGAAATGGCTCGCGAATGCTGCAGTGAAAGTGAAGTGGTGAGCGGTGGCAATCATGTTGAGGAATCCAATGGCAAGAATTTGGTTTTGCGTAGCGATCATGCTTGGAGCTCGAATCGGCCTGGCCCAAGTGCAATTTGAAACTGATTCGCTAACACTGGAACTGGACAAAGCGGGACGCGTCGCCAGCATGACAGATCGTTCGAATCAAACCAATTACGTCGCCGTCGGTCATGAAACGCCGCTGTTGATGGCCTACATCAACGGAGAACTTCAATCTCCGCAGTCCGCCACTTGGCACCCAGATCAGCAGCGTTTGACACTGCGATATGCCGGCGCAGAAATCGATGTGGCCGCAAGCAATAAGACATCGCACTTGACCTTTGAAATCGTTCGCGCCGAACCGCTGGAAGCGATTGAACGAGTGCAATGGGGCGTGGCGACCAAGATCCATGATCACGTGGGAGAAGTGATTGGCGTGGTGCGAAACGAACGGTTCGCCATTGGCATGCTGGGATTGAATGTCAAAACACTGGGCGGGCCGGCGGATCATCCGGAAGGTCGCGATGTTTCTCGAGGTCGCGCGGCGATGTCGACCGACTGGGGGAGTTCCTTACAGGCGTATTCGATGGACCGATCTCGTCCGAGGCACGTCGATGTGTGGGGCGGCCAATTTCCTCGCATGCCTGTTTTGCCGATTCCTGGCGAGACGGTCGTCGGTTCCAAGATTGCCGTCTTTGGTTCGTCCGCTGATTCGGCGCTGGATCGAGTGGGTGCAATTGAAATTGCCGAACGTCTTCCGCATCCGATGTATCAGGGCATGTGGTCGCGAGAGAACAAAGAATTGGGGCGGTCTTACTTGATCGCCGCCTTCAGCGAAGAGACGGTGGACGAAATGATTGCTTACGCTAAACGAGCCAACTTTCTTTCGCTGTATCACCCAGCGCCTTTTCAAAGCTGGGGCCACTACGAACCGAGCGATCGCTTTTTTCCCAACGGAGAAGCCGGATTGAAAACGTGCGCGGAAAAGGCCAAACAGGCTGGTTTGCTACTGGGAGTGCATACGCTTACCAATTTCATCAATACCAATGACCCGTTTGTGACTCCGGTTCCGGACAAGCGACTGGCGCAAACTGGTTCCAGCGTCTTAGTGGGCCAAGTCGCTCCGGATTCCACCACCATCGAAGTTGCTTCGCCCGAGTATTTCAATAACACTCGCTCGAATTGGCTGAAAACAGTCATGATTGGAGACGAATTGATTCGCTATGGTCGCGTCAGTGAAAGCGAACCGTGGCAACTTTTGGATTGTCGCCGAGGTGCGTTCGGCACGCAGGCGGCATCGCATGAAACCGGAACCACCGTAGCCAAGTTGATGGACCATCCTTACAAGGTTTTTCTGGCGAACCACGAAATGCAACAAGAAATTGCTCAACGGTTGGCCGAACTATTCAATCGAACAGGCATCAATCATCTTGATTTTGATGGCCATGAAGGTTGTCACGCCAGCGGACAAGGTGATTTTGGCATCGAAACGTTTGCCAACGTTTTCTATGACAACGTGCAACACTTTGTTCACAATGGCACCAGCAATTCACAACCGTTTTACTGGCACATCAATACTTGCTGTAATTGGGGTGAACCGTGGTATGGTGGCTTTCGCAGCAGCATGGCCGATTATCGCATCAACAACCAAGCCATGCTGGAACGGAATTTCATGCCCAAAATGTTGGGCTGGTTTCAGCTGACCGCCGACACTACATTGGCCGACGTCGAATGGTTGTTGGCCAGGTCCGCAGGGTACAATTCGGGTTTCGCGTTGTCGACTTCACGAGAAGCACTGGCGGCAAATCCGCACACGCCGTTGCTGCTGGATACCATTCGAACCTGGGAAGCATTGCGAATGGATAATGCCTTTACGGAATCGCAACAAGCAGCCATGCGTGACACCAGTCGCGAATTTCATCTCGCCTTGTCCGAGGACCATTCTCTTGTGCTGCATCCCTATCGTGTTTCGCCAACGTACGAATACGCGTTTTATCAGCGGCAACCGGGCGAACCAACGTATGCCGAATGGGAGTACACGCAGCCCGGATCCGCACAGGAATTGCAGTTTTCGCTCAAGGTAAAAGGTGATTCCGGAGCTGTCCAGGAACTCGCGTTCGAATTTGATAACTATATTTCGTGTGCCGTGCCGACGACTATCGAGGCCGGGCAAACACTGCTGTGTGATGGTTCGGACACGTTGCGCATTTATGACACCAAAGGACGGCAGGTCAAAAAAGTTTCGCTGCCGAAATCGCCGCCAAAGATTCCCAACGGGCCGCACGATGTCACTTTTACCTGTGATTTTACCGGAGATCCACCGCCGACGGTTCATGTTCAGTTCAAGGCCATGGAAGCGGGCCAGCCCGTACAAGCAAAACAGCCGGTCCCGTAAATCAGCAACCGCGGAAATTAGGTGACGCTCACCGCTGATCGACGAATGTCATTCGCTTGTGGGCCGATGCGGCTGCGAGAAACGTTTTGATCTGGATCGAATTTGATTTGGATTTACTTATCCGATTGAAAACCGATTCGCTTTTGAGAATGCGGACCGGTGTATTCGTGCTTGGCACCGTCACGTTGTCCTTGCTGATGAGCAGCATTGTCGAACCGGTAGCGTCCTGTCGATCTTACATTTTGCAAGCGGATATCGCATTCTATGCCGAGCCAATCTCGGGCGGCCGAAGTCACTGCTAAGGCTCGCGAATCCACTAACGCTCCGTCCTGCGCGGACACGTTGATCGCGTCAGACGCACAGGCATCGTCGGCAGATTGCGATCGTCTTGGCAACCCGTTGACATATCCTTCCGCGTAGGACGCCCCACTCCCACGAGCATATCCGCCGAATTTCAGTTTGGCTGTGGCGGCAATGGTCAGCAGCATCTCTTGAAACAGTGGTATGATCTGCTCCACGTCACTGACCGGGCCGTAAAACCAAAACAGGCTACGGTGGCCGCAACGATCTTGGTAGAACTGCACTGTCGGAAAGACCTCGTCGGTCAGGTAATTTGCCAGGCCAGATTCCCAGCCACAGCATCGACTCCCATTCAACGGACACGCTCGACGAGTCATCCCGATACGACCTACATCTTGGTCATCCGTAATGTCTTCGCGTTGAAGATTGTGTTGCAGCATCAAGGCCTGCATCGCTCGCAACGCATTGCGAATCTCGCCTTCTGTCGAGGCATGATTGGATGCGGTTCGATGCAACGCTTTGACTCGATTCAAGATTCTTTCGTATTCTCGCTGCGTCAATTGGGATTCTTGATTAGCTGTTTGGTCGGCCGAGCGAAAATGATCGGCGATGGGTGACGATGTGATGTCGGCGCATGTCCAGAAAGACGTGGCCATCATGTTGGATTCTTCGAACGGATTCCAAGTGTCGTACACCGTGTGATCAATCACGCACGACACATGTCCGTGACGCTTGCGACTGTCTTCACGAGGTTCGAATCGCACCAAAACGACACCTTTGGGTAGATAGGACTCCACAACATCCGCCCGGCAATACAGCGTCGTAGACTTCCAGCCGTTTTCACTTAGAAACGAATCGACGACGTCTTGTGTTACACCGTGTCGAGCCGTCTTGCTGGAACGTTCGCTGAACGCATCGTAGACATCGCGATACAGTTTGCCCGTGGCAATCGCCACCGATCGAACGACACAATCTCCGGCATAGCCCACAAATCCGCAGTTTGCTCGGCCCCCATCGTGCCAGATAAACTCAAAAGCGCCCAAACGTGTCATTTCGTACTCCCTTTCGCTTTCGCAATTTAAGCGGCGACATCTTAACAAAAAGCGTCGCCTCTTGGTACGTACGTAGCGAGCTTGTTTTTGTGGGACCTTGTTACCGAGTTGATCAGCTGCAGGCCTATTCGCTGGGATTGACTCGCTGATTTCCCGTGATCGGTCAAACCGCCAGGAATTCCGACTCGGAGCTTTTTCGAAACCAGCAGCGCAACTTTATCGCAGCGCCGCGGACTAGAAACTAGCAGCGTAGCGAACTGACAGCGCTCTTGAAGTGCAGCGACCTCACAGCGCCTCCAACATCTGGTTCAGCACGCGGTCTTCGGGAAAGCGAAGAAGACACCAACGAAGATGAGGTTCCGCGGCTGGCGAGTTGCCTGCCGCAAATTCGCTTTTGGCAACCGCCAGTCGGCAACGATAGTCGTGCGAATCGATGTCAAGTGCCGCGCGCGCCCAAGATACGGCTTGTTCGAGTTCGCCGTTTTGCGACGCCCAGTTGTGCAGTTTCAAATAGCCGGCAACTTGGAACGACGCATCGGTTTCGGACTGCAACTGTTGTTGCATCTGTTGCATAAGATACGTTCGCACCACCGGCAACTCAGTTGGCGCATCGACTTGCGAGAACAACTGCAGCAGGAATTCGGCTTCGCTGATGGTGGGTTGAAAACGGTCCAACATGAACGCCGCGCCGTTCGCTCCAAACAGTTGGAGCAGTCTTTGCTGTGCCACCGGGTGTTGGTGAAACGCTTGGTTTGCGTGCTGCAACGCTAAATCCATGTCCGCCGCTTGCACCGCCAGAAAGACGGCCGCCAGCCGAATTTGCCATTGCCCAGGATCAAGCTGTAGGCCTTGCTGAACCAATTCTTGGGCAAAGTTGTTGCGGTCCATGCGGGCAAATCCGGTTTCTGCTGCGCTGCCGTATGCTTCGCTGGACAAGGGCGACAAGCGTATGGCATGCACGGCATGTTCAAACGAATCGTCCAACAGGTGGATTGATTCGCCAAAAATTTGTTCTAGCCATTCGCGACGCTGGTCAACACTGTCAAACAAACTCGGTTCGGCCGCCATGCGAATTTGTGACAACGGCATGTCCAACTCCGCAACGGACTGCAGAAGTTCAAACTTCCGAAACAACGCCGCCGCTAGATGTTCGTGCGCGGCTGGAAAGGTTGGGTAACGTTGTACGACGTTCTTCAGTAACGCAATCTGTTGGTCTACGCGAGCGGACGAATCGGCCTGTCGCTGCTGTAATGCAAGACGCCTTGAGTGCTGATATTGCTCCCACGCAAAATGCGTTCTCGCCGCAGGTAGCAACGTCAACAGCATCCACAGCGTCACCAGGCTGCTGGCGACCAGCGCCGACCAACGCGTTGCCCGTTGCCCCAGCGATTTGCCTGTTTTGACGTTGGAGGATCGGTCGCCTTGATGTTGTGCTGGCAGGCGGAGCAAGCAAGCGGCCAAGCACACGGACAGTGTCATACAAGCCGGAATGTGCCACACAAAATCGATCGCAGCATGACTACAAGACAAAATCAAACTGCCGGTCAATGCCGCCCCGATCGCGCGTCGACTGACCGACGCACTGCGACACCATTTTACCGCCATCGCTACCAATCCGACCAACGTCAGTAGTAACAACCCCAGGCCAATCACGCCTGTTTCCAGCAAGATTTGCAGGTATTCGTTTTCTGCGAACGAAAACTCGACGCCGCTTGGTCCTTCAAAGTAACGACGATAAACGAATCGATGCGTCCCCGCGCCTGATCCCGCTGCCAAGTAATCCGGAATCGCCAACAAGACGGCTCGCCAAATCACAACTCGTCCCAGCGAAACATCGGCGACAGATTCACTACTGGTCAGCGTAGCCAGCCGATTCGTCAAGGGACTCATGCCATACCAACCGGTCAACATGAATGCGATCGTGATCGCCGCCAAAATACCGCGACGCACTTTTGCGTTCACTTTGGTTCGGACCAACAGCAGACCACCGCACGTTACCAATCCCAACGCAGACGTTAAGACTCCGCCTCGACTGCGACTGAGTGCAATCGTGCACAACACCAAAGCGAGACTGCCTCCGATGACCCAGGGCAATAGTTGCCGCTTCATTCGCCGTGCGCCCGAATCGGCCCAGTCGGATGATCGCAATTTCGATTCGGAGCGAAGCACGTTCCAGAACCACCACATCAACGGCCCGACGCCCAACGCCACGAAATGGGCAAAGTGATTGGGATTCACAAACGGTCCC
Source organism: Pirellulaceae bacterium (assembly GCA_041399205.1). Lineage (GTDB taxonomy): Bacteria > Planctomycetota > Planctomycetia > Pirellulales > Pirellulaceae > JAGQOZ01. The sequence continues at coordinate 183,040 of JAWKTK010000012.1, read as the reverse complement.
TTCGCCGCACCGGTGAAATCGCGAAACGGGTGTTGATAAACGCCAAGGAAGCGTTCGCTACCGAGTCCCATTTGCAGCAAACCAATCGACGCCATCCACAGCGCCGCCAAGCCAACGTAGCGCAGGGTGCGTTCTACGTCGTGTTGATTGTTGATTCGCTGTAACATGGTCCACAGCAACAAGACGTAGGACATTAGTAAAGCCAAGGCTTCTGTAGTGGCAAAGGGAGCAACCGAGATCTGTCGCCACGGTGTCATTCCAAACGCAGCAAAGGCGTTTGATTCTTGCACCACCAGCAACCGACGTAGCGAAGGCGACGCCCAGTCCAACAGTGTTGGCGGTAGCGGCAGAAGCTGCAAAACAAGCCAAACGCAGGCGAACGCGCCTAGCCCCGTGATCCAGCGAATATTCCGTATCGAACGATTGCCTTTCGACAGCAGCGTCGCTAGAAACGACATCGAAACAAACGTCGCAAAGACAAATCGGCCCAGCGGATGTCGACCACCCATGAAGAAAGGCGCGATGAATAGGAGTGAAAGGACGGCGGTATCGGCGATGCGATTCGGCCAATTCGTCTGTGACGGAAGAACGTCACGTTTCCGGCGGCGTCGCGACTGCGGCTTCAGTGCCGGCGCAAGATGCTCCGTCCAGGTCGATCTTCGTTCAAAACGCATGATAGTTAGGCCGCTCGAGTATCACCGTCGGCATCGCCGTCTGACGGGTCATCATGTTGGCCATAACCGTATCCATAGCCATACCCGTAACGACCGCCGTAGCCGTAAGAATCTTCGTGGTCTTCGCTAATGCGATTCGCCACAATGCCCAGAATTGTGATGCCGACATTTTTGATCGATTCGCACGTTCGCAACACCAACTGGCGACGGTTTTTCTTCGGCTGAACCACCAGCACCAAACCATCCACTTGGCGTCCAATCAAGGCCGCATCCGAAGCCACTCCGACAGGCGGTGAATCAATCAGAATCTGGTCGTAGTTGGCTTCTGCCCAAGCGACGAATTCAGCAAACCGAGCACTGCTGAGTAGTTCCGAAGGATTCGATGGCCGAGTGCCGCAGGGCAAGACGTATAGATTTTGAACGTGGGTTTCACGAACAAACTCGGCCGCCACTTCGGCCACGTCGTGATGCGAACGCAGTACTTCTGTCAGGCCGCCGGGCGACTTCATCTTGAGCAATTTGGACAGGCCAGGGTTGCGTAGGTCGGCGTCAATCAGCAGGGTTCGCTTGCCGGTCAGCGCGAAAGATGCACCAACGTTGGCCAGCACCGTTGTCTTGCCGTCCTGAGGTTCGGAACTGGAAACGGCAATGCGTTCGCGATTTTCGCCGGACATGCAAATGACCGTTCGCAGTGTACGAAACGCTTCGGAGCGAGCGTCGGTTTTGCCTAGGCCAACATGAAAAGCGGATTCGCCTTCGCCAGCAACCGGCATTTCGGGAATGACGCTTAAGAGTTGCAAGCCGGTTTGTCCAGTCAAGTCGTCTGGAGAACGGAAGCGGTCGTCCAGCAAGTCCAGCACATAGATAGCCACCAATCCAACCGCCATACCAGCCGCCAACGCGAAAACCATGATCTTGACGAACGAGAGTCGCACCTTGGGTTCGCCCAGTGTTTGTGGTTCGTTCAAGACCGTCAAGCGAACTTGCGTCCGGTTTGGCCGAACTTCAATGCTTTCCAGGCGGTTCAAGAAGTTCGAATGAGTTTCACGTAGTAGTTCGGTTTCTCGTTGTAAAATAGCTGTTTGAGCGAGTTTGGAATTGACGGAAACTGCTTCTGATTCAGCCGCTCGGTAAACGGCAAACAAGGAATCTTCTCGAGTCCGTTCGGCTTCAATGCTGTTTTGTAAAATGCTCAACAAACGATCGACTGCTTCTCGACTCGCTTCAGCCGCTTCGCCCGCCTGCGCCATCATCATGCCGTCTTCCAGTACCAACCGCTTCTGCGCGATGGCTCGCTGCAGTTTCTGAACTCGCGGATGAGCTTCGCCATAAAATTGCATCGCGTTGGCCAATTCTTCTTGGTCTGCCAACAGATGTTGTTCCAATTCGTCAGTGTCTTCTTCCTTCGGCAATGCCAAAACGGTATTCAGGTGCTTGGGGCCAAGTAATTCTTCCAGCGGCCTGAGGTGCGGCACCAGCGAACCGCCTTGCTGCACGGATTGCTGAATGGTTTCTAGCATCGCCTCCAATTCAATTCTGCGTTTTTGAGCCAATAGGTACGAATTGTTCAGCTCTAACGCTCGTTTGATCTGCGGGTGTGTCATGCCACCGCTGCCGTCCGAAGTGAAGGCACCAATCGACTGTTGCATCTGCAAGAGTTGCTGTTCGCTGGTGGTGAGTCGTTTCTCCAGCTGCTTGCGTTCCTCGTCCAGTGTCTTCACAAATTCCATGGACAGGTTTTCTTGCGATTGATCCAGCGTGTTTTGCGCTTCTTCGATCATTTGGTTTATGATGGTCGCCGGGACGTCTTGGTTTTTGGACGAACAAACCACGTCCACCAATCCCGAACTTCCTTGGCCCTTGATGGAAATGAGTTCGCGAAGTTGCCGGGCCCATGATTCACGCGGACGCGCTTGATCGATTTCGGGCGGTAGGTTCGAAACACGGTCCAAGACGGTGGCCAACACGCGATCACTGACCAACACTTGGCGATAATTTTCCAGTGGTGTCGAAGTTTGAAACACGCCGTTATCACCCGGCGAATTCAGGCGTTCCATCAATAACGTGGCGCTTGATTCAAACTCCAATGGTTTGGCGCGTTCCGAAGCGATCTTCCAGTCCACCGGCAACGCCACCTAAGATGACGGTGATCAGAATCACGTGCAAATGTCGCATGACCACGCGCGAAAAACGCAGCATCTCGCGTATGGCCTGCGCTGCATGAGATCGAGACGATTCCAGGTGGAGTCATGTGCGTGCATGTGCAAGCTTGTGCTAACAGATTACGGTAACGCAGTCACTGGCGACCAACGCGGTTCGACCGATGCCAATTAGTTGACTGATGGTGCTAATCGTAAATGTGCCAATGGTCTCTTCTACGCTGACAATATCGCCAGACGCTAAGGCGATGTTCAGTTGCGGGTTAACCTGAGCTTCGCGAAGAGGAACTTGGATCGAAATCGCTTGTCCTGAATGCGGATCGGTGCGGATGACGCGAGCCTTATTGGAAATCCAGGTCGAATAACGCGGACCGCCGGCTCGAGCTAACGCTTCCAAGATGCGGAATTCGCGGTCGTAAGGCATCTTCATGATCTGATTCGTGGTCAGGCCCATCACCGTGATATAGCGTTCGGGCTGTTCGCCTACGGTAACCACGGCGTCTGGAAGGAGCTGATTGGCGTTGCGGCCTTTGGTTCGCATTTCCGCCAAGCTGACTCGAACCACTTGCGGTTCAATATGTTCAATGTGACTTACTGGTGCAACATTGTTGGGCCGATTCGTGTCGGCCATGACGGGGCGAAAGCTACCCGGCTTTTTGATCTCAATCACCGGAGTCGAATTTTCCGTCAGTCCTCCGGCGGCGACCAAAGCAGACGCTAAGCTGCTGCGTCCGGCGGGCAAATCATACTGTCCCGGACGACTCACTGCACCCACCACGGTCACTCGGTGTTTTAGTCGATCTTGTACCACCACCATGACGTCGGGATTACGATAGATGTGCTTTTGGATACCAGCTTGGCGTATGGCAGGCGGCTGCTAATTCAGTTTCCCTTCGACGGCCACTTTACCAATCAACGGAACGGTGACGGTGCCGTCGGACGCCACGGGCACAATGGTCGACTCCATGTGGTCTTCATCACCGGACGCAATGGAAACGGCGACGGTATCTCCGGCAAACAGGGTTTCGGAAACAGGCATGGCGCCTAACCTCGATACCGGCACAGTGTGCCCGCTGGAAGGAGGCGGCGCGGCGAACTCAGGCGGCAACGTGCTGGGAGTAAACACGCGCTTTCAGCCTGCCAACAGCAATGCACTACACATTGCCACGACGGCCAAAGGCACGTTCGCGTTTGAAAGCGACCTGCGCATGAATGGTTCCAGAACGGTTACTTCGAAATCTTTCCACTCCTATCGACGTGCCAGCACTATGCGGCTAGCGTTCGCGCCGATCGGACCCTAGCGACTGTATCGTCCGGCACGATCGCCAAAATCAGTAAAACTGGCAGAGTCATTTGAAATTGCCTAATCAATCAAATTCGAATGAATCAGCGTCTAGCCATTTTGAAACGGTGGCTGGCTTGGCGAAACATGCTGAATCGTAAATACCGATTGATCCGATAATGGCGAATGCGCTTCTTTCTGGATCGGAACCATGGACGGCGGAAACGGTGATGATTTTCTGGCAAACCAAGCGATTGGCGACCTTGCTGGCATTCTTCCATCTGCTCTGCGCTGGCCCATTCGACCAGGTCGGCGCTACCACGCCGGACGTTTTGCAAACGGCGTATCAACGATATGCAGAAAAAGATTGGCTGGCCGCTGCGACAGTGTTCGAAAACGCTGATCGCGAATTGGGAAACGAACTGACTCAAGACCAGCAGATGCGTCTGGTTCGCTTTTTGGGGCGAATCGTTGTTTCTTGCCAGCCGCTACGAGCAAGCAGTTGGTCGTTTTTCAGTCTTCAAGCGTAAAAAGCCTTGATTCAGAATGGGTGAATCGAGCGACCTTTCGTTGTGGCGAATGTGCCTATCGCCTGCAGGCAACCGAACAAGTGGTCCAATTCTTGGAAGCACTGCGAACCAACTTCCCGGAATGATGGCCTACTGAAATCGGCTTTGCCCATAGCGGCGTGTTACACGTCAAAACAGCCGCCGTTAAAAGCAATCGACTGTTAGCAACAGTTACAGGACCAGTTTCCTGAAACGAGTTTGGACACGCAGCAGCGATTGCTGCTGGCAGAGTGCTACCTGCGGACCAAAGATCTTGCAGCGGCGGAAGCGGAACTGCAGCGAGTCGCAGCCCAAAAATACTCCCCAAGAAGATATTCGGTACCAAGTGTTGCTACTGCAGCTTTGCCACGACCAGGTTGCTTTTGCTGATGCGATTGTCAGCATGTTGTGGAAGCTCATTCGCTGTTGGAGCGAATGCCGACCAACGCCAGGCTGCAGCCATTCGCCAGCGAATCATTGCTGACGCTGGCGGACTGTCAATTTCGAACCCAAGACTTTGCCGGTGCGAAGTCAACGTTGGACGCATACTTGGCCACCGGTTCGGCTTTGCTACCAACGGAAGTGAATTGGGCGCACGAATTATCCGCCGTCGTTCGGTATCAGCTGGCTCGGCAGCAATGGGAGACAGGGCAAGCATCGCAAGCCGTCGCCAATCTGGACGACGTTTATCAGCAGTGGCCCGATACGAAAGTCTGGCCCGCCGCTGCGCTGAAGTTGGCTCGATACACACTTCAGCAATCGGATAACGCAGCCGCACTGAAAATTCTGACGCACCTTCGAACCAAGGATCTTGCCCGTGAAGTAGATTTGGCGGCTTTCCGGCTGCAATTGCCAGCGCTGGCTGGTCAGGGCGACTGGCAGCAAATCCTGCAGCTAGCACAAGAAATGCCGTCCGAGGAATTAGACGCCATCACCAGAATTGATAGCAAGTTTTGGATAGCAGAAAGCCGACTTCAACTAGGTGACGTGAACCAAGCGGCGCAAGATTTTGACGAACTGGACCAATTGGCTGACGTATCGAAACAAGGAACGCGAACGGCACTGGTAAAACTGCGACAGGCGGAAATCGCAGTCGCAATGAAGAACTGGCCATCCGCGAAGCGGCATGTGGCGGTCTTGGAAAAGGATTTTCCAACAGTCTGGCATGGTGCCGTTTGCCAGCTAGTGGCCGGACGATGTGCCAGCAATGCCGGTCAATTCGATACGGCGCGTCAGCGTTATCAGCAAGCCGTCCAGACTGCGGACGATGCGGATACCATAGCCAAAGCCCAGTTTTTGATGGCCGAATCATACTTTCATCAGCAAAACGTATTGATGGCGCTGAAGTATTACCAACAAGTTGGCGAAACAGATAGTCAAAGTCGCTGGCAGGCTTTGGCCAAGCTGCAGGCCGATAAATGCTTGCAGCTGCTACAGGATGTACAGGTCAAACAGCGAAGCGAACCAGAAAGCATTTCCAACGTGGCCATGGACCAGAAATAACCGCGTTGGACTGTCGAAGAACAAGGAATGAGCTGCAGGCGGCGTTGCCAGTGGTATCGGACGACAGGCAAAGTGCAAGCAAAGAATCAACACTGACAATCACAACGGTTGGGCCTCGGTAACCAAGGAAGGAAACCAAAGCCACGCCAAAGATCAAATTTCAAGGAACCGTTTTCATGCGCTGGCAAGGATGCTTTTCGCAAGGGCGAATTCGACTATGCTACACTGACAACCGTACTGGTATGGACGTTGTTTTCCACGTCTTCGCTGTGGTCGCAGGAGCCGGCGAACGATGTTCCGTCGAACGCCGTGCCAGATCAACTGGCGGTTGGCGCTGCTTTGGATCAATCGGCCGAATCGAACGAAGTGGGCGTCGCCACCGGAAAAACTCTGTTCGACGTCGTGCGCAGTGGCGGACCCATTCTGATTCCCATTGGCGCCTGTTCGATGCTATTGTTGGTCTTTGCCTTCGAACGCACTATCAGCTTGCGGCGGAATCGAGTAATTCCCAAGCCGTTTGTCGAACGGTTTGTGCTGCAGCTGCAAGAAAAGCAGATTGACCAAGACGCTGCTTTGGATCTCTGCAACAAATCAAACTCTCCCATCGCTACCGTCTTTGCGGCTGCCGTGAAAAAATGGAATCGACCGAGTGTAGAAGTCGAACAAGCCGTCTTGGATACGGGTGAACGAGTCGCCAATAACTTGCGAAAGTATTTACGTCTTTTCAACGGCATTTCCACCGTGTGCCCGCTGTTGGGGCTGCTGGGAACCGTTTTAGGCATGATCAGCGCCTTTGATGCCATTGCCACGGCCGAGGCCATGGGCAAGCCGGAACTGCTGGCGTCCGGGATCAGCCAAGCTCTTTTAACGACCGCCGCTGGGTTGAGCGTGGCGATTCCGGCGCTGATTTGTTATTTGATTTTCCTAAGCCGAGTGGACAAGTTGGTGATCGAAATTGATGCGTTAGGGCAAGACGTGGTCAACGCAATTGCGTCAGACGGTTGGAAGGAAAAGGCGAAACCAACCAAGCGAACTCGTACCAAGAAAGCTGCCTAACCGTCTCGGCAACATCCACGCGGAATCGCTTTTGTTCATCGGGGAAACGACCATGCCACTGAAAACGCACATGGATGATCAACCAAGCTTGAACTTGACGCCTATGATTGACATCGTGTTCTTGTTGATCATTTTTTTCATGGTCGGAACCAAGTTTGCGGAAATGGAACAATCCATTGTTGTGGAATTGCCTCGAGTTAAGAACGTGGGCCCATTAACCGCGCCGCCGTCCAAACGCATTGTCACGTTGCAAGTGGATGGTTCGGTCAGTTTGGATCAAACACCGGTCACGTTGGATCAGCTGGTTAGCGAGTTGCGTTCGGCTGTTCAAGGTTATGCCGAAACCAGCGTGTTGGTTCGCGGTGATAGCGGTGGTTCGTTGCAAAATTTGGCCACTGTCTTGACAGCGTGTCGCGAAGCCGGCATTCAAGATATGGGAATCAATGTTCGCGCCGACAAGTCCATCCACTAGTGTTTTGCTGGCACTTTATTTACCCGGTGAGACGTCACCATGTTCAATGTTACAGTCAGTTCGGCGAGCCCAATGATCGCTAGCATATCGCTAGGCGGCTACCATTGGTCGTCTATTCTACTGGCGGTAGGAACCGGTGGCATTTTCATTGCGTTGCTGACCCTGGTGCTTTCTCGTTGGGGCGAAGCTCGACCTATCTTCAAGTGCGCCGTCTTGTCAGTGGTTGCGCACGTTTTGTTGGCCGGTTATGCCGTGGTGACTCAGGTGTTGCATGCACCTACCCAGAAGGGCAAAACCGAGGTGGCTCGAGTGCGGCTAGTGGAAGACGATCAAGGGCAAGAGAATACCAACGCCAATTCAACCTTGCCGCCGTGGGACGAACCAAGTGCCTTGCCGCCGGAATTGGTGGATGCCTCGGTTGCAGCCGATGTGCTTCCCAGCGAAGAAGCCGATCCGGAACCGCCTGCGCTCCAGGAAGATGAAATTTTGGACATATTGTCGCAGACGGAAGTGACAGATAGCGTCGCCCAGTTCGTGCCAGAGATTCCGCCTTTGGAGGTGCCGGACGTACTGAGTGCGGAACGTGATGATGCGGTCGCAAACGCGTCGGCATCTTCGCCGGACGATGATCTTCCGATTGCCCGTGATGCCGAACACCAATTGACGCAGTCAGCGGATTCGCGGCCCAGGCCACGGAAATCGGCGGTTCGCCCTGATGATTCACGGCCCCGTTCATCCACGGCGGCCGCAACCGTGACCGCTAAGTCTGAGCGGTTGATGACCAATCGGCGGCAATTGCAGATGAAGCCGACAGCCAAGTATCAAGCTAGGAAACCAGAAAAGCGACAAGAACGAGTAGCCCAGTTTGGCGGCAATCAGGACGCTCTGACTGCCGTAGAAGGAGCGTTAGCGTATTTGGCTCGAGTGCAGGATCCGCATGACGGCCGATGGGACGCCAGTCAGTTAGAAGCGGGACGAAGTTCGTCTGCTTCGCGAACCAGCGTTTCCAATGCGGGTGGATTGAACGCAGACAATGCCATTACGGGATTGGCATTGCTGGCGTTTCTGGGTTCGGGGCACACGCACTTGGACGGCCCCTATGCGAAGCATGTCCAACGCGGGCTCGAGTTTCTGCTGGCCACGCAGTCGGTCAGTTCAGATCTTCGGTCGCACGGTAATCTCAGCGGTGGTGCCAGCGAAGCGGCCGCCATGTATTGCCATGGGATTGCCACCATGGCGCTGAGCGAAGCGTACATCATGACGCGCGATCGGCGGATTCGAAAACCGTTAGACGACGCGGTGGCCTACACCATCCGTTCACAGCATTCGCAGACCGGTGGATGGCGCTATCGGCCCGGTGACGAAGGTGACACCAGCCAGTTCGGTTGGCAGTTGATGGCGCTCATGAGCGCCAGATCGGCCGGTTTAGAGATTCCAGAATCCACGTTGGACGGCATGCAACGCTGGCTGGAACGAGTCTCGTCGGGAAAGCACGGCGGACTGGCCAGTTATCTTCCTCACCAGCAACCGACCTATTCGATGACAGCCGAAGCGATGGTCTGTCGCATGTTTTTGGATCGGCCGTTCGATCCACGAGCCATCGAAGAAGCCGCTGACCGGATTGCGGAATACGGCGTCGATCCTCGAAACTATTCGTTGCGGCATCCTAACGTCGAAGTTGATCAGAGATTGAACCTCTATTACGTCTACTATGCCACAATGGGGTTGTTTCAGCTGCAAGGCGAACGTTGGGAAAGTTGGAATACGGAGCTTCAGCAAACTTTACTGCCTCGGCAAAAAAAGACAGGCAGCTTGGCGGGAAGCTGGGATCCAGAAACCGTTTGGGGGGCAAATGGAGGTCGAGTTTACAGTACGGCGCTCGCCGCGTTGTGCCTGGAATCTTATTACCGATATCTGCCGTTCTATCGTCCTCCGGAAGAGATGCGCACCGCCAGCGGTCGGTGGTTTTCTCGTTAAATGGCCGAAGCGATTCTATTCGCTTGGTTGACCCGGTCTGAATTTCAGGCTGCCTCGAGTACTGCCCGGTTTGACACGGAGCTTCCGGTGGATACACTTAAGTCTGTAGCAAACATTCGTTTGTTGCTTTCTTTTTGTCGGTTCTGGCGTTGCCCGTTTGGGACAAACGCTCGCTTTCGCCGCAACAATTCAACCTTCCTTTCGTTTTTTGTGCGAGGGCTCCATTATGTTCACCGGCCATTGGGAACTGCTGATCATTGTCTTTGTGGTGTTGCTTCTTTTCGGCAATCGGCTTCCTGGCGTGATGCGTTCTTTGGGTCGAGGTGTCGTGGAATTCAAGAAGGGTGTATCCGGAATTGAAGACGACAAGATTGAAGAATAGGTTTTATTGTCGCTATCTTGATCTTCATCTTCGTGTACTGCACGAATTTCCGCATTCCTTGGTAAGGAGCGAACCATGTTTGGCTTAGGGCCATCCGAATTTGCCATTGTGGGTATCGTTGCTGTCCTGCTGTTTGGCAAGCGACTTCCCGAAGTAGCAAGGTCGCTGGGCGCCAGCTATCAGCAGTTTCGCAAAGGGCTGACCGATTTGCAGTCTAGTATCGACATCAATTCGCCCAACACGTTTCAAAACACGTCGTATTATCGCGATGAACCAGCTATAGACGATTCGGACGAACCAACTGGTCCTAAGCTTCAACTTCCGCCGACTTCGTCCGACGCGTCCGAATCTTCGTCGGAAACCAACAGCTAACAGAATGTGCGTCCAACGCGAATCGCAAAGATGTGCGTCGTTAGCGACGTTTCGTCCATTCGCTGCGGCCGAATTTGGATTGCCGTAGTGCCGACGCTTCGGCCAGTTCGCTTGCGCCGAGTTCACTTGCTTCAAATTCCATTTCCAATCGTGTTTGCAGGTTCGGCAGCCAGCCAGCGATCAAATCTGCAACCTCTATTTCGCAATCTATCAGATCGCTTATCCCGCACAGTTCCGGCGCAAACGGACTAGCTTTCAGTAGGATGCTGCCATGCTGCGTTAGCGCTTGTCGCCAGCGACGTTGGGCACTGCCGGTGATTTTTGAATCACCGCAAACGATGTCTCCGACACTGCGGCGTTGAAAGCACAAGAACGCAGCGTTGCCCACGTGTTGCACGTCGTCCGCGTCGGCCAACCGTGTCTGGATTCCGGTTGCGGCAAGTGTTTTAACCAACGTTTCATGAAACGCCAAGTAAAGTAGATCCGAATTCGCAAATCGATCCTGGACCGGTACGGCAATGGAATAGGTCAATTCATGGTGATGCAGAATCGCACCGCCACCGGATGCTCGGCGTACGCAAGCAGCGTTCTGACTGTTCGCGTGGTTCGCGCGATCCGCAAACCGCTGAAAATAGCCCAACGACAACGTCGGTTCGCTCCACGAATAGAATCGCAACGTCACTTGGTCGGTGGAAGCAGCCTGCCGTAGCAAGACTTCGTCCACCGCCATGTTATGCGAACCGGATCCAGCCGAATCGATGATGACTCGCGCCACTGACATTCGAATCCTTTCGCACGTGTGTGGCGTTAACCAACCGAATAGTCAACTTCTAGAAACTAAAACGCCGAACCGGGCGTGACGTTAGTTTGGGACTTGGTTTCCGGTTCTAGGCGAGTTGCACCGCCACCCAGCGGAATGAACCGTTTTTCACCCGTATAGCCGATGAAGCCCAAAAGCTTGTCGATGGTGATGACTTGCACTCCCAAACGATCGGCTTCGTTTTCCATGTCGGTTCGAACCTGTCGAGCTTTTTCGGCAAGCGCCACAACGGCTTGATCGTCTGAATCCGCCAAATCGACGTCCACTTCGCCTCCGGTAACAAGGTAACGAGTGGTCCGTTGAATGCTGCCGACCATTTCTCCTTCAACGTCTTCCGCATCGACGGTACCATTATTAATCCGAATCAAGTTTTTCACAATTTGCCGGTCATCTTTGCCGTCGCCGTTGACGTCCATTTCACCAACCAAGGCAAAGTGCATTCCCGATTTAGAATCCCAGATGGCGGTGTAAATAAAGTCGCCGGTCAAAATCGGGTCAGTGACGTCTTCTTCAATCAACCGAGCTTCTGCGGTGTGAGCGTCGATGATTCGAGTGACTTCGATTTTGCCTTTGGGCGTCTCCTTAGCCAAATTATTGGCGTCCGCGCCGTACACGTTGAAAGTAACTTGACGTCGAAGTCCGTCTGCACCACCAATATTGATGTAAACCAGTTTCTGACCGGCATTCACCCATTTCACTTGGCCATCAGGCGTTTCGAAGTTTTCGTTCGTTAGGTTTTGAATCGTTTCGTTACGGCTTTCCACAATTTGATTCAGGTTGGCTTTGTCTCGCTCCAACTTGGCTTTTTCGTTTTCCGACTGCGTCTTCAGCGTTTCCAGTTCCGCTTTTGTTTCGTCCTTGCTGGCGGCCAAGTCAGCCATTTGTTGATTGATGCGATTTCTTTCTTGAGTCGCCGTTGATTCAACTTGCTTCAATTGCTTTTCCATTTCGGCCATCTTGGACTGAGCGTCGGCCAATTGCGTGGCAAATTGTTCTCGCGAGCTTTCCAGTTCCGAGTTCAGTTGCGAGCGTTCTTCGCTCAACATTGAAATTCGCTTGTTCCGATCCTGATGCCTCGGAAAAGCTGTTTCGGTAGTTCGCGATAGTTTTGTTCTACTTCGGCCAAGTTACCTCCATAGGTTGCCATGTCAGCCTGGTAGCCCTTTTCAATATCTTCTACCGCCGTTTCTTCGGAATATCCTTGATGAATCGTCATGTCGGAAGATTCCGATTCCGCCTTGGCAACCTTGAATTGGCGTCGTTATTGGCGTTCTTCAGGTTGGCATTTTCAACGGCCAACGCAGAGTCCGCGAATAAAACAAATAAGTGGTGACTGCCAGCAGCACGGTCAGCATGACTAGGATGATCAAGGCAATTTGTAAACCTTGGTTCTCGCGTCGAGCCATCAGGGATTTCTCCAGAATCTTCGCCGAACCAGCGAAAGCCTCTTCAAAAGTTGAACGGATCTTCAATCAAATACCCGCGAACGCAGGACAGGCATTATAAACAAGGGAGGCAAGCAGCGTGATTGGTTTTCGGGGAAACCACGAGCGAAAAGAACTGTTCCGAAACCGCTACACTCCAGTCGTTCCCCAACACGGCTTACACGTAACTTGAGTCTAATTACGCTGTTTAGGTATGTCAACGAAAGCAGCGAATCAGCGCTTCGAACGAGAATTCCTGGGCCGTGAAAGTTACGGCTGGTTTTTCGGCTGGAAACGCTTCACCAACGGCCAGGAATAAAGGATTGTAAACATGAAGGTGATTGGCATTGTCGGCGGTATTGCTAGCGGCAAAAGCGTGGTGGCCGACGAATTGGCGACATTAGGGGCGGTATTAGTCGATGCCGACCAAATGGGGAAGCGCGGTTTTGACGGAACCAGAAGTGGTTGAAATCCTGACAAATCGTTAGCGCCAAAATTCTGGATGCGAACGGCAGGATCGTTCCTCGCGCGAACGTGGCTGAAATCGTGTTTCACGCTTCGGAATCGGCCACCGAACTGAAATTTCTGGAAAGTGTCAGTCATCCTAGGATTCGAGCCAAAATCGTCCATCGGCTGGAAGAACTGCGATCTGCAGGCGTGGAAGCAGCGATTTTGGACGCGCCGCTACTGTTCAAAACGGGCTCTTAGATGCGTCTCTGCGACGTAATTCTGTTTGTTGAAATGTCCGCAAATGTTCGCCAAGAACGGGCGATTCGGCGAGGATGGACGGAAGCACAGTTTCAGCAACGCGAAGCCGCCCAACTTCCCGTGGATCAAAGCGAAAACGCAGTCATCAGTGGATCAGATACCCGGACTTTCGACAACCCGCCGTCAGATCCGACAATTCTGGGAATCAGCAATTCGCTGAGCCTTGTCCCTTCCTCCCCTCCCTGAACGCCATCAGCGCGTTCGTTCATCTCGTCTTTCCTGCGGAGCATGTCATGTCTGATACCAAGAGTGGTAAAGCTCGCTCTGGCCCGTCCAAGCGAACCGTCGTCGCAACAACAATTCTCGAGACAACCGAGACGGTCATTCCAATCAAGATGATTCCGAACCGGTGTCGTTGGCGGAAGAACTGGTCAATGCAACTTCGCTCGAAGGAGATTCTCCGGATCGATACGAAAAAGTGAAGCAGGAGAAGTCCATCGCCGAACTCCAAAAGATGAGCATGGCACAGCTGATCGAAGAAGCCTGGAAAGACAACGTCACCGACGTGTTGGGTATGAAGAAGCAGGATTTGATTTTTCGAATCCTGAAAGAACGCGTCAAAATGAACGGCTTGATGTACGGCGAAGGCACGCTGGAGATCTTGCCGGACGGATTTTGGTTTTCTGCGGAGCCCGGACTATCACTATCTTTCCTGTCCGGACGATATTTACGTTTCGCCCAGCCAGATTCGCAGATTTGGCTTGAAGACGGGCGTGACCGTTTCCGGGCAAATTCGTCCACCCAAAGAAAACGAACGCTATTTCGCTTTACTACGAGTGGAAGCGATTAACTATCAAGATCCAAATCTACTTTCGCAAAAGGTTGTCTTCGACGACCTGACGCCATTGCATCCCAATCAGCGAATCACCATGGAGACCGATGCGGATTCCGTTGAGGGCCGCGTGATCGATATGGTGGTCCCTATTGGGTTTGGTCAACGCGGTTTGATTGTCAGTCCACCTCGAGCGGGCAAGACGATGCTGATGCAAAAAATGGCCAAGTCCGTGCTGACCAATTTTCCGGAAGCGTACGTCATCATGCTGTTGATCGACGAACGCCCAGAGGAAGTGACCGACATGGAACGGCAAGTCAAAGGGCCGAATTGCGAAGTGGTCAGCAGCACGTTTGACGAACCTGCCACGCGGCACGTTCAGGTGGCCGAGATGGTGATTGAAAAGGCCAAGCGGATGGTCGAATATGGCTACGATGTGGTCATCTTCTTGGATTCGATCACTCGGTTAGCTCGCGCGTGGAATTCCGAATGTCCTCAATCCGGTAAAATCTTGTCTGGTGGTCTGGATGCCAACGCCATGCAGCGTCCCAAGCGATTTTTCGGTTCGGCCAGAAAAGTGGAAGAAGGCGGTTCGCTGACCATTCTGGCAACGGCGTTGATTGACACCGGCAGCAAGATGGACGAGGTGATCTTTGAGGAATTCAAAGGGACTGGCAATCTAGAAGTTGTCCTGGATAGAAAATTGGTGGACCGACGTGTCTGGCCGGCGATTGATATTAATCGGAGCGGAACCAGGCGCGAAGAAATGTTAATGGATCCGGAAGAGCATCGGTGCGTGGTGATCATGCGTCGTGTGTTGAGCGAAATGAATCCACCGGATGCTATGGAGTTCTTGGTTTCGCGATTGCGAAAAACTAAGACGAACGCAGAATTTCTGATGGGATTGAACAAGAAATAGGAAGGTTACCGCAAACATGGCATTGGAAGTTCGCGGCGAATTGACAAGCAAAGGCAAGTACGCCATTGTGGTCGCTCGTTACAACGAATCGATCACCAGAAACCTGTTAGATGGTGCGCTACGCACCTTTGGGGAACACGGAGTTCCAGACCGCAATCTGACTATCGCGTGGGTGCCGGGCGCGTGGGAAATTCCTGTCGCAGCAGCTCGTCTGGCCAAGAGTTCCCAATTCGACGCCATTATCTGTCTGGGAGCGGTAATTCGTGGCGAAACAACACATGACCAACACATCAATACGCAGGTCAGCCTTTCGCTGGGAAATTTAGCGGTCGAATTGGAACTTCCGGTGCTGTTTGGGCTTCTGACGTGCAATAGCCTGGAGCAGGCGATTCACCGCAGTGGGGGCAACGTCGGTAATAAAGGAGAAGAATGCGCGTCAGCCGCCTTGGAAATGGTGGATCTGATGCGCAAGTTGCCGCGTTGATCTTCTGGTCAGGATTTTTGCTCTTTCTAAGTCGCCGGTTCCCTAAAGCACGATCAGGCGATAACCTTGTAGCATTGCTTTGCGTCGTCCTTGTTATATGAGTCAATCGCCATAATGTCCCGCCGCAGTCGAGCTCGAGAAGTCGTTCTTCAGGTTCTATATCAAGACGACTTGAATCCAGGGCACAGTCTACAATCGACCGACGAATTTCTTCGAAAGCGATTGCATAATAACAAAGAGATCATTGAGTTTGCGAATTCGCTCCTTTCTGGAACTCGCCGCAATCGCCCAGAATTGGACGAAATGCTGACCAGTCGAGCCAGTAATTGGAGCTTAAACCGGATGGCGGCTACGGACCGAAATTTGTTACGCATGGCTGCCTTCGAAATCCTGTTTACGGACACGCCGAATCGAGTGGTCATTAACGAAGCGGTGGAATTAGCCAAACGCTATGGTTCCAAGCAGTCCGCCCAGTTTGTGAACGGTATTTTGGATTCACTACAGCCCGATAAGAAAAAAACATAACACTTGGAAGTTCGCCAAGTCAGGCGGACGACCCGTTCGCGTAGCCAAGGGAAGTTGATCGATGAGTCTTTTCGGATTCAAAAAGTCTGGACAGGAAAGCTCCGCCGGCACCGGTGACAGTAAAGAAGGAAAAAGCCTGTTCGCGCGTTTTCGCCAAGGCCTAAAGCGAACTTCGGACGTTTTGAATACGGACATTCGAGACTTGTTCAAAGCAGACGGGCAGCTGGTTGACGACGAATTCCTGAATCGCCTTTTCGCTTTGCTGATTCGTACCGATATGGGCACAGGCCCAGCCAAAGAAATTCGCGAATCGATTCAAAGCGAATTTCGCGGTCGCAAAGTGCAAATGGAGGACGTGTTGGCGCAAGTCAAAGCCAAGTTGCTGCAGCTGATGGAGCAAGAGGAACAGCCAATTCAATTGGTGGATTCCGGGCCTACCGTTGTCATGGTGGTGGGAGTGAACGGTTCTGGCAAAACGACGTCCATTGCCAAACTGACCAAGCATTTTATCGATCAAGGCAAGTCGGTGGTGCTGGGCGCGGGAGATACGTTTCGTGCGGCGGCCGTGGAGCAATTGGGAATTTGGGCCGAACGACTGGGCGCGGATTTTGTTCGAGCCGAACCTGGCAGTGACCCGGCCAGCGTAGCGCACCGCGCCGTTGCGCGAGCAATCGAAGTAGCCGCCGACGTTTGCATCATTGACACGGCCGGCAGACTGCAGACACAAGTCAACCTGATGGACCAGCTGACCAAGATTCGCCGAGTCATCGCGAAGCAGATCCCGGACGCGCCGCACGACGTTATTCTGGTTCTGGATGCCACGGCAGGACAGAATGGCCTGAGCCAAGCCAAAGGGTTTTCGGACGCGGTGCAATGTACTGGCATCGTCTTGGCCAAACTGGACGGCACGGCCAAGGGCGGCGTGGTCATTCCCATTCGACAGCAATTCGAAATCCCAGTTCGCTACATTGGCCTGGGCGAACAGCCAGAAGATTTCGCGCTGTTCAATCCTCAAGAATTTGTGAACGCGCTGTTTGCAACATAGCTTTAGGGCAAATCCAATTGCGATTCGCTAGCATTCAAACCACTCTCGGCTCGAAACAAAAATCATAACCGCTACCGTTTACCAAAATCCGCTGTAACGGGCGAATGGGATGTGCAGATTTTGGCATTCCTGGTGAATCCAACGGATATTCGCGTCGATCTGAAGAAGCAGGCGGAGCGTGAGTCGGAGTTTCTTTGCAGTGCCCGATTCGAAACTGAAATTGTGTCGAGGACAGTCTTCTGGTCTGCAATTCTGCAGCTGTCGTCCTGCGCCTCTGCCGGAGCTAATGCTTTCGATGAAAACGATTCGTCTTTGCGGTTCGCTAGCCGCATCCGTATTATTCTTTCCTGTTTCCTTGTTCGCCCAATCAGGTCTGGCAGCGGCACCCGTCGTACAGCGCGCCCAGGCGGTGGTTCCGGTCAACACGCCAGCGACTGTTTTTCCAGTTGACTGCACGGTTCCGGTTCCAGTGAATTGCGAACCGGTGACCTGTTCTTCATGCCCTTCAGCTTGCGAACTCGGTGACGGATGGTCCTTGTCCGATGTCTTGTTGGGCGAAGAAAGTTGCCTTAGCGTTGGAGGCTGGATATCCGCAGGCTATCATTCCGAAGACAATGGATTGTTCAACCAGCACGCCGACCGACTGAACGTACACCAGGCGTGGTTGTACCTAGAGAAGGCGGTCGATACCGAAGCCAATTGTGTCGACTATGGCTATCGAGTGGACATGATGTACGGCGTTGACGCTGCGGACACGCAAGCATTTGGCAATAATCCCGGCGAATGGGATTTTGCCAACGGTTGGGATCATGGCATCTACGGCTGGGCACTACCGCAAGCGTATTTTGAAATTGCCGGCCAGGAGCTTTCAATCAAAGCCGGGCATTTTTACACCTTGGTGGGATATGAGGTAGTCACGGCTCCTGATAATTTCTTCTATAGCCATGCCATGACGATGTACAACTCCGAACCCTTTACCCACACGGGCGTCTTGGCCACCTATGCTGCGGCGGAAGACCTTGAGGTTTACGCCGGCTGGACATTGGGTTGGGATACCGGTTTTGACCAGCTAGGCAATGGCTCTAGCTTCTTGGGCGGCTTTAGTTCAACGATCAGTGAAGACGTAACATTTACGTATATTTTGACGGCCGGGGATTTCGGCTGGCGAGGTGACAGTGCGTATTCGCATAGTATCGTGGTTGATACAACTTTGACCGAAAAGTTGAACTACGTGTTACAGAGTGATGTGCTCCGCGTCGATTCGACAGGCGAAGACAACGTCGGGATCAATCAATATTTCCTTTACACCGTAAACGACTGTTTAGGCTTGGGTGCTCGGTTGGAATGGTGGAAGGCAGACAATGTTACCGGGTTTAGCCCATTCGCAGCAAATCTTCCGGCAAACGGCAGTTTTTCCTGTTACGCCGCCTCGTTCGGAGCGAATGTGCGTCCTGCGGGGAATTTGGTTTTTCGTCCGGAAGTGCGACATAATTGGTCGCCTGCCACGGATATAGATCAAACTGTATTCGGAATTGACGCGATCGTAACGTTCTGATTTCAGTCAATCTATCACTGCCATCGGTATTCGTAACTCAACAAGGCAGCTCGTAGCGAGCTGCCTTGTTTCATTTCAATCACGGTTCTCCGTGCTCCAGAATCGCTGGACACGTCAAGCGTCTACCGAGTGCGTCTCGACGAAGAAACTTGGTGCTCCCAGCGAAATGGTGCGGTTGCCGCTAATGCGAACAATTTTCCATCAGGCTGTATACGAAGAAAAGGTTGTATACGAAGAAAAGAAATCACCGGACCCCAGCGCGAGGCAGCTTAACTGGAGCAACCAGAAAGGTTTCTCAAACGAGAGCGAAATTCACTGCATTTACCGATGTGCGCGGGTTATTCCTTTCAATTTCCAT
The DNA here is from genome assembly GCA_041399205.1 of Pirellulaceae bacterium. Lineage (GTDB taxonomy): Bacteria > Planctomycetota > Planctomycetia > Pirellulales > Pirellulaceae > JAGQOZ01. Next base: position 163,945 of record JAWKTK010000012.1, on the reverse strand, counting down.
ACGATGTCACACCGATGAAATTGTTACAAACTCGAGTTCGCAAGAATGCGAGTTTCCCACCTGACCTACCTACCTCGAATGTCACACCTTTTTTGACCCTCCACGACAGTGTGGTCGTCACGCTGTCTTTCTCGCTAGTTTCCAAGGATTGGGAGTTACGAACAATGAAATGCACGGCATGGATTTATGCCTGCGCCATTGCTGGCGGAATGTTTGCCAACAACGCAATGGCCCAAGGACTACGTCAGCCGTTGTCGGTTCGACCGACGGCGTTTGACTACAACCACTATTTGCAGGACGACATCGCTTCACCTAGCGACGCCGTAGCAGAAGTAGTCGAAGGAAATGCGGACGAAGCGACATCGTCCATTGTCGAAGAATCCGTAGGTGAAGGCTCGCACGGAGTCACGGCCGCCCACACCGACTCCGCAGCACCCGTTTATCACCAAGCTGCCCCAATGGCAAGCGCGCCGGTTGATTCGAGCTGCCAAACATGCGGCCCCACTTACGCGGCGCCTGCTTGTTCGTCATGCGGCTGCAACACAGGTTGCGGTTGCGGTTCGCTGGGCCTAGATCTGGGTGGCTTGGTCGGCGATTGCTGTCTAGGCGATGCCTGGACGCTCAAGTCTCAGGTGCTCAGCGAATGTTCTCCGCTCAATATTGGCGGTTGGTTCGCGATGGGATATGCCACAGACGCCAATGACATGTTTCTGGACGTTCCCGACCGAATCAACGTGACTCAGGCGTGGATGTTCCTGGAAAAATTGGCGGATCCCACCTGTGGAAACATCGACTGGGGATTCCGAGCGGACTTCATGTACGGTGTTGATGCCGATGATACTCAGGCGTTCGGAAATGATCCCGGCGAATGGGACTTCCAAAATGGTTTTGATCACGGCGTTTACGGCTGGGCAATTCCTCAGCTGTACGGCGAATTGGCCGGCGATGGCTGGTCGGTGAAAGCTGGTCACTTTTATACACTGGTTGGTTACGAAGTAGTTACCGCTCCGGACAACTTCTTCTACAGCCACGCCATGACCATGTTCAATAGCGAACCATTTACGCATACCGGTGTGATCGGTTCGTACTCGGTTAGCGACAACCTGGAAGTATACGCGGGTTGGACACTGGGCTGGGACACTGGCTTTGACCAGTTCAACGACGGCAGCAGCTTCTTGGGTGGTTTCAGTGCGACTTTGTCTGACGATGTAACCTTCACGTATATTTCGACCGCCGGCAACTTCGGATGGCGAGGTGACGACGGATATTCGCACAGCATGGTGCTGGACACTCAACTGACTGACAACGTGAACTACGTCCTGCAAAGCGACTTGGTGCGAGTTGACGCGACGGGCGAAGACAACGTGGGCATCAATCAATACTTCCTGTATTCCGTCAACGATTGCCTGGGCTTGGGCACGCGTTTGGAATGGTGGAAGGGTGATTCGCTCACCGGATATGCTCCTCATGGCGGAGCGTTGCCTGCCACGGGTTCGCATTCGTACTACGCGGCAACCTTTGGTGCGAACATTCGCCCCGACGCCAATTTGATCTTCCGACCGGAAGTTCGCTACGATTGGTCGCCGGCCTTGGGCTACGAAGAAACGATCTTTGCTGTCGACGCGATCTTGACCTTCTAGGGTCGGTAGAAATTACTGCCAATCTTTGGTCTCCCAGGGCTTTGGACTTCGGTCCAAGGCCCTTTTTCTTTTGGCCAAGTTGTGGGCACATCGGTCGGCGGCCGTCCATCGCGAATCAAGTGGGACGGAAAGTGCGATTGCATGCAGACGCAACCTTCTATGCTGCTCGCTTAAGCAGCCTGGTTCCCGCAGCCACCGAATCGACGAAAAAACGCAGGTTACGATAATCGCCCTAAGTTGTTTTCCTGAAACGCTTTGCGTTTTCTTTTTTTGTTCAGGTTTGGCTTAGCAGGGCAACCGTGGCACAGCGTCTGCTTACGGTGTGCACGTGTTGAAAAAGTGCGCAGGCGGGACGTCGATAGGGCCCAATCGACCGACTGGTGCACGAACAAAGCGTTGAGTTGACGCTTTGATCCTTCTGTACCTTGCAATAAGGCGAAATGAAAAAATGAATAGGCTTCGAATAAGCCTGTGGAGCGTGCTCTTGCTCCTTGGGCTCGGAATGATTCCCGTTGGTTTGAATTCTTCTGTGATGTTTGCTCAAGACGAAGCTGTGGCAGAAGCGACTGTCGCAGAAACTACGGAAGTGGTTGAAGCGGAAGCGGATTTGGGTGTTGGCTACGCATTAGACAATGCGATGCTGTTGATTGCAGCAATCTTAGTTTTCTTTATGCAAGCGGGCTTTGCCATGGTGGAAGCCGGCTTCAATGCTCAAAAGAACACTGTAAACATCTTGTTCAAGAACGCGATGGACATCTGTGTTGGCGTGCTTCTGTTCTTCATCGTTGGCTTTGGGTTGATGTACCCAGGGAACTACGAAGGTGCCGCTCCGTCTCCGTACTTCGGATTTGGCGGTGTCGGATTGGAAAAGTATGTGGCCAAGCCAGATCGAACCTTTAGTCCCGAAGTGGATTGGTTGTTCCAAGCGGTTTTCGCCGCAACGGCAGCCACGATTGTTTCCGGTGCCGTCGCTGGTCGAATGAAAGTTTCCGCTTACTTGGTGTACTCTGCTGTGCTGACCGCCTTTATCTATCCGATCAGCGGATATTGGAAATGGGGTGAAGGTTGGCTGTACGAAATGGGATTCCAAGACTTCGCGGGATCCGCTGTCGTGCACGGTGTTGGTGGCTTCGCCGCGTTGGCTGGAGCATTGGTGCTGGGACCACGAGTCGGTCGGTTCGTGAATGGCAAGAGCATGCCGATGCCTGGTCACAGTTTGCCGATCGCCGCGTTGGGTGTATTCATTCTGTGGTTCGGTTGGTACGGCTTTAATCCCGGCAGCCAGCTGGCGTTCCAGTCGACTTCCGATATTGATGCGGTAATGCACATTGCCGTCACCACAACGTTGGCTGCCGGAGCCGGCGGTCTGATTGCAACGGTCATCAGCTGGATCATGTTTGGTAAGCCCGACTTGTCTATGGGACTCAACGGTATCCTGGGCGGCTTGGTGGGCATCACTGCTTGTTGCGATTGCATGAGTCTATGGATGTCGATAGTTGTCGGCTTGGTTGCCGGTGTGATCATTATTCTGGGAGTCGTAGTGCTAGACAAACTGAAGATTGACGATCCCGTTGGTGCGTTTCCAGTTCACGGCTTGTGTGGTGTTTGGGGCTGTATGGCCATCGGAATCTTGCCAAATACGCATCTCGCAAGTGGTGCTACCAACTTCATGACGCAATTGATTGGAACGGCTTCTATCTGTGCATGGTCGTTCGCCACCATGTTCACACTGTTCGCCGTGATGAAAGCGATGAACTTCCTACGAGTATCGGCGGAAGAAGAGCACACTGGATTGGATATCAGCGAACACGGGATGCGAGCGTACGATCACGTGGGCGCGGAGAAGATTGCGGTTTAAGGATTTGATGGATTTGAAAAGCTAGGTGTCATTCGCCTCGAATGGCACCTAGCTGATTGTACGTGCAGCTGTGTTGCTGCATTCTTCGGCTCTTGCCTGGGGCCAGAAGGATACCCCAATGACTCGGGGAAGTGTCCGCCTCGCTTCCTCGGGTCGGGGTATTTTTCATTTTATCTGGCGGTCGGTCCGCCGCTAATCGAGCAGACCATCTTTGCCACAAACACTACATCTAAGTTGAATAGATGTATTGGCCCAGATAATTCGCTGGTAGCAGTAAGGCCAGAATCGCGACGCCCACAAACGGCCCTTGTGTAGCCAGCGCCAGAGAAGCGTCCAAGACGATCATCGTAAAAATCGAAAGCTTGACCGCCTCTTGAACGAAGGCCGGTTTGGGCTGGACAATGGCCTCCGCTACTCGCCGCACAACGGAAAAGGCCAGCAGCAAGATTAGCAATGGCCACACGTAGTCGTTCGAAAAGACCGTTTGGCGGTAGGTAACGAAGTTTCCCAACGTGGGAAAGGCTGCCAACATGGCCATCCCTGCGACCATGACCAACAGGCCTGCGGTTAGATTTCGTCGCGAACTGGTTTCCGCTTCAGACTTGGCAACAATCGACACCCCGACCACGTAGACGCCAATCGCGCAGGCAACCAGCAATTCGGACGAATCAAAGCTCAATAACCACGATGGACCGTCGGCCTTGACGCTCAAACTCATACCCAACAATACGTTGAAGAATCGGCAGGCACCCATCGCCACGACACCAAAGGGAGTGTGCTTCAAACGCTGGTTGTACGCCCAAACAACGGCCGCCAAGACCAAGGCAATCACGCCGCTGCGAAAGCGACAACCTGCCCACGGAGAAATTAGCCCCGCCGCAGCACCAGCGACAACTCCTCCGATTAACAGCCACCACGCCAGTTTCCTGGCCAATTCCAAACTGAATCTGCCAGACGGCAAAGGCCGTTCCGGTCGTTGTTGCTGGTCAATTTCAACATCACAGACGTCGTTCATCACCATGCCAGCCCAGTACAACGCAATGGAACTGACCAGCAGCGGAACCAGCCCATACAGTGGAGCGTGATTCTGATACACAAAAGCGTAGCCCATGGCGACGTTCGAAATCACCGTAAAGACGTTTGGCAGTCGGACCAGCTGACAAAACGCCAGCCATGGCGGAGGCGACTTGGTATTTTGTTTTGCACCCACAACACTACCTACTTGTTTTGTCTTGGCCAATGTCTTGTCACCAATGCCGCCAACGATCCACACAATGGTCCACAACTAAAGCAATTCACTCAGGAACGACTTGGCTTCGGAAGCCGCTTGATCGGGATCATTGATATACGGATACAATTCCACGGTAATCCAACCGTCGTAGTTGGTTCGCTTGATCGCATCGACCGTCGCTTTGAAATCGATAGCCCCGTGCCCTGGAATCAAATGCTGATGAACACGTGAAGCCGCGATATCTTCAAAGTGATAGTGCAGGGTGTGCGCTGCCATCTTTTCGACCCAGTTTTCGGGATCTTCGCCTACGCAATAGGCGTGCCCGATATCAAAATTCAAGCCGATGTGTGACGAATCAATTTTCTGGACGAACTCCAGATACTGATCGAATTTTTCAATCAGCAATTCGGGCTCCGGCTCAATCAACAGCTTCACGTCCAGTCGTTCGGCAACTTCGACACACGGCATAAATTCTTCGTAGAAAATCTGGCTGGCTTCCGTTCGAGTTTGTCCGGGAAGCAAGAAGCCGCCTGGTTCGGTGGTAATATTCGCAGCACCAATTTCCGACGCCAATTCTAGTGCTCGCTTGGTATGCTCTCGGCGGATCGCTCGATAATGGGGATCAGGATCGGTCCAGCCAGGATGCCAGTAAGGTTGCCGAGGATCGGCGACGGCGTTCATCATGAACGCGTTGATATTGGAAATGGTCAGATTGTGTTTCTGGAGCGAATCGACAATGGAACGCTTGCGTTCGTCCAGCAAACCTGCTGGCCAAGCGTGCGGCACGTCGGCCAGAATTTCGATCCCTTCGTAGCCCAATTCCGCAATCTTGCGAATGGTATCTTCGATCGAAAAATGCATATACGCATTACTGCTGAACGCCAGTTTCATTTCGAATAAGCTCCCTTGCGACTGCTAAAAACGCACTATTCTAGCTTGAAACCCCGCGCAACGTCGACCCGCGTCTATACCAGCAAAATGGGAATGTTAGTGGCAGAAAACTAAGAACTGGCGCTGCGGTAGCTAGCCAAGGCCAAACGAAAGACCAGTCGCGACGCCAGCAGGCTGAGGATCGTGGCGAACAACGCATAAATCGGCAAAAACCAGCTGCCTGAAGAATCGGCTTGTAACGGTTGAGCCATGATTCTTGCCGGCACGTTCACCACCACCAAAACGGGAATAATGTACGTAAAGAAAACCTGCAACGGCAGTCCATACGACCCGCCGTAAATCTCCATGGGGTAACGAGAAAAATTGGTGATGTAAAACCAAAAGTTGTAAAGCGTCTGATTGCGTCCCAGCCATATGCTGGTGGCTGCCAATGAAATCATCAGACTATACAAAATGGCAATGCCACAAATAATGTATCCGACATAGAGCAAGACGGTGGTGCCAGACAATTGTACAGGTTGTTCTGGCCGACTGGCCAAATGCCACAAGCTATACGCCAGCAGCGCCAACCCAACCAATAAATTCGAAAATGACGACCATTCCACTCGGTGCACCGACACCAAGAACTGTGTATCGATCGGTTTGAGCAACGCAAAGTCCAGATTTCCGGTTCGAATCAATTCGCTAAACTCTTGCGCGTTGGGCATAAAAAACGCTTGGACTACGCTATTGACCAACATCGTAGTAGCCAGAAATACGAAGAATTCGTATTTGCCCCAACCGGTTCCTTTGCCAATTTCCGTCGTGTAATGAAAGATCAGCAGATAGAAGCCCAAGTTCATAAAGACCCAAGCAGCGGACGAAATACATTCGATCAAAAAGTTGGAACGAAACGACATGTCTCGCACTAAGCTGTTGCGAACAATCGTCGAAAACACGCGAACATACGAAGTTAGCGTTCGGCTTGTCCGATCCAGCGGCGATCCCAATTCGCTCATCTCAGCCTCCAAACCCGCTGTACCGGCGATAACCGCGAGACAACAACCATCGCGAAGTAAAAATGAAAAACACAATCCAGGCTGCTTCCACCACCAATGCCATGACCAGTTTGCCACCCGTCACTTTTCCCAAATAAACGGCCGACGGAAAATAGGCCAAATACTTCAGCGGCAACCAATCTACAAGAGTGCTCCATGGTTCAGGAATCATGTCCAGTGGAAACATGTGGCCAGACAAGAAAAAGCTGAACAACATGTAGACGAACAGCAGCGAACTGACTTCTAAAAACCAAAAGCTGACCAAGCCAATCGTGGCTTCCAAAAAGAAACCCAGCACGAAGGCCATCACCAGTGACAACACAAAGGCAGCCAACGTCGCTACATCTGGAAACGCCGGAAAGTAGTTGCCACAAACAAAGAACACAAAGCCAAACGGCAAGAACGCCACGGAATAATAGGCCAGCTTGTGTGCAATTCGACTCAACAATAAAAAGCCCAACAGATCAATCGGCTGGATCATGAACTTCTTGATTTCGCCATCGCGAACCTGTTTCGCAATCCCGCTGGCTAACCCCGGCATACTGGAAAACGCTCGACTAAGCATCGTCAACAAATAGTACGCCACAAAGTCGTTATACGAATATCCGCGAATCGACGATCCCGCTACTTGCCCTTCTCCGGCCATCGCTTCAAAGATGGCCCACCACAAGAAAATCTGAGTGATAATGGGCAGGAATCGCATTAACGTTCCCAGCGCAAAGTCACCTCGATAAACCAAACGTTCTTCCAATGAAATTCGCAGGATGGTCCACCAAGTGGATGCGCGAGCGGCCAGTAGGTTCATCATGGACTCCGTTACGCACTGACCGTCGGTTCACTGGCATTGGCTTGCGAAAACAAATTCGCAATCACCGATTCCAGCGGTGGGTCTTCCACACTGACATCTTCCACGGGACATTGATCCAAAATGGCTGCCAGGGCGCTCGCCACATTTTGCCTGGGAATCAGTAGCTGCGCCTTGGGCGGATCGACAGATTGAACTTCACCAAAAGTGGCCAGATTCTCCGGCATACGATCTGCCGCAAATGCCAGCGATACCACTTTGTGTCCGCTGAACTGATCCACAATTCCTTTCAGCGAACCGTCATATTTAATCTGCCCATGCGTAATAATGACCACTCGTTTACAAAGCGCGGCCACGTCCTTCATGTAGTGGCTGGTCAGCAAAATCGTTGTCTGTCGTTGCTGTTGGTATTGTTTCAAGAACTGTTGGATGTTGTGTTGGGCCACCACGTCGAGTCCAATAGTGGGTTCGTCCAAAAATAGAACTTGTGGTGAATGCAGCAAGGCGGCAATCAGTTCCATTTTCATGCGTTCGCCCAGCGAAAGTTCGCGAACCGGTTGTTGCAACAACTTGCGAACGTCCAGCAAATCGGTCAATTCGTCACTGGTTCGTTCGAATTCGTCCGCAGGGATTTGGTAAATCTGCTGGTGCAAACGAAAGGATTCCTTCGCCGGCAAATCCCACCACAATTGATTCTTTTGGCCCATGACCAGTGCGAAGCGGCGACGATACGAATTTTCTCGTTTCCAAGGCACGTGCCCCAACACCGTAGCTTCACCGGCCGAAGGATAGATCACTCCGGACAGCAGTTTCAGTGTTGTCGTCTTGCCAGCGCCGTTGGGCCCTAGAAACGCGACCAATTCACCCTGATCCACGGATAGATCAATTCCATCCACCGCGTTAACTTCACGGAATTCGCGATGAAACAGGCCTCGCACCGACGCGAACAGCCCTTCCTGCTTTTGGTAAACTCGATAAGACTTTCTCAGTCCCTTAATCTGGATTGCTTGCATGAAAAGAGATTATAAACGTGTCCCACAACTCCGAAAGGGAACGTCCGGCCAAATTCGCCGCAACGGCAAGTCTGCCGCCGTGCGAATTCCCCTGTTCATCGTTCTGATTTTGCAAGGACAAGCATTGAACGCCGCAGAAAAACAATTGACCTTTGCTGCAGATGGCCACATTTTGACCAACATTGGCGTTTGGTCACCGGACAGTCAGTGGATCTACTATGACATCCGCAGCGACCACGCTGGTGCGAACTTTGACGGAAATCGGATTGAACGAGTTCACGTCGGCACTCGCGAAACGCAGACTATTTACACCAGCCACCACGGTGCTTGTTGCGGAGTGGTGACGGTTTCACCTGTCGAAGATCGCATTGTCTTTATTCACGGGCCGGAACATCCCACGGACGATTGGAGCTACAGTGCGTATCATCGCCGAGGTGTCTTGGTGGCGGCCACAGAATTTGGCACGAACCGATCGGCGAACTTGGATGCGAGAAATATCGTTTCGCCGTTCACGCCAGGTGCCCTACGAGGTGGCACGCACGTGCATACGTTCAGCGGTGATGGACAGTGGGTGGCCTTTACCTACGAAGATCACGTTTTGGCAAATCGTGATCTCGACACGGATAGCCCAGCGCGGCGGAAACAAATCAGCGCAACGTAGGCGTGAGCGTCCTGATTCGATCTGTTTCAGTCCCCAGTACCCATCCGCGCAACGCGCAGGTTCGTGCTTTTCCGTCTTGGTCACCTTGACTCATGATTCGCCGATACCTGGTTCGGACCAGATCAGTAAAGCGTTCAGTGATGCATGGATTGGCACGCATGGTTACTTGCGATCGGACGGCAGCCGGCAAGCCAAGGCAATTGCCTTTCAAGGGAATGTGACGACCACTTCCGGCGATATCATTTCAGAAGTCTTTGTAGTGGACCTGCCGAATGACGTGAGCCAACCATCCGACGCAGGACCGTTAGAAGGAACCACAACCACACGTCCTCGGCCGCCCGCCGGCGTGGTCCAGCGTCGTCTGACCTTCACGCAACAACGGAAATTTCCTGGCATTCAAGGCGAACGCCATTGGTTGCGAAGCCATCCCGATGGTTCCCAGATTGCGTTCCTAATGAAAGACGATCGAGGCCTTGTGCAACTGTGGACAGTATCGCCAATCGGCGGCGAACCGAAACCCTTGACTGCAAATGATCACGATATCGCCTCGGCGTTTTCGTGGAGTCCCGACGGAACGCAGATTGCCCATGTCATGGATGGCAGTGTCTGTGTGACCGATTCACAAACGGGAATCACTCGACGCCTTACCGCCAAACTAGCCGATGCAAAATCGGCACCGCGCCCCGAAGCGTGTGTTTTTTCGCCCGACGGCAAACAGATTGCATTTGTGCGAGCGATTGCAGATGCCAAGACCGGAGATTACTGGAATCAGATATTTGTCGTTGACCTGGACGAACCCCAATCTTGATTCGCATGGCGAATTGGGCGTTAGGCAGCCTTCCAGAAATACGCTGTGACGGTTCGGCCATTCCTGCGAAACAGAATCAGGAACGCCGCCAGCCACCAAGCGGATTGCGGTTCCGGAACAATCACTTGGCCTGCCAAACCGTTGTCATAACCACCGTTTGTAAAGGCGGTGACGAAATCGTTTGAATTGAATTGACCGTCACCGTTCCAGTCTCCTTCACTGTAGATGGCGGACTGCCCCGTTTCAAACTTGCCAACCGTAAAGACTTGTACCAAATCGGCTGAATCGAAACGGCCGTCCAGGTTACTGTCGCCCAGCCACGTCTCCGCCAAGTCATTGATCCAGAAGGCGATGTCGGCCGAATTCAACTGATTGTCTCGATTTACGTCAAACGTCACGTTGGGAATGCCGGTCGCCACAAACTGTGTCAACTGATCCACATCTGCGATGTCCAACTGGCCGTTACGATTGAAGTCGCCTAACAATTCGGCCAGCGGCAAGGGAAACGCAATTTCGCCAAGCCCGATACGTTCACCACCCGGCGTTTCTCCTTGCGAACCGTCTCCAGGAGCGACGAAGAAATTATCGGTGATGGTCATTTGGACATACCGAGCGATTACGTTTTGGTCAAACGGAAAGGCTTGGCGAAGTTCTGGGTTGTTCGACACGTTGTCAAACGTTGGCCGATAGGTGATCGAATTTCCGAAACCGTTTTCGCCATCAGCATCCGTGGCAAATTGGAGTTCGAAAGCGGCTGCTCCACTGGCATTCATTGGCGAATAGCCCCATAGGTCAATTTCAGAAAGCTCGACGTCGGATCCCAAATCCAAGGTGATTACCGGCGAATCATACGTACCGAAATAATCACAAGGAAAGCCGCACGACTGTGTCACCCACACGCCAAACGGGCCGTCGGCCAAACGATCATACGGATGGTCCGTCTGAAAACCTTCACCAGGGCCTTGAATCAAATTGTTCACGGACCAAAGGTCTGTGTCAGCCGTCGACACGCTTATGTCGGCAATAGGATAAAACGTAAGCTGCGGTGGCGGAGTGGTGGTGATTTCGCTGAGCGGGCCTTGAAATCGTACCGAATCGATTTCCCAATTGGGCAGCGTTCCGTCCGGTTGGCCTCGAGAAAATTCGTCCCAGGCACCCAAAAATTCCAGCTGAATGGTGTCGCCAAGTTCAAACGCACCCAAATTGATTTGCGAATGAATGTGCCGCAAGTCAAAGTAACCGGCAGAGAAATTGCTGAACCCCTGAAATCCTTGCAAGGCGTTGTTGCCTTCAATCGTGCCGACGTAACCGCCCTGCGTAAACTGTTGGTTGCCAATGTGCCGAAAACCATCTCCGTTCACGCTAATCATCACCGCGGCACCATCCCAGCGAATATCATCGCTGTATTCAATGCTGTAGCGATGGTCAAACGATAGCGTAACCGGATCGGCCGATTGAACTTGAAAGACCGGAGTGCGCAGTCCGCTGCTGGTGGGCACGCCAACACCACCACTTCCGTTAACACTCCACGCACCGCGATCCACATCGTAGCTCCAAGGGTCTTCCATGCGGCCTTGGTTGACGACGCTAAATCCCTGACCATCAATGGCAAAATCGTAGCCAAACTCAACTTGGGCCGAACCGCAAGAAGCAAGCCACGATACCAGAATCACAACCGCGCCCATCCACCAACGAAGTGCCATCCATTTTCCTTTCACGCCAAGATTCCGGACCTCGTCGACCCTTCCCGTGACAATCATATTGTTGGTTCGATACGAAAATGTAGGAACCGTCGGTAACATCAAATCGCAAGACTTGAAGAGATGCGAGCGACGCCAACGGTTTTATTCGCCGCGATCACGTTTCGCTACGAATCACCGACTCGATGCCGTCCCACTAGATCCTAGTTTCTGGCTGCGACGCGGTCCAGCATTCGAACGGTTCGCTAGACATTCATCGAAAAGATGAAACGCGAAAGATGAAAAAAGACGGGAGCAGCAAAGCACAGCGAATCAATTCGATCCAGAATTCCAGCATGCCCCTCGACTAGTGTGCCGTAATCCTTGACGCCTCGATCACGTTTGATCGCAGACATGGTCATTCCACCAGCAAACCCCATCACTGAACATATCAACGACATGAACGCCGCTTGCCAATGGTTAAACGGAGTGACACCCCAGAGGACGGTCCCCAGCAAAGTGGTGCTGAGCGTGCCGCCAAAGAACCCTTCCCAGGTGCGACTGGTGTTGATGTTGGGCGCAATCACTCGCTTGCCCACCCATTTGCTCCAAATGTATTGAAAGACGTCACCTGCTTGGACAATCAAAATGAAGTAAAACAGGACACTCGCGGGACTCCCGCTCCATTGGCTTCCGTCTTGATTCTTGAACGTCAAATACAACAGGGCCGGAGCGTAGCTGAGCGAATAAACGCAAATCATCATCCCAGCTTGGATCTTGGCGGTTCGTTCCAGAAAACGTTTGAAGTCGCCAGCCAAGGCAATTCGTGCCGCGATGAACAGGTAAACATAAACCGGAATCGCAATGCTATAGAGTCCATAGTATTCGATGCCTCGTCCCACCAAGAAATATTGCAATGGAGTAAATAAGAAAAAGATCCAAAACAGCGTACGATGGTCTCCTTGCCGAGTGGGTGTGAGCGTGATGAATTCTCGTAAGGCCCAAAACGACACGCCACCGAACAAAATCACCGTGATCGTTTTTCCTAATAAGACGGCCGACGTGAGGATTAAGAACATCAGCCACCAAGCGCGAACGCGAGAATTAAACGCTCTTACCACGGCCGGATTCAGCGAAGATTCCGGCTGACGCTGGATCAACACGCCGATGACATACACTACGGCCAGCAATCCCAAAACCACCGCCATCAGCACAATCGTCGGCGTGTTCAAAAAGTTGGGATTCACCCAAGCGATCAGCGGATTGGATAACGGCGAAATGGGAAACATGAACAGCAAACGACAATCTTGGGCAAAGCGGACCATTCGGACAAAGGATGATTAAACTTCCTTGAGTCGAATTATGGCCTCGCGCGCCCGAGAAAGGAAGTCGGCCTTCGATTCGCCTTTTTCCAACCACAAAGGCGGACCAAAGGTAATGCAGCTTAGCAGCGGCACCGGAAGAAATTCACCTCGCGGTAAAACTCGGTTCAAATTATCAATGTGAACCGGTACAAGTTCCCAGTCCGGCCGCTTCTTGCCCAAGTGATACAAACCGCTCTTGAATTCGCCTAATTCGCCCGTCGTGCTGCGGCCACCTTCCGGAAAGACGATTAACGACGAAGTGTCGCCGGCTTCCTGGATCATTAAATCGACAGGGCTGCGGTGGACTTTGATTTCCTTTCGGTCAATCAACAACGCATTGAACGACTTGGCAACATGCCGTCGAATGGCGCCCTTGTCCCAATAGTCTTTGGCTGCCACGGGACGAGTTAATCGGCGAACATCCGTAGGCAGCGATGACCAAATCACCAAAGCATCCAAGTGACTGGTGTGGTTCGCAAAGTAAACTCGTTGACACGTGTCTGGGTTGCAATCGACCCAGCGCGCTGGCTCCGCTCAGAAGCTTGGCCAGGAATGACAATATTTCTACGGTGATTTGCATTTCAAGAAAATTATTCGCCAAGTCGGATGCAGCCGAATCCCGGACGCAATCGTAGTCTCTACCGCGCGATAACAACATCCCCGGCCCCGCTTAGCCGAAAAACATTCGGCAGCCGTGGTTCGAATTCGCGGAGATCTTCAGGTTTCCTATCTTGACACTAGGTGTCCGGTGTCCAGTCGATCGGCTGGGCAACCACCGTCAAGCTCTGGTGCCCCACGACCAATTGTGAAGACACGGTAAAGATTCCCGGAATATTCCCTTCTGTAAGTTACCTTCGCGCCGACACGGTGTCTAGAATTCGATAAGAACAGAGACACACAAAAGCAATTGAAAGAGGTAGGTAGTATGATCATGGACACGAAATTCAAGAAATTGGTCGAACTGGAAAGCCGTTATCAAAGGTTAAGTCGGAAACGAGACGAATTGTCGTTTGTGGATGATGCCGATCTTTCTGGCGTGGAGCTGTACAGTGTCCTGGCCGAGATTGCTCGGGTGGAAAAAGAGATTTCCGCGTTGCGAAAACAGGGAACGCCCAATTCGACTGTTTGTCGATAGCCGTTTTGCTGAAGTAAGATCCAAATTGCTTTGTGATCGGTTATCTGGGAACACCGCCGTTCACTCGAATCTTTCCCGTATGAATGGCGGTGGCAATCAACACTCCGTCCGCTCCGTTTTCCATGGCGGCCCGGATGTCAGCCACGGTAGCAATGCCTCCGCCGCAAATTATTTCCGGCGAATCCGCCATTTCATGAAGCTGGCGGCACCATGCTTCCGTGCCAGTTCCCTGCGCCAGACCCACTCGTGCTAAGTCCAGTAAGATCAGCGCGCGAGCTCCCCATCGGACCAATTCTTGACCGATTTGGATTGGCGAGCCAGCCTTCCATTCCGCAATGTCGGTCAACAGCTGGCCGTCTTTCATGTCGATGCTGACGATTATTTTGGCTGAGTTTGTGTCGGTTAGAATTTGCCGAATCGTCTCCTTCTGCGACATAGACTCCAAACCCAAGATTACTCGATCGACATTCGAATCCGCCAATAGCGTTTTGGCTTGGCAGACGGTGCGAACACCAGCGTCCAACCAGATTCGTAGATGTTGACCGATTGCTCGGTACGAATCCGCATTGGGCTCGTTTCCTTCAATTGCATCCAGATCGGCAACGTAACAATCCTTTAGGCCCAAGTTCGCGAACGCACTTGCGATATCGGCCGGACGAGACGAATCACACAGAACGCTCTGGACAGGCTGGTATTCACTGCGTTTACCCGCAATCGCGTGAACGACCTGCCCTTGCTTAAGATCGATCACGGGAATAATGCGCACCGGATAGCTCCAAAAGAATTGACTTCGCGCCGGATGGCCGACAATCGCCTTTGATCTGGCACCATTCAGGAAATTCGAACGTCATCATTGGCGTTCAATCTTCTTTGGAACAAAGCCAACTACAGCTCAAAGTCGTCTTCGGTGGCGTCGTTACGATAGATTGGCAAATGTCGATAGTACACTTCCAAGATCATGGTGGCCATAGCGGTGCAATAGAGCCGGCCACCTTTGTCAGTCTGGTGGCCTTGCTTCATGAACCAGCTGCCCGACATATGGCCTCGTTGCTCCTGCGTCTCTACCAAGTAGTCTCGCATCTTGGTGTTCCACTTGGCCCATTCGTCCCCTTCATAATGCCGCATCACTTGCGTTGCATAGTAGTTGTAATACATATCTTCCTTGTCGGGGCCTTTTTTGCTGATGCGTTGCACGCCTTCGACAAGCGCTGGGTGATCATGCTCCCAGCCCATGTACATTCGACACAGCAGACCGATCGAGGAAGTGGCGTAACGATTTCCTGGATCGGAATACCCGTACGCCGAGCCATTGTTGGTCTGCACGCTATCCAAAAATTTGTTAGCTCGTGCAAACACAACAGGATGCACATTCAAGTAGGCCATGCGACCACTTTTCAAGGCCATCAACTGCCAACCGACCACGGACGTATCGCCCGGTTGTTTTACTTCGTATCGCCAACCGCCACCGACTGGATCTTGAGCGTAGGCAATGAAATCTAACGCGGCTTGCGCTGGACGCATCAAATCAGCGTCTTGCGTCATGGCGTAAGCTTCGGAAAGCGCGATGGCGCACAATCCATGTGAATACATGTTGCCGCCTGGTTCATGGAACGAACCATTCGCCTTTTGATGCGCAAGCAGATAATAAAGGCCTCGGTAAACTTCCTGCTTGTACTTGCCTTCCATGTGTGTGTGGCCCGCACCCAAGAACGGCAGCAACGCCATGGCCGTTGCGCCATTATTGCTTTTGTTCACGTTGCCATGATTCGGACACGGGCAATTGCCGTACAGATGTGTAAAGCACCAACTACCGTCCGGATTTTGATGACGCTGAAACCACTCCAGCGCCATTTCGACCGCTCGTTCACTTCCTGCCGTGCCACCCGCCTTTTTCAACAACTGAGCTCGCATTGCTTGCGAACGACCGTCCAACCCTTCACCCGTAACGCCACCGCTGTCTTGAGAAGACGGCTGTCCTTGCAGCATGGATTCGAATCCAATTTCCGCGAAGTCAGTCGTCATGGCTACCGCATCCATTTCACTGGCTTGCGATGCGACAACTTCGTCCGCAAATGATTCCAGGCTGGGCTGAGTGATTTCAAAATCTTCGCCGTCCGTGATGTCGTCCAGCACCAATTCTTCCTGCAACTCAAAGACTGAAGGATCTTCTAATGCCACGTCTTCGGCGTTGCCAATCGTAAGTTCGGTCTTCTTGTCCTTAAACGGATTTTCGATCGTAAACAACGCCAGCAGCAACAGCACGATCACGTGAACAATCGTACTGGTCAGCCAACTGGGTAGTGCAGAAAACCATAGAAACGAATTGGCAAACAGGTCAGATCGGCCTTCTCCTGATGCGGATCCTGCATCCGAATGATCTGCTTCCGCATTGTGGTCCAACGCTTCCGATGTTTCGACAACCGACGATGATGGTTTGCTCATTTGGGGGGCCAACTCCTAAATTGGCTCGGTTATCGTGAATCACCTTCACCAAAAGTGAGATAGAAACCGCTTGCTTCCATTCTAGAGACGATTTTCCGTTTCTGCCAATGACTTTGGCCTCGCAAGGACCAGATTGACCATGGTTGCGACGACTTTTTCCGGCGATCTTTCGGGAATGGCGCTTTTTCCGGCCCGTTTTGCTGTGCATCTATTTTGAGATGACCAGTTTCTCGCTACAATTTCCGATTACATTTTCATGCAGTCTCGTTCTTTGAACACCAACCGCTGACTTGCGGATGACAAACAGTAAAGATAGGGAGTTTTTAACGTGGCAAAAAGCAAGAAAAAGGCCGAAACCGTATTCTTGGTTTGTGAAGAAACCGGTGATTACAACTACGTCTTGCGTCGCAAGCCGGGCGGAGAAAAGTTGAAGCTGAAGAAGTATTCTCCTCGATTGCGCAAGCACACTGTGCACGTCGAAAAGAAAAAGTAGTTGCCGCTGGAGTTCTCTTTCTCCACGCGATATCTGTATTGATGGATCGAATCCCTGCTCTCGCATGCTTCGCAAAAGCAGGGCAGGGTAGGCCGCAGCAAAGTTGTCAGGATGATGAGCGAAAAAAAGTGGCGCATTCTTCCGCAAGACTCGGCCTTGGTTTCGATTTTGGAAAAACAAGCTGGGATTCCACCCGTGGTTGCTCAGCTGCTGACTTCTCGAGGTGTCACGTGTCCGAACGAAGTCAAAACATTCTTGGACGCGAAACTGGCCAGTTTGCGTGACCCCGAGGATCTGCCGGGGCTGACTTCTGCGGCCGATCACATTTTTGCCGCCATTCAGCGCAACGACCGCATCATCATCTACGGCGATTACGATGCGGACGGGATGACCGCTACCGCCATTTTGTTTCGCTGCCTCCAAATCTTGAACGCCAACGTCGGCTACTACGTGCCAAATCGAATGGACGAAGGCTACGGTCTCAATCCGGACGCGATACGAAAACTGGCCAAAGACGGAGCGAAACTCATTATCTCAGTCGACTGCGGCATCGCCAGCCTGCGCGAAGCCGACGTTGCCAATGAAGTGGGTGTGAGTCTGGTCATTACGGATCATCACGAATTGGCCGATTCGCTGCCGGACACGCCGTACATCGTTCACCCGCGACTGCCCGGCCACGACTATCCGTTCGCTGGACTTTGCGGAGCGGGAGTCGCCTTCAAAATGGCGTGGGCACTTTGCCAACGATCCAGTGATGCCAAGAAAGTGTCACCTCGGCTTCGCAACTTTCTGATGCTGGCATTGGGCCTAGCCGCCATGGGCACCGTGGCGGATGTGGTTCCTTTGTATGACGAAAACCGAGTGATCGTGCGGCATGGTCTATTGAGTTTGCAGGCGTATCCATGTGCCGGTTTGACCGAACTGATGAAGCTGACCAAGCTGGATCGAAAGACTCAACTTTCCAGTGAAGATATCGGCTTTGTCCTAGGGCCTCGTCTGAACGCTGCAGGACGGTTAGGCCAAGCGCAGTTGGGTGTCGAATTGCTGACCACTGATTCGGAAGAACGAGCGAAAGCGTTAGCAGAGTACATCAACGAATTGAACAATAGCCGCACCAGTTTAGAGCGAAGCATCTATCTGGCCGCCAGCAAACAAGTCAAAGAAAACTTCGATCCGGAAAGCGAGCCGGCATTGGTGTTGGCGGGACGAGGCTGGCATCAGGGCGTGATCGGGATTGTCGCAGGACGTCTCGCTGAACGATTCTACCGACCGGTGGTTGTCATTTCGCTTGATGAATTCGACCAGAAACCGGGCGTCGGGTCGGCGCGTAGCGTGCAAGGCGTCAATCTGCACGAAGCCCTGGCCGCCTGTACGGAACATCTTGTGACCCATGGTGGTCACGCCGCTGCGGCAGGCTTACGCATCGACGCGGCGCATGTGGAAACCTTTCGAAATCATTTCTGTGACCACGTGGCCGAACGGTTTAAACCAGATCAACGAATTGCCGAAGTCTTGATCGATGCCGAAGCCACTCTTTCACAACTGACCTTTCGCACTGTCCAGCAATTGGAAATGTTGGCTCCGTTTGGCGAAGGAAATCGGCGGCCGATCTTGTGTTGCCACGACGTAGAAATCACCGTTCCCGCCAAGTCACTCGGCGCAGGTGAACGGCACGTCAGCGTCA
This sequence comes from Pirellulaceae bacterium, assembly GCA_041399205.1. Taxonomy (GTDB): domain Bacteria; phylum Planctomycetota; class Planctomycetia; order Pirellulales; family Pirellulaceae; genus JAGQOZ01. The sequence goes on along the minus strand of JAWKTK010000012.1, from coordinate 145,204 downwards.
CGTTTGGACAGCACGGCGTGCAACTGCGAGCGGTCGCGTTTAACAAACCGGAATGGATCGGCGCGTTAGGGGCCGCCACGGGAAAATTGGACATCGCCTTCCAACCGGTGTTGAACGAATTCCGAGGTATGCGGTCGGTGCAACTTCAACTGGTCGACTGGCGACCGGCAAAACGATCGGACAATCTGAACCATTCGGCCACAACATCGGAATGCCGCGGCTAGTTTTTCGGTCGTTCTGCTTGCAGCCTGTTTTCTCGAACCAGTATCCCAGCGTTGCAAATATCGCGGTTCCACCAGTCGAGGCCCAACAGCTGATGCGTTTAACTATGCATGCGAACCACGGCATCGCCTTCGGCCAGGATGGCGGCTTCAGCAGCGGCGAGTTCCTCCAAGCGTTGATGTACCGTTGCTTCGTCCGCAAAATATTTGGCCAAGCGGACGTAGGTGGAATGATGCCGAGCTTCCGATTCGAACAAACTGCCGTAAAATTCGGACAGCTCGGAATCTTTGACGTGTTGACGTAACAGGTCGAATCGTTCGCAACTTCGGGCTTCAATCAAACCGGCTACCAACAGTCGGTCGACGGCGCGTTGCGGTTCGTTCTTGCGAACCAAGTCGTTCAATTTGCGCCCATAACTGCTGGGCGTCAGCCGCCGAAACCGGATTCCTCGACGCTTGAGCAGATCCAAAACCAGCTCAAAGTGCTCCAGTTCTTCGTTGACGATTTCCACCATTTCTCGGCACAAGTCTTCGTTCTCGACGTAGGCGAAGATCAAGTTCATGGCTGTGCCGGCGGCTTTCTTTTCACAATGCGCGTGATCAATCAACAGTTCTTCCAAATGATCGTCAATTTGCGAAAGCCAACGAGCTGACGTTTCGGATTGCAGACTTAACATGATTGGCTCCGCGACCAACAAAGGGCTTGATGAATGCAGAAGTGCATTGAACGAATGTACCAAGAATCTACCAAACCCACCGGTGCAGACTCAACGCCCGCTCGTGTTAACTGGCATGTCGCCTGCGGATTTAGCCTTGTTTCAGCTTGGCTTCCAGTCGCTGCAGAATTTCGCGAATGCTAAGCGTTTGCGTTGCCATCTGCAGCATGTTGCCAGATTGAACCCATTCGTCCACCTTGTTTTGTGCCGAAAGGACCGTGCTGTGACTGCGACGACCAAAGAATTCGCTGATCTCCGCCAGACCTGCTCGAGTATGTCGACGTGCCAGCCACATGGCTAACATACGCGGATGACTGACGTCTCGAGTGCGGCGATTCGAACGCAACAGTTCCGCATCCATTGCAAATTCAGAGCAGATCGCTCGTTCAATATCCATCAGCCGCAAACCGGTGGCTCGTCGCGGAGTCAGTTCGCCCAAAATATCTTGGACCACCGTTTCTGTGGGTGACGAACCAAACGCTTGGCAATGCGCCCAGATCCGGTTGATGGTTCCGGCCACTTGCCGAGCGTCCCCGGGCAGGGTTTCTGCAATCAGGCGAATCACTGATTCTGAAAGCGTCAACGACCGCCGCTGGGACATGCGTTGAACTAACGTTTCCATGGTGGCCAAGTCCAGCTCTTTCATCTGACATGCGAGTCCGCCGGAAAGCCGAGTGACAATTTCGTCGCCCAAAAATGACATCTCCATTGGTGCTCGATCGGCCGACAAAACCACTTGCCCGCCATCTCGCAAAATGGAATCGACCGTATGAATCAATTCCACCACCGTAGCGTGTTTGCCAGATAGGAATTGCAGATCATCCAAGACAAACAAATCTAACGCTCGATACTTTTGCCGAAAGCTGGGAAGCCCGCTTCCCTTTAACGCTTGCAGAAAATAGGTCGTGAATTGTTCGGCGGAAAGATAGATCACTCGGCGCCGCCGCGACTGCTGCCGGACCGCTCCCCAAATCCCTTCCAGCAAGTGCGTCTTACCCACACCCGTTGGCCCGTAAACCATGAACGGAGAAACCGAACCCAAATTCTTGACAATCTCCTGCGCGGAAGTCACGGCTACTCGATTGCAGTCCCCTACCACCACGGCGTCCAAACGAGCGAACCGGCGTCCGGTCTTTGCGGGTTTCTGATTTGCGTCTTCCGAAGGGAACAGCGTGCGTTGTTGCGGCGCGGTTTTCTGATTCGCGTCGTCAAGCTTTTGTGCGGATTCCGAGGATGCCGTGTCCGCGCCCGAACTGGAAGTGGCTTGTTTTGTCGATTCGGCCCCTTCGGCGGATGGTTGGCCTTCGTTCGAACCAACTTGAATTGACCACGTTGCTTGCGGACCTAAAACTTCAACGATGGTTTCTTGGATGAATGGCGAAAAATGTTTTCGCACGAATTCGGCCGAAAAGGCGTTCTTGGTGATCAACGTTAGCGTATGAGAATGGCAGGCGAACTGGCACGAACTGAGCCACAGATCGAATCGATCTTGTCCCAGGCGTTCCACGAGCATCGCTCGGAGAGTCGACACGATTTCCGTATCGCTGTGTTTCACTTCCTGCATTCCTCTGCGCATACCGCGACCGTAAACTTGACCGCAGTCGAATTCAAAAGGCCCGAGATCGGCCACTTGCCTATTGAAAGAGCGTGACGATTTAGCGCCACGGATGATTAACTTCGTTACGTCCGGATGAGATTTTAACGCGGTGACTCATGCTGTCAAACTGGTTGCCAGTTCGACCGATGCAGAATTGGAAACGTGGAAAAATCACCGAGTATTTCTGCAGTTTTGTCGTAAGCAAACCTATCATCCTTTTTGCCTATGCCCAGAAGTTGTCGTGGAAAAACGTTCAATAGTTTGAATCGGTCGTTGCTGTAACCCTAGCGTCAAAGCGACTTTGCGCTGGCCGCTGTCGGATTTCAAATGCGGATTGTAATTGGAAACGAATTGAAGATCAGTCGCACCATTTGATGAATAATCTTCGCGCGTCATACTCGTTAAAACCAAGTCGCTTGTAAACGTCGACAGCAAATTGATTGCTTGCATCAACTTGGGCGATTATCCCAAGTCCCATTTTGTCGGCAACTAGTTGGGCCTGGCGAAGGATCACACCCCCAAGCCTTTTCCTCGTTCTTCCGGAATAATGCCAAAGTAAAGTAACTCTATGTAGGAAGTGCCAGAACGAACCGCCGGAACCGACAGCAACAAACAACCAACATCGTTGTAAGATCCCATATTCGTCACTTCTTCACGGCAAACCACAAACCAATAATCACCAGCCGTTTCACTGTCATCCAGGTAACTATCCAAAACATCGGTCGTCTCTCGCTGTCCGTTCAACACGGGAAAGTCCAACGAGTCTTCATAGGTCGCCTGAAGCACGTCAATCAAGCGATCTTGCATAGTCGACGTGTAACGCGTAAACGCCACCGGTTTGCCAACTTGGTCAATGTATTTAACATGGGCATCGCCGCTCCACACCATTGACCGGACGGTTCCTATCTCCGCCATACCCGCCTGTGCTAACGCTGACGCCCATTCGTCCGATGAGGCATCACTAGGCTCCAAATAGCTGATCAAGCGAACCAGGTGGGCCGCAGTGGCATTCATCGCGTGATTCAACAGAGTCGTCCGTAACGACAACCGATCCACTTCGGCGTAACTGCCACGCGAATGTGACCGATAGCACGGCAGCAACAGCGACGCAATTCGGCCTGCCCCAACTTGAGTCCACACGGCATCCACCACGTTTGGTACCGCATCTTCGTCGACCTGTTCCGCTATCCAGAGGTTCTGCAGCGAAATCTCGTTATCGTGTAGCAAACCGGCAATTCGCTCGACAGCGGATGGCGGAAAAAACCATGACGCCAGTTCCAACCGGTCAAATTCGTTCGACGATACGGTTCGAAAAGAAAGCATGCGATGTCACCGAACCATGTGGCCCCAAAGATCAACCGCCGTGATTGCTCTACAGCATTCTTGCTTCATGCAAGCGACTCAGTCTTCCCAGCATTTCGGCGCTAAGTCCCGAACTGAGCAAACCGTGGTTTAATTCCAAATAGAATTCATGTCGTTCGTCACGTGATTCCGATAATGCCGACGCCGGTTTTAGCAACAGGACGTTCAGCGGCTTCTTTTCTTTGTTCACTGACAACATCACCGTGGGCCCGGTTGAAGCCATTTGTCGCATCGAAAATCGGTTTTGCAGGAATCCCATCAGCATGCCGGGATCTCCGGTGTAACCGTGCAGCGTGATGCGCACCAGCTGCTGACCTCGATCAAAATAATACGTTGCCGAACCGTGTAGATCATGAATTTCCGTCCCTGTGACCAAAGGGACTCGAAGTCCACGCAAGTCTAATTCCGCCAACTGCGATGACACTCGAGGCCAAGTCGAATTGACCGCACTTGGCGTTAGCCCAAAATCGACGGCCGTCGGTAGCGGCACGATGGGACCACCCAGTTCCCATTTCTGGACAGGCGAATTCGGCTGCAGCAACTTTTGAATCTTGGGATCATTCGCGATTCTTGCGGCTGAATTTTGCGCATCCTCCGTTACCGAAGTAACCACGGTTTCCGTGTCATCTGCCGCAGTTTCTCCGCTCGGCGGTGCGTTCTGAAATATCGACGGCCACGGCGAATCACCTTGCCGAGCCAGAAACATGGGCGTTAAAGCAGCCACCAACAGAATTCCTAAGAACAGGATGGTGCGTTGCATTGGTCTGTCAAACCTACTAGGGAAACGGCGATAAACACAGCTATCACTACCATCGACCACACACCCGCCCGTTCAACACCGCTCCGTGCCAATTCCGACCAATGTGGCGACCGAGCCTGTCCTGCAATGTGTTCTGCTGCGACCGTACCAATTGGTTTGTCCGGGCCAAGTTTGCAGGTCAGTCAGCCGAGCTAAAAGATGCAAAGTTGCGTGTGCCACGGCCGTGATTGTTGTTCGTCAGTAAATATGCCGAAATTCATGACAATTCAGCAGGGCCCACAGCAAATCCTCCAGCACCGCGACGTCAACCTCTCGGTTCGCATCGCCCGAGGATCGTAGTTGCTGTGTCCAACGAGCCAGCTCCGTGGCGGAAGGTCCGCGGCACAGTGTCGCCCAATAAAGCTGCTGAACCGTCAATTCGTCCGCGTCTGAATCGGTCATGGTGGCCGCCAACGCGTTCGCTTTGGTTCGAACCAACTGATTGAAACTTGTTCCGTTAAGCAACCGCAATTGACCGGCAATGGAGTTGAAGTCGGTGACACAGGTTTCGTCGCGAAGACAACCATCCACGTTTTGGGGCAACGCGGTTACCGTGTTCGCATCATCTATCAAGCGATCAGAAACAGCTGGACCGTCTGACGCATCCGAAGTTACGTCGCTCCACGCGTCCAACAACACGGCTGTTGGCATGGGTTTACATTGTCGCACTGCCAGCATGCGATATTCCAGCTGACTGGCCTGTAATTGGGAAGCTCGCTGATAAGCCGCTGACGTACAGATGAGCCGCAACAAGGAACGCACGTTGTAGTTGTGCTGCACAAAATCGTCGGCCAGTTGCTGCAGTAATTCGGGATGCGAAGCGGGGTTGGTACTTCGCAGATCATCCACCGGTTCAATCAGACCTTGGCCCATCAGGGCCGCCCAGATTCGATTGACCATAGCCATTGCAAAATACGGATTGTCGGCATCCAGTAACCATTCCACAAACTGCTGACGATCCGGCGGCGACGCACTCGTCACTTCGCCAGGAATTTTGCGAACCGCCGGCAGCCCTGTTTGCGGGTGGATGATTTCGCCGGTTTGTCCGAAGCGAACCATTCGCTCTGCCTGGATGTCGGCAAACAGCTGAGCGAAACCGTGGTAGTCATCTTGCGTCCAGCGATCCAGCGGATGATTGTGGCAATTCGCGCACCGCAAGCGGACTCCCATGAAAGTCTCGCTGACCAATTCTGCTCGGTCCCTGGCATTCGCTGCGAATCGATAAAAATTCGCTGCTCCGTTTTGATGCGAATCGCCGTCACTGGTCAGTAAGCGACGGGCGATCGTGTGCCAACCCAGGTTCGCTTGCAACGCCTCCGTCCACCATTCCTGAAAACATTCGGCCGCCGCTACATCCTGGCGCAAGCGGTCCAGCGGAAACAGTTGCGCAAACCAACGCGTCCAGTATTCTACGAATTCGGGTGACTCCAGCAGCGCATCAATCAATTCAGTTCGCTTGTTGACTCCCTGGTCATTTACAAACGCTTGGCTCTGTGCTTGCGTCGGTAGACGACCAGTTAGATCCAGATAAATTCGCCGCACAAAACGATGGTCATTCGCCGCACTGGCTGCCGAAATATTCAAATCGTTCAGCGCCGCTTGCACATGCTGATCGATCGCATGATCACCTGGAAGCGAGTTGGCCGCGGACGCACCCGGAAAAGGAACCACCACCGGTACCGTTGTCAATTGACCAGCAAAACGGACTAGCACGTGCCCCTTTCCAGGACGAATCAACGTCAGTCGGCCGTTGGCGTCAACTTGAACGACAGCTTCGTCTAAGGATTCAAACGAAACTAAAGATGTGACATCCGAACGCGTCTCGTCCGCAAACTTGGCCTCCACCTGCAACGCCTGTTCGCTGGGCAACGAACCTCGGTACACAATCGACTCCGGTTGCACCGAAATTCTCTGCAGCATTCGAACCGGTTTGGCCTTCACACCTTCTTCAACCCATTGGATCAATAATCGAGCCAACTGGTCGTCCGGCTCAAAGCGAACACCACCGCCATGCTCCAATTGGCCAGACGGCTTGGTAACGAGCAAACTCTGCTGCGGCTGGCGAAAGTCAACGCGTCGCCCTGCATACTGCCGCACCATTTGCTGGTGATCAAAATCAGGATTGCCACCAAACAGCGACAGACGAAAACCGCCTTGGCCAGCGGCACTGCCATGGCACGACGCCGAATTGCATCCGCACTTGGACAAGATGGGCACAATCTGAGTGGCCAAGTCGATACGCTGGCCATACACGATCGCCGACAACCAAACCGCTATCATCAACGTCCGTCGTTGGATCGCGGCAAGGTTCATGATTCGTCACTCGCATCCGCCGGCGGGATATCTGCTGCGTCTTGCTTTTCGACTTCGCTCCACTGCTTGGCCCATTTTTGCAAGTACGCTTGCGCGGCAGGCGTACCGTAGTTTTGCAACTTACCGGCATCGATAATCCGATTCGCCGTTTCTGCCACTCGTTCTTGAAACGCCCTATTCTCCGTTGCGAACGTTTCAATCACCTCCGCCGCTTTTCGAACATCATCTTCTGAAGCGTTTTTTCGAATCAACGGCAAGCTTCGCACGAAACGTGGCGTCATCAACTTTCGGTGAGCCATTTGCGCCGCCGCGTTCCGGCATACGACGCATTCGTGCCGCTTGCGGATCCATTTCGTTCAAAGTCGGAGCGTTTTCGTCGCCCAATACTTTTGCAATGGCAGCGCCCAGTTTTACTGCATCGGTCGCGACGTTCGGTTGAATCAGCGCCAGATTTTCTGTCACCTTGCCCTTGGTGCCGATCAGCGCTGTGATGGTCACTTTGCGATTCAGTCCATACGCACCCGGCCCTTCCAATCCGTCCATGGACATGCCCAATTGCACTTGTTTAGGGTCCGGAATCGCATGGCTGGCTCGTTTAACAAACGCTTCCGTTTCATTCGGGTCGGCCGTTAGAAAGATAACGCTCGTTTGCAACCCATCGGGCTGGCGTCGAACCGCATAGCTACAGACTGTGCGGACGAATGCGACGGATGGACGAGTGACTTCGTGAACGAACAGCAACAGAACGGGCTGGCCATCCGCATCGGCAATCGGATCAACATCTTGACCAGCGTCTGGTCCCAACACCTTTCGAATAGAAAATTCCGGCAGCCTTCACCAATTTGCGGACCTGAAAATAAAGGCTCCTGGGCTAAAACCAGCGAACTCCATCTCCATGCCCAGAAGCTCAACACAAACGCGATTTGAAGTCTCATGGCCAACGCTCCTTGTTCAAATTTTCCGCAATCATTCACCGGCAGCGGAAGCCGCCGTTTCTTTTCCCAGCAAGTATCGATCAAACCAAGCCACCCACGCATCCGAAGCCGTTTTGGCATCTTCGCCACCAAAGCCATGAGCGGCATCTTTGATGATGATCAATTCGGTGGCCACGTTTTGTTCTTCCAGTGCTTGTTCCATTTTTTCGCTATGCCACAACGGCACCAATTCGTCCTTGTCGCCATGGATCATCAACGACGGCGCGTCGTCACTGCTGACCTGCAACAAAGGTGAAACGCCATCGGCCTTCTCTTCTTCAAACTGCAAGGCCGGAAAGTTGGTTCGATACGGCGAATCCTGTTTTACATACGGCCGCAGATCGGTTGGCGGAAAGTAGGCCACCGCCGCGGCTACTCGGCAACTCTGCTTGTCAACTTCATCCGCCGCATCGGGATCTCCGTCGTCCGCCGTGGTGGCCAAGTACAGTGAAAGATGTCCCCCGGCACTACCGCCGCAGACACCTAACTTGTTGGCATCCACGCCATATTCCTTGGCATGTAGTCGAACGAAACGAACACTGCGACGCACGTCCTGAACAATCTCGGGAATCACGAATTTAGGACTGCTGCCATGCCGCACGGCAAAGACGGTATAGCCCGCATCCAACAATGGCTTGAAAAAGCCCATGGTTTTTTCAGGCGGCGCCCAAATGGAATACCAACCGCCACTGACCATAAAAATGGCGCCGGCGCCATTCGCATCTTTCGGTTGATAGACGTCCATGGTTAACGCCATGCCGTGTTTATGGCCGTACACCACATCCGCCGTAATCTTAAGCGATTCGTCACCTTCGGCAGCAAACCCCTTCGATCCCAAGCCACACAACAACCACATCCCAAAGCAGGCCATACCATACCGCAACATCACTTCGTTCACCCTTTTTTTCAAAACGCGTCACACCGGGCCTTACCCTAAATTGTCAACCCATATGATCTCGTGCCACAAAACGCAAAGCAAGTGAGACATTTACCGGTCCATGCAATTTACCAGGATCCAACGGCAAGCCGTACCGACCGCTATCCCGGTTCGTAACTTCCAACTAGACTGAGCAGACTGGAGAGCATTATCGTTGGAAGCGGGAAATTTTAAACTTGGAGGCTATCGATGAGACGAAACATGAATTGGCGACACCGAATGTACAGCATCTTGATTGCATGCGGACTTTCAGCAACCGTGTGGGCAGAACCACTGATTGTGGACTTGGTGGAATTCGGTGCCATTGACGAAGTCCCGGCATACTTCACCGGTCAAGTTTTTGACCATCCGGAGTTTGGCGAATTTGAAGTCGGCGTCCTGGACGAAGACGTTCCCTTCTTTGTAGATCGAACTCACGAATACCAAGGACTCACGGAAGAACTGACACTCGAGTCATTAGACTTAGTCGGCGCGGAAATTGTCATGTCAGCAAATGACAATCGTGGCGCTGCCGACTATGAATTGGAAGTCACCATCAGCCAAGCGGTCGACGCGTTTGTATTTATGGACACGCGAGTCACTCAGCCGGAATGGCTGGCCAATGATGACTGGCAATTTTTGGGACACCGCATCGGCATTGATGAAGGTGCCGACGGGATTGGGCCCGGTCAAGGGATCAATCAATCGTTCTGGATCTGGAAGAAGAGTTTTTCTGAGGCGGGTACATTCAATACGTTTGAACGAGGCGGCACGGGCAACAACATGTACGGCATCGCCGTCATGGAGCCTGGACGAGGTCCGGATGCCATTGAGATCGAACTGGGCGACTACGTGATCGGCAACTTCGGCTTCATTGACATTGGTGCTTTGAACGGTCGAGGCGAAGCGGACGGTTTGATTGACGAATTTGATTCGCGGCAAATCGGTGGCGGCAATCACAATGAAAACGGCTTGGATCTGTTGACCACCACCGTCACTTCTAAGTTTGGTGACGAATTCACCATTGCCATCGAAGCATTGGACGAAACAGAAACACCCGTTGGAGGATTGGATTGGCGAGATCGAGGTGACAGTCCATTGGCGTTAGTGGGCAACGCTCCACTGATTGCCGCCGGTGAAGATCTGGTCAAGAACAACCAAGGGGTGATTCGAGTCACGTTGGGCGATCTGCCAGCCGGTGACTACGAAGTAACCAGCTTCCATTTGGATCCAGACTTTGATCAGTCAGAATCGATCGAAATTTTTGTCGATAACGGTGACGGAGAAGGCTTCGTTTCGACCGACGAATTTGGCAACGCCGACTTTCTGGTTGGCGGCGTGGGCGGCCTAACCGTCGATAATCTCTTGCAAACGTCGGCCACTTTTCGTTTCACCGCCGATGGCACCAACGACGTCATGATCCTGTTTGACGGTCGCTTTGCCGGTGATACCGAAGTTCCTCTGAACGGCCTGGACATTCGTCTGTTAGGCGCCGGAGTAGAAGGCGACTACAACGGCAACGGCATTTTGGATGTTGCCGACCTGGACCTGCAGTCCGGCCAATTGGGGACGAACAATGCCGCCTTTGACCTCACGAACGACGGCGCGGTAGATCAAGCCGATCGCTTGGCTTGGGTGAAGGACTTGGCCGGAACCTGGATTGGTGACGCCAACCTGGACGGCGAATTCAATAGCGGTGACTTTGTCCAAGTCTTCAGCGCCGGGTTGTTTGAAACACAACAAGCGGCCACGTGGAGCCAGGGCGACTGGAACGGCGACGGCTTCTTCGACAGCGGAGACTTCGTGGCGGCGTTCACTGACGGAGGCTTCGAACTCGGACCTCGCGGCGCAGTCAGCGCTGTACCCGAACCAAACGGCTGGCTGTTGCTGCTAGGCGGGTTGCCATTGGCATTACGTCGCAAACGATAACATAGTCGTCTTTCGTTCGCGATCTTTAAGAACCAACATTGTCGCGCGAGCCTGACTGGAAACATTCCCGTCAGGCTCGTTCCTTGCGCTAACCACGCTGACGTGCGTCGCGTTTACTTTCGCAAACCGCGCCCAATACGTCTATAATGAGTGTCAGGGTCGAACTCGGCCAGCAGCATGGACACTGTACATCAGCGAGCAAACGTGATGAAATCGGAGCACCGAAGAAATCTGGAAACGCCCGGACGGCTAATTCGATCGTTCGAATTACTAGAACAGCGTTGCTTGCTGACGTTTCAATTCTCCGACGCCGACGTTTTTGCCAAAACGCAGCTAGACTTTCCGTTCGACATGGTGGCGTCTGACTTTGATGCTGACGGTGATATCGATGTCGCTGTTACAATGACCGTTGAGCAGAGGTTGTTTTGGTTTGAAAACCTAGGTTCGGGAGATTTCGAACGAACGGGCCGAGAAATTGGTTTGCAGCCTGGATTGCGTCGCCCGACATCAATCGATATCGATGGTGATGGCATTGATGAACTTGTTGGAACCCGTGATCCGTATGCGCCGACAGCTTGATTTGGTTTTCGTCCGATCCGGCTGATCCATCTGGTTTTGACCCCATTTCGCATCATGTGGGCGTATCCGCATTCGCGGTGGACGGCGCCGACATAGACAACGATGATGACACAGATCTTGTGTACATCCGGCGAAGTCTCGAGAACAGTGTTATGTGGGTACCAAACCAGGGCAATGGTGAATTTGGTGAGCCGGTTGAAGTCACGCCACATGTCCGGAATGCCGCAACGATCACTGTGGGCGATATTGATGGCAACGGTACACAGGATATCGTTGTCGGTACTACGGCAGGACGCCTTGAGCTTTCGCTAAGCGTTTTTTTCAACGCGGATGATGGCGAGTCGTTCTCGGAACGCCTGATAGTGTCAGAAAACACATCACGTGCAGTGACGCTTCAAGACATCGACGGTGATGGCGATTTGGATCTCGCTGGTTCGGGCATAAACTCGATCTATTGGCATGAAAACCTGGATGGAAAGGGCAACTTCGGCGAAGCAATTCTGATCGCGGACGGATTGGCTAATCCTCGTGCAACCGCCAGTGGTGACTTTGACGAGGACGGCGATATCGATTTGGTCTTTGTCGATTACGTTGCTGATGGAGGATCGGTTTCGTTGTACGAGAATCCTGGTAACTCGCAGCCAAGCTGGAATCGGCATTTGCTAACCGAAACAGCCAAAGGGCCAATCGCGTTGGCGGCGGCTGATTTCGACAACGATCAAGATCTGGATATCGCAGTAACTTCGGCAGGGGATGATTCGGTTTTCTGGCTGGAAAACATGGACGGGTTCGGCACGTTTTCGGGTGCTCGTTCAATTTCTGGCGGCGCTGGCCAGACCTATGTTTTGCAGGCCGCCGATCTGGATTCGGACGGTGACTTGGACGCCATCGCCGCTTCGTTCCTGGACGGAAAACTGGTTTGGTATGAGAATTCGGACGGTCCACACGGCCGATTTTCCACGCAACGAATCATATCGACGCAGACCGAAGGTGTTCTGGGATTCCACACGGTTGACTTCGATGGTGATGGTGACCTGGACGTGTTTTCTGCATCGGTACGTGGCGACAAATGGGCGTGGCATGAAAACCTGGACGGCAAAGGCAACTTCACCGAGCATATCGTGTCGTTCGAAAATGGATCTCGCGGAGCGTCGGCGATAACCACTGCCGATGTCGACGGCGATGGCGACCTAGATGTCCTGGCGACCGCACGGTATTCGAGCATGCTTGCGTGGGTTGAAAATCTGGATGGCAAAGGGACGTTCAGCATTTTTAAGTCAATCGACAATCAATTTCGAAGCGGCCACGCCGTTCAAGCCATTGATGTCGATCAGGACGGTGACTTGGATGTGGTTGCGGCGAAATCGTACGTTCGCTTTGGTGGCGAAGGGAGCCAAATCATTTGGTACGAAAATGACGGGCACGGTGGATTCATAGCGGCCTATTCGGTGATGTACATTCCGATTCTTGGCCTAACCGCGTTCGACGCGTTTGACATCGACGAAGATGGCGATACCGATATCGTCGTGTCGTCCAGCAACGACGATACGATTGCTTGGTTCGAAAACCCAGAAGCAAAGGCCGACGAATGGGCGGCGCACATCGTGACCACTCAGGCCTTGCAGGCTCAGGCCGTGGTTGCGCGTGACCTGGACGGTGATGGCCGACGAGACTTAGTGGTAACGGCGTATGGGAACGACCGCATTGAATGGTATCGCAACGAAGGGCGCGGAACGTTTAGTGAATTGCCGGTCATTCTCACCGATCAGACTCGCGGCCCCACGGCGTTGGCAGTCGAGGATCTCACGGGCAACGGGAAATTTGATCTGCTGGTTTCTTCCAGCTTGGAAAACAGCTTGACGTGGTATCGAAATGATTCGCCTACGCGAGGCGACGTGGACAACAACGGCCTGATCGAACCAACCGACTTGGACTTGATCTGCGTGGCGATTTCCGCTGATGACGAAGACGAACTTTTTGACATCAATTTCGACGGCGATGTCAATTTCAACGACGTTTCTACTTTCTTGGACGAAATCGCGAAGACCGTTGTGGGCGACGTCAACTTGGATGGCGTGTTTGATTCCAGCGATTTGGTTCTGATTTTCCAAAGCGGCAAATTCGAAACAGAAGCGTCCGCCGCTTGGTCACAAGGCGATTGGAATTGCGACGGGCAATTCACAACGCAAGATTTGGTCTTCGCGTTTCAAGACGGCCGGTATTTCCGTGGCTAGGCGGTCCGCGTCAATCTTCGGTTGATTCGCTGGACTGTTCCGCTTGTTCGGCCTTGCGTTTGCGGCTGACGACGTCCAATGCGCGGCGAATTTGCTTTTCTTCAGCGGCTGACTGAGGAATCCACCAGCGACTGGTCAGACCTTCGACATTTGGCGGAAGTAGATCACCACCGCAAATTGCCAGGCGGTTCTTACGCAGCTGATCCATCAGTTCTGCAGGTACCGGTTGAATCACCAAACCATGTTCATTGACGAACGGTTTGGCTTGTGCCAATAGTTCAGCACAACTTTCATATTTGGCCTGCTTCTTGTTGGGCCTCGATTTGCTGCTGGGAGACGAAGAAGGTCGCTTGGCAACCGGTCGAGACCGTGGCGAAACGAGTGGCTTTGGGGTTGAACCAGATTTTTTGCCGACAACGAACGATCCAAGTCGACGAGGCTGGGATTCCGAATTCATTTCCAAGCCTTTCCCTTCATCAGGCAATTTCACGTTAGTCTCGGTACGGCAGAATGGCGGGCCCCGAAGATTCGCCCCAGCCCGACAACCGATCTACCGCCACAATCAAGCAATATACTCGGAATTCATTCCGGACAAAATCACCGAACCGGGGATATACCGACGGTGAATGGGATTGGCTCGGTGCAGCACAAAGATGTTACAACGGACCGATTCGCTAAAATCGTGTCGTGATTTTGACATGTGCGAGCCACTGACAGCGAATGGTCATTGCCAACTAAGCCTCGCTTCGCGCAAGCTAGTGTTAAACCTTGTTCTCGGTGGCAAACTGGATCATTCAGGCTTGCTTGGGCAGAACTGGGGCAAGGTGTTTTTCTGACGTTGAACGTCCGTGTCGAACCCATGTCACCATTGGCCAGCGGCGTTTGCATGAACGTGGATAGAACGAAGCACCACATCAACGATTTCAGCCAGCGTTACTCGTTGGTAGTCCCGCCTTGCGGCGGAATTGGTTTTACCGAAGATTTCCGCCTAAACGCGGGACTACCAACCCATCATGGCGCTGTCCAGCTAGTTGGCGGGTCGAGTGAGATAGGGGCCGATGACGGTATTGGCTGGCTGCGGAGTAGTTTGTCCTGGCATGCGGAAATCAATGCGCTGAGCGACTTTGCCATCTTCCTTCCACCAGATCCATTGACCGGCGGGTGCATCGGCAATGTATTCCCCTTGAATCGACTTCATGCCATTCTTGTGCCACCACGTCCACAGACCACTCTTCTTGCCGACTTGGTATTCCGCGTCTAACGACTTCTGGCCGTTTTCGTGCCACCAAATAAATTCGCCATGAGGCTGGTCGAATTCGTAGCTTCCGGCCAGCTTCTTCTGACCGTTTTCATACCAAGCAACCCATTCTCCGTGGCGTTGGTCTTTGCCTTCGCGAGTATATTGCGCCAGCGTGCCTTGTTCCCAGTCGTCCGGTTCTTTTAGCACCAAGCGAGCTCGCAAGGTCCAGCCTTCATAACGCGTTTGACCGGAACTGTACGATTCTTGCGACTTCTCTAAACGGCGACCGTCTTTGTATTCCACTTCCGTCACTGGGGTGCCATTTGCGTCCCATTCTTTCAACGTTCCGTCCAAGACACCGTCACGGTAGGTGATTTCTCGCATTGACTGATTGTTCGCGTACCACCAAGTGGACTTTCCGTGACGTCGGCCCGCCACAAAACTCCATTCCGCAAACACTCGACCATCCTCGTCCATAATCGTCCAGGTGCCATCCAGCCTATCATCTACGAACTCGGCCTCTGACTTAAACGGCCTAGTTGACTGATTGAATGGCGCGTAAGTCAGAAACTTGACTTGACTGGGATCATCGTACCAGCGAAGCCACTTGCCTACTCGTTTTCCAAAACGATATTCGCCTTCAATCAACACGTTTCCCTGTTCGTCAAATTCTTTCCACGCGCCGTGATTGACGTAGTTTTGTTGTTCGTCTTGCGTGACTTGACGCTGAATATGCAACCGCCCGCTAGGATAGTTTTGTTTGATTGTTTCTACGTCTGCCACCGCATCCGTGCTCGGGAGTTGCTCGGTCACTTCGTCTCGCATTGACGAATCCAAACTAGGCGCATCGTTCAGTAACGGGTTGGTCGGTGGCTGGTCGACTGACAAACCTTCGTCGTCATCGCTCCCTAGCTGGTCCGGTTCACTGAACCCTGACTCATTCGGGTCCAACAATGGATTTCCGGACGGCAACGGTTCCGTATCCTCGTCCGTTTCCACCAAGTTGTCGTCTAGCAGTTCACTGGATAGACCGTCGGACAAGTCGTCTTCCAGATCGGCAGCATAGTCAGGCAGATCTAGCTCGAGCTGTGCGACGACCGACGCCGGCGCCAGACAGATGCCAGCCAAACTCACAAGCGTGATCCAGATCAGGTGAATTCGAATTCGGAGCATCACACCACTTCCTCCGCAACGTCCGACGTGGGCCGGTGCGTCGCCAGTATTGACTTCGACGATCGAAGGTGAACCCTTCGCGCACGAAAAAGCCCACTCGTTTCTTGGTTATCGAAAACGGCGGGCGCTTGACTTTAACGGTTTCGCGATCTGAAACAATCAGCCGGACCTTTCCAAGCCAGCTGGCATTGCCATGCTGGCATCCAACGAATGGTGGCCGCATTTTCGATGAAAACGAAAGCTAAAAAACGCAGTGACACAAGGAAACAGAGTTGCAAGTGTTAGAGCAGACACGATCAACATGGCGTCCCTGCGTCTTCGCGGAGTTGCGTTAAGAAACCCCTTGATGCCTAACGCTATCATTGCAAACAGCCCGAAACGCCTGCCAGCGAATCGGGCTACAGATTAGCACGCTAAACAATGCGCATGCCTATTCGGCCACAAATCGGAAAATTCGGCCCGATGGATCGGAAAAATAGACTTCGCCCGATTCGTCTTCACCGTAGGTCATGACAGGGATGTTTTCGCTAGTAATCGATCGATTTTCGGTCACCTTGCCTGCGGTCGCGTCATACTTCAGTGCCCAGAACTGGCCGCTGACATAGTCACCGTACAAGTAGTAGCCTTGCAGTGCTGGCACCGATTTGCCTCGATAGACATACCCGCCGGTGATCGACTTGCCAACATCGTGATGGTATTCCCAAATGGGATCGACCAGATCTTCGCGAGCGTCCGCGCCTACAGGCCCAAACTTGTGCTTCGCTTCTCGCAAATCCCAGCCGTAGTTCTTTCCTTTGTGAACGATATTGATCTCTTCCCAGATGTCTTGGCCTACGTCGGCAGCCCACAGCGTGCCGTCCTGACGGTCAAACGACATGCGCCAAATATTTCGAAATCCCCAAGCGTAGACTTCGGGCCGTGCGTATCGTTCTTGTCCTACAAAAGGATTGTCGGACGGAATACCGTAGTTCATTCCGTTTTGCTTTTGGTCCACGTCAATTCGTAGGATCGAACCCAGCAGTGTCTGCACGTTTTGTCCATTGCCTTGTGGATCGTTAAATAAGCCGCCGTCACCTAATCCTACATACAAGTATCCGTCTGGTCCGAACAAGATCGTGCCGCCGTTGTGATTCCAAAACGGTTGGCCAATTTGCATGATTTCCAATTCAGAATCGGGATCCGCCTCACCTGACTTGTTGGCAGTGAATCGAGAAATCACGGATGTCTGCGGAGCTGCTTTGGTAGTGTAATAGACATAGAAGTAACCGTTGTCTTTAAACTTGGGATGAAACGCCAAGCCTAGCAGACCTTCTTCGTTCTTGTTGTCGGCGTACACCACTTTGTCTTCGATATCCAAGAAGGTCTTTAAATCTTGGACCGATTTTCCATCTTTGCCTTTCTTGAAAGATGAAATCACGCCTTGCTGCGTCACTACAAAGATTCGTTGCGAACCATCGCCGGCATGCGTCATAAAAACGGGACGTCGTAAATCTAAATCATCGAAAACACGTTCCGTGCGCACCGCAATTGCCGATTCGTTCACATCTTCTGCCAACAAATAGCTTGGGCAAATCACCACGCACGCCAAGAAAATTCGCAACAACTTCAACATAAAATGAATACCTCGCCAAATCTTTCCAATTCAATGTTTGTCCCAGCAAAATGATTAGTCTAACGGTTTGCTCGCTGGTCCAACTCGTCTAACTTCAACCGCACACTTACAATGTACGGTGCTTCACCTTCCGTCCAGTGACCGTAGGTGGTGGTCACAATGGTTCCGTCCGGCAGGACTTCCACGCCGGGATACGCACAATCGGCCGACTTATGGTTGTCCATCAACCGAACACGATACTGCCCTTCGTTGCCCTGCGCGATATCATCATACGTGCCCACCCAGGCAACCCAGTCTCCCTTGGTAGAGCTCTCGTGTGTGGTGTCGCGAAAGCTGATGAACAGTCGACCATCTGGCAGGTACTTGCCAGTGTGACGATCTCCGGTCAGTGACCCCGGCAGTTCCGTGGGATTCGACCACGTCTGGCCTTCATCGTTCGAAAAGATCACGAACGAATTCTTGGTTCGCGAATTTTCTCGCAGCAAGGCCGCCAACTGTTTTCCATCGGGCGAACGAATCATACCTGGTTCGCACAGATGTATGTCCTTGCGTTTCAAAATCGTTTCCGGAGCAGACCAAGTGAGACCGCCGTCCTGGGAAAAGGTTTGCAACAACTGAAAGTCACCTGCCTGACCTGTTTCGCGAAAGAAACGGCCGTCGTCGTGGAACATGGCCAAGTAGTGGCCCGACTGCTTCAACGCTACCACACTACTCATCACCACAATGCCGCCCCAATCGCCGGCCGGTTTCAGCTCGGACCAGGTTTGCCCATCGTCTTCCGACACGGCCAACCGAGCTGGATACAGGCCGGACCACAGAATCAGCCGCTTTTTGCCGTCGCCATCTACAACGCGATGAATCGTCGGAGTCTCCTTGCTGGTGGCCCAAGATTCGGGAACCGGCAATCGATCGCTCCACGTTAACCCGCCGTCGGTACTTCGCTTCATGACAATCGCGCCGCGTCCATGACCTTGGGGATAGACCACAATCATGGTTCGACCATCTTCCAACAGAACTGTAGTTGGGTGCCCCAAGTATTGGCCTGGTTGCCGATCCACAATCGTCTGTCGCTGAGTTTCCGCCGACAAATCAATCAGCGGAATCGAATAGCCCGGCGAAACTTCGGCTTGACTGACGGCGTGGGTGACCAGCAACAGCCCCACTACAATACTTAACGTTTTCCTAATCACTACCATTTCTTCCTATTAAATTCGACAAAGCACTA
Organism: Pirellulaceae bacterium; assembly: GCA_041399205.1. Classification (GTDB taxonomy): domain Bacteria; phylum Planctomycetota; class Planctomycetia; order Pirellulales; family Pirellulaceae; genus JAGQOZ01. Next base: position 126,314 of record JAWKTK010000012.1, on the reverse strand, counting down.
TCTGGTCACAATGCGTGTGTCTCGTCACAATCTAGGTTTTTCCAAGACGAACGAAGTCTAACCGCCGACTGGCCCAGCCTCCATCCACAAAGACAAAACCATGATCGAATCTGCTGCATTCCACGGGATTATAGCCGCTCCTCATACACCCATGCATCCAGACGGACGCCTGAACCTGGATGTTGTAGAACGACAGGCCGCTCATTTCAAGCAAACCGGCGTGATTGGCGCTTTTATCGGCGGCACAACGGGCGAAAGCTTGTCACTTTCTCAATCCGAACGTCTTCAGCTTTGTGAACGCTGGACGCAAATCGGCCCCAAGTATAACTTGCGAATCATCGTGCATGTGGGTGCCAATTGCACCAGTGATGCCACGGAATTGGCTCGAGCGGCCCAAAACGGAAACGCCGCCGCCATTTCCGCCATGGCACCAAGCTTCTTTCGCCCGGCGTGCGTTCGAGCTTTGTCGGACTATTGTGCGGAAGTTGCCGCCGCCGCACCTCAGACGCCCTTCTACTTTTATCACATTCCTTCTATGACCAACGTCAATCTGTCAATGGTCGATTTTCTGCAAGTGGCCAAGGACCAGATTCCTTCGCTGCGAGGAATGAAGTTTACGCATCAAGATCTGATGCAATTTCAAGAATGTGTGAACTTGGAAAACGGTCGATTCGACGTCCTGCACGGCTTTGACGAATTCTATCTTTCGGCCATGGCCGTGGGAGCTCGAGGCGCTGTTGGTAGCACCTACAACTTTGCGGCCAAGATGTACAATCAAATGACGGACGCTTTCTTTGCAGGCGAACATGACAAGGCAGCCAAGTTGCAGTACCAAAGTGTGCAGATGGTTCGAGTGCTCTTGAAACACGGTTTCGCTGGTTCGGCCAAGGCGGTGATGGGCATGATTGGGATCGAATGCGGAAACGTACGTTCGCCGCTGAAAGCTTTGACGTCCGAACAGATTGAAGATATCCGAACCGGTCTAGACGGCATCGGCTTCTTTGAATGGATCAAATAAACCGCTGGGCGTTGAACTCATGAATCCATCCGTTCCAGACCAACATCGCGAATCATCTGCAGCACAAGTTCCCTGCGCGGTCATTACCGTCAGTGATACTCGTACCAGGGAAACCGATGTAGGCGGTAAGAAGATCGTCGAGCTTCTAAGCGAACATCAACACATGGTTGTTGAACGCGTCCTGTTGCCGGACGAACCGACGCCGATTCGAACCACGGTGATGGAATTTGCCAATCGACGCGACATCCACGCTATCCTGCTTACCGGCGGCACGGGGATCAGCAGCCGAGACCAAACGTGCGAAACGATTTCGCAACTGTTGGACAAACCACTTCCCGGCTACGGCGAACTATTTCGTCTGCTTAGTTATCAAGAAATTGGCGCGGCCGCCATGCTCAGCCGAGCGACCGGCGGTGTGGTCAGCCAAACCGTCCTGCTAACCATGCCCGGTTCACCCGCCGCCGTAGAACTGGCCATGCAAAAACTGATCCTCCCCGAACTCGCTCATTTGGTCGCACAAGCTCGGAAATAACGCAACGTTTCGCACGCCGCGAACGCTCGTTTCGTTCCCAGTTCGCCCTCGCCGGCCTTATCTGTCCGATGAAAGTTACTCGTGCCAAAGAGGTACGACGGCCCATGCCGCATCGCTTCTAACGCGTATCCGTCGCATTCGCGCCGAACAGATTGTCTATTCCTGCGGACTGGTTGTTCGTTCCGTCTGTTCGAATAGCGTCTGGACTTCCAGGAATACCGATGCAATTTCGTGATTGGCGGCCCAGTTGCTTTGCGATGTGATTTTTTTCGTTTCGATCCAGTGTTGGTTTGCGAGTTCTAAATCCCCCATCGAATGATCCGAGATGGCGGAAAACAAATGACCAAGAGTCACGTTAACCACTTCTGGCGGTATTCTGCTCGGAGATGCTGTGTCGCGGATTGTCGTTCCGTAAATGGCGGCCGCACTGTTGAAGTATTCGATGGCTTCTTGATACTGACCAAGACGACAGTAGGCCAAACCGACCGTTGTCTGGCACGTCGGTGAATCCGGCACGACGTCCAACGCGGCGCTGGCAAGTTGAAGGGCCTGTTGATAGACTTCGCTTGGTTGATTCGCCAAGAATGTCAATTCCCGGCTTGCGATGTTTAGCCTGAACACGTTCGGACCTCGTGCGACGAGAATCTCTTCGGCAAGTGATTGCAGTTCGGCGTTCTGCACAGGAGACGATCGCAGTGACTGCAAGGCCTTGTCAAAACGTTGAAAATCAGCCATGTGACCTTCGATCACTCGGTTGGCTTGCGCCACAAGCATGCGTCGTTGTTGTATGTCCACGGGAATCGGCTGGGACTCCCACAGCTTTACTTCGCCGCCCAGGGAACCAGTGGCGACGGTGGTGCCATCCGGTGAAATGGAAAGCCAGCAGGCGTGGTCATGAGCCTTTAGATTGACCATCTCTTCGCCCAAGCGGGGATCCCACACCGTGAAGCTTCCGTCAACTCCCGTTGCCTACACACGAGTACCCTCGGGATTAAACGCCACGCTGGAACACCACGAGGCGTGTCCCTTGAGCCGTTTGAGCACGTTCCCCGTAAACGGGTCGCAAAGGGTGATGTGGTCATCCTTGTGTCCCACCGCAAGAATTAATTCTGGTCGTCCATTTCCGACATCTACTTCGCCAAATGCAAGTGCCGTGACGAGGATTCGGTGAGGTTTAAAACACTTGCGGACTTTTCCGCTGCGTAGGTCAAAGACTTCGACTTCTTTCCCGTCCGCTGAATGCGCTGGCGTCGAAATCTTGACCGCCGCACCCCATCTTCCGTCAGGGGAGATCGATAGAGGTCCGGTGATATAGCTTCCGTTCGCTTGTTCGCGGAAAAGTTGTCCCGTCGAGTGGTCCCAGATTTTCAGCTTATTGGCGCCAAGTGATAAGAGCCACCGACCGTCGGGGGAAAACTGCATTCGAGTGATTTCGTCGGAATGTGCCGCAAGCACGTTTTCTCGCCTACCCGCTTGCCAATTCCAAATCTCAATGCGCCCACCAATCGCAATCGCGAACTGTCGGCCATTTGGATGAGCTGCCAATACTCCCGAGCCATTGGCGCCGACCCAGAAGGTACGTTCGAGCTTTCCTGTCGCGGCATCCCAAAGGCACACCGGTCCTCGCACTTCAGAAGTAATAACGTGAGGCTGCTTACCTGGAAGGAAAATCGCATCTCGCATCATGTCGCCGTTGCCACGCAACGTCAGGATATCCGAGGCAGCAATGGGCCAGATCTTCACCCCTTCAGTAATTCCTATTGTAAAAAACTGCGATCCATCAGGACTGACTTCAATGTAGCCGGAATGCGCATCGATGGCGCCTAGCACTCGAATCTGTTGTCCTAGTCTCAAGTCCCATAGTCGATGAGTTCCGTCGATGCCGGTTGTCACAAGCAATTCATTGTTAGGGCCAAAGGCACTAAAGGAAGCGCCTCTGTGCCCATGCAATTCGAAGAGCAATTCGTGAGTTTCGGCATGGAGTACGGAAATGGAACCTCCCAACGTGTTTCTAGCGAGCAATTTTCCGTCACCGCTATAGTAAATCCAATGCCATGATGGATCATGTGGACGGCGCAGATCCGCATGAACCGCATCGGTATCGACGTCCCAAATTTTGTCATTGATGGATACCTGTTTACCGTCGGGGCTGAGCATGGCGCCGCAGTTTGGTACAAAATAGGGCTTTTCAAACAGGACGTCTCCCGAAGCAGCATCAAACACGCGGACAACTCCGTCACTAGACTTGAGAATCACACGCGTTCCGTTCTTGGAAAACCCCAGCGAATCATGCAAGATTCCGGTTTGGACAAACTTCTCTGATCTCCATAATTCCTTGCCCGTTGCTAATTCAGATACCCGGAATTCGCCTGTCAAAAGCGAACAGAACACCAGTTGCCCGTCCGCCGAGACGGCAAACTCTTGATAACGTTCCGCCGGCAACTTCGTCGGACGTCGCTGGTCGGTATCAGGATCCAGAATGAACAAGCCGTTCGAATCGCGAATTCGAACCAACAGCAATCCGTCGGGAAGGTAGGCGGCGCGCATCACATCCGGAGCGGAAAAGATGTAACGCGATTGCGAACGCTGTAGCAAGTGTTGCCATTCCCAGTCTCGATGTTCTGGAGGACTTTTTTCCAGCAGTTCTTGAGCATGCGTGAGCTTGCTATCCTCGATGGCCAAACCGGCTCGAGCGAGAATGGACGCGTAAAGGCTGTGGCCCAGTTGATGGGCGGCCTGATTCGCTTTGTTTCTGTCCAGCAGGGCTTGTCGTTCGGCTTTATCAGCGGATATCCAGGCCACTGTGCTGGCAATTAGACCGCCCAAAATCGCAATGGCCAAGAGGCTGGCGGCTAACACCGTCGCACGGTGACGCTTGACGAACTTGGCAAAGGTGTACAGTGTCGACGGACGGCGAGCTTCGACCGGATCGTTCGAAAGATAGCGTCGCACGTCTCGAGCAAACTCGCTTGCCGACTGATAACGACGACCGCGCTCTTTGTCGATTGCTTTCAAGACAATCCAATCAAGTTCGCCTCGCAATTGGTGACGCAGGCTACGGGCTTCCGTCGAACGCTGACGAGCCAGTGCGAATTGTTTTTTGCCGATCGAACTCAGTCGGTCACTTGGTCGCGGAACGTGATCTTCGCGAATAATCCGGGCCATTTCGTTCCAGCCGGCCGATCTCAGTCTTGGGCCTTCGATGGGAGTCAGCCCGGTGACGAGTTCATAAAGTAAGACGCCCAACGAATAAATGTCGCTGCGCGTATCGACATCCTGGACATCGTCGTCTGCCTGTTCGGGACTCATGTATTCCGGGGTGCCAATTACTTGTCCGACACGCGTGAAGAGCGTCTTTTCAGTCAGCTTTCGAGAAAGTGCTTTGGCGATCCCAAAGTCAATCACTTTGGGAGCTGGTTTGTCGCGTTCAAGGGTGACCAGAATGTTGGAAGGCTTGACGTCACGATGAATCACGCCCTTTTGATGGGCATGGTGGATCGCATCGCAAACGGAATCGAACAGTTCCAACCGCTCGGCTAAAGAGAGATTCCGAGCGTCACAGAATTCGGTTAGCGGTGTTCCTCGTACAAGTTCCATGACAAAGAACGGTCGACCATCGTCGGTTGTTCCGGCATCAAGTACTTTGGCAATATTCGGATGATCCATCATTGCCAACGCTTGTTGTTCAGCAGCAAACCTAGCGATCACTTCCTTTGTGTCCATGCCGGGCTTGATTAACTTCAGCGCTACCGTTCGCTCGACATGCTCAAGTTGATTGGCGGCGAACACAAGCGCAAAACCGCCTTCGCCGATTTTTTGCAGAAGCTGATAGCGATCGATGACCGCTCCTTCTCGCCATTTTGCGAAGGTGCCACAAATCTGGTTCGATAGCTCTTGTACTTCAGATTCATGCTCCGAGAAAAACTCTTCGGCGCGTGAATCGATGGCCAGCATTTCCTCGACCTGTTGGCGCAAGGTGCTCCGCTTTCCGCAACGTTCCTCAAGAAACCGATCGCGTTCCCGTGGATTCAGGATTTGCGTCGCTTGAAAGTAAATGTCATTTGCTTCGTCGTTCCAATCTTGCATGGTATTACTCGCAACGTGCCATTACTTGATGCTGGATAACGGTCTCACGATATCGAGCGGCTAAACACTTATCCCACTAATCATGGTCACTGCGGCGCATCCAGCGATAGAGCCAGTTGCGAGCAACGCTCCACTCGCGATCAGCCTCGCGACGCGTAATACCAAGTGATTCTGCTACTTCTTGATGTTGCATGCCGCCAAAAAAACGCAGCTTGACAATCGCGGCGCCCAGCGACGAATGGCTTTCCAGCTGATCCAAGGCTTCATCCAATTCAAGCAAGGCATCCGTCGAATCTTGCTCTAACGCTAGGTCGCTATCCAAGTTCAGGTCCATTCGGCGAATACCTCCGCCTCGCTTCATCGCGTTTCGCGAACGCGCCGAATCCACTAGAATTCGGCGCATGGCCTCGCCAGCGGCAGCGAAGAATAGTTTTCGGCAAGACCAATTCGGCGCACGATCCACATCCACAAGACGCACATACGCTTCGTGAACCAATTCCGTCGGCCGCATTGAATGTTTGGCGTCTGATCTGAGTCGATACGCTGCCAGCTTTCTTAGCTCTTGATAGACTAACTGCCACAGTTCGTCAGTGGCATTCTGATCACCATGTTGAATGCGATCCAGAACCAGTGTTATCGGCGAAGCTTTTGTGTCCGAATTGCGTGGCATAATGCTGTAAGATCGCCTCTCTTGGTTCTGAAGCTACGTCATAGCAGGCCCCAGAAGACGATACTGGCGAATTCGCCCAGGGACCTGCTTTCCTTACCATGTTTTTCTAAACAGGTTTTTTACCAAAAATTTTCCTCGCTGGAACGAACATAATGAACGCGATTGCCAGCAAGTTTATGGATGGTTCGGGGACGGACTGCACCCGGTTCGCTTCGGATTCATAGCCACCATCCTGAAACGCTGCCACAAAGTCGGCGGTGTCAAACTCTTGGTCGCCATTCCAGTCTCCGGTATCCCAAGTGGAATTCGCCACGATGTTATCTTCGTATTGGCCCGCTGTGAAGACTTGCACAAAGTCGTTCGAGTCGAACTTGCCGTCCAGATTGGCGTCACCGATGGACGTTTGCGTTATTTCTTTCACCCACGCATGAACGTCTTGGGTGTTCACTCGGAAATCGCCATTCGTATCGGAACGCAACCAGTATACGTCTGACGTATTGGCGTCAGAAATAACTTGGTTCAGGTCTGTAACGTCGACCAAACCGTCGCCGTTGATGTCTCCAGGATTGTTTTGGCGAATAACGTTCATTTCGAAGGATCGAATCGAAACGTCGCGGACTTCGCTATTTGACAAGAAGGCGATACCGTTGGGCCCTTCAGTGAGGCTATTGTCTGTTGTGTCAAGCTGAGGCAAGGCTGGTTGTTCTTCATCAACGGGCCAGACCCATACCTTTAAAGAATCGCCGATGGCGTCAAACTGGATGAAAGCGTCGCTGTCGTACAGCGCGAAACTAGGAATCGCCATGTCGTATCGAACGGTTTGCGCGGCATGATCCCATTCCTGTGAAACAATCCTTCCCTGTTGGTCAACACCACCGAAGTAGACGGCATTATTTGGCGGCGGACTAACTCTTGTGTAAATCGCCAGATAGACTTCTGGCGTCATCTGGGCTTGAATGCGAATCGATACGTCTTCCGTGATGAGGGCGCGGCCGTCAAGCGTCGGAAAAACGGGAAACCCTCCCTGCCCTGAAATATTGAGCCCGCTGTCTTTGATGCTGATTTCCACGTTGGAACTGCCTGGCCAGTTTTCTAGATTCCAACTCAATGGCGAATTGTCTGCGTGGTCTCCATCTGTGAAGTCATCAAAAATGCGCATCTGACCGTGCGACGGATACGGAAGGGCCAAGGAAATGCCGAAGACGATTGCCAGCAATTTCGAATATGCCGAGAAGTGATGCCGTTTCATGGGTAAGCTCCAAAAAAATGTTCGTGAATGCCAGGTCGCGGCCTCAAGTGTCGGAGATGCAGTTCAAGTTGGGCCCCGCTAAACACGACATGCGCAAAGTACGTTGGCCTTGCACCGAAAAAACATGCTGGCTGGCAGATTTTGGGGGAATTGCTTCGATTCGATGTTGCCACGCTATGAAAGGTACTGAAAAGCGGTTGCCGTATTGAAGTCGCTGGGTATCTTCGCAATCACGCTTTTGGGAGTTTCCAATCGATATCGGAAGCACCTTTGAAGCCAAATTCGCCTGTTACAAGAATAAAGCTCTGGCAGTTGGCAAATTCTTCGAATCCACCTTGCAAACATCGAGGATGCAGGAAATAATCCAAACATGGCTACTCGATTTTTCAACTATTTCTGGTTCTTCTTTTTTACCTGCTCGGGGAGCAGGGCCGTGGTAGTTGTGTAGCTGATAAATAAACTTCCCAAGGCTCTGAGACCCGAAGAAAGGTCTCAGGGCCTTTTTCTTTTGGTGCTCGGCGCCACCGACGAAACCCAACCCAACGGAGCATAGTAATGATTGTTGTCATGCAAGCCGACGCCACTCAGGAACAGGTGGACCATATTGTCGATCGAGTCGAATCGATGGGCCTGAAGGCACATGTGATTGTGGGCACGCAGCGGACCGTGGTCGCCGCGATTGGCGAAAAACGAGACGAAATGCGAGAATCACTCGCCAGCGGCCCTGGCGTTGCGGAAGTGGTTCCCATCATGGCTCCGTACAAGGTGGCCAGTCGCGAAGTCAAGCCGGAACCGTCGGTTGTTCAAGCCGGTAGCTTCGTGGCAGGAGACAAACGAATTGGCGTGATGGCCGGTCCGTGCAGTGTGGAAGACGAAGAACAGATCATTCAATCTGCTCGAGCCGTTAAGAAAGCCGGTGCCACGGCGTTACGAGGCGGTGCGTTCAAACCTCGAACCAGCCCCTACAGTTTCCAAGGCCTCAAGGAAGATGGCCTGAAACTACTGGCCGCTGCACGTGAAGAAACGGGCTTGGCGATTGTCACGGAAGTGGTTGCTTCTGAAGATGTAGAACTGGTAGCCAAATATGCTGATGTTCTACAAATTGGGGCTCGAAACATGCAAAACTACCGACTATTGGAAGCCGTTGGTGGCACCCAACGAGCCGTCCTGTTGAAACGAGGCCCCAGTGCCACGATTGACGAATTATTTCTGGCCGCCGAATACATTCTGAACGAAGGCAACCCCAACGTGATGCTGTGCGAACGAGGTATTCGTACGTTCGAATCACACACTCGTTTCACTCTGCCTTTGGCCACCGTACCTTACTTGCATCGCAAGACACACTTGCCCGTGATCATCGACCCCAGTCACGGCACCGGCCACGCCTATTTGGTGACCGATATGGCTGCGGCGGCCGTTGCCGCTGGTGCCGACGGGTTGATTGTAGAAGTGCATCCGAATCCCGAAGTGGCTTTGAGTGATGGTTATCAATCGCTGACCTTCGACGCGTTCCAAGAATTGATGGACAAATGCCGTCGGATCGCAGCGGCCGTGGACAAACAGATTGGCTGATTTAGAATCAGGGCGGCAAGGCAAGATCAACATTTTCCCGAAAGGGTCATTCGTCCAATTCGGCCATGACCTGATCGGGGATGTTGAAATTGGCTGATACCGTTTGGACATCGTCGTGATCGTCCAAGGCTTCCATGAGCTTGAGTGTTCGTCGCGCATCTTCCAATTCCAAATCGACTGTGGTGGACGGGATACGAGTCAATTCTTTCACGATTGGTTCCATTTGCGCCGCATCCAACGCCGCCAACAAATCGGCATAGACGTCGGGACTGCAGAGGAGTTCGAAGTTCGATCCTGCTCGTTTCACGTCATCCGCACCAGCCTCGACAGCCAATTCGATCAGAGATTCTTCGGTGACGGCGTCCATTGAAATCACGCACAGGCCTTTTCGTTCGAATAGATAACCAACGCATCCTGTGCTGCCCAGCTTTCCGCCGTGCGTCTCAAATAATTTCCGCAATTCTGGTGCGGTGCGGTTGCGATTATCGGTCATGATTTCGCACATGATGGCTACACCACCGGGGCCGTAACCTTCGTACAGAATTTCTTCCAGATCGCCGCCGTCCAGTTCGCCCGTCCCTTTCTTGATAGCTCGTTCAATATTGTCTTTGGGCATCCGAGCGGCTTTGGCGTCCGCCAGTGGGACTCGTAGTCGAGGATTACTGCTGGGATCACCACCGCCGATTTTGGCGGCCACGGTCAGAGCCTTCGAGATTTTGCTCCATACCTTGGCTCGCTTTTTGTCGACCAAGACTTTCTTGTGTTTGATTCCGGCCCAATGAGAATGACCTGCCATCGCCGACCTATTTTCCGTTCAAAACGTCAATCTTGGATTGAATTTTGGCACGCAACAAATTCGCGTTCTCGTGCAGTTTTCGCAGAGACGATTCCCAAGCCTTCACGGCCAGGTCGGGTTGTCCGCTGGCTAGCAGGGCATCGCCTAGGTGGTCATAGATTGTGGGATCCGAATCGGAGAACTCAACGGCCGTTTGCAGTTCGTTGACAGCTTCCGGATACATTCCTAACCGAAACAAGACCCATCCTAAACTGTCTCGATAAGCACCGTTCAACGGATTGGCGTGCACCGCTCGCTGCGTCAAGTGTAACGCTCGTTGCAAATGCTGATTCGTGTCAGCCCACAGATAACCCAGATCATTCATGGCATTGATGTCATCCGGGAATTCGTCCAGGACTTGTTCCAACCACTCGATGGCTTCTGCCTGGCCAGTGGATTCTTGAGCCAAAACGCTGGCGAGTTCGACCTTGATAGTACGCACTATAGCTCGCACTTCAGGACGCGAAAAATCGTCGTTAGATTGTTCCAAGCCAGCGCGAAGGGTGTCCTGTTGCTGCTTGGAATCGCCCAACCGTCCGAAAACCCAGGCCTGTCGTAGTACGTATTCCAAATTATCCGGTTGCAATCGACAGGCATCGGCCGCCGCCGATTTGGCTTCGCTGGTGCAGTTCAGCAGCATTTGCAGTCCCGCGATATGGAACTGTATTTCAGCTCGCAATGCATCATTGGGGTTTTCGTCCAGACAACGCTGCAACACGTTTCGCGCCGACGAGTACTGAGATGATTCCGCCAATAAAATGGCCCAGGACATGGCCCAGTCAAACGGATAGCCATCCGCAGAAAGTGAAATAAGCGTATTCGAAGCTTCGCAAGCGAGCTGATAATCTTTCAATTTCAAGCGAAGATATGCCAGCAAGATCAGGCGATCGCGGGTGACGTTTTGGCCCTGGGCAGCAATCGCAAGCTGCTGGCAAAGTTGATCCGCGAATTCGCGATTTTGGCTGATGCGGTCCAGGATTCCCAGTAGCGGATCAATACTTCCCAGAAGTTCCACCGCATCGCATAGACTTGCCGCCAGCTGCGGTGTGCGTTGCTGATGGAAATAGATTTCACACCGACGTACAACGCCAGGGACCGTAGGTGTCATTTCCAACAGCGGTTCCAAAATCTTCAATGCTGCGGACGGATTATCTTTGCGTAGATATAATTCGACAAGGCGGTACTCCACAGATGGGTCATGGCGTTCTGTATCACTTTGCTGCTGTAGAAACTCGATCCCCTTCTCAATCCACAATTCGTGGTGTTGCCGTCGCAGTAGATCTAGGGCTAAGTCGATCGCTTCGTCACCTGCCAAATCGACCTGCGAAAAGTACTGCCCAAGTTGGTCTAGAGCCTGAGTCCATTCGTTACGAGCGGCGGCCAAACGAGCCAAGTGCATCGCCTTGTCTGCGGGATTGCCGATTTGCTGATCCATTCCCGCGAACGCTCGTTCTGCCAATTCAATTCGGCCCGCAGCCAGAAACACATCCGCCGCCGTGGCATAGACAACCTCCGGGTTTTGAAACAGAGATTCGACAGACAGATCATTGCCTTCCGGATTACCAAACAACGCATTTTCGAACGCTGCCGACGCCGCAGCATATTCGCCCAATTGGTATTCGATGCGACCGATTTCAAACTGCACCATCTTGCGGCCCGCACGCAATGCTGGATCCACGTCTTGAGCATCCTTGGACGAACCGTCAACGATACGTTGCAGCAATGATTTGGCGACTACCAATTCACCTTGTTCGATTGCAGCGACCGCAACTTGCCGAGCGACATCGGGATCGATTTTCGAATCGGCAGAAAGGAATTCAGCGTATCGTACCGCTTGATCCAAACGGCCTAAGTGGTACGCCAATTCGACAATCTCGACACAGATGGTGCTGGATTGATTCGCATATCGAAAGGCACGCTGATAATGCCCTAGCGCGGCGGAAAAATCTTCTCGTCGAAAAGCGAGCCGACCTAGCGCGAAACGAGCGGACGATTCACAACGATCCTGATCCAACTCGGACTTTGACCGGAGCGAAACCACCTCCTGAACGTCCAGCTCATCTAACTCGGCCTCCTGTGACATTCCATTATGACACGCGAACAAGCTGACCGAAGTGGCAATCAGAAGACACCACAGGCGACGCCCAATCTTGATCATCATGCCGATCCTTGGTTGTTCCTGTCCATGCGGCGACGTAGGGTAGAATTCGGACGGAGCGAGCCGACCGGCTGGCATTCGCACCGAAACGGCAAATCAAGGCCAGACCACGCGATGAAACCGGAACCAGTTTTCCCACACAAAGAACACGTGCTGAAGTAAGCAAGCTGCAGACATACTTTGCCGAAAGGTTAACGAGGCTTCTTGCGTGACAGTTGCTTTGACGCTGTTTTCTTCTTGGTGGTCTTCTTCTTGGCTTTTGCTTCGGGCGCGGTTTTCTTGGTTGCCTTCTTGTCCGGCGTCTTGCTGGCGGTCTTCTTGGTGCTTGCCTTGGCACCATCCGTCGACTTCGTTTCCGTCGCTTTTTTTGCGGTCTTCTTTTTTGACGTTGACGCGGGCGTTTTCGTCTCGTCCGCATCAACCGGCTCGGACTTTGCCGTGATGCGTTTGGGCAAACGAGCCTTCGCGTCAGGTTCGATCTCTAACAAGAGTTTCTTGAGTTGCGAACTAAACGGACTGGCAACCAACATGGCTCCCATCTGGTGTAACAGTGAAGCAAATTCATGTCCGTTGGATTTGGATACTGCTCGCTCCAGTCCCGGAGCCAACCCTTTGGCCCATTCTTCTTCTGAGATGACGCCTACGATGTACAGCACATCCAACGAGCCTTTGCAAATGGGTATCGAATGTCCTCCGAGCGAATTCTGAGCTACAAACGCAATCGTGAACGGCGTTGTACCTCGATACTTTTCCAACTGTTTGACCGCGACGCCCAGGTTCTGCTTCTTGAGCGACTCTAGACTGAATTCGTAGATGGATTCGAACACGCTGTGCAACGTGTGCTTGAGATTGGCAGCCGCTTGCTGCGGATCCGCGACCCCCGCCAGCATCTCGCTCAATTCTCGAACCGTGGTGACTCGAATTTCGTTCCAATCGTAAAACGACTCTTGCAACCGTGCAAACGCTTCTTCTGCTGCACTGTAGTCGGTATTTTCCAAGCAGCACGCAAACAGCAACTGCTCCAAGACGGGACGCTCGGGCAGTGACACCGATTTGAAGTTTTTCTTCAAGCCTTTGAACAGCTTAGCAATCGAATCCGCTCGGTTAGATGGTGCCATGAAACAACTCTCAACTACTTTCCAATAACGCTCGAAGATGTCTGCTTAACCCGTTTACTGGGCCAATCAATCGTCATTTTCCGAATCCGAAACCTCTAAGTTCGGCGGTGTTGCCTGGTCTTGTTCTTCTTGCGGCAACACTTCCTTCAGGATCTCGGCAACCGTAAACGAATGTTTGACGCCTTTGTCCAGCACAAATTGCAAACGCGGAACATATCGAGCGTCAATGCGGTCGTTGATTCGTTGCTGGAGAAACCCGGTTGCATTCTTCAGGCCATGCATCACCAAGTCTTGTTTCTTGGGGTCTCCCATAATTGAAACATGGACCTTAGCGTGCCGCATGTCCTTCGAGATTTCGACAAAAGTAACCGTCACCCCTTCCACACGAGGATCACGCAGTTCGGTCAGAATTGCCATACTGACCACTTCGCGTATTGCGGATGCAGCTTTTAACGTTCGTCTACTGCTCAAATTTGCAACCCTGTCCAAAGCAACATTACGCCAAAAAAAGGCATTGCGCCGCCCATGTTCTCAAATAATGCCGGATATCCAGAGATCTAAAGAGTTCTGGCGAATTCTTCAATCTTGTAGGCCTCTAGGATATCCCCTTCCTTAAGATCGTTGAAACCGGCCAAACGAATACCGCATTCGAATCCTTCGCGGACCTCTTTGGCATCGTCTTTTTCACGCTTGAGCGAATCCAATGGGTAATCCCCAATGCCGCGTCCTTCCCGGTTCACGCGAATTCGGCATCCACGTTCAATGTTGCCCGCCAAAACTCGGCAACCCGCTACCGTACCGACTCGGCTAATATTAAACGTTTGCTGAACCAGGGCTCGTCCCAATTCGGTCACTCGTTCTTCTGGCTTCAACTTGCCTTCCAGCATGGCCTTAATGTCTTCCGACACTTTGTAGATGATGTCGTAGCGACGAATTTCGACGCCTCGTTCTTCGGCCAACGTTCGCGCGTTTTCATCTGGAATGACATTGAAGCCGACAATGACAGCATCCGATGCATCGGCCAACGTAACATCGGCCGAACTAACCGCTCCTACGGACGCTTGCATGACGTTGACGCGAACTTCCGGATGGTCCAACTTCCCGAGCTCTTTCTGAATCGCTTCGATCGAACCACGCACATCCGCTCGCAGAATCAGATTCAGAACTGCTTGTTCTTCGCTTCGTACCAAGCGACCATCTTCCAAGCGACGCTTGAACTCTTCGAACGAAACGCGAACATTGCGTCCCGACAACGAACGTGACCGCGATTGATGCTGACGGTTTTCAGCAATTTCGCGCGCCTTCGCCACATCATCCACCACATGAAACGCGTCGCCCGCTTCCGGTGCGATATCCAGGCCAATCAGGCTAACTGGAGTGGAAGGGCCTGCCTCCGTCAAACGCTTGCGAGTATCCAGGGTGTCGTACAACGCCTTGACTCGACCGTGCCCAGCACCGCAGACCACCACATCGCCAACTCGGAGCGTTCCGTTTTTGACAATCACTTTGGCTACTACGCCGCGATTCACTTCCTGTTCGGCCTCCAAGCAAACCCCCGACGCGGCTCGATCCGGATTGGCTTTATATTCATGTAGATCCGCAGTCAGCAAAAGCGTTTCTAAGAGGTCGTCAATGCCTTCGCCGGTAATGGCACTGGTTTTGACCACTTCCACTTCGCCACCCCATTCCACTGGCAATAATTCTCTGGCTGCCAAATCCTGGAAGGCCTTGTTGACGTCCGCGCCAGGTACATCAATCTTGTTCAGTGCGATCACGATCGGAACGTTTGCCGCCTTCGCGTGACTGATGGCTTCTTCAGTTTGCGGCATGACTCCGTCATCGGCGGCAACTACCAAGACCGCGATGTCGGTGACATTGGCACCACGCGCTCGCATTTCCGTGAACGCTTCGTGACCCGGCGTATCGACGAAACTGATTTCGCGCCCATCCTTGTCGATTTTGTACGCGCGAATGTGCTGAGTGATTCCGCCCGCTTCTCCCGATACGACATTGATCCCAATGATCCGATCCAATAGCGACGTCTTTCCGTGATCGACGTGCCCCAAGAACGTAATCACAGGAGCTCGATTCTTCAGCGATTCGGGCGGATCATCGACCGCTTCCAATTCGGCCAGCATTTGTTCTTCTAAAGTCTCCGGCTGCTTGAAATCGACATCCATGTCCAATTCCACCGCCAGCATCTCGGCCATTTCTTCATCTAGTTCGGCGTTGATGTTGACCATGTTCCCCATAGACATCAACGTCCGCAAAATCTGCGTCGTAGCGACACCGGACGCTTCGGACAAACTTCGCACGGTGCAAGGAAGTTCGACCACAACGCGTCCTTTTCGAGGAGCCGCGGTGTTGGTTCCCTTGCGCGTCAATCGGCGACGTCGAGGCCGTGAGGGTGTTGATGATCCTTCATCTTCGTCCGAAACAACATTGCGACGGCGTTTCTGCTGCCGAGACGCTCTGGTACTGGCCATGTTGGCCAATGTCTTTTCGTCATCTAGCTCTTCCGGCTGATGTTTTCCCTTCTTGCGATCTTTTTCTCGCCCTTTGCCCGCTGTTGACGGATCTTCCGTGGTGCCCGGTTTCCGCGAGCGAATATCGTCTTCACTATCCTTTTCGCGTCGTCGGTCCGAATGCTTAGTGAACTGCTCTAAAGGTGCTCGCGAACCAGATTTGGCGCTACGAATCGCATCTACCGGCAGCGTCATGATGGGCTTTTGCGGCGCAGGTTCCGAGTCCTTTTTCTTCTTTGGCGGAGCCTTCGCTTCGGGGATAGCCGCGACCCGGACAACTGGCTCTTTCTTCTGTGGCGGCTTCTGCCCACCACCGCTGCGCTTTTCGCGAGCAACTGGCCCTGACAAATTGATGGGCCGACGAATCTCGGACGCCTGAGGACGTTCCGGTGCACCACTCAGACGGGACAACGGAGGTGGCGACTTCACCGGAGCAGGCTCTTTGCTGACAGGTGCGGCAGCCGGAGTTTCCGGTGCTGACTCGGCAGCAATTGCCGGAGAATCCTCTACGGCGGGTACTTCCGTTTCGGGAAATTCAGTGCCAACGTCATCCGCAGGTGCTTCAGGCTGCTGGTCTGATTCCGTATCCTTGCGGTCTCCTTTTCGACTAGGAGACTTGACGTTAATCACCTTTGGTTTCGAACCGGCGGCAAGGCTGATGTAATCTTCACGAGAGAACGGCGTGGTCACGCCCGAACGAGCAGGCCCGGAAGATGGAGAACTGGAACTTGGAGCTGGACCTGCTTTATCAGACAGGTACGCCTTTACCTTGACAACTTCATCGTCGGTAAGACTGGCCAGCGCAGATCCCTTCCCAGTGATCCCCGCCTTGGAACAGATGTCCACCAAGTCCTTACTGTCAATATTCAAATCTTTTGCTAAGGCGTAAATACGTATGGGCACTTTGCCCTCCTCTTTTTCGCGTCTAACCAACGCCAATCAAAAACTAAACCATTGCGCGTTCTCCCAGCTTTTGCCGACAGAAATCTTGCGAATACAAATGTCAATTCAACCAACGGCGATGCGATTCGCAAGGTAAGTCTGTGTTAGAGAGTAGCTCAAAAAACAAGCGAACTCCGCACTACACAGCACGGACCATCGCTCCAATCCTCTTTAATCTGACAATCTCCACCCCACACCGGGGCATCGGCCGATCCGAATTTACGAACCCGGTTCTTCCGAATTTGCTGAATCATCCTGGGCATTAAGTGTATCACCAGACTCGCCAGGTTCCACTCCCTGTTCGGGCGATTCAGCAGCCTTTTGAGCTTCGCGTCGACGCTCTAGTTCTTCTGCCTCGGCGGTAGCTCGATCAATTCGTTCCTGTTCTTTCGCTCGTTTCCGCTCTAATGCGGCTGCCGCTTCGGCTTCTTCTGCCTTTTCTTCGGCCTGTTCGACAATTCTGTCAACCTGCTCCTCCGCAATCCCCCCCATTCGCATGAGGTCGTCGGGTTCAATCACGGATAAGTCGTCATACGAAAGAAAACCTTCGCCCACCAGCATTTCTGCCAATTCGTCCGTCATGCCTTCCAGCGCGGAAAAGCCTACAACGGCGTTTTCAATTTGCTCCTGCAGTTCTTCCTGGGTCATGATTTCAATGTCCCAACCGCAAAGCTTACTAGCCAACCGCACATTCTGGCCTCGGCGACCAATTGCCAGCGACAGCTGATCTTCACGAACCAACACGATCGCTCGGCCCATCATTTTACAGAGAATCACTTCGTCGACTTCGGCCGGCTGCAACGCGTTGGGAATCAGGACCTGCATATCGTCGCTCCAGCGAACGATATCAATCCGTTCTCCGGCCAGTTCGTCCACAATATTCTTGATCCGGTTACCTCGCACGCCTACGCACGCACCCACGCAGTCGACACGTTGATCGGCGCTACTAACGGCTACTTTGCTGCGATAACCGGGCTCGCGAGCCATCGCGCGAACTTCAATCACGCCTTCTGCGATTTCAGGGATCTCTTGTTCGAACAATCGTTGAACTAATTGTGGCCGAGTCCGACTCAGCACCACTTTGGCTCGGCTACCTTCTTTGCGAACATCAAACACCGTCGTGCGAACTCGTTCATTCGCATGATGAAGTTTCGCAAAGGGATCTGTTCACCACGAGGCAGAATGGCTTCTACGACTTTCCCAGCGAGACCGTTGTCGCTCGGCCATCGCTCCGCTGTACGACGCCGCTGACCATTTGGCCCATTTGCTCGACATATTCGTCATACAATGCGTCTCGTTCAGCTTCGCGGATTTTTTGGATGATGACTTGCTTGGCCGTTTGAGCCCCGATTCGTCCAACCGTTTCTTCCGGATCTAACGCAACGCCATCACATTCGCCGGAGATCGAACCATCTTCTCTATCAATCCGAATGACGATTTCGGCATCTTCACCATAGTTTTTTCTGGCGGCAGACAGTAAGGCGGATTCGATTGCCTGAAAGACGATTTCCTTGTCGATATTCTTGTCGCGGTGGATCGCGTCAACAATTCGCAGTACTTCGGAAGGATTCATGGCCCACGCCTTAATGTCTAGGTCGTTTCGCAGTTAACACCCGCCACCTCTGGCGTACGCCCACGAAATCGATCAATAAAAACTGGTTGATTTAGTCCGTTAACCCCTGGCTTAATCTTTGAAATGCTCGCATGGCCATGTCAGAACTCGTCACCATCCTCCGAAATCCCTTGTCTCACCTTGGTTTACGCTTCAGGCGTAAAACTTGTGAGGATATCGCTGTGCACACCGAGTGTCAACATAACCCAACACAGGCAATCGCCGCGCACCAACGAAAAAGAGCCCGACTAAATCAGGCTCTTGAATCGCGAAAAACGCGGGATTTCCAATTGCAGAGCTTTCCCTTCCAGCACGAGGGAACGACCAACTTGTCCAAAATATTCCAAAATCGGACTGTTGACCGCCTGCGTAGTTTATCGGCGTTTCCGAATTTTATCTAGCGGTATTCGTCAGAAAAGACGCCACGTACCAAAAATGCCTTGGCCCGAATATCGCCAAATTCGCACCAACGCAAACTATTTATATTCTTGGAGTATTTACGTTGAATGGCCTAAATCCATGCGGTGGCTCGGCAGACATGAAACTTCATCCACTTGGAATTCGTCCCCGAGTCCATTAAAAACGCGCCGAGCAGATTTGTACGTTTTTCGACCGCGTGCTTGAAGGAGAATGTTCCGTGGGTGATTCGCTGACCAGCATGATTGACCATGCTTTACTCCATCCGACCATGACTGACGGCGAAATTCGTCAAGGCTGTGAACTGGCCAAGAAATTGGCCGTTGCCAGCGTCTGCGTAAAGCCGTACGCAATCTCCATTGCCAGAAATGTCCTGGATGGTTCTCGAGTTCGAATTGGCACCGTAATTGGTTTCCCGCATGGTTCGAATGCCACCCACGTTAAAATGTTGGAAACGAAAATTGCCTGCGAAGAAGGGGCTCACGAAGTAGACATGGTTGTCAATATCGGCAAGGTTCTAAGCGGCGAATGGGAATACGTGGAAGCTGACATTCGCTCTGTGGTCGATACCGCTCATTCCTACGCCGCGATCTGCAAAGTCATTTTTGAAACCGACTATGTCACTCGACGCGAAGACAAGATTCGACTTTGTGAAATTTGCAGCCGAGTCGGTGCGGACTTTGTGAAAACGTCTACCGGGTTCGGCTATACCAAGCAAACCAGTGGGGACTACAACTACACCGGCGCAACCTTGGAAGACGTGCAATTGATGAAGGAGCATATCTTCGGCAATGTGCAAGTCAAAGCGTCTGGCGGAATTCGGTCGGCCGACGACGCGCGACGCATGGTTGATAACGGTGCTACTCGGTTGGGCACCAGTGCGTCCGAGGCTATTGCGCAAGGCGAAGCGGAAGATTCATCCAGCTACTAAGCGGTGAAACATTTCCCAACTTCGATTCCTCGAACAAAAACACTCAGGGAAGGCATCTTGGTCATGGCGTTTTCGGCGGACGAATTCAATCAAGCGTGCGTTTATCTGAAACAGTATTATCCAGTTCCGCCGCGGACCGGAATCATCTTGGGGACGGGGCTGGGCGGACTTGTGGACGATATGGAAGTCCATCATCGCATTCCCTTCCGCAAAATTCCCCATTTCCCGGAATGCTCGGCAACCGGTCATACGGGTCACTGGATTTGCGGTTCGGTGCACGGAAAATCGTTGGCAGTGATGCAGGGTCGATTTCATCTGTATGAAGGCCATTCGCCGGCAACGGTCACATTCCCAATTCGGATCATGAAGGCTTTGGGCGTGGAACATTTAGTTGTGTCCAATGCCAGCGGAGGATTGAATCCCGCGTTTGATTCGGGTGATCTAATGGTCATTGAAGACCACATCAATTTGCACTTTCGTAATCCATTAGTCGGTCCGAACGACGATGCTGTGGGGCCTCGTTTCCCTGATATGTCTGCCCCATACGATGTCAAATCGATCCAACAGGCGCACCGCATCGCGAACGAACTGGGCTTTCCGTTGCGTCAAGGAGTTTACGCGGCGCTGCTGGGGCCCAACTATGAAACTCGAGCAGAATATCGCATGCTACGTCGCTTGGGTGCCGACGTCGTAGGCATGTCCACGGTCCCCGAAGTCATTGCCGCTCGACACGTCGGACTGACGGTCACCGCATTTTCCGCCGTCACCAACCTGTGCCGCCCCGATACATTAGGAACCACCAGCGGAGAAGAAGTCATTGCTGCAGCCAAGCCAGCGGAACCGAAACTACGGGCGTTAATAGGGGCGTTACTAAAAGACAGTTACTAAAAGACAGTTACTAATCCGACAGCGTCAAGAATTAGTTGGTCGTTCCGGTTTAGTTGGTAGTCCCGCCTTTAGGCGGAATTGGTTTTGCTGGAGATTTCCGCCTAAAGGCGGGACTACGAACGACTTGCGTTGGTGGGAGTGTTACTGAAAGACAGCTAGGTGGCTGTCACGCGGAAAAGAATCTCCGACAGAAAAGAATATTCGCCGACCACTCGAAGCCCAGCAAAGGAGGCGCACGTGCAGACTTACCTGAATTTGCTTCAACACATTTTAGACAACGGAACAGAAAAGTCAGACCGCACGGGTACGGGCGCGCTAAGCGTATTTGGTTACCAAATGCGATTCAATCTGGCTGAAGGTTTTCCCGCTGCTGACCACCAAGAAACTGCACACTCGATCCATTATCCACGAACTACTTTGGTTCCTCCCGCGGCGACACTAACGTCGGCTACTTAAATGACAACCGAGTCACCATTTGGGACGAATGGGCCGGTCGCAAGGGAATCTCGGACCGTTTACGGCCGTCAATGGCGATCTTGGGGCGCGCCGGTTGGTGATGCCAGCGGCATTGATCAGATCAGTCAAGTGGTCGAACAAATTCGCACCAACCCCGATTCTCGTCGATTGATTGTTTCTGCTTGGAACGTGGCCCGACGTGCCCAAGATGGCCTTGCCTCCGTGTCATTTATTGTTCCAGTTCTATGTGGCCGAAGGCAGACTTTCCCTGCCAACTGTACCAGCGAAGTGCTGACGTCTTTAGGAGTGCCGTTCAACATTGCTTCCTTATGCGTTACTGACCGCAATGATGGCGTATGTGACGAATCTGCAACCTCGGTGAAATTCGTGCATACACTAGGGGACGCCGCATCTGTATACGACCATTGGATCAAGCTGTTTGCAGCTCAGTCGTTCGCCTCGCCACTACTGTCGCTACAGATTGGTCGCAAGGTTGATTCGATTTTTGATTTCTTCTGAAGATTTTCAGTTTGCCAACTACGATCCGCATCCTCACATTTCTGCCAAGGTTGCCGTGTAGTCCAATTTCTGGTTCGAACCGATTGGGACGCGTCCTTTCCGGAGCAATTTCATGCGTCTTTCCCTAATTGTGGCCGTGGCAGAAAATGGTGTCATTGGCAAACAAAACGACCTGCCGTGGCACTTGCCAGCCGACCTAAAACGTTTCAAACGCATCACCATGGGGCACCCCATATTGATGGGCCGCAAGACGTGGGAGTCCATTGGCCGTCCTTTGCCCGGCCGGCGATCCATTGTGTTAAGTCAGTCCGCCGACTTTGCTCCGGTCGGCTGTGAAGTGGTATCGTCGCTGGACGCCGCAATGACCCTTTGCCAAGAATCGGACGAAGCGTTTGTGATTGGCGGAGCCCGACTGTTCCAACTAGCGGCACCCATGGCCCATCGGCTTTATTTGACGCGAATCCACCGCCCCTTCGATGGCGACGTCACCTTTCCGGAATGGAATTGGGACGAATGGACGCTGGTTTCCAATGAACATTTTCCGGCTAAAGAACCGCTGGATTTTGCCTATTCGTTCCAAACGTTCGACCGCAATGGTTGAATGCAGACCGGGAAGTCGACAAAGATCGATCGGTTTGCGATTCCTGGGCATCCATAAATTGAAACGAAAAACTGCAGATTGCCCCTCGCTTTTTTCGGCCAACGTCGATACTGTTGTTACTACTTAGAGAATTTTTGTCGTGCTTGTGAATGACGGGTACCCTCTCCGCCGGCACGAAGCCCAATGTTCGGGCGTGTTGATCGAGGCGATACGGAACCAAACGAATACGTTCATACTTCTTCGCCTTGTCATGACACTCTATGTCCAATGCTGGACCATCGTTGCTTTGGTTTTGGCAGAATTGAGGGGTCGTCCATCGAGTCACGGATTATTTAAATATGTCGGAAATTGCTGTCGCAAGTCGGGCCATTTCTTCAATCGCTCGGTCTGAGCGAATCGATCGCTGCCATGTTAGCGCAGCTGGAATACCAAGAACCCACCGGTATTCAAGCAGATACGATTCCACACCTGTTAGTGGTCGAGACGTCATTGGGCAAGCACAAACCGGAACCGGAAAAATTGCCGACGTTCTGCCGCTTTTGGATCGAATCGACTCACGAATCCCAATCCACAAGTCTTGGTTCTTGCTCCCACGCGAGAATTGGCCATCCAAGTCGCCAGCTTCCTTCGATCGATACGCTCAGCAGTTGCCCGGATTCAAAAAGCGTTGCGATCTACGGCGCGCGGACTACCAACCGCAGATTAGCCGACTTCGACAAGGCGTTCATGTGGTCGTGGGCACGCCAGGCCGAGTGATGGATCATATGCGTCGCGGAACTTTAGCGCTGGATAATCTGTCGTGCTTGGTCTTGGACGAAGCCGACGAAATGCTGCGAATGGGCTTTGTGGACGATGTGGAATGGGTCATGAGCCAAACGCCCATGGGCCGACAAATTGCCCTGTTTTCTGCCACCATGCCGAAGCCCATTCGAGCGATCGCGCAAAAATATCTGAAAGATCCGGTGGAAGTGGCCATCGAGATGAGCACCAAAACCGCCGAAACCGTCCACCAACGGTATCTGATCAGTCGGCATCGGCAGAAGTTCGACGATTTGACTCGAGTCTTAGAAGGTGAACCAACCGATGGTGTGATCATTTTTGTTCGCACCAAGAGCCGCACCGTCGAATTGGCTGAACATTTGGTGGCCGCCGGACATAAAGCGGTTGCCATTAACGGTGACATGGCGCAGAGCCAACGCGAACGATCGATTGAACAACTTAAGGACGGTAAGCTGGACGTGCTGGTGGCCACCGACGTGGCTGCTCGAGGCTTGGACGTGCAACGTATCAGCCACGTGGTCAATTTTGACCTGCCGCGTGACACTGAATCGTATATTCATCGGATCGGGCGAACGGGACGAGCGGGACGCAGTGGCCAAGCGATTCTGTTCGTGGAACCTCGCGAAAAAGGCCTGTTGCGGAACTTGGAGAAGATTACCAAACAGCGAATTGAACCGATGCGAGTTCCTTCGGCGGAAATGATCAATTCACAACGCATTGTCAATTTTAAACGACGCATGGCAGAATCGCTGGACCGTCCTGAAACGATATTGTTCGGCCAACTGATTCAGGAATTTCACGCCGAATGCCCCGAAACGTCGATTCAGCAGATTGCCGCGGCGCTAGCCTGCATGGCTCAAGGCGACACCCCGTTGCTGATGCAAGATCCACCGAAGAAAGAAAAACGAGAACGGAAAGAGCGATCCGATCAGGATGCTCGCGGCGGCAAAGAAGACAGACCACTGGGACCATTGGCGGCCGGCATGGACCGTTTCCGCTTGGACGTCGGTCGCATTCACGGCGTCCTGCCCAAAAACATTGTCGGCGCCATCGCCAATGAAACAGGACTGTCCAATACCGATATCGGGCGAATCAAGATTCTGCGAGACCATACGATCGTGGACTTGCCGATGGGCATGCCGAAGAGCATTTTTCAGACGCTAAAGCGAGTTTGGGTGGCGGGACGTCAGCTGAATATCGCTCAGATGGACGCGGAAGTACGCGATCGCGAATTCCGCAAGCACCACAAGTCGAAGCCTAAGTCCAACTTTGGCAAGAAACGCAAAGGCAAGAAGCCGGCAGCAGCGAAAGTGCGTTAGTAAGCCTGTTCAGTAGATCCGTACGTACGACGGCATTTCTATGCCGTCGAATGGAGCGTGAAAGGGGATTCCGCGACCGGTTACCAGCTTGTGCTTGTTTGGCTACCTTTCGCCTTCCAGTCTTGACCACCCAGACGAGTCGGACACGCACGGCTTTGGCCTTGTTAGGCATCGCAGGCGTGGCGCAAGTGTCATGTTTATGGGCCGCTGGCGATATTGATGGCACCAGTTTTTCAGGCCATGAAAAAAGCCGAACGATATCCTCGTTCGGCTCTGCTTATTTGTTTTCTAGTTTTCTCGACGGCTCGACTTACTTCGAGAACCAGCGAGCGAATAATCGCTTCACGCCGTTTCGCGTAACCACCAATCCCGTGATCAGCGAAAGCAGAATCCAAGAACTAGGTTCCGGTACGGCCGAGACGTTTAACTTGGGCCCGTTCGAAAACGGTTGCTCGGTCGTCGATGCCGGCGCCATCGTATTGACGCCGTAGTCGAATAAACTGGCGATACCAACTGGGCTTCCGGATACCACAACGGAACCAGACAGCTGCATCATTCCTGACACCGACATTAGCTCACCGTCGTTATAGCTAAAATTTGACATTGTCGAAAAGCCGATATCGTCGAACAAGCCTGTATAGGTTCCATTCGGGTCGTCATCAAAATAGATCTCGTCGATTGCCACCGAACCACCGCTGGCGGAAGAAAACATCAACGTGTTCGAATCCACTGTAAGTGCGGTGGACGAAAGAAAACCGTTGTTTTCAGTATAGTGGAAGAAATCGACGTCAAAATCCGACCATTGTGCTCGCCCCGAAGCGACAAGCGTGTGCATCATGCTTCCGCTTAGGAAATTATCGGAGCCCGAAAAAGTGAGTTTGATTGTGTCCGAATCAATTGCCTGAATATCCAACTGCAAGCCGGCACTGGCCAGCTGCGTTACAATACCGACGAGCAATACTGCAAAAGATGCTGTCTTCATGGAAAATACGCCCTTGTGGTAAACTAGTAAAACTAAGCAAGCTTTTAGTCTACCCATATTTCCAGTGGGCTCAAGTCAAAATTTCTTAGAATCGTTCCAATTTCGAATCCATGGGTCTCAGATGAGTGTTTACAAACTGAATCGTCGTCATTTTCTGTCCATCGCCGCCGCAACGGGCTTGTCGAGTTTCACGAATGTGACGATTGTGCGAGCGAATGACGACACCGACCGATCACACTGGGCACTCCTTTCAGATACCCATATTCCCCAAGACGTCGAGGAAGCTTTTCGAGGCTTCAAGCCGGTAAACAATTTGAATCAAATCGTTCCGCAGATCAGCCAAGCCAACGTTGCCGGGACCGTCATCTGTGGCGATGTCGCTCGGTTGGTCGGTCTGCCCGGTGACTACCAGCAACTAAAGACGTGTCTCGCTCCGCTGGGCGACCATTCGTTGTTCATGGCTTTGGGCAATCATGACGATCGCGTCAACTTTCGAGCCGCCTTTGCGGATTCGACGTCGGGTGAATCCGATGCCGATGCGGGAGGCAAGCATGTGGTTGTGGTGGAACAGAAGCCGGTGCGATTCGTCATTTTGGATTCGCTGTTTATCGTGAACGAAGTGGCAGGCCTGCTCGGGAAAGCTCAACGCGAATGGCTGAAGACCTACTTGGCCGAATCAGACGACACGCCAACGGTGATCTTTGTTCATCACACGCTGGGCGACAACGACGGAGACTTGTTGGACGTGCCTCGGTTCTTGGACATTGTTGATCCCGCCAAGAAAATCAAAGCGGTCTTCTTTGGTCATTCGCACGTTTATTCGTTCCAGCAACGCAACGGCTTGCATTTGATCAATCTGCCGGCCGTTGGCTATTCGTTCGCAGACGAACAACCGGTTGGTTGGATTGAAGCGAAATTTGCCGCCACTGGCGTTTCGCTGCAATTGCACGCCATCGCCAGTAATACGAAGCATGATGGCGAAGTTACCGAATTGACATGGCGTTGATCTCAAATCAATCATTTGCCGCTGGTTGCATTGGCATTGGCGGCGCGAAGCATGGCTTGGCATGCGGTTGAATATTCTTGGACTTTAGTTGAATCCTTTGTTTTGGTGACACTCAGGTCTTGCAGATAGATCTGAATATTGGAAACCAAAATTCCCTGTACCGAATCCAGGGCATCTTTCCACGACGCCAGTTCTCGCATTTGAACATTCGAATATTCCGCATGACCTAACCGAGTTGCGGCGGCCAGCATGGACCTAGCGGTCAGCAATCGGCGACTGTACGCCAACACAATTGGGTTGGACGGAACCGTCGTGGTCACTCGCTTCAACTGTGGATCATTCAACAAGGTCCAGTAGTGCGTCTTGGCACCATCCAAAAGCAATGCCTGGAATTCGTTTTGATCGAACGCGTGTACCGGGACAAAAAAGTACGGATTGGGCGAATCCGTAAAACCAGCCAGCATGGCACCAAACTCAACTCGAGCCAACGCGATGACGGCCGCAAAGCCATGTAACTTGTCTTGCGAATAGTCGCTGGTTCTAGTCTGCTGCAAACTGCTGGGACCAGAAACCACTTTGTTGGATAGATTCGAATAGACCGCATATTCCGGGTACCGTTTGACAATCTGGTCCATGGCAGAAAGTTCGTCCGTCGAACATCGCTGCAGCAGTTGCCCAAAATTGTAAAGTGCATTTCCGTATTCAAAAAAACCGACCAACAGGAACGCTCGATTGACGTCTGACCGAGTAATATGCCCTTGAGAAACAAACAGATCCGTTTTCCGAGTCTTAGTCGTGGTAACTCCACGCACATATTCGTTGCGTCCTCAGTAGAACCGAGGCAATTGAACTCGTTCACGTTTGTCTTGACGAGCGATCGTGCGTTCAGTGGACTTTGATCCTTCTGTGCGAAACGCTCGGCGATATTCGTACATCCAGACATAATGATGTCGCCGATCGACTTCTGGAATGGGTAGCGAACTTTCGTTCGGCGCGGTAGGGATAGGCATTTCCTGTGGCATGTATAAAGCGAATAAAACCTCTGGCGACGTCATCGCTCGCATGTCCTTCAGCAGACCAAAGCCGTACGCTCCTGCACCGTAGCGGCCTCGTAGCCACCAATGCAATCCGTCATAAAACAGACGACTCTTTTCCATTCGTTCGTCGCCGGCTAATTCTCGAATACGTCTCACTTGGCTAATCACTTTGCCTCGCAGCTGACTGGACGCAAATTCGTCACTGGGCAAATTCGCTTCCAACCCGATCTTTTCCAGTTGCTGTGCGACCAGCGGGCCGTCTGAATCGGCAATCCAAGCCGCTTCGATTTGTTCTGCAAGGGACGAACGCGAACGCAATAGATGTTCGGCAATTTCAATTCGCTTGATACGAAATCGCAACTGCTGCTGTTGGGACCGCTTTTCTAACGAATCGAATTGGGGCTGCAGTGCCTCGAATTTGGCTACCGCCTGCCGTCTGGCATCTGCTTGTTCGGCGGCCAAACGATTCAACGATAATCTTGCGGACGCAATTGCTTGGTCGCTTTCCTGCCTCGCGGTCAAGATTTGGTTTCCAATCACATGTAGCTTCCACAACATGTCCTCTAAGTCCGGCAATGACGTTACCGAATCAACTCGATCTTGCTGCATGGCGGGTGACGCGTTGATTTTCTGAATCACGGCCGAATGGTCTTGCAGGATGGCGTCCAGCACCCACAACACTTCTCGTTCAGAAGGCACGGCCAGCGGTCCAGCAAAACGGCTGCGAATCAGCTGCATTCGCCCGTCCACCACAAGTTCTTGCAGAGTTCGCCCCGTTTCGTCTCGCAGAGCCTGGTCGATGGCGGTCGTATCGGTTCGCACGGTGGCGACCAACTGGCTGCAGGCGTTGACCAAGTCGACAGGCTGGCCATCCCAATAAGCAGGAAGCACTTGATCTTGGACCAATTTCACTTGGAAGGGTGTCATTTCTGCGGATTGCGCAACCGGTAGCCCATAACCGATAAGCATTGCCAGAAAAATGCCGGAGATGCTGATGTTTCGTTGTTTTCGCACCACGATTTGCTCCAGATAGAATTTGAACTCGCTGAATATTGGTTGATCGTAGGCGTGTGACAAGCTGCCGTTATTCAGCTGGTTCCCACAGCAACAGTTCGGCCAACTCGGTTTTCAGCTTCCGCAGTACTCGTGATTTTGCCTTGCGAACGGCCATGTCAGACATAGATAAATCACCAGCCACATCGGCGGCGGTGCGACCGTTCACAGCAGTTTCCCAAAAGGCGGACCACGCTTGCGGCGAAAAATGCGATTGCAGTTCATTTAAGACTTGCAGCGATACTAGTCGCTGATCGTCAACCTGCTGTTCTACTTCTGGGCAACGTTCTGTCGAATCATCGGAAATGCTTTGGACGAACGAAAGAAAGTCGGTGCCTCCGACCGCTTGAGGCGCCTTTCCCGACCGCCGAAAATGGTCTGCCACCTTAAATTTGGTGATCGAACGCAGCCATCCCAGAAAGCTTCCGTTTTGACACCGCTGAAATGTGCCAATGCTGGACATGACTGCGCGAAACACTTCTTGCCCCACATCGGCAGCATCGTCTTCGCCCAGTCCGTCGGTTCGACACCAGCGAAACACCACCGGCCCATAGGCACGTACAAAACGAGCCCATGCGTCGGGATCCATGGCGTCCAATCCCTGCAGCAACGTGGTGGATGTCACTGGTCGGGACGACGGCGGTGATGGTGAATCGTGTGGTTTTGCCATTCGCCTGCCTCGCTTGATATCTGTTCCACCCCAAATGTAACGAATACAAGAGAATTTTCGCAACTCAGTTTTGTAGTGACCCGACGCCTACGTCATCTAGACGATTCCAACGGCGAAATGTCACGCGTCATCGATTATGTTATGGAGTTCCCGAAAATTCGAATTGAATGGCAAAGACCAAGCATGCTCTGCCCCTCGCCTGAAATCCTACAGCGTTGCCTGGTTGGCGGCTTGTCCGACACCGAGTCAGACCGTGTGTTCTTGCACATTGAACAGTGCCGAACCTGCGCGGCCGCCGTGGAAGCGATAGAAGCCGACAGCGTCGATTCGGTCGAACGAACACTCCGAAATCTTCCGTCTGCGCCTTCCTTGACCGACGCCTGTCTTCGACTGATTCAGGATTCGTCGCTGTTCGCCATCAGTGCGGAATCGTCCCAGCCAGCTGCCGATCACTCCAAATCGCTGAAGCCAGGTCAAAAGATCCGAGACTACGTGATCCAGCACCCATTGGGAGTCGGCGGGATGGGCGAAGTCTACTTGGCCACGCACGAACACTTGCGTCGTCAAGTTGCCTTCAAGGTCTTGCATCCTCGGCGGACTGGACAATTTGCAGCCATTCAGCGGTTTAGAACCGAAATGGCCGCAGTCGGAACGCTGGATCATCGGCATATTGTGCGAGCGATGGATGCGGGCGAATGCGATACCAGCCAAGATGATACAAACCAGCCCGCCACTTTGTTTTTGGTCATGGAACTTGTCGCTGGCCCCAACGTCCAGCAACTGCTGGAAACACAAGCTGTTGGCTTGCCCGACACTTGTGAAATGATTCGCCAAGTAGCCTCGGGACTCGCGTACGCCCACGCCCATCAAGTGGTCCACCGCGACATAAAGCCTTCCAACTTAATGATCAATCAGCGAGGCCAAGTGAAGATTTTGGATTTTGGAATTGCTTCGTTAGAAGACTTCTATCCAGATCAGCCGTTCGTCTTGGCTGGTTCGTTGCCCTACATGGCGCCGGAACAATTAGACGTTCAGGCTGCCGTCACATCTGCCGCAGACGTCTTTTCGCTGGGTTGCACTTTCTTTCATTTGCTAACCGGTCAACCTCCTTTTGTTGCCAATACAAACTCGAGCCAAACCGCCGAGCGTCGCCAAGCTCGACTTGAACTTTTGGACGAAGTTGGCCTTCCAACCGCGTTGCGATTGCTGATCCACCGCATGCTTGATCCGCTACCGACAAAACGGCCAACAGCGCGCGAAGTAGCCGATTCGTTGCGTCCTTGGGTTCGCCACGCGTCTCTGACAAAACTTGCTGCCGCACAGGTGCCCAGCTTTGCGGAATCGGTTCCCAGCTTTGCAACTCAAGTCATGCGTCGTCGGTCGCTTGTGCCGAAGCATATATGGACAGCGATCATCATCGCGTTCGTCGCACTCGGTGGCACGGCCGCGACGACCTGGTTTCTACTGCCTCGCAAGATAGACGACTCTAGCCGGCCGGAAAAAACGGCCGCTCCAAACATACAGCTACCCGATCTGTCCGTTGCCATCCCAATCTCGTTCACCGTACTTACGGACCAGCATCAGATTAGCGTGCGGCCCGGCCAAGAGGTCACCGTGACCGATTTGGCCACGCATGCCACGGTCCGTTCATGGGACTTGCTGAGACTGCGGATGGAAGACGACCGCGCTTTCGCCATCTATCAAGAAGTCAGTCATCTTTTTCAACCGCTGGCCACATGGTCGACTGAAGACTCGGAATTGCCCGTTCACGTTCAAGCCGTCTGGCAGGAAATGGATAGCAAAGACGGAAAGTGGAAGATTTGGGAAGGTCGCAACCGCCATGACGTGGTGCGGTTATATCGGCAGCCAAGTGGCGAAGCATTTGTCCACGTCGAATCACCCGTTGGTTTGATTCGAAACAAATATCTTGCCCAGAACGCGTCCGAACTGGAACGAATTGAAGCGTTTCGCCCCTGGCTGGATCGATTCACACAAGACTCGGCTGACACGCGTTAGCGATTCGCCAAGTCAGGCTGCTGCGTCCAACACAAGAATCCAGGATCGAGCTTTCTCGTGTTAGTTCGATTTCTTTTGCTCCTTGGCCCAAGTATCGCGGAGCGAAACAGAACGGTTAAACACCGGCTTACCTGGCTGCGAATCAACCGAATCGACACAGAAGTAACCCAATCGTTCAAACTGGAAGTTGTCATCCACCGTCGCTTCTTGCAACGAAGGTTCCAATTTGCAGTTGGCCAAAACCTCCAGTGAATTGGGGTTTAGATTCTCTTTGTAATCTCGGCCTTCATCCACTGCATCGGGATTGGGAACGGCAAACAGGTGATCGTACAAGCGGACTTCTGCATTGAAGGCGTGCGGAGCGGACACCCAGTGCAACGTTCCTTTCACCTTGCGACCGGCGGACGGCATGCCGCTTTTGGTATCTGGATCGTAAGTACAATGAATCTCTGTGATTTCGCCCGTCTTTTCGTCTTTCACTACCGATTCACATTTGATGATATAGGCGTAACGCAACCGCACCTCTTTTCCGGGCGACAACCGGAAATACTTCTTGGGCGGATCTTCCATGAAATCATCTTGTTCGATGTAAAGTTCTCGAGAAAACGGCAGTGTCCGATTTCCCATGGATTCATCTTCCGGGTTGTTGACGGCCGACAATTCTTCCACTTGTCCTTCGGGATAATTATCGATGATCAGTTTGATCGGCCGCAGCACCGCCATCACGCGTTTGGCTCGTTTATTCAGATCTTCTCGTAGCGAATTCTCCAGCACATGCATATCAATGGTGCTGTTGAACTTAGAAACGCCAATGAGTTCGCAGAAGCTACGAATCGACTCCGGCGTATAACCTCGCCGCCGAATTCCGCGAATCGTCAACATTCTGGGATCGTCCCAACCGCTCACATGTTTCTCTTGGACCAACTGCAGCAACTTGCGTTTGCTCATCACGGCGTAGGTCAGATTAAGTCTGGCGAACTCAATCTGCTGCGGATTGTAGATGCCGATGTTTTGGCAGTACCAATTGTATAGAGGCCGGTGATCTTCAAACTCCAGAGTACAAATGGAATGCGTGATCCCTTCCAGCGAATCAGACTGACCATGGGTGAAGTCGTACATCGGATAGATGCACCATTTGTCGCCTGTGCGATGATGGTGAGCTCGCAAAATTCGATACATCACCGGATCGCGTAGATTCAAATTGGGTGACGCCATATCAATTTTGGCGCGAAGCGTCTTGGAACCATCTGCAAATTCGCCCGCACGCATCCGCTGAAACAGATCCAAATTTTCTTCGACCGTACGGTCTCGGTAAGGACTGTTTTTGCCGGGCGACGACAGCGAACCGCGATATTCTCGCATCTGTTCGCCTGTCAATTCACAGACGAACGCCTTGCCGTCTTTGATTAATTTAACGGCCCATTCGAACAGCTGATCAAAGTAGGACGAAGCGAAAAAGAGGTCGTCCCATTGAAATCCCAACCAACAAACGTCTTCTTCAATCGAAGAAACGTATTCGTCATTCTCTTTGGTGGGATTGGTATCATCGAAGCGAAGATTGCATTTTCCGTTGTACTTCTTGGCCAGCCCAAAATTCAAGCAAATGCTTTTGGCGTGACCAATATGGAGATATCCATTCGGTTCTGGCGGAAACCGCGTGTGAACTCGACCTTCATTCTTCCCGTTCTTGAGATCTTCAACTACGATCTGCTCGATGAAGTTCAAGCGAACTTCCGGATCCTTGGCTGATTCATCGTGGTTTGACATTTCTTACTTTCCTTGTCCACGCCTCGTGTAACAACAGCATCGTTGGCAATTCCCAAGATTCTGGCACTTCTACTGGTGTTTGATCAAGCCGGGCAAACTGCAGGTTGCGAATCGAATCCCCGTAATTCGACACATACTCAAAACGGTGACGGCAATCGGCGAAGAGACGACATCCGAATGTCTTCGCTGGTAAAGACGCGAGTTCCCGGGGCAAGTTCGCGGCGGTCTTGTGTGGGTTGGTAGCGACCGCCAGAATTTGGACCATTCGCAGCCATCGAGCGATTGTTGGCTGGTTGATATCGCGAATCCACCCAACTCGGGCGATTCGGCTGCATCGCCACTCGCTGATTCGGCAAACTTGATCTGGCACTCGCCACATTGCCTCCCAAATCATACGGATCGTATCCTGCAGGTTGCGGCATGGACCAAAGCTGAGCAGGATCGGCGGACAATTGATTAATCTGGTGCTGCGGCGTCTTCATGGTGAAATGAATGTTGGCCGTGGGCAGATTGATTTCCACGTTTCTGGGCAGTGACACCTGCTGTGCCGGATCATAATAAAAGTCAGACGCCAAGGCACTGGCCAGCAACTGATTAGACGCGTCATAAACGTGCTGCTCTAATACCCAAGCGTAGCGTTCGTCAAAGACAGTGATTTTCAGTAATTCACCGCCCGGTGTTTGGATTCGGCTTTGGACTTCCAACTGTCCGGGACGATTTCGACTGGGACCGGTGTGGTAATGGTTCGCATCGAATTGGACAACGCCCAAGGCTTCGGCCAGCCAATCGGGCGGTACGGGGAGAACTTGTCGAGCTGCACTTTGATAGTATTCACTGTGTCGGCCGAAGTAGATCTTCTTGCGGTCGTCTCGTTTCACCCAAATCCAATAGGTGTCGTCATTGCTGCCCAAATCCAGTTCATCACCGGTGAACGATGTTCCAGCGCGAAGTCGAAACCGCCGCGGCCGGTCAAACGCATACGATGCCGTTAGCGGATAGTCGATGGTATCTTCGTTCAACAAGCGGATCCGCGCGTTTGATGCTTGTAGTTGCTGAATTCGCGCCGAATTCTGGTTGGTGATTTGGATCAGTTCGTCCAATGTCGGTTCGGTCGACAATAGCACGTCCGGCGGCAACAAGTCTTGCGTGTTACTCCGCCTGAGACTGGCGCACGACGTACATGCAAAAATCATGCATGATATGGCCAAGATCGAGCGAACGGATTTGTGTTTCCAATTCAACGTATTCACCTTCCTGATGGCGACGATGTCCCTTCCGCATACAATAGCGACGCGAGTTCGCTTTGTATCTGGGCGGCTCG
The DNA here is from genome assembly GCA_041399205.1 of Pirellulaceae bacterium. GTDB lineage: Bacteria > Planctomycetota > Planctomycetia > Pirellulales > Pirellulaceae > JAGQOZ01. Next base: position 92,234 of record JAWKTK010000012.1, on the reverse strand, counting down.
CTCCTGAGTCGGATTGATCACCGGAACCGCATATTCCGTTTCATTTTTTGGGCAATACACCAGCAGTTGCTCGTTGCCGTCTGCATCTTTTGTCTGGTCGTCCAAACGTAAGATTCGTTTGCGAATCATCAACAACGCCAAGATGTATCGCACATCTTGCTTTTCCGCTTGATCCTCCAAGCAAACAAAATAGTGCAGCAATACATCGTTGGGCGCCAGTTTCATCTTGTTCGCTTTGGGATCAGGCACCGACGAACGCCAATAACCCAACGAATTTTCCGGAGGCCCATCCCAGGCGGGTAAGCTGTAGTCATATCGAACCACATCGGCACCTTCGGAAACTAAGACCGAATAAAAGCTTTCACCCGGCGCAAGTTCGCGATCCGTCTTGGCACATTTCCGAGTGAACTTTTGGATATCAAAATCAAGCACCGTGACCGCCGTTCCTTGGTTCAACGTGTTTACCGCCGGATGGTACGGGAAACAGGTCTAGAAGCTCAAGTTCAAGTGGCAAATTCGATTCGCTTGCCAAGACCAAGCCACTAGCGTTGCCACCATTGCTGGCAGTTGCACAAACAGGTTCGATTCAAAGGGCAAAAAATCTATCGTACAATGCTTTGTTGACCGAACTTATTGACCAAGATAGACTCTTGTTAGATATTATTCGGTTCTACGGCAAAGCAGGCCAACGTCAACTGCCCCGGAAGAACCTCCTTTTCGAATCAGAAACGAATTTCCCATGTTGCCATCGCAATTCCTCCTACCGCTGCTACTATTGCTGCCTAAACCGTAGGGGTTTTGCCGAAGACATTTTGAATCATCGTCAACCCCGAGGTCCACAACCGGCCGCGGGGTTTTTTGTTTCCCTTTTGTTCAGGCGCATCATTCGCATGACACTGTTTTCTCGAAAATCACGACGCTTGCTGCAACCGTCGTCTCGTTCCTGCCTGCTGCTAGTCGCGCCGGCGTCGAGGCCGGCGTGGAGATTTGTTTCAAGTTTCTATACGACTCGCGATCGGTTTTGAGGCTGTTGTCATAACCTGCTTATGTAGAAGCATCAAATTCGACTGCGAACGGTACAAATTGCAGTTAGACCGAAATCAGGAATTTCAGATATGTCAGACAAGCGTTCCATCAAGATTTTTGACACTACGTTACGCGACGGAGAACAATCGCCCGGCGCCAGCATGAACTTGGAAGAGAAGTTGAAGATTGCCCACGCCTTGGTGGACCTGGGCGTAGACATCATTGAAGCCGGCTTCCCGATTGCCTCGCCCGGTGACTTTGAAGCGGTCCGCGAAATTTCTTCCGCTATCACCGGCGCCACCATCTGCGGCTTGGCTAGGTGTAACGAAAAAGACATTGATCGAGCTTGGGAGGCGTTAAAGCAAGCCCATCAACCTCGAATCCACGTCTTCTTGGCCACCAGTGCCATTCATCGCGAATTCAAACTCAAGATGACTCGTGAAGAAATCATCGAACGCGCTATCGCCGGAGTGCAACGCGCCGTTGGCTACTGTGACGATATTGAGTTTTCGCCCGAAGATGCCGCCAGGACTGAAATTGATTTTCTGTGCCAAGTGGTGGAAGCCGCTATCGGCGCGGGCGCAACCACGGTCAATATCCCCGATACCGTGGGCTACGCCACTCCAGCGCACATGGGCAAAGTGATTTCCGAATTGATGAACCGAGTCCCCAATATTGACAAGGCTACGATTAGCGTCCATTGTCACAACGATTTGGGACTGGCGGTCGCCAACAGTTTGGCGGCCATCGAAAACGGCGCTGGGCAAATCGAATGTACGATCAACGGTATCGGTGAACGAGCAGGAAATTGTTCGCTGGAAGAAGTCGTCATGGCCCTGCGCACTCGTTCCGATTACTACCACGCCGACACGCAAGTTGATTCGACTCGCTTGGTTCCCACCAGTCGTTTGGTGGCGGGCATCACGGGACTGTTAGTACAGCGAAACAAAGCGATTGTCGGTCGGAATGCTTTCGCACACGAAGCGGGCATTCATCAAGACGGCATGCTGAAGGAACGCACCACTTACGAAATCATGCGGCCAGAAGATGTTGGCTTCAACAAGACCGAGTTGGTGCTAGGCAAGCACAGCGGTCGAGCTGCGTTGGCGGATCGAGCCAAAGCGATGGGCTTTCATCTGACGGGCGAACAGTTACAGGGCGTCTTTGAAGAGTTCAAAGTCCTGGCCGACAAGAAGAAGGAAATTTACGATGGCGACATTGCCGCGCTGGTTAAAAAGGCGATTCGACAAGGTGGCGACGACGACGATTGGACGCTGGTCAGCTTCCAGGTCACGTGCGGTACCGACAAAACTCCGCAGGCTCGTCTGACACTTCGCAAAGGCGATCAAGAATTCACGGAAGAGCTTTCCGACGGAGATGGTCCGGTGGATGTGGCCTTCTTGGCTACCGAACGTATCACCGGCATGAAGTTGGTTTGCAAGGACTACGCGGTTCGGTCCGCCAGCTTAGGGCATGACGCACAAGGTGAAGTCACGCTGGAGATCGAACATGACGGCGTAGCATACAGAGGCCGAGGAGTTTCCACCGATACTGTGGAAGCCACCATCCGCGCCATTTTGAACGCGGTCAACCGCGTGCCTGTTTCATCGTAGGACAAGCAGCAAGATGAAAAATTGCCCGTAGTGGACGAGGTGACGAGTTCCTTTCTTCGGAACTCGTTAACCCTGGCCGCTACCTGGGCAAGCAAGATTTGGTATGCCACTGGCTCTTAGCGCATGGCACCTACCTTCTGGTGCACGGCACGTCGTGGGGAACGAACGGAAAAGCTAATCCGATCTGTCGCTTGGTTTTATCGGTTCGCCTAGCAATTCGTGAAACTGCTGTTGTTGCTCGATCGACAAAACGTCCAGCGCTGGTCGCTTTTTGTTCAGCTGAGATTCGTGAAACCGTGAAAGCGCCAATTTCTTTAGCTGCTCTAAATCGTTCTTCGCTTCGGCTACTAATTCCGACGTGCGATTGCGGATTTCTTCGATCAATTCTGGAGATACTCGGAGGTCACGAATTCGCGGATCGACGTCGGAACTTTCCAGGACTCGAGCCAACCCCGATTCTTTCAGGCGAAATTGCAATACAAGCTGAGGCCAGCGTTCTGCCTGATGTGGCAGAAGCACTTTATCACAAATGGCAATGCGGCCCTTTCGAATCAATGCGTCTCGCTCTTCCGCAGCATCTGCGTCTGCCAGATTGTCATTCAATTCACCGATGATCTCCGTCAATCCTTTGACCTGTGAATCAAGAATGAGCAAATCCTGAGCGTCCAGATCAAACAACACGCGAAACCAGTCGTCCTTCAATGCCAGTGCCCGTTTGCGAGCCGTTGTGAGATTGCCACGTGTCGCAATGGCATCGATGTCGAAAAAGTTATTTGCGACTTCGTTTTCATCCAGCGGCGGCCCCAGCAATTCTTTTAGCAGACGACGTTGTTGGTCGGTCAGCTTTGCATAGACCTGGGATTCCAAATCTTCAGTCAACTGCCGTTTCCGCAGGTTTCTTTCCTGATCAACCTGGCCCCGTTTTTCCCAGTTCGCGGGATCCGGTGATTGCAGGATCTCCTTGATGTCGGCCAGCTGCAGTGGCGTCACTTGTAATTCGGCCAATTTCGGCTGCAAGTGAATTGACTTCAATGCCTCGTACAAACCACCGCTGTCGTATGCACGCTGCAACGCGATTTCTCGAACGCGAACCATTTGCTTGGCGGTAAGCGATTTTTCGAACTGTTCCAAAGCAACTTGGTAAACCTGCGTTTCGGCCTGGACATACGTGGCAAAAAGTTCGGCGGCGGCTTTGTCGTCCGGAATAAAAACTCCATCAACAAACGATCCTCCGCCGGTGCCTTCCTCTGGCAGCGTGTCGGACAACGCTTGCTTTTGCCGAATCAACGTGACATCTATTTCGTCTATGTCGCGTCGCTGCTGTTGAGAAACCTGAATCGTTTTCGCGTGCATTTTCACCACGTGTTGAAACGCGGAGTACGTCATTGATTCCATTTGCGCCGACCCAAGCATTGGAGACGCAAAAATTGCACAAGAAACGATGAAACTGATGCGTGAATTGAAAGTGCTCATTGATTCGGTCCCGCTACGACGAAACATCCCATCTGATCGAAGCGAACGAGTGTGAAGGCCTGTGTGAAGGCCTGTTCCATATGACTAGAGATTGGTGTCATCCATCCTCCTTTTTTGTCTGCGGTTTTGTCTACCCGGAGACCGAAACATTGTTGCCGGTGAGCGTCAGCCACGGGTCGTCGTCGAAAGTTGGTGTCGGGAATTCGCGTCGCGTTGCCATAGCCACAAGAAGACGCAAAACATCGCTGCGCAGATCCATTGATAAAAGGTCAGTCCGCCAGCAATACGTTCCTCTGGTCGAAGGAATTCCGTTAGGAAGCGAAACACAAAATACGCCAAGAAATAGAACTTGATCAACTGTCGCGGCCAGATTTTTCGGTCGAATAGCACAGCGCAAGTCGCTGCCATGCTGAAATGGAACGCGGCTTCGTACAGTTGCGTTGGATGACGAGCGACCATGTCGACATTCGAGAACGTCACGCCCCACGGCATGTTGGTCGGGACGCCGTAGCAACATCCTCCCACAAAACAGGCAATTCGACCAATCGCCACGGATACCGCCACTGGCACCACAAACGCATCGCCGGTCTTGGTCGTGATCCCAGCCGACCACTTTCCCCATTCGACTCCGGCATAACCGCCGACCAGCCCCAGCAAGATCGTTTTGCCGCTGATGAGTAGGCCAGTCTGCCCTTGAACTCCGGGAACGCCCGGGAACAGAAACGGTAAGCGAGCCGCCAGCATGGCTCCGCCAAACGCACATAGCCCCAACCAGATTTTCTGCGACGCCGACAGCGGCAAATCCGATTTATACCGACGGCTAATCCACGCACCGCTCAACAGGGCAACCAACATGATCAGCGGATAACAAGCTTGCCAATTCATGTTCGAACCAACGGCAACCGCGAATCTTCCATGGGTGGCAGCGGCACATGCCCGTGGCGATACAGCACGTTGTAAGCGGAAAACGGAATCAAATGCCCAGACGGCAAAACAAAATGCACGCACGACTTCATCAACTGACGCACGTCAAAATTGTACGCGTCCATAAATGAAGTGGTCGTGATGCGAAACATGTCACAAGGATATAACGTTTCCGTCATCGCTTTTTGAAAAAATCCGGCGGCCACTTCCAGTTGTGATGGAGTCAAAGTCGCAGCGTCGAGTGTTTCGCCGAGTGACAAGTCTTGGTCACAACCTCCCAAGCCGCAAGGTTGACGAGCAAGATATTCGGCGATCAATTCTTTTGCTCGAGTACGATTGAACGTGATTCGGCCCGAAAGCAAATCCAGATGGTTCTTTAGCTGAATGAAACGAGCTATCGGAAGAATGCCGTCGCTGGTTCGAACCGCATAGGCCAGCGTATGACCGTTGGGATGAGCACACGGAAGCGGCGAAAAATCAGTTTCCAGCCATTGCTGATCCGTCTGCTGCTGAATGCCTTGGATGATATCGGGGAAAGTGATGCGCTGCTCCAAATCTTCCGGCAATACGTAACGCCCGGAATACGTGGCCGGTTGAAAGCTGGCACCCGTCACCCAAGACCGTTGTTGCCCGAATTGCACAATCGCTCCCATTTGATCGTCGTTTACATGCGGCTGAACGGTGCTGACCAAAATGGTGTTGATGGCCGCTGCTCCCAAACGCTCGACCGCTTTTAACTTCGTTTCCAAAAGCGGTTCGCCTCGCAACGCCGGATAGCTCGCTTCACTCAGCCCATCAAACTGCAAATAGACTTCAATACGGTGTCGGTACTTCTGTAGCAGATCAAGAAACGCCGCGTCCTTGGCAATGCGCACACCGTTGGTATTGATCATGACAATATCAATGGGTTGCTGGCACGCGTAATCCAAAATCGCTGCAAACTGTGGATGAATAGTCGGTTCGCCACCAGAGAGTTGCAGAATTTCGGGTTGCCCTTCCACCTCGACCAATCGATCAATGGCTGCCTGGCACTGCTGGAATGACAAATGCTTGCCACCGGGGCCACTTTCCGCAAAACACATCGGACATTCCAAATTACAGGACGATGTGATTTCTAGCAGGCCAATGCAAGTGTGTTGTTCGTGTTCTTCGCACAGTCCGCAGTCGAAAGGACAGCCTCGCCGAGCGGCCACGCCAAATTGTTCGGGCATTTTACCGGGCAGGCTGTAGTCGGTTCGATCGAACCATTTTGCATCACCACAGACAAAGTCGTCTCGTTGGCCATGCGAACGACACGTCTTGCGAAAGTAAATGCGCCCGTCTTGTTCAATCACCTTGGCCGGCACCAATTCCAAGCATTCCGGGCACAAACTTTGCGTCAAACCCAAGTACGTGTAGTCTCGATAACGAATCATCATTCACGCTCGCTTTCCGCTGTCGGAAGATTGTCAGGCTGAACCACTGGGTTCGGCCGCTCGATCACACGCTTTGGCTGGGAGCCAGATTTTCCACTGTTGGACAACGCTCCGTTGCATAACGCAAACAAGAAGGTGACCAGCAGCACCACAATCAAGGACACGCTGGCGAGCACAATAATTAGTGCAGCGGCCAAGCTGCCGGCGACGGTGCCAATCACAGCACCGGCTCGGCTACGAGCAGGACGTTCCACTGGTGCTGCCACATCCGGAACTGCATACGCCGTGATCGGTTCTTCTGGCTCATGGCTGTCGTCCGCTTGGCTCATTTGTTCTCCACGCCGCTACTTTGCGTCGTCGCTTTCAGCGTCTTTGTGCACGGGTGGCGGAGACATTCCTCGCCGCCTAGCACTTCTCCACCAAGCGCCAAACACCACCACCGGTACGATCAATGCGGCGCCGCAACAAATGGTCAGCAGCAAATTCGCGTTTGCGTTATTCATGTAAATACCACCGATCATCAACCCGCCAAAACACGTCGCCACAAACGTGCCCGCACCGGCTGCCAAGCTAACCAACAGCATACCGATGATTCGCAACGGATGAACTCGTCCCACACGACGGTCCATGGCGGCGGGCGTTTCGACACGCGGTGCATCGAAGGGATTTTCCGGTGACGGCGATTCTTCTGTCATGATCGACTCATTTCTATTCAGCGCAAAACAACTGCTGCGAATATAGCGAATTCAGCCAGCTCGCAAAACATCGCTTGGTCTGTCAACCGAACGTGCTTCGAAAATTGCGTAGGATTTGCCGACCGAACCGGTCTTAGCTCAGAGCCGGCACTACGAATGTCGCTGATGCTGAAGAGCAAACCGCACGGCGCACACTTTGTACTCCGGAATCTTGGCTATGGGATCTAGAGCCCCAATGGTCAGATTGTTGACGTTGCCTTTTTGCGGAAAATGAAAATTCCCAAAAACAACGCCCGCAGCCACTCGGTTGGTCACGCAGGCACGAGCGTGCAAGGTGCCTCGACGAGATTCCAGCGTGACCCAATCTCCATTCGCAATGGCGTGTTTCGCCGCGTCGTCGGGGCTGACCTCCACCAACGGTTCGGGACAAACCGCGGTCAGGCCGACAGCTCGCCGAGTCATCTCGCCGCCGTGCCAGTGATACAGCACGCGGCCGGTAGTTAACAGCAGCGGGAATTCGTCGTTGGGCAATTCGACAGCCGGCAGATAGTCCACGGCGTGAAATTTGCCCAGGCCGCGAGTAAACTTGCCGACGTGCAAAATGGGTGTCCCGGGATGATTCGCGTCAGGAACAGGCCATTGCAACGATTCGCCGGCCGCAATTCGCTCCGGCGTTATCCCGTGGTAGGACGGAGTGAGCGAGTTGATTTCTCGCAATACATCCGCTGCATTCGCGTATCGCCAAGCGGCGAATTCACCCAGCGGCGTTCGACCGGTTCGTTCCAAAACTTGATTTGCCAACCGAGAAGTGATCAGCCAGTCAGGCAGCGCTTCACCAGGAGCCGGCACCGCGGGCTGAATCGGTTGAACTCGACGCTCCGTATTGGTGAAATTCCCATCCTTTTCCGCAAACGACGCTCCGGGTAACAGCACGTCCGCAAACTCTGCTGTTTCCGACGGAAAGATTTCTTGCAATACAATAAACTCGGTGGCCGCCAGACAGGCCTGTGCGTGATTGCTGTCCGGTTCCGTCATGGCGGGATCTTCACCCAAAATATAGAGCGAACGAATGCGACCTTCTTGGCCGCCGTTTACCAATTCCGTAACGGTCAAACCGGGTTGCTGATCCAGCGCTCGCTTCGAATTGACCGCATACGCCGCTGCCTGTAATTCCCACGCTGACGCAAACTTGTCACTGATGCTTGCGTCATCTACTCGCTGATAGCCCGGAAAGACATTCGGCAGCGCGCCCATGTCGCAAGCGCCTTGGACATTATTTTGACCTCGCAACGGATTCACGCCGCCGCCAGGTACACCCATATTTCCCAACAGCATTTGCAAATTGGCCAGGCTCAGCACGTTGGAAACGCCTGTCGTGTGCTGCGTAATTCCCATGGCCCAAATCACGGCCAGCGGTTTGGCGGTGCACAACAGTTTTGCGGCGGCAACCAGATCTGCTTCGCTGATTCCGGTGATTTGAGCCACTCGGTTGGGCGAATAGTTTTGCACAACGCCTTGCAGTTCGTCAAAGCCTTCGCAACGCTGCCGGATGAAATCTTCATCGTGCCAGCCGTTTTCCAGAGCCAAGTGCATCAGGCCATTGATCAAAGCGACATCCGTTCCCGGCTTCTGTCGCAAGTGCATGACGGCAAATTCGGCAATATCAATGCGTCGCGGATCGGCCACCACAATCGGGCAACCTCGCAAAGCCGCTTGCCGCAACATGCTTCCAAAGACAGGATGTTGTTCCGTGGTATTGGAACCGGTGATCAAAATAGCGGCGGCATTTTCCGCAATGTCCTGCATGGAATTGCTCATCGCTCCGCTGCCCATCGCCATGGCCAATCCGGCGACGGTAGAGGAATGGCAGAGGCGAGCACAATGGTCGACGTTGTTGGTGCGAAGAATTTGCCGAGCGAACTTTTGCATCAAATAGTTTTCTTCGTTGGTGCACTTGGCCGAAGAGAGTACGCCCATGGCCTGTCCACCACTTTCTCGCCAGATTTCGGCCAGCTTGCGCGAAGTCACATCCAGCGCAACTTCCCAATCGACTTCCACCCACGGGCCTCGATCTGCAGGCCGCTGCTGCCAATCGGTCTCTTGCAACAGATACTGCCGAACGCGAGGCCGAGTGAGTCGTTCCGAATGATGGACAAAGTCGTAGCCGTAACGCCCTTTGACGCACAACGCCATGCCGTTGACCGGCGCGTCCGGTGCAGACGTCACTTGAACGATCCGTTCGTCTTTGACGTTCAAATCAAACTGACAGCCGACGCCGCAATAACTGCACGTGGTTCGCACCAACCGATCAGGCGTCCCGGCACCGAACGCCATACGATCCGTCAACGCTCCGGTGGGACAATAGGCCGCACACGCGCCGCACGATTCACAACCGGCTTCCAGCATCGACTGGTCTGTTCCGCAAACCACTTGTGCGGCGTCGCCTCGTTGCGCCACGCTCCACACAAACCGGCCTTGAATTTCCGCACAGGCTCGCACGCACTTCGTACACAAAATGCACTTGTTCAAATCAATGCGAATAAACGGATTGTGGTCGGCATCAATCGGATATCGTTGTCGCAATGGGTGACCGTCGGGAAGTGACGAATGTGTGTCACCTGTGGAAATAGCTTGTAGGTTCGAAACAATTTCAGAAACGCGTCCCGACTCGTTTTGGGCAGCAGCCAGATTCTCGGCGAGCAACTCCAGCATGCTTTGTCTGGCGCGTTGGACCGAGTCGGACGACGTCGTGATTTTCATGCCGTCGGTACATGGCAAATTGCATGACGTTTGCGGGCGGTCCCAGCCGTCAATTTCCACCAAGCACATGCGGCACGAACCAACGGGGCTCAAGTCGGCGTGATGGCACAGCGTTGGGATGCGAATGCCCAGCTGCTCCGCCGCTTCATACACGGTGGTTCCCGGTGAAACGGCGATCGGTTGCCCATCCAATTCCACTCGAATCATGCGTCTGCTCCTGCTCCAGAAAATTCGCGAGGAAATCGTTCCAATGCACTTTCAATCGGCCACGCGATCGATCGGCCCAATCCGCAAAATGACGTTTCGTCCAGTAATCGAGCCAACTTGCGAAGTCGCTGGATGTCGGCAGCGTTGTGGTTACCGTCAGCGAACTGGGCTACGATTTCGGCAACTTGTTGCGAACCAATTCGGCAGGAGTGCATTTGCCACACGATTCGGCCGCAAAGAATTTCAGGACCGACAACAAGATGTCACATACGCGAACGTGATGGTTCGCCACAATGATCGCGCCCGATCCCATCGAAACGCCCGCTTTTCCAGCATCAAATCCGAGTGGCACGTCGAGTTGTGTTTGCGAAATAAACGTTCCGGCTGCGCCACCGGTCAACGCAAAATAGAATTCACCGCCGGTCACTCCGCCGGCCAGCTGGATCAATTGCCGCGAAGTTGTGCCCATGGGCATTTCGTAGACACCAGGCTTGGCGACGTTTCCGGAGAGGCAATACAACTTGGTCCCGGCCAATCCCTGACTGCCGCGATCGCGATACGCCGCCGCGCCGTGTTGTAATATGCCTGGCACGCTGCACAGCGTCTCGACATTGTTCACCACCGTAGGTTGTTGCCGATAACCGGCCACCGTTGGATAAGGAGGACGGCTGCGAGGTTCACCTCGTTTCCCTTCCAGCGACTCCAGCAGCGCAGTTTCTTCGCCGCAAATATACGCTCCTGCTCCGCGATGCACATGAACGTGAAACGATCGGTTCGAACCGAAAATGTTGTCGCCCAACGCGTTGGCTTGAACGGCTTGAGTGATCGCCTGCTCCAAACGTTGAGCGGCATCTTCGTATTCACCTCGAATGTAGATCACTCCTTCCTGTGCGTTGACCGCCAAGGCACAGATTAACATGCCTTCCAACAATAGATGCGGTTTGCCCAACATCAACAGGCGATCTTTGAATGTTCCGGGTTCTGACTCATCTGCATTGCAAACGACATAACGATGCTCGGCGGGCTGAGCGGCCACCATGTGCCACTTGCGGCCGGTCAAGAATCCCGCGCCCCCGCAACCTCGTAGCCCAGCCTGTTCTACTTGCTGAATGATGTCACTCGGTTTGGCCGCAAGGGAAGCCTTGGCCGCTTGGTAAGCGCCATGGGATATTGCAGATTCGAACGAATCAGGATCGATTGTTCCAATGCCGTCGGTCAGCGGACCAGCTTTCCGTAGCTGCAAGGTGGGACGATGTTGGTGCGAATCGTGATCGCTGTCCGTCGTGAACGAATCCGCCTGCACGTTGGCAAACAAGCGATTCTGGCAGATGGCAGCCGGACCTTGGTCGCACAGTCCTAGACAACTGGTTCGCCCGCAGGCGTTTGGTTGCGACGTGTGGCGCAACATTTGGTTGGCGCCTAACAAGGCACACGTCGGGCTATCGCAAATTCGAACTGTCGGTTGCAGCTGTTTTGTAGCGTCCGATGTGACTTCCAGCATGGAATAGAATGTCGCCACGCCAAACGCGTCGGATGACGAGACGTTTTGTTCGCTGGCCGCCGCCGCAATGGATTCGTGCGTAATGCTCGCTTGTTCGGACTGAATTCGCTGCAAGATAGGCAGGACATGTCGCACGTTGTCAGCAGACTGCCCCAGCATACCGCCGGTTTTGCGAATCCCGCAAATACGCCTCAGCGCGAGCTTTCCTTATTCCCGCTTCCCTTTTGCTTCACGACGTAATCCCTTTCCGTTGTCTTGGCGACCGTCGCGTCATGCCGTTCGTAGTACCGCCTTGAGGCGGGAGTTCCTCAATGAAAATCATTCCGCCTGAAGGCGGCACTACGAACTATGACTAACACAGAGTTGGACGTTCTATACGCTACTTTTCCGCAAGTATGCAAACCAATAGACCAAGCCAACCAATCCTGCTCCGCCAATAATATTGCCAATGGTAACCGGCAGCAAATTTCCAACCAGGAAACCGTTCAGACTCAATTCGGGATAGATGTCCGCCGAGCCTCGAGCCAGCATGCCAATCGGAATGAAATACATATTCGCCACGCAGTGTTCCATGCCCGTCGCCACGAACGTGGTGATGGGGAAAATAATGGCGGCAATCTTGTCGGTCACAGAACGAGCACTCATGCACAGCCAAATGGCCACACAAACCAATGCATTGCAGCCGATGCCAGCGGCGATCGCTTGAGCGAACCCCAGATTGCACTTGGCGGCGGCGATTTTCATCATCGTTTCACCGACGGCACCATTCGCTTGATTCGCTGCGCCGGCGAAATAGACAATTGCCGCAGTGGCTAAGGCGCCGATCAAATTGCCAATGTAGACCACGATCCAATTTCGTAATAGATTGCCCGAAGTCACTCGACCACTGGCCCAGCCCATCACAATCAAATTGTTGCCGGTAAACAGTTCGGCACCCGCGACCACCACCAAGATCAGGCCGACACAGAAGACAAGACCGCTCAATACTTTAGTTACGCCAAACGGCAATGGTTCGGCCGCTCCGGATGTCGCCACCACCGTTGCCAAAGCAGCGCCCCACGCAATGAAGGCTCCGCCGAGCAGTGCCAGCACGAACATGGTTGCCAAGTCAAGGTTCGCTTTCTTCTCGCCAACCTGTTCGGCCTTCCGAGCCATCTCGGGCGGCAGCAACGCGTCCAGACTGGTAACCGTGTGTTGCAAATCGGTCATCCTTCCTCCTTTAGATTCCTAGAAAGCCGACATTCGTATCTGGCGTTATGCAAAAACAGGACCGTCACGAATGTCATGAGAAAACGCTTGCAAGCATGACCAACTATTGCCCCACAAGCACGTTGTGGATGTGCGAGGTCGCACGGACGATTCGCCGTTAGCGCCCTTCTGCGCGCCGACGATCGGCGAGCCCACAGCTGGAATCCATCTAATCCGAACCGAAGGGACCTGCAAACCGATTCGGCACAGAACCTGCATCACACCGACAGCAATTGTTGGGATTGTTTTGACGAACAGGACGTTTTCATGGCCATCGATCGTTTGCGGACGAAATACTATAACGCCACTGTGCGTTCGTTTCGTCGAGTTCATGACGATTTGGCTATTCTGCGAATTGCCCCCGATCGAAAGCGACTTCGCTACCAAGCTGGGCAATACACAGTGCTGGGGCTGGGAAATTGGGAGCCCCGAATCGAAAACGCTCAACCAGAACCGCCCGATGCCACTCGAATTCCCAAGTTGATTCGCCGAGCGTATTCCTTGTCGGCGCGAATTTTGGATGACAAGGGCAACGTGGTGACTGCCAATTCAGAAGACGAACTGGAATTCATTGTCGCGTTGGTGCGAAACAATCCAGACGGTCCGGCTCCTGAATTGACACCTCGGTTGTTCACCCTCTCGGTCGGTGACCGCTTGCATATCGGAACGTCCTGCCATGGAAGATATTCGCTGGATCATGTCCAGCCCAGCGACAATGTCATTTTTCTGGCAACAGGCACCGGGGAAGCACCACACAATGCCATGTTGGCGGAACTCTTGTCGATGGGACACGCGGGCAAGGTTCTTTCCTTGGTGTGCGTGCGTTACAGCAAAGATCTGGCGTACCTGCCAACGCATCGATCACTGGAAACCAAGTTTTCCAACTACGGCTATCGCACCCTGGTTACTCGGGAACCAAACGTCCCCAAGCGATACATCCAAGACTATTTTGCGTCGGGCGAACTAGAAGCCGATTCGCAACTGACGCTGGCTCCGGAAAACAGTCACGTCTATTTGTGCGGCAATCCATCCATGATCGGCTTGCCGGAACGTCGCGACGATGGTTCGCACGTCTTTCCGCAGACAACTGGCATGGTGCAACTGCTGATGGATCGAGGATTTCAACTGGATCATCCTCGGCAACCCGGCAACCTTCACGTCGAAAAATACTGGTAAACGAATTACCAAACCCAATAGAAAGCCAATCATGAAAAACGAATTTGTCACCGTTGACGGAAACGAAGCGGCCGCGCGAGTTGCCTTTGCGATTAACGAAGTCATCGCCATCTATCCCATCACGCCCGCGTCTCCCATGGGCGAATTTTCTGACGCGTGGGCTGCGGCTGGTAGGCCCAACGTGTTTGGCCTGGTGCCCGACGTCATAGAAATGCAGAGCGAAGGAGGTGCGGCGGGAGCGGTGCATGGCGCGCTACAAGGCGGAGCACTCACGACAACGTTCACGGCGTCGCAAGGCCTGCTGCTGATGATCCCCAATATGTTCAAAATTGCCGGCGAATTGACTCCGGCCGTCATCCACGTGGCAGCTCGGACCGTGGCCACGCACGCCCTGTCCATCTTTGGCGACCACAGTGACGTGATGGCCGTTCGCTCTACCGGATTTGCCATGCTGGCTGCGTCTACCGTGCAGGAAGCTCATGATTTTGCGTTGATTTCACAAACCGCTTCACTTCGTTCGCGCATTCCGTTTCTCCATTTCTTTGACGGCTTCCGCACTTCGCACGAAATCAACAAGATTCACCCACTGTCCGACGATGACATTCGTTCGCAACTGGATCGCGAGTTAATTCACCAGCATCGCTCTCGCGCGTTGGATCCCGATCGTCCAGTGCTACGAGGAACCGCGCAGAATCCCGACGTATTTTTTCAAGCTCGCGAAGCTGCCAACACGTTCTACGATCAAGTGCCAGTAAATCTGCAAAGCGAATTCGATAAATTTGCGGCTCGCACAGGCCGTAAGTATCAAGCGTTTGATTACATAGGAGCCGCAGACGCGGACCGCATCATTGTGGCCATGGGGTCCGGCTGCGGTGCAATTGAAGAAGCGGTCGAGCATCTAAATTCGCAGGGAGCGCGAGTTGGTTTGGTAAATGTCCGACTCTACCGACCCTTCCACATTGACAACTTCTTGTCAGCCATTCCCAAAACGGTTAACCGTATCGCCGTGCTGGATCGCACCAAAGAGCCAGGCGCGACAGGCGAACCGTTGTATCAAGACGTCATCACCGCGGTGGCCGAATCATGGAGCGCTTCACACGGCCCGAATTTGCCGCTGGTGATTGGTGGTCGTTACGGACTTTCATCCAAAGAATTCACGCCTGCCATGGTGGCCGCCGTCTTTGGCGAATTGGCCAGCGAACAGCCGAAACGTCACTTCACCGTCGGCATCTACGATGACGTCACAGGCCTGAGTATTCCCTGGGACGACGACGAGTTCCACGAACCAGACGATGTGATTCGCGCCGTGTTTTATGGGCTCGGCAGCGACGGCACGGTCGGAGCGAACAAGAATTCGGTCAAGATTGTGGGCGAGAATACTTCGCTGCACGCTCAAGGCTATTTCGTTTACGATTCGAAGAAAGCCGGCGCCGTTACCGTTTCGCACCTGCGCTTTAGTCCTCGGCCGATTCGTTCGACCTACCTTATCCGCGAAGCCAACTTTGTGGCCTGTCACCAGTTTGAATTCTTGCGCCGCATGGACGTGCTGAGCATTGCCAAGCCCGGCGCCACATTACTGATCAACAGCCCGTTTGACGCGGATACGGTCTGGAACGAACTGACCGAAGACGTGCAGAAACAGATTATTGAAAAGCAATTGACGGTCTATGTGGTGGATGCCGTCAAGATTGCTCGCGAAGCCGGCATGGGTGGACGTATCAACACGGTCATGCAAACATGCTTTTTCAAATTAGCCAACGTGCTGCCGACGGACGAAGCGATCGAACAAATCAAAAAGGCGATTGAGAAGACGTATTCCAAACGCGGTCGAGCGATCGTGGAACGCAATTATGCGGCGGTCGATATGTCGTTGGCCGGTTTGCAAAAAGTCACCGTCCCCAGCGAAGTCACCAGTCCGCTGAAACGACTGCCAGCGGTTTCGGCCGATGCAACCGACTTTGTGCAACGAGTCACCGGCATGATCATTGGCGGCCTGGGAGACAAACTGCCGGTCAGTGCGTTACCGATTGACGGCACATTTCCCACCGGGACCGCTCGGTACGAAAAACGCAACATCGCGCTCGATATTCCTATTTGGGACAGCAATATCTGTATCGAATGTGGTTTATGTGCTTTGGTGTGTCCGCACGCGGCGATTCGCACCAAACAGTTTGACCGGCAGTGCCTGGCGGACGCGCCGGCTGAATTCCCGGTTCGCATTTCCAAAGACGGTAGCACCGGCTTGACCATTCAAGTCGCTCCGGAAGACTGCACGGGCTGCGGCGTCTGTGTGGACGTGTGCCCGGCGAAGAGCAAAGAAGCGGTGAAGCACAAGGCCATCAACATGGAACCGAAGGTGGATCATTTGGAGCGAGAAAAGAGTCGCTTCGAATTCTTCATCAATTTGCCGGAAGTCGATCGAGCCAGCGTGAAGACGGAAACGGTCAAGGGTTCGCAATTGCTATTGCCGCTGTTTGAATACTCCGGCGCGTGTGCGGGTTGCGGTGAAACGCCGTACCTGAAATTGATGACGCAGTTGTTTGGAGATCGAGCGATCGTGGCGAACGCGACCGGTTGTTCGTCGATTTATGGCGGGAACTTACCGACAACACCGTGGTCGAAGAACGCGGATGGTCGAGGTACCGCGTGGGCGAATTCGCTGTTTGAAGACAACGCAGAATTCGGCTTGGGAATCCGTTTGGCACTGGATAGTCGACGGGACGAAGCCGAGCGCTTGCTGAAATCGTTGGCGGCCGATGTGGGTGATGCCCTGGTTACAGAAATCCTAAACGCCGATCAGCGTTCGGAAGAAGGTCTTGCCGCGCAACGCAGTCGCATTGCCGATCTAAAAGCAAAACTGGCGACGATCGGTACGGATGCTGCCAACGAGTTGTCACAGCTGGTGGACATTTTGTTGCGTCGCAGCATGTGGATCGTTGGTGGTGACGGCTGGGCGTATGACATTGGCTACGGTGGCTTGGACCATGTGCTGGCTTCGGGCCGAGATGTCAATATTTTGGTGTTGGATACGGGCGTCTATTCGAATACGGGTGGCCAAGCATCCAAGGCGACGCCTCGAGCGGCAACGGCCAAGTTCGCGGCGAATGGACGAGAATCGCATCGCAAGGATTTGGGCATGATGGCCGTGGCGTACGGCAACGTTTATGTCGCACAGATTGCCATGGGTTCGAATCCCGCTCAGACGGTTCGCGCATTCCACGAAGCAGAATCGTATCCGGGACCGTCATTGATCTTGGCATACAGCCACTGTATTGCTCACGGCATTGACATGTCCACGTCGATGACGCACCAAAAAGACATTGTGCGATCGGGCCTGTGGCCGCTATACCGCTTTGATCCGCGGAAAGCACACGCAGGTGATCATCCGTTCCACTTGGATAGTCGCAAGCCCGATTTGCGGTTCCGCGATGTCGCCATGAAGGAAGCTCGGTTTGCCATGCTCACTCGATCCAATCCAGAACAAGCGAACCGGCTGTTCGATTTGGCACAGAAGGATATCAACGATACGTGGCATTTGTACGAACAGATGGCCGGTGTGGATCGCGACATCGCGGATGTAATGTAGCACCTTCAAGCGACACGATTCGAAACAGAAAAGGCGCGGCAGAAAAACTGTCTTAGTTCAACGCAAAAGGAATCAAACCGTGACCATTGATTTGACAACCAAATACCTGGGCTTGGAATTGGCGAACCCGCTGGTCCCTTCGTCCAATCCGTTGACGGGAAAATTGGATTCGCTAAAACGATTGGAAGATGCGGGTGCGGCGGCGGTGGTGTTGCCTTCGCTGTTCGAAGAACAAATTGAACACGAAGAGATCGAGATCGCTCGGTTGTACGACTATCAGTCCGATTCCTTTGCTGAATCGATGGGCTATTTTCCGGAAATGGATACGTATAACACGGGCCCAGAAAAGTATTTGGAGCTGGTAGCGGACGCCAAGAAACAGCTGGGAATTCCCGTGATCGCCAGTCTGAACGGAACGTCCAAAGGAGGTTGGGTGCGGTATGCACAAGAGATTCAGCAGGCCGGCGCGGATGCGTTGGAGTTGAATATTTATGTTGTTCCAACCGACGTGCTGGAAACCAGCCGAGATGTCGAGGCTGGTTATTGCGAACTGATTCAAGCAGTGCGACAAGAGACCACAATTCCGATTGCCGTGAAAATGGGACCGTTCTTCAGCTCGCTGCCGAATCTGGCGGACCAGTTTTCTCGAGCCGGCGCGGATGGCTTGGTGCTGTTCAATCGCTACTTGGAACCCGACATTGATTTGGAGAATCTGTGTTTTTCGCCCGAACTATTGCTAAGTCGTCCCGATGAATTACGGCGTACCTTGCGATGGATTGCCATTTTGCGAGACCAAGTTTTTATTTCGCTAGCCGCCACCAGCGGCATTCATACTACGGAAGATGCGTTAAAGGCGTTGCTAGTGGGTGCCGATGTGACGATGATGGCGTCGGCGTTGTTGCAACGCGGCCCGGCGGTGATCAAATTGATTCTCAGCGAAATGACGACATGGCTGGAAGAACGAGGCTACACGTCCGTGCGTCAAATGCAAGGCAGTATGTCGCGTCTTCGCGCTGCAGAACCGGAAAAACTGGAACGTTCCAATTACATGCAGGCTTTGACGTCATTTACGTTTCAGGAAAAATGGTAACCTGCAGGTTTACAGTGCGATGAAGTTGGCTTGTTCGAAGAGATTCATTTATGGACCGAGACACCAATCCGTATTCGTCGCCCATTGATGCGAACAGCGTCGCTGCGGATGAAAATGGCAATCAACCGCTAAGCGTGTTGGCGAAACGAATCTTTCTGGATTGGGAAAAGTTGCGTCTGGCGTATGTGGCGATTTTGGGCTTGGTCACCATTGTCGCCATTTTCCTTCGTCAAACGATTAGTCCTCGGTTGGTGGTCGACGTGGTGTTGGGAGCCGTGCTGGCCAACGCTTGTTTTTTTGCCGGGCCGATTGTGGAAACCTACGTTCGCTGGCTCGGGTACCAAGCCGCCTGGCCTCGTTGGGCGATGTTTGCCATCGGGACAATTTTTGCGTGTGGCCTGGCAGTTGTGACGGTGTTGATGGCGACAGGGCCGATGTTTTGACGGTGGCCATCGTATTGACTTTGTGTTCTCTGTTGGCGCGTAACGCAAGTGAGACGCCTGACTTTGTTTCGACGGCGGTAAGATCGTTCGTAGTCCCGCCTTGAGGCGGAAATTCCCATCAAGGACAATTCCGCCTGAAGGCGGGACTACAAACGACTTGCGCTAGCCACACTGACTCGGTTCCACGTAGCCGTAATTCAAACCGCTTACAGCAGCGCGTTGGCTTGTGGATCGACGACAACACCGCCGCACAGTTGTGCGACTTCTTCCATGACCATCAGCAGTGCGCCGGGGTCCATAAAGTCATCTTCGTCCTCTTCGTCGGTTCGGCCGACAAAGACGAGCTGTTCAAAATGAAAAACATCAAACCGGCAATCACATTTGGCGATACGTTTGATGGCGTCCAATTCGTCCGGAGCGGCATTTTTCTTCAGCTCTTTCATCAATGGAGCGGTTTGTTCAGAAACTTCTTCGCCCGTGACAAAAGAAATATCCATTGCTGCGTAGTCATCAGGAGAAAACAGCGTTAGGGATTCTAGCTGTCCCGATTCGCTTTCACGGATATTGGTGACTTCGTAACGCGGATCCATCGCCTTTAAGCGGCTGGCCACGGCCGTTGCACTGGGGCGTTTTGCGGATTGAAATAAAATGAAATAGGTTTCTCGCCACTGATATTCTTCGTTTTCGAATAGAGACATGGAATTTCTTTGTAGTTAAACCGTAATTAAGAATGCTTGTTCCCAAGCGAAAACAGCGAATATTCGCCCCGATCGCATCGGATAGCATATCGGTTTTTGCCTACGTGCGCCTAGGTTTTGTCAACAGAAGCCTTCACGATCTCACTGGACCGCAGCCGATTCCATATTACAATCGTTGTCAGCGGAACAGTTTTTTGTTCCCTTCCTACCAACTATCTGCAGAAAAGATTATGTTCTGGCGTCGTCTTACCTGTTTGACCTTATGTCTCTGCACTCAGCTTGTGCTGTTGCATTGTGCCATCGGTCACGGTCATCTGCCGACGCATGTTCTTGAACATCCCGTCATTCAGCAAGTTGCGTCTGGTCCGAATGCTTCGCAAATGCATTGCAACGAATCGGGGTGCATTTGCAAAGGTGCTTTGGTGACGAAGCCCGTCACTGCGCCTTCCGACCAACAGCTGGAAGCGCTAGATCTGCCGTTGGTGTTGGCCAACCAGACCATTCGCTGCGAAGATGATTGTGCGCAATTCGGCCGCTCGCTGGCGCCTGAATTGCCTCCGCTTCGCTCTGGAAAAATGCTGCGCACTTGGTTCGGGTCACTCTTGATTTAGACTCGACGATAACGTGTTGATCGCAGCCGGTCTGGATCTTGAGGCGGTCGCGACGACACGTGTTCTTGGAATCGTGACAGTTGCCATCGGCAAGCACGTCTGGCGATTGGTCTTCGTTGGTTTCAAATTACGTTTGGGCAACAATGCCCATAGTCTTGGTATGTTGGATATGTCTACAACTGCATCATCTCCTGCTCGAGTGCGCTCGGTGCAGCATTCGTTTTTTCACTATGTTGCTCCAGTGGTTGTCATTGGATTGGCGTTGTTTGGTGGCTTTGTGGGGCCTCATTTGTTGTTACATGAAGGCGAACACGAAGAACATGCGGCCGCCGAAGAATCGGATCAATCCGAACCGACCGAAGTTACCTTGCCTCCGGCCAAAGTGCAAACCGCTGGGATTCAGGTAAACCCGGTCGAACGCAGCGTCTTGCAGCCGTCCACGACGGTGACAGGCAAAATTGGCTACAACGAAACCGCTCACTTGGAACTGCGAGCTCCAGTGGACTGTGTTGTCAAATACGTTTTTGCGCAACCAGGACAGACGGTTCAAGAAGGAGACCAATTGGCGCTGCTGAGTAGCGTTCAGATCGGGAACGCCAGAAATCAGATTCTACAAGCGGAATCCAAGCTCCAGTTGGCTCAGCGAGAACAAGAATGGACGACGGAAACGGCAACCAATTTGAACGAATTGGTGCAATTCCTGGCGACCAATCCTTCGTCCAAGGCAGCTCAAGCCAAGTTCAAAGACAAGAAGCTGGGTGAATATCGAGCTCGTTTGTTGGCGTCCTATTCGCAGCTAGAACTTGCCGAGAAGATGGTCAGTCGTTCGCAAGAATTGAATTCGTCTGGTGTCATCAGCGGTCGTAGTCAAGACGAACGGATGGCCAACAAAGAGGCCTTAGACGCTCAGTTCTTGGCAGAAGCCGAACAGTGCGAATTTGACGCTCGTCAGCAGCAAACCACAGCCGACGCAGCCGTGGAACTGGCGCAACGAGAACTCACGGTGGTACGTGAACATCTCGCCGCGTTGTTAGGCCCGTTTGCCGAATCCACCGATGACGGCGCGCTGAGCGATTTCGTTTTGCGAGCTCCCATTTCAGGACGGATTGAGGACCAACGCATGGTGCAGGCCTTGCGATTTTTGCAGGGCGAAATCTTCACGATTCTGGCCAACACGGAAACGCTGTGGGTTTCCGCACAGATTCATCAGAAGCAATGGGCGTCGCTGGATTTGACTACGGGTAGCCCAGTGACTATCACCTTGCCCGCGAGTCCGGATGATTCGTTCTTGGCGAAGCTGCGATTCATTGGGGCCGAAGTTTCCGACGCCACGCAAGCGGTGCCGTTGGTGGCGGAATTTGATTCGGCCGAAATGAACGTGCGCCCCGGCATGTTTGTCTGGGTGAGCATTCCGCAAGGCGCCGCACACGCATCAATTTCTGTACCCATTTCTGCAATTCAGCGACATGAAGATGTGCCATTCGTTTTTGTGCAAGCCGACGACAATCACTATCACCGGCGAAACGTGGAACTGGGCGTCTCGACACAGGAACAGGTCGAAATCACAACTGGGTTGAGCGAAGGTGACATGGTGGTGACGTCGGGTGCGTTTTATTTGAAGTCGGAACTTCTTCTGGAACGGGAAGAAGAGTAATTCGAATTTCATTTTAAGACGCTGCCGCTGGGAGAATTTACGCTATGTTATCCAAAGTTATTGAAATCAGCCTGAACAACCGTTTGCTGGTCATCATCCTGATTGGAATTGTTGCCGTTTCGGGCTTTTATTCTGCATTGGTCATTCCGATTGATGCCGTGCCAGACATGACCAACGTGCAAGTGCAAGTGTTGACGGAAGCCGGTTCGCTATCTCCGTTGGAAGTGGAACGCTACGCCACTTATCCCGTGGAAGCCACGATGGGTGGCCTGCCGCATGTGGAAGAAATTCGCAGCGTGTCCAAACTGGGCTTGTCGGTGGTGACGGTCGTCTTCCAAGAAGGTACGGAAATCTATCACGCTCGGAATTTGGTCAAGGAACGACTGCCAGAAGCGAAGGCGCGAGTCGGTGCGTATGGCGATCCTCAAATCGGCGCCTTGTCCACAGCGTTGGGCGAAATCTTGCAGTTTGAAGTCAAAGGGAAAGGCTATTCGCTACAGCAACTACGCACCATCTTGGAATGGCAAGTGGCCCCGGCTTTGCGAAACACGCCCGGCGTGACGGAAATCAACACGCACGGCGGATATTACAAGACGTTTGAAGTTCAAGTCGACCCAGAACGCTTGGCCGAGTTCCACATCGAACCGACTGACGTCATGTCCGCCATTGAACGCAACAACGCCACGGCAGGCGGCGGGTACATCGTGCACCATGGCGAACAGCGATTTATTCGAGGTCAGTCGTTGCTGAAGAACAAGGACGATATCGGCAATGTAGTGGTGAAACGATCTTCGCAGGGAACGCCGATTTTGGTCAAAGACGTTGGTCAAGTGGAAATCGGTTCGCTCACTCGACAAGGCGCGGTGACTCGTGACGGCCGAGGCGAAATTGTGACCGGCATGGTGATGATGCTGTTGGGCGAAAACTCGCGAACCGTCGTCGAAGCAGCCAAAGAACGCTTGGCCGAAATCGAAGAAACGTTGCCGACGGGTGTAGAATTGGAAGTGATCTACGATCGAGCGTCCTTGATTAACCGTACATTGCACACGGTCTTGAAGAACCTGTTCGAAGGCGGCGCGTTGGTGATTGTGGTGCTGTTTTTATTGTTGGGAAATGTTCGTGCCGGCATGATTGTGGCGCTGGCCATCCCGCTGTCGATGATGTTTGCCACCAATCTGATGCAATTTTCGGCGATCAGTGCCAGCTTGATGAGCCTGGGAGCGATCGACTTTGGATTGGTGGTAGATAGTTCGGTCATCATGATTGAAAACTGCATGCGACGCTTGTCGATGCGGAATCCCGGCAAGACGCATTTAGAAGTGATCCGCGATGCGGCGATTGAAGTTCGCAAGCCGACCATGTTTGGCGAACTGATCATCGCCGTCGTCTATTTGCCGATTTTGGCACTGCAAGGAACGGAAGGCAAACTGTTTCGTCCCATGGCGCTGACGGTGTTATTCGCGCTGTTCGGTTCGCTGATTCTTTCCATGACGTTGATGCCCGTTTTAGCGTACATCTTCCTACCGAAGGAAATCGAAGAAGAAGACGTATTTCTGATTCGCTGGATCAAAAAAATTTATCAGCCCGTGGTGACCAAGGCCATTGCCAACCCGGTCTGGACACTGAGCTTGGCTTTGGCGCTGGCTGCGTTTTGTGTCCCGCTAGGCAAGAACTTGGGCGCGGAATTTATGCCTCGTCTAGACGAAGGAGACCTCCTGGTCGAAGCTTTGCGATTGCCGAGCGCCTCGCTGGAAGGTTCCGTGCCGATGTCCACTCAAATCGAATCGATCATCAAAGAGTTTCCGGAAGTCAAAACAGTGTTTTGTAAAACGGGTCGACCAGAAATTGCCAACGACGTGATGGGCGTCCATCAAACGGACGTTTGGGTGATTCTCAAGCCGGTAAGTGCTTGGCCCGAACCGAAGACTCGAGACGAATTGATCGAAGGGATTTCGGCCAAGCTAAGGGAACAAGTTCCTGGCGTCGCGTTTGGGTTTACTCAGCCGATTGAAATGCGAGTGGACGAATTGGTGGCTGGTGTCAAAGCGGACGTGGCGGTGCTGCTGTACGGTGACGACCTGAATCTGTTGGCACAAAAAGGGAAAGAAATTGAACGCGTTTTGCGAGACATTCCCGGTGCGGCGGACGTCAAGGCCGACTACCAAGCCAACATTCCTACGCTAACCATTCAAGCCAATCCGCAGCAATTGGCACGATACGGTATTTCGGGCGACGAAGTCATGCAAGCGGTTTCCATTGTCGGCGGCGCGCCGGTGGGAGAAGTGTTTGAAGGACGAGCTCGTTTTCCGATTATGGTTCGCTTGCCGGAAGCGTGGCGAACTTCGGCGGAACGCTTGAAGGCCGTTCCCGTAAAAATGATTGACGGCACAGCGATTACGTTGGGCGAACTGGCCGATATCGAATTGGCTGAATCGCCGCCGGGTATTGAACACGAAGCAGGCCGACGCAGAACCTTCATTTCTGCCAATGTACGCTACCGCGATGTGGCTAGCTTTGTCGCCGAAGCGCAGCAACGCGTGACAGATCAGGTCAAACTTCCGGCTGGCTATGCCGTGGAATGGGGTGGTGACTTCGAAAACCTACAGTCCGCCAGTTTACGATTGGCCGTGATCACACCGTTTGTCTTGTTGTTGATTTGGTTGTTGTTGTTCACTTCGTTTAAGTCGGTTCGCTTGGCCATGTTGGTTTTTGTGGCGGTGCCCATGGCGGCATGCGGCGGCGTGCTGGCACTGGCGATTCGAGGTATGCCGTTTAGTATTTCGGCTGGCGTCGGTTTCATTGCGCTCTTTGGTGTGGCCGTGCTGAACAGCTTGGTCTGGGTCAGTGGCGCCGAACACGAACGCTTGGAAGGTGCTACGCCCGATGAAGCGGCGCATCGCACAGCACTGGCCAGAATTCGTCCAGTTCTAATGACAGCGTTGGTGGCCAGCTTGGGGTTCCTGCCCATGGCCATGTCCACCACCGCCGGCGCAGAAATCCAGCGTCCGTTGGCTTCGGTCGTGATCGGTGGTCTGATCACCAGTACCGCACTGACGGCATTTGTGGTGCCGGCCATCTACACGTGGTTCGCGCCAAAAGAGTTAAGCGAAGCGTAAGTGGATGGCGGTAATCATTCGCCTTGGAGCATGCGTTTTTACCCGCCCCGAGGTGCTGGTGCGAACTAAAAAGAACTTCGTGCGAACTAAAAAGAACTTCCGGCTAGTCCCGAGATTCTTCGTGGCAGCGGTCCGAACAGAACTCTTCCCACCCAAACCGATAACGGCGAATCTTGTAGCCAATGGGGTGTCCGCAGTGAGAACAGGGACGCTTGGGATTTATGCCGCTGAACCGGAACCACACCGCCAGGAACCGCAGTGGCCCGCCTGGCCTGAATAGATAGCCGTGAAAATGCGCACGACAACGAACGCAATATTCCCCGCCCGATTCGGCAGAAGTCTTGCATCCGAACAGAAGGCACAATAATCGTTTCACGACTTTAACACCTGCGAAACCTAGGATAGAAACCAAGTCTAAAACTAACAGCCAAGCATAAGAAAACAACATCGAATTGCCAAGAATATCGCGAAAACCAGAAAAGTCAGTCCGTCCGGTTATTCGCACCATGTGGTTTTTGGCACGGCCGACAAGAAATTGAATGCTAAGTTGCCAGTGCTGTCGATTCACTAGAAGCAACATGGTTTTTGCGGATAGGGTCTAATCTTGATTCGACGAACAGGCAGGAGGCCTGAGATGCAAACAAGTCTACGTTCGGTCCTGGTTCTTTTTGTATTGGCGGCCGGCTTGGTTCAGGGATCGACTGCGGACGAATTCTACGGAACGCAATTCCCTTGCGATACCTGCGGTCCGAGCCATCCTCATGTGAAAGTTTCCGTAGACGCGCTGTACTTGTACCGCGACGATTCTGTGGGCGGCAATTTGCTGTTTGATAACGTGAGTGGTCAGCCACTGCTGCAACTGGACGACTTCTTGGCTGAATGGGAAGAAGGTTTTCGAGTTGGCTTGCGGTTTTACGAAAACGATGGTCGCTCTTGGGAAATTGTCGGTTTTGGCATGGACCATTACGAGCAAGCGGGGCGGCGCGAAAGTGGGAACGGAATCACATTTCCGTTTTTCTCGGGCGTACCTGCTAATCCAGAAACCGCGTACGACGTGGAATACAAGGCCCAGTTCCAAGGCTTGGAGTTCAACTTTCGTCGCCCCATTACTGATCGCATCGAGGTTCTAGCTGGGGCTCGCTTTATCGAATCCAGCGAAGGGTTTGATATCAAGTCGCAGGCGTTTCGAGGATTCTTTTCAGCGGTCGACAATGATCTGTATGGTGCCCAAATTGGTGCCGATGCCAGACTATTCCGCATGGGCATCATCGACATCGCCACCACGGTGAAAGGCGGCATCTTTTACAATAACGCGAATGTTTACGCCGAAGCATCTACTGGTGGTGCGCCGATTCGCTTCTATGATGACGAAGACACCGTCGCATTTGCAGGCGAACTACAGCTTGGCGGAATTGTACCGATGGGGCCGCAGGCCAGCTTGCGATTCGGTTATCAGTTGTTCTATTTAGACGGAATAGGCTTGGCGCCGAACCAATCCAACACGTTTGACATCTTTACCGCCAGCGGCACTCTGGACGAATCCAGCTTGTTGTACCACGGAGCCTTCTTGGGCTTCGATATTTTCTGGTAACACGTCGATATTCGCTACGCCAAAATATCCGTGGCGACTTTTCCCGCCACGTCGGTCAGGCGAAAATCTCGGCCGGCATAGCGAAAGGTAAGTCGTTCATGATTCAGACCCAATAGATGCAGCAGCGTGGCATGCAGATCGTTTACGTGCATCTTGTCCACTGCGGCGTAATAACCATAGTCGTCGGTGGCTCCGTAAGCGAATCCACCTTTTACACCGCCGCCGGCCAGCCACATGGTAAAGCCATGTGGATTGTGGTCTCGTCCATTGGAACCTTGTGCCGTCGGAGTGCGACCAAATTCGCCGCCCCAAAGCACCAACGTATCTTCCAACAGGCCTCGTTGTTTCAAGTCCGTCAAGAATCCAGCGATCGGTTTGTCAACTTCGGCCGCGTTTTTGGAATGACCTTGATACAAGTCTGAATGCTGATCCCATTGCACTTCACTGTCTGAATGCGTGACTTGGACGAACCGCACGCCTCGTTCCAGGAACCTTCGAGCCATCAAGCATTGTCGGCCGAAGTTGGCGGTCATGGGGTCATCGATACCGTACAGCCGATGCGTAGCGAACGTTTCGTCTTCCCAGTTCTGCCTTCCGGCATCGAAGACTGCATGCGATACGCCAATTCGTACGATTGCAATCGACCTGCCAATGCCGCTTGATCTGCCGTACTTAACGACGCATCCAAATGCTGTCGATTCATCTGTTCGATCAAATCCAGCTGGCTGCGTTGCTGCGCAGCGAAAACTTAGAATTGCGAATATCCTTGACCACCGCTTGGATAGACGCTTGGCTGGCGTTACCAATGGGCGTGCCCTGACAATGTGCTGGCAAGAACGCGGCGCCCCAGTTGTTCACTCCGCCGTGTGCCAGAGTGGGGCAGATGGTAACAAACGCAGGTAAATTTTCATTCTCCGTGCCCAAGCCATACACCACCCAAGATCCCATGCTGGGCCGGACAAACTGATCACTTCCGGTGTGCAGTTTCAGCAGCGCGCCGCCATGAGCAGGATTGGTGCCGTGCACGGAATGCAGCATGCACAAATCATCAATGCGTTCTGCGACATGCGGAAACAAATCACTGACCGGCAAGCCACTTTCTCCGTAACGCCGAAAACGCCAGGGAGACTTGAGTAGATTTCCCTGTGCCGCAAAGGTCACTCGAGGCAACGCGAACGGCAGCGGCTTCCCGTGGTCGCGATCCAGCAGCGGCTTCGGTTCGAACGTATCCACATGCGACGGCCCACCTTTCATGAAAAGAAAGACAATCCGCCGAGCTCGTGCCGGAAAATGAGCGATTTTGGCGGCTTGTGGCGAACCCGGCGCACGATTCGAATTCACCGATTCTGCTGCCGATTCGCTACCCAATAATGACATCAATGCCACATGCCCAAACCCGACGCTACTGGACTTTAGCCAGCGACGACGCTGTTGTAACGCCGATAGACTGTCCGCCGAGTCACTTTGCCCGCCGTATTTGTGATCAAGCATGGCTGTCACCTAATGTACAAAAAATCGTTGGTCGCCAGCAGCGACTGGGTTAACAATGTCCACGCTTGTTGTTCCACGGTGCCGTCGACCGTTGTGGCGTTGATCAGGCCCATTCGAGTTTGTTCATGCAAAAAGCGTTGGCACATTTGAAGTTCTGTGTCGGTGGCGTTTCGCGCAAATAGGCGTTGAAACAGCTGTTCGATTCGCGGCGAGTCGTTATCGAAATTGGTTAGCAAGTATTGCGACAGAGATTCCGCTGACTGCAGCATCAGGTCCGAATTCAGCATCAACAGAGATTGCGGCGCGACCGTGGTCGTGTGGCGTTGCCCCGTGGCCATGGTAGGATCAGGAAAGTCGAATTGTTCAAACAGCGAATAAAGATTGTTGCGAATGATAGGCAAGTATGCAGTGCGGCGGACGCTGTCATAACGAGTGTGATCGATGGAAGTGTGATCAAAGACGAACTGACGATTGCGCAACGGCACGGTCTTGCCGCCCAACTGCAGATTCAGACGATTGCTGACCGCCAACACGCTGTCGCGAATTTGTTCAGCGTCCATTCGCTGCAACGGAAACTTCCAGAGCAAACGATTTTCTGCATCGGCCGCGTCGGCCGTTGCGGAATGCGGATGCGATGAAGCCATCTGATACGTATTGGAATGGACAATTTGACGATGTAGTTGCTTGATAGACCAGCCGGACTGCATGAAGTGATGAGCCAGCCAATCGAGTAGTTCCGGATGAGAAGGACGTTGACCAAGTACGCCAAAATTTTCGGTGGTCGTGACCAGAGGTTGACCAAAATGCCAGCCCCAAATTCGATTCACCATCACTCGAGCCGTCAGCGGATGTGACGTACTGGCCAACCACTGTGCCAATTCCAGTCGACCACTTTGGTGCTGCGGAAAGATGGTATTCGCCTGGGAATCGGGACGCATAACGGCGGGGAAGTTGCGTTCGACAGGTTCGCCCAAATTCAAATGGCTGCCTCGGATGTGCACGCGAATGGATTCGCAAGGCAAACCATCGCAAACGCCCATGGCAGCCGACGCATCCATGGCGCTGCTTTCCAAGATTCGAGCGTCCTCCAGCAAGCGATGATATTCTGACAACGTTTTGTCATCAAAGGCGAATTCAGGTTGCGGCGGGACTACCAAAAAGCCGGCACGATTCAAACGTTCTTGTCGAACAAGCTCCAACGCGTCGTCAACCAAATGATCTGTCTGCGGATTCGCCTGAAGAGCCGTTTGCCAAGCCGTATCAACTTGAGCGAACAGTCCGGCGTAATGTTGGCGGATACGGTTTGGATCTTGCGAAGACTGATGCCACGTCGAATAGAACGGATGATGTTGTTGATTTTCGATGTGCGAACGACAGTGAAACAGAATTCTGGCGTGCAGTCCGTGCTGTTCGGCAATCGTAGCGACGTCGGCCAACGAGTCTTGGGGTGAAAACTTCGCGGCGGCGGCCAGGTATTCTGCGGCGTGTTGTTCCGCTTGTTGGCGAATCTTCGCCATCGCGGCCGCTTTGAACTGGTTGGCCTCGTTCTTGGCCGCAGCAATCTTGGCGTTGACCTGCGTCAGTTGCTCTTGTTCGGGCGGCGAAGTGAACGAGTGTTCGTACCAATATTTGATGGCACCAAAGCGTTCGTCGGAAAACGTACGAGTCCCTTTAAAAATGGCCGCCAGCGCATAGTAGTCTTGTTGGGAAATCGGATCAAACTTGTGGTCGTGACACCTGGCACACCCTAACGACAGCCCCATGAACGCTTTGCCTGTGGAATCGATCTGTTCATCAATCGTGTCCATTACCAGTTTGTCCATATCAGGTTCTGCCAACACTTTGGCACCCAGCGCCAAGAAACCGGTCGCGGTTTGCGTCTGTTGATTGGCGTATGGCAAAAGATCACCGGCCAATTGTTCCAGAACAAAATGGTGATACGGTTTGTCTTGGTTGAAAGCCTGGATCACGTAGTCTCGATAACGCCACGCATTGCCGTACGCAATGTTTTCATCCAAGCCGTTGGAATCGGCGTAGCGAGCGACATCCAGCCAGTGTCGACCCCAGCGAACTCCGTACTGAGGCGAAGCCAGCAGCCGTTCTACCAAGGCTGCATAGGCGTGTGGTGACGAATCATGAACGAACTGATGCACTTCGTCGGGAGTCGGCGGCAGGCCGGTCAAATCGAATGAAAGGCGGCGAATCAAAGTCGCTTCGTCGGCGCGAGGAGCGGGTTGCAGATTCCGAACTTCCAGTTGTCGCAGTACAAACGCATCGACAGGCGTCTGGATCCAGGCGGCCGATTCGACCGCAGGCAGCGGCGACTTTGACACCGGTTGAAACGCCCAGAAATTTCGTCCATCTTCCACACTCATGCCCGTTGGCGACGTCGATTCGGCTGCCAAAGTAGCCAGCCGCGGATCCGGTAGGCGTCGCTGGACCCATTGTGTCAACGTTTCGATTTCCGCTTCCGGCAATTTATTATCCGGCGGCATTTGGAGTTCTTCTTGGCTGTACTGAATCGCTTTCAGTAACAAACTGTTGTCCAGATTTTCCAAGTCCACCGCTGGGCCGGAATCTCCTCCGGCAAGAATTTGCGAACGCGATTCCAACGACAAACCGCCAGACTGTTCGTCTTGGCTGTGACATTCCAGGCAACGAGCCAGCAGAAGTGGCCGAACTTGCTTTTCGAAAAACTCCAGATCGCTGGCGGTGAATTCGGTTTGGACGAAATCAGGCGTTGGCTGTTGTGCTGAAACGAGCGGCGCGAACGAGAATATCGAAACCCAAAGGCAGCTTGCCATGGCGGCGAGGCTGCTGCAGATGGTTCGAAGCGAACCGGCGCGATACGAATTGCAAGAATGACGACTCATGCGGATTCCTGGACAAGCAGCCAAAGCGGCGAGAAACAACGGGCGGGGCGCAGCAAGATTGCGCTGCGGACTTGGATTGTACCGAGAATAGATTCGCTTAGCGACCAAATTTTTCCGAACCGTGCAGCGACTTCCGCAGATTCGTAGCGCTGTCGTGCGAGCGTGTATACGCATTCGAAACGCTTGACGAGTTTTGTTGCTTTGGTCGGAACGGCCAATCGGTTAGGTCTGACTTCTAGCGACCAATTCCCGTTGCGCCATACAGCAACAAGGGCAGGGCGGCGCCGGCGGACGAATGCAGGTAGTACGCTTGGGGAGTGGACAGGCGAAGGGCCGCTTCGAAGTTCGTTCCCGACTTGGTCGAAGGAGCTCGTGCCGATGTCAATGCATCCATCAGAGTCAACGGTTGCGAATATTTGATCACCTTGTAATCGCCTTCGTCGAGTCCGGCTAATTCGGCGGCTCGTACTACCGCGTCTTCGATAAAGCCGTGTTGGTCTACCAGCCCGAGTTGCAGTGCTTGGTTGGCCGTATAAATCTGACCGGTGGCTAGGTCGTTTAGAGCGACTTCGTCATTACGAAATTTGGGGCGGCCCGATTTGACGACGTCTTTGAATCGCGTGAACGCGTCCATGACATATTCCTGCACGATCGTTCGTTCTTCTTCGCCCATTTCGTGGGTCATGCTGAGCATTTTCTTGCGAGGATGACTGGCGATGGAATCATCCTTGACGTCATACTTTTCCATCAGGCCACTGATGTCGTAATGCGGCACAATTACACCGATCGAGCCAGTGGTGGTGGTTGGTTCGGCAAAGATAGAATTTTCTTGGTCGCCAACCGCCATAGCCACGTAGTAACCACCGCTGGCAGCCACGCTGCCCATGCTGGCGACCAAGGGAAGCTCTTTTTCTTCGGTCAGTTGATTCAGATGATGCAAGATGTAGTCGCTGCCCGTGATGGTGCCGCCGGGCGAATCAATCCGCAGCACGATCGCTTTGACCTTGTCGTCTTCTCGGATACGTTCAATCTGGCTCTTGACGTAATCGTCCACCATTCCGATCACACCTGACACGGTCAGCACAGCTACTTTGTCAGCGGAAATGCTTTTACTGCCAGAAACATATTTTTCACGAATTCCGTGGTTCGTATTGAAATAGTCGGAAAAAACCGCTGTGATTCCCAGCAAGCTTATCAGGCAAAAAAAGAAGGCTACCCAACCCATCCACGACAGCCATCCTAAGAAGCGATACGCCAATGCGGTGGATGTGCGAGCTGGCGCGCTGGCAGGTCGGCGGACCATTTCTGGGTGGACGATTTCTTGATTTTGAGGGCCAGAACCTTGGGGAGAGTCATTCATTTGAGAGCACAACCGATTTAATTCAAACCAAAGGAGCAGGGGATTGCGACTTCGCACGCCATCATTCTAGGTGTTTTTGTCTTCGCGGCAATTTGGTCTGGGGAATGAACTAAGTGGTTTTTCTTCGAAAATTCGATCGTGCCAGCAACATCGATTCGATTTACCGACGTTGGTGTTGCGAAGGATCGAATGATGCCAGTAAGATACTCGTCTTGATGTCTAGATAAGCCGGAATGTTTGGAAACACTACGAGGTGTGCGAGTGATCGTCGCTGCGACAACGGAATGTTATCGAGAGTTACCGCTTCCTGATGTATTCGAGAAGCTGTTGGATTTAGAGTATTCGGCGGTAGAGATCGCGATTGATGAAGATAGCGACTATCTGAAGCCGTCTGACGTGGTGGCCAATATGGAGAAGGTCGTGACCCTGTGCCGGAACACGCACCGATTGGACATCACTGGTTATGCAGCTTCAACATCACGGCCAAGGGCGAAGAGCACTATGAGCAATTCGCCGCTTGCTGCAAGTTGGCCAAGGCCACCAAGGTTGCCACGTTGACCGTGCCTTCGGCTGAATTGGGAACGCCTTTCA
Organism: Pirellulaceae bacterium; assembly: GCA_041399205.1. Classification (GTDB taxonomy): domain Bacteria; phylum Planctomycetota; class Planctomycetia; order Pirellulales; family Pirellulaceae; genus JAGQOZ01. Next base: position 59,092 of record JAWKTK010000012.1, on the reverse strand, counting down.
ACGAAGAAGTCGAACACTTGCGTCGACTGGTTAGTATCGCGACGCTGGAAAGTGCATGCGTCAGTATGCGAGTCGAATTGGCCGCTTGACCGAAGATCCGGATACCGTGGTGGTCTTGTGTGATAACGTGAAAGATCTGGGTGTCACGTTGGATCCTAACCATTACATCTGCGGACCGCACGCCGGACGAAACTACGATAAGCTCATGAAGTATACTTACAACATGCACTTGCGAGATACCAGCGGATAAATTGCAGGTTCGTATCGGTCAGGGCGAAGTCGATTATGGAAGACTGATCAATTTGCTTCGCAAGGAAAACTATGATCGAGCATTAACCGTCGATTTGGCTCGGTTGCCAGATCTGGACCACGACGCGGAAATGCGAAAGCTTCGCTTGCTTTTAGAAAGTCTGCTTTAGTGGACTGACGGCATTCAAACAAAAGCAATGCAGCGATCTCCGCATTGGAGCGTGTCGTCGTGCAAAGCCGTGCCGTTCAAGGTAAACTCCTAGCGTATTGATTTACCCATTTGATCAAACGCAACGGAGAAATTGACCATGACTTGGTCCTTCTTGATGTCCCGACAGCTCAATGCGGCTGGATTGGGAATTCGACAGTTTGCTTTGTTAGCGCTGTTGCTGTCTATCGCGAATCATTCTTGTTTTGGAGCGAACCAAAATTCTATGTCCATCGAAAAGTCTGTATTTGGCAAAACATCGGACGGTACTGAAGTTCATCTCTACAAATGCACCAATGCCCAAGGAGCGTCGATGTCGCTGACTGAATACGGCGCCATCATGGTTTCTGTGGAAATGCCAGACCGCAACGGCAAGCTAGAAAACATCACGCTGGGCTTTGATAAATTAGAAGGATATTTGCAGCGACATCCGTATTTTGGCGCTACCGTCGGACGCTATGCCAACCGTATCGCGAAAGGCAAGTTCACTTTGAATGGCCAGCAGTATACGCTGGCCACTAATAATGGGCCGAACCATTTGCACGGCGGCCAAGACGGTTTTGATCGCCAAGTTTGGCAGGCCGAAGAAGTTTCCGGCGGTTCGGAAGTCGGCGTCAAATTTACGCGAACCAGCCCTGATGGCGAAGAAGGCTATCCCGGCAACTTAAACGTCACCGTCATTTACACACTAAACAACGACAATGAAATCAAGATGGTCATGTCGGCCACCACGGATCAAGCTACCGTGCTGAACCTAACGAATCACAATTACTGGAATCTGGGAGGTGCCAACAGCGGCAGCATCTTGGATCATCAGTTGATGATTGCGTCTGACAAGTTCTTGGCAGTCGATGACACTTTGATTCCCACGGGCGAAATGACGCCCGTTCCAGGAACGCCGCTCGATTTCACTTCGTTCCATGCGATTGGCGAACGCATCAAGCAGATTGATGCCGATCCGGTGGGATACGATCATTGCTTTGTCTTGCGATCGAATGACGGTTCGCTCCAGACCGCAGCCAAGGTGAAGGATGCGAAGTCGGGTCGAGTGATGGAGGTGCTGACCGATCAACCAGGCATCCAATTCTATTCCGGCAATTTTTTGGACGGCAGCGAAGGCGGCAACGGCCACAAACAATACGACGCGTTTTGCTTAGAGACTCAGCGTTTTCCCGATTCGCCGAATCAGCCCGATTTCCCGACAACGGTGCTAAAGCCTGGCGGCAAATTCCAGCAGACGACCGTCCATCGATTCACGGTCGAATAAGTGGCAAGTGCACATATCTAGACGTGCTTGACGGGTGGCTTGCCGGCGTACTTGTGAGCTCGCCCCAGGCGTTTCTAATGTTTCCGTGCAATTGATTGTCTGGCGGTCTCGCTGGCGCGACCGCCAGACCGCTGTTTCAAACGGATTGCCGGTGACTCAGCTAAATTAAACGCCCAATGTTGCTCGTCTGTCTTGGGGCTCGCCAACGAGACCGCCAGACACACGTCTTGTCAACACTTTCTAGGCACGTGACAAATATTCGCCGGTTTCGGTACTGACTTTGACACGTTCGCCTTCGGTCAAATAGTCGGGGACATGGACGACCAGACCCGTTTCAAGCGTGGCAGGTTTGGTTCGCTTGGTCGCGGAATCGCCTTTGACGGCTGGATCGCATTGCGTAACGTTCAATTCGACCGCCGTCGGCAATTGGACTCCAACACATTCGTCATTGTAGATCAGTGCGTAGACGCCATCGAGTTCTTCCGTCAAGAATTGCATTTCGTGTTCTACGTCTTCCAAGTTGATGGAATACTGGTTGTAATCGGTCTGGTCCAGCAAATGGAGTTGGTCGGCATCCGTATACATCATCTTAACGGGCCGTTTTTGGAAGTCGGCTTCATCTAAGCCTTCGGTACCTTTTAGCGTGATGTCGGTTTTCTGTTTGGTGACCAGATTACGTCCTCGGAACTTGTACAACGTCGCAGCACCTCGAGCAGAAGGTGTCTGCACGTTGACGGAATTGATCAACACGGGAGCTCCGTTGTAAACCACCACAGTACCGGTCTTGATTTCTTTGGCCAGCATGACTGAACACTCGCGAATGCTTCTGGGGATTTGGAGACGAACCGCGTCGCTCCGCCAATAATGTCCAAGAATATAGATTTGCTTCAGAATCTTTCCCAGTGGGGCGCGAATTTCGCGAATAAACTCGGCCCACAAAGGGAATTCGAGATCAGTTGTTTGGTCCGGCCGCCTCCGAATTGGTGGACAAATCTGCTTTTTCGAATTCGTGGACCCAGCACGGCTCCGTTTCGTTCCATTCCATGCCTTGATGCATGCGTAGAATGAGGTCCTTGTAAAACTGCAGGTTCGGGTAACCTTCTTTTTGCGCTTCGGTGTCGGTGATGTCGCCTAAGGTTTCTTGGCGAAGGTCCGTCACCACAAATTCAACGCCGTCTAACTGAAAACGTTCGCCGGGATACGCATACACGCCAGCGCGACGCTGCTGCGTTTTTCGACCTGCCACGGCGGCAGCAACCAGCTTTTCGTGCGTCACCAACCGGTCGATGGAGCAAGTTTTTTCAGGATACTTTGTCACGTTTGTTCGCCTTCCAAAAAAATGAAAATATCGTTCGAACTCAAAATGTCGATGGAAATCGCGTTCGAATTTAGTGCATATAATCGAAGACCGAAGTTGCTTCGTAAACCCGCCAGGAGATGAAAATGAGGTTTTTCTTGCGATGGACGTTGTTCCTGATTCTTTGTTTTTCCTTCATTGACTCGGCAATGGCGGCGAACCGTTCCAATATTATTTTGATCATGGCGGACGATTTAGGTTGGGGAGATCTGCAGTGTTACAACCAGGATTCGCCGATTCAGACGCCGCATCTGAATCAGATGGCGCGTGACGGCATGCGGTTTCAGCGTTTCTACGCCGCCGCACCGGTCTGTAGTCCTACACGAGCTTCCTGTCTGACGGGGCGTCATCCGTATCGAATGGGAATTACTCATGCGAATGTCGGGCATCTGCCGACGGCCGAACGGACTCTGCCTGAGCTGTTGCGAACCGAAGGTTACAAAACCGGTCACTTCGGAAAATGGCATCTGGGTACGCTCAGCAGAACGGTGCGAGATTCGAATCGAGGTGGTCCGGGCGGTGCAGCGCATTTCGCTCCGCCCCGCGAACATGGTTTTGACGTTTCGTTCGCAACGGAAGCCAAGGTGCCGACGTTTGATCCGATGTGGCGACCCAAGTCGGACTTTCGCACCGCTTGGGACGCGATGACTTCTCCCGAATCAGACGGCGAACCGTATGGCACTCGGTACTGGAACGTGTCGGGCCACGATATTTCCAGCGAAGTGCACGGTGACGATTCCGCCTTTATCATGGACAAGGCATTGGCGTTTGTTCAGCAGTGTGTAGCCGAAGAAAAACCGTTTTTGGCGACCATTTGGTTGCATGCTCCGCACTTGCCGGTGGTGGCCAGCGAACAGCATCGCCGGCCGTACGCCCAACATGATGTGCATTTTCGAAACTACTATGGTTGCGTGTCGGCTTTGGATGAACAAGTTGGGCGTCTTCGCCAACAGTTGCAGCGTTGGCAAGTAGATGCAAACACCATGATTTGGTTTTGTTCAGACAATGGCCCCGAAGGAGACGCTCGTTCGCCAGGATCAACCGGCGGTTTGAATGGTCGCAAAAGATCGCTGCTGGAAGGCGGAATTCGAGTTCCTGGAATTCTGGTCTGGCCAGCAAGTGTGGCCGCGGGATCGGTGACCGATGTCCCTGCAGTCACCAGCGACTATCTGCCAACCATTCTGGATGAACTGGACATTTCCTCCGCGGATGATCGTCCGTTGGATGGAATGTCCCTGAGCAAGGTGATTCGACAATCGCAGTCCGAGCGAAATCAGCCGATTGGGTTTCAGTCTGGCAAGCAGTTGGCGTGGATTGCGGATCGTTACAAGGTTTATTCGAACGATCAGGGCCAAACTTGGCAGCTGTTTGACATCAAGGCAGATGCGAACGAAACGCACGATTTGGCGCACGAGCATCCCGAACTGGTTCGGCAATTGGCGGTTCAGGCAAATCAATGGGCGCAAGACTGTCGACCTGAAAAATAGACAACATACATCTCGCTGCGTGAGATTTGCGAACCGATGTTTCGTGGCGAAGTTGGGCGAGCTACAATCGTCGTAGTTACCATCGATGTGAGATGAACACTTATGGCGGGCACAATAGTTCGTTAGCGTTGCCAAGCAGAATTGCCCATTGTTTTCCCGAACGGTACGAAAAGAAGTGAATTCATGATGATCAAAACAGGCCTATGCCGAATTTCATGTCTGCTGCTGGCGGTGTCAACTTGCCTGCTGACCGTGGCCAATGCACATGCGGATCGTCCCAATATTCTGTTCATTTTTTCCGACGATCATGCCATCAATGCTATTTCGGCGTATCGAGGTCCACTGGCGCATGTCGCACCGACACCGAATATCGATCGGTTGGCTCGAGAAGGCGTCTTGTTTGTGAATTCGTTCTGTGCGAATTCCATTTGCGGGCCTTCGCGCGCGACAATTTTGACCGGCAAGCATAGTCACAAGAACGGCTTCATGCGCAATACGGGCAAGGGCTTGGATCAGTCTCAATGGACGGTAGCCAAAGCGTTGCAGTCGAATGGTTACAACACCGCCGTGATTGGCAAGTGGCATTTGATGACCGATCCGGTGGGCTTTGACCACTGGGAAATTTTGCCGGGGCAGGGGAATTACTATAACCCGGTGTTTCTTCAGCAAGATGGTAGCCAGCAGCGTTTCGAAGGCTATGCTACCGACTTGACCACCGAAAAAGCGTTGCATTGGTTGGCCGCAGAACGTGATTCGAACAAGCCGTTCTTCTTGATGTGTCAGCACAAGGCGCCACATCGCACGTTTGCTCCGGCACTGCGGCATTTGGGCGCGTTTGATAGTGTGGAAATTCCAGAACCAGAAACACTGTTCGATGATTACGCCAATCGCAGTGGCACGTTAAAGCAGAATGAAATGGAGCTGGATCGGCATTTTGACTGGGCCTATGACGCGAAGGTGCGCCAGGATGAACGAGGCGATGTAGTACTCCCTGCGCCGGATCGCTATGGAACGCCGGAATACAATCGGATGACGGATTCTCAGAAAGCTCGTTGGGATGCACTTTTTGGACCGAAAAACCAAGCGTTTTTGAAAGCATTTCAAGCGGGCGAATTGACGGCAAGCAGATTGTGCAGTGGAAATATCGTCGCTACATGGAAAATTATTTAAGCACCGTCAAAGCGGTAGATGAAAGCGTGGGGCGTTTGTTGGGTTATCTTGAGGAAAGCGGTCTCGCCCAAAACACGATTGTGATTTATTCGTCGGACCAAGGATTTTATCTGGGCGAGCACGGTTGGTACGACAAACGTTGGATGTTTGAAGAATCGATGCGCATGCCGTTGATTGTGCGTTGGCCTGGCCAAGGTAAAGCTGGTTCCAGGCCAACTCAATTGGTACAGAATATCGACTACGCGCCCACGTTTATGGAGGCGGCAGGGCTGGAAGTTCCGCACGAAGTACAGGGCGAATCCCTGGTGCCGTTGCTCCGAGGCGAATCACCGGAATGGCGCAAATCACTGTACTACGCTTATTACGAATTAGGCGAACACGCGGTGCCTCAGCACTTTGGCGTACGAACTGACCGGTACAAACTGATTCACTTTCCCCTGACCAACGAATGGAATCTTTTTGATTTGCAGACCGATCCTCACGAGCTGACCAGCGTTCACGGACAATTGGCGTACCAAGCCGTGCGTAAGGAAATGGAAGAAGAATTTCACCGCTTAAGAAAGGCGTATGAGGCTCCGCCGTTGCCCACGCAATAGATTTTTTTGTGGCAGAAATGTAGTCGTTCAGTGAAAGGCCTAACAGTCGTCGGTGTTGCCAATGGCGCGCAGACCGTCTAGCAGAGCTTTGAATTCGTCGGCACAACACGGGCATGATTCGATGTGGGTTTTGACTGCCATCATCGCTTCGCAGAGAGAACGGCCTTCCAGTTCGGCTTCGGCAAATTCGGCCAGTCTGTCAAAGCAACATTCACAATCCATCGAGTCTTCTTTGGTGGTGCCGATCAATTGCAACAGTTTGGCGATTTGTTTCTTGGAAAGAGACATGAAATGCTCCTAGGCGAATAAGTCGGCGAGTGTTTCCGCTGTGATTCCGGCCTTTTCCAGGCCGGTGCGAAGCTTCTTTCTCGCGTCATGGATCAACTTGTAAACCGCATTCCGATTGCTGCCCAACCGACTGGCAATTTCCTCGATAGCCAGGCCGTTTAGCATCGCCTGCATGGCAATTTTCTGCTTGTCGGTCAGCGTTTCGTCTACTAGTTGTCGTAATGTGGAAAGTGTATCTCGCTTGGCCGCGTCGGCATCGCCGTCGTCCGTCGTGTCTTCAATTTGGAGTGCGCCGCCGTTTGCCAAAGAGTCCAAAGAAACGTCTTGATGCCGTCGGCGTCGAAGTTCGCTAATGGCTAACCGTGTGGCAATGGTCATGGCCCACGTGGTGAATTTGCTGCGACCGGCGAATTGGTCCAGCGATTCAAGAATTCGGATGACAGCGTCTTGTGCAATGTCTTGCGCAAACGCATCACCTCCGCCGCGACTGGCCATGGACTTGGTCAAGCCGCGAACGAGAAACGCACGCAATTCGGAAATCGCGTCGTCTTGGTTCGGACCAGTCAAGCGACCGACCCATTCGTCTTGTTGATTTACCATGTCAAAAACTTCCGTTGCCGCCGGCCGAAGTACAGGCAACGGATTGTTGCAGAATAGAAAGCAAACGTCCAGCAAGATCTGGACGTTTATTTCGGGTGCGGCGGATAGATTAGCCTACGCTGGCGGGCAACAAATCAAGCAACTTGGCTTTGGGAACGGCTCCGACGGCGCGAGAAACAAGTTGTCCATTTTCAAAGACGCAGAACGCCGGAATGGATTGGATTCCTAAGCGAGACGCGTATTGATTCGCTTCGTCTACGTTGACCTTGACCACGGACACTCGGCCTTGCAGTTCGGCGGCAAGTTCGTCCACTACGGAACCCATCATGCGGCATGGTCCACACCAAGGTGCCCAAAAGTCGACTAAGACGGGAACTGGCGATTCCAATACTTCTTGTTGAAATGTGCTGTCATTAACATGTTTGGCGGCCATCATATTTCCTTTTGGTGAAGGGGATGTGTGTGTATTTGTGACTACCCTTGGGACGTCGCGAACGGTGAAAGTCTTACGAAAGGTTTTCCGCGAGTGAGAAATATGAGACAATCATGTCTGCGAAACATGTGTTCCGGTTGGGATGACTGTAGTGGGTGAGCTATGAATTCGAATTTCACGTCTCTGTTCTGGGCATTCGCCTTGGTCACGTGCTTTGGATTTCAGCGTTCGCCTTTAGCGGCGCAAGAGGATCGTACGGGTCAGGATTCAGCCGCTCTGGTCCCCAAGAAGTTAGACGTGCAGCGGTTGCCCAATGCGGTTCGCGTTCATGAAAAAGTCATTTCCGGCGGTCTGCCAGAAGGCGATGCGGCGTTTGTGGAATTGGTTCGTCTAGGTGTCCGCACGGTGATCAGTGTGGACGGTGCGAAACCGGACGTTGCCACCGCTGAAAAACACGGTCTGCGATATGTTCATCTTCCTCACGGTTATGACGGGATTTCGCCGGCGCGAATGCAAGAACTTGCGAAAGCTGTGCGAGATTTAGACGGGCCGATTTATATTCATTGCCATCACGGAAAGCATCGAAGTCCGGCAGCGGCGGCCGTGGCATGTGTTGGTGCCGGACTGATTCCCGCCGAATCAGCGAAGTCCGTTTTGTCCGTGGCGGGAACCAGTGTCAAATACCGAGGCCTATTCATGGCGGCTGATCAAGTGAAGCCATTCGATCCTTGGCAGTTGGATCACTTGAAATGTAAATTCTCCGCAGTGGCCCAGTTGCCCGTCATGGCAGAAGCGATGGTGGAAATTGAGTATACGCTTGAGCGGATCAATGAACTCGCGGCCTCGGACTGGCGGACTCCAGCTGATCATCCTGACTTGAGCGCGGCGCATCAAGCGTTACTATTGCGAGAACATTTTACGGAGCTGTTGCGAACCGACGAGGCACAGGCTTGGGGGGATGAGTTTTTGGCCATGTTGCGCGACAGCGAACAGGCTTCTGCCAAATTGGAAGATTCGCTGGAGCGTTGGGACGGCCAGGCGGCAGTTCCGGATTCGGTTCATGTTGCGGCAAGGCAGGTCCGTGCCGAATGCAAACGGTGTCACGAATGCTTTCGGGACGTTCCGGTCACCGAACGAAAGTGATTAGCGAATCGGGGCTAACTGGACTTGATCAACGTCTAGCATGCCTTTATTCCCGAGCAAACTGATGCCCAATACGGCAAAATTCGCGGGAGCGGGAATCACCAGCTGAGACTCAAAAGACTTCCATTCTTTGGTTTGGTGCAGCGGCAAGACGGTTTGTCCGCACGGTTCGCGGTGGCGATCATAGAATTCAATAACAACGCCAAACGTCTTGTCGGCAGGCTGTGGCTGGGATCGCACCATCATTGATAAGCGAGCTTCTTGAACCGTGAAACTGTCGACTTGGATGGCTTGCAACACCTGGGCAATGCGATTGTCTGTCTGGTTTGTCAGACGTAAAAACTGTTGACCATGAGGAGCTGTTGGGTCTTGGATGACTTGCGTTTGGCGAAGGTAATACCATTCGGCAGGGACGTCGTCTTTTACTAGTTGTTCAAAGCTACCATTGCGAATGGTCAGCGGTTTCTGGTCGGCGTCTTGGGTTCGCTGCGATTCTGCTTGCCCTGTCATCGGGACAAAAAACGTGCCTTGCAATTCTTGTCGCTGCAGCTTGCCATTAGTCTTGGTGAAGCGAACCAATGTCTGTCCTACTCGGCTGCCAACCGGAATGATCAGCGTGCCACCTTCTGCCAGTTGGTCTGCCAGTGGTTGAGGAATTGATTCGGGTGAACAGGTGACAATGATGCGATCGAAGGGCGCGTGTTCGGGCCAGCCTTGATAGCCGTCGCCGATGCGGCAATGGACGTTTTGGTAATTCAGTTCTTGCAGTGTCTGTTTGGCCTGTTTGCCTAGTTCGGGCACAATTTCAATCGTGTAGACCTCTTTCACTAACGGGCTCAGAATTGCCGCTTGATAACCGCTCCCGGTGCCGATCTCTAATACTCGATCCGTGGCGTTTAACTTCAGTTGTTCCGTCATGTAGGCCACGACGTACGGTGGTGAAATGGTCTGGCCATTGCCAATGGGGACTGCCATGTCAAAGTAGGCCAATGATTGTTGCTGCGGTGCGATGAAGAGGTGTCGAGCGGTTTGGCGCATCGCTTGGAGCACACGTCGGTCTTGGATGCCGCTGGGAATCAAGACGTCATCAACCAGTTCGTTCCGCAAGTCTTCGAAGGAACGTTTGCGAGCTTGCACTTCCAATGTGAAGTGTGGGGACTGACCGTACGTCAATGTCGTCCCCAGAAGCCAAGATGCGAAGACCATCATTCGTAACAGAAAAGCGTTCATCGGAGTGCACCGAACGGTTTCAAAAGGATAAGGACCGGTTGTGTTAAGCGTAGCACATGCGAATCAAACCATTTGGGCTTGCCGGTGGTCGACATGTTTCCGCTGACTTGCCAGCGGCAAAGACACGGGGTGCTGGTCTGCAGCGAAGAATAAAAAAGCCGTACGATGACGTGCATCTACGGCTGGAAATGATGAAAACCAGGACCAAGTCTATCCGGGATTTCTAACTTGGACTTCGGCTGTGCTGAGCAAATGGTTTGCCCGCTCCAGAATTTGGGAGTCACACGCTGACGTGTCTACTTCGTCTGCATCCGAAGCTACCAAACGGCCTCGGCAATGCCGACAAATTACTTCTCGCCCCAAGTACTCGACGCGAACTTGCAAACTGCGTCCGCAAGTCGGACAGGTCTGGTAGAAATAGGAACTCCTGGGCATCGCATCTTCTCCTTTTGTTCTCGTTACGAAGCGTGCCTGACAACGGGGTTAAACATATCAATTTCCATCCGGAATCACAACAAGTCGCCTGCCGATTGGCTCGATTAGGGCGAATTCGCTTACAATCAAAGCAGTTGCGACGGTCATGCGTGAGATTCGAAAGAACCGAAGTGGCCGAAACCGCTAAAACATGGTGTACGAACGGTTCTCGCTAATGGTTCGGTGACAAATTTAGCGGCATGTAAAGCAAAAACAATTTTGACAAAATTGCGGTTTAATAATGATTTCGCAGCGATTGTACATCGGTGGCGTGTTGCTGGCTTGGGGCGTGACGATGGGTTGGCTGGTGTGGTCTCGCGTGGTACCGCCGATTCGTCATGGTCAGCCGCCAACGTTTCAGGATGTATTGCCTCGGGAAGCCGAAGTGCGTCCGGTGGAATGGCAAATTCTGCTAAACGGCAACCAGATTGGTTTTGCGACGAACCAAGTGATTCGCCGTGATGATGGGACGGGGGAATTGGCAAGTCGAGTGGAATTGCAGGATTTGCCGGTGGCCAAGTTGGTGCAACAAACCTTGGGTTGGATGGCGGCGGCTTTGCCAGCGTTATCGGGCGGAGATTTGGACGAAATTGGCGAGATTGATATGTCGATCAGAACGGAGATGAGTTTCAGCCATTTTGGCGAATTAACTTCCTTTACCACGTCGGTCGGTATGGAAGGATTCCAGGATGTGATCAAACTGTATGGAGCTGTTCATGATGATCAGCTGCAAGTGAAGGTGCGCAGCAAGCTGTTATCAGATTCGCTGCAGGAGGATTCGGACGGTGGAGGATATCGGCAACTTTATGAAACTGTCGTGCAGATACCGCCGGGCCAATTGGTGGCGGATTCTCTTTCGCCTCAACCTCGGCTAGGACGATTAAAGGTGGGGCAAAGTTGGAGCTTTCAGTCGTATCGACCACTTTCCATAACCGGTGGCATGGATACGATTTGGGCCACCGTGGACGAGAAAACGACGGTCGATTGGCAAGGGCAGGATCGGCCGGTGCATATCGTTCGGTTTCGGCGCAATTACCAACGAGCACTTTCGGCTGAAGAAGAACCGATTGGCCAGTTGTGGGTGGATGAGGATGGCGAAGTCTTGCAGCAACAGATGCAGGTGGGTGGCTTACAAGTGCTGTTTGTTCGCACTGAAGGTAAGGCGGTGTTGATGCCTTGACGTCCGAGGTCATCTACTCATGTCAGCCAGCGAGCCAGGGAGAATCGGAGCAAATTGGATTCGGTGAACAATGATAGAAATATGTGGCTTGACGAAGCGATACGGCACAAAGACCGCCGTTGCGGATTTGAATTTAACGATTGCTCGAGGCGAAGTCTTCGCGTTCCTAGGCCCCAACGGAGCTGGCAAGACAACGTCAATTAAATCAATGGTGGGACTGCTGGTGCCGGCCGCAGGCAGTGTGACGCTAGATGGATTTGATGTGGTCAAGCAACCGCAAGATGCGAGTCGGATTGTGGGCTATGTTCCGGACGAACCGTATTTGTATGACAAGCTGACCGGTCGTGAATTCTTGGAATTCACGGTAGGCATGTACGGCATAGAGGGTATGCGGCGAAAGAGTGTATCGAGCAACAAATTGCGGCGTTTGAATTAAGTGGGTTTGGTGGACCAGCTGTGTGAAAGCTATTCGCACGGTATGAAGCAGCGAGTGGTGTTTGCTTCGGCCCTGGTCCATCAGCCGCGTGTACTGATTGTGGACGAACCGATGGTAGGCTTGGATCCCAAGAGTATGCGGTTTGTAAAAGATCTGTTGCGAATGGAGGCGGCCAAGGGTACCACCGTATTCATGTCGACGCATACATTGTCTGTAGCCGAAGAGATTGCGGATCGCATCGGTGTCATTGCCCATGGTCGGCTCAAGTTTGTGGGGACTATTTCTGATTTGCGACGACAGCTGGAACGTCACGATTCGACACTGGAAACGCTGTTTTTAGAAATGACCAATGAAGCGTCTGAATCGTTCGTAGCGCAGGGATAGGACGATGTTGCAAAAGCGTGCTCTGACCGATCGCCAGGAAGCTCGTGTCCTGGAACAAGTACGTTGGCAAACGTTCCGAGCGACCATCTTGCAATCGTTGCGAACAAGCCGACTTCGCGTGTGTGTGGTCGTGGTGTTGAGTGCCGTGTTTTGGCTCTGCATGTTTGGATTGTTTTATGTTGGGTTTGATTTGATTACGTCCGCCATTGGGCATTCGCCGACGTTGGCTAGAACGGTACACGCAATTTACAACGTCTTCTTTCTTTCGCTGTTGGTCATGTTGTGCTTGTCATCCGCAGTGATCTTGTTTACATCGCTGTATCAGACGGCCGAAGTATCGCATTTGTTGACGATGCCGATTCGTCCCGGGCGAATTGTGATTCACAAATTCTACGAGGCTGTGGTGTTGAGCTGTTGGGGCTTTATTCTGCTGGGCAGTCCGTTGCTGGTGGCTTATGGTTGTGTGGCCCATTCGCCTTGGTACTACTACCTTATGTTATTGCCGTTTCTGGTGTCGTTTGTTTTCATTCCAACTTCCATAGGCAGCATTTTGTGCCTGTTGGTGGTTTCGTTTTTTCCCAAATATCGCTTTTGGTTGCTGGGGTTTGTGGCAGCCATCGTGTTGGCTGTCTTTGGATCGTTTTTCTTTACGGCGTTTGCGGGCGAATCGAAGGACTTACTGTCCGCCCTTTGGTTTCAGAATACGTTGAGCCGAATGAAATTGGCTGAACAGCCCTACCTGCCAAGTTGGTGGCTCAGCACAGGTTTGTTGGAAGCGGCTCATCCGGCTAGTCAGCATGCGACGCGAAATGCATTTTGGGAGAGCTTTTCCTTTCTGGCAGCCTTGACGGCGAATGCGCTGTTAGGACCGATTGTGGTTTATCAGATTGCCGATCGATATTTTCGCGGCAGCTTCTCGGAACTGCAGGGCACCAAACGAACCACTCGTTGGCATTTCTTCGAACCGGTGGATCAGATGTTCGAATTCGGTCTCACGCCGTTTCCGCGGCAATGGCGTTTGCTGCTGCTGAAAGACGCTTCTTTTCTGCCGCGACCCGGATGCATTGGTCGCAGTTCTTGATCTTCTTTGGCCTGTTGGCATTCTATTTTGTGTATGTCCGTCGATTCCACTATGGGCAGGAATTAGATGGTTGGATTACGGCAGTTGGCTTTACGAATTTGGGCGTCGTGGGCTGATCCTTTCTGACGTTTACAACTCGATTCATCTATCCCATGATCAGCATGGAAGGACGTCGCTTTTGGGTCTTGGGAACATTGCCGTATAAAGCGAAGTTCCATTTTGTGGTCCAAATTAGTCTTTGCCTTGGCGGTCTCCTTGTTTCCGACGTGCGGCTTGATTTGCCTAAGCGATGTGGCGTTACAAGTTTGGGATCGAGCACTGGATTGGCGTGTTACACCAAGTTTCGGCGATAGGAACGTGTTTTGGTCTTTGCGGCATGGCTGTTGGCTTAGGAGCTCGTTTTCCAGACATGATGGAGCCGCCGTTTCTCCATCACGTGTCGCAGCGGATTTGGTGGAACATTGACACTGGTGTTGAGCGCCTTCTTTGTCATCAGCCAGACCTGTGCCACCGCGTTTCCCGTTTATTGGTATCAAGTTCGACTCACCGAAGGAGGTCCTGATCCATCCGGATTTGCAATTTTGGTGGGCGTTCTGTTTTCTTTACTTGTTACGTTGTTCGCAACGTTTCTGCCGCTTTGGATTGGTTTTCGAGCCTTTCGTCGGTTCGAAGCCAACTGACCGTGTTTGAATGTGTTGACTTTTGGGCAGAGCCAGTGGAGGAATTTTGAGGATTTGGGCAAGTTTGTGGACGAAACGCTGGAACGCATGACGGACGTTGATACACTAAAGGGGTTGATCAAAAGAGAGACCTTTGATGACTGGGATGGGAAACTACGATGAAACTTAGAATTGCAGCACGTATATTGTCCGCGTTGTTTTTGACGCCCATGGCAAGCGGGGCGGTAGCCCTGTCCGACCTTGTCGATAACAACGGATCGTTAACGGTAGGCGATTTAGTCTTCGATCAGTTTTCGGTGAGCTACAGTGGCGAAATGCCTTCACCGGAATTTATCAACGTGGTGGAATTGGATAGCAGTGGCAATTACGGCATTCGCATCCAAGGCGGGTTTTTGGACTATCCTGTGAATGGTCCATCTGAATTAACCGTTAGCTACCGGGTCACGCCCACAGATTCAGCAGCGGGCTTTCTTAGCTCAACGTTGATGGGGAATCCGACGGCGATTGGGAATGGAAGCATCGGCGTTACATCGACTTTTGCCGGTTTGGGAAATTCATTGAATATTTACGATTCAACCGTAGATGGAACGGACCTGTTGGATTCAACCGTCTTTGGTTCTCCGCAAAGCGAATTGAATGTCAGTTTCACCGTGGACGCCGCATCGACCCAAGGTGCTGTTACTCTTTCGTTTGTGGATCAAACTTTCACGACAGGCGGCGGAGTCGTTCCCGAAGTGTCGTCCGTGGTTGGCTGGAGTTTGACGATGCTGTTAGGTTTGGTAGGCCTTAAGTATCGACGCAAGAAATAGCGTACGCGGATCAACTTTATTCTGATTCATCAAAAGGGTCGTGACGAAAGTCGCGGCCCTTTTTCGGTTTGGGGACGAAGTTTTTCTGAGCATCAAAATGTTTCATTCGTTATACTCGAACTCCAGCGTAATCATCAGGCGGCCGACGAATTTAGGCGCGGGAAAGGAGTTGTTTGGTAATGGCAAAGCGAAAGGTTGCGAAGCGAGGAATCAACAAGTCGCAGGCGGTTCGAAATGAACTGAAAAAAGGCATTACGTCTCCCAAAGAGGTCGTAGCGAATTTAGCAAAACGCGAGATCACCGTATCTGCGGCCTTTGTCAGTAACGTTAAATCCGGCATGAAGAAGCAACGCATCGCCAAGGTGTCTCCGACTGCATCGAGAGCCAATTCGGGCCGAATCAGTCCGAATACTGGCGAATCCAAGCCGTTGCTGGCCGCAGTGGACTTAGTGGTGTTAGTGGGGGCGAAAGAAGCCCATGCCCTAATTGATACGGCCGAACAGTTAGTCGAACACGTGGAAGCTCGATTGAAATAACAGTAACACTCGAAGCAACCGATCGCGTTCTGCCGGAATTACGGACGCTGGATGCGTTGTCGCAATCGTTGCAGCAAACCCGATCCAGACTCTTTCCGTTCGTTGCGTCGTTGTTGGACGTCATCACGCAGCTCTTTTAGCTGATCCAGAACGTCTTGGGCGCTGATGTCACCCTGGACAACGGGAGCAGCCAGTTTGCTGAGAAGTTCACTGGCAAATTGCCCGTCACCCTGGACGTTCAATTCGGGTTTTTCGAGTGTTCCTGCAACTGGAATCTGAATTTCTTGTCCCGCCAATGCTTGTCCCAGGGGTCCGCCGATCAATTCCGAGGGCAGGGGAACGGTAATCAACAGATCTAATGATTCGTCAATGATGCCGACGGAGCCTTCGGAGCGAAGTAAGAAGGGCGGATTGCGGTGTGCCAAGCCGAATTCAAGTCCCGAGTGATGGACGCGGCCTCCGGACATTTCGAAGCCAATCTTGGATTCATTGGCGATTTGGATGGATTGGTTTTCATCTTCAGGACGCAGCACCACGGTTAATTGCTTAGCCAATGGATTGCGCAGGCCTGTTATCAATTGATGAATTGTCAGGTCGCCTTCTGCCGTGGAATCCTGGATGGAACTCAGTCGGATCTTGCAGGAAACTACATCTAGTGAAAGCTGGCCTTGTGTCCAAGCAACATCTGCCAAAATTGGTGCAATGAAGTGTAAGCCGTGTTCACACAGCGCCGGAGTCAGGTTGGCCCGGTCGATGATTCGTCCTGGCAAGATGGTAACGGTCGCATCTTCGGCTTGCCTCTCAAAAAACCGCCTCGATGGTAACATCGGACGCATTCGGTTACGCGCAGAAGATGCTGTGATAACATCAATGTTCGCTCGATTAACCAGCAGGTTGATTCGTACGTCTCGCTCTGATTTTTCGAGCAAGTCGTCAGGCGATTCGGGAACTTCCGTTTGGCTTTGCCAATGACGGTTGGCGTCAATCTGGATGGTCGGTTCGTTTAGGCAGAGTGCACCAAGTTGCTGTTGGTTTCCCAGCAGTTGCAGAAAACTTCGGTCCAATTCGACGACTGGTGTGGTAACTTTCCATTTCCGATCTTCGTCCCTCAGTTCCAGGTCATAGATCTTCTGTTTTCCGAACCAAGATAACGTGGCTCGCTGGTATTCAAACTCCATGTGGCTATCGGCCAGCGTCGCCGAAATGACGCGGTCGGCAATTCGCGTCCAGGCTAATAGCGAAGGCAAGAAAGCCAGGACGAATAACACGAAGACAAGAAACAGGCAGATTGTAGCGACTCGGCGACGCAAAAATGTTTGCATGGTAACCCCAACATAGATGTTTGGCTCATTACAAGAAACCGAACCGAAGTTGCGAAATCATGTACGATTCTTCGCTGGTCGACGAGCCCGATTCTGTATCGCGTCATGAACCCAGCGGACGGTAATCCGCATACACCGCTCGAATTAAGATAGCATTCTGCCCGGCATGAGAAAAGGAATGCAGATTTTGACGAGTTGCTGGCCAAACCAACGTCGGGATGGATTGCGCGAACGTGTTTGACGCAATCGCGAACCATCGTTTATGGTGACGGACAGAGAGCTGTCGATTTTTTGCCAGCGCATTTGGGCCGACATGCAACGTGATTGCCGTCTGAGTTGTGGGCAAATCGAATACCGTTTGCTAGGTTCATGCCGAATTTCGAATGTGTCGCGGCATGTCGGATTTTGCGATACACCTATTCGTTGAGGAAGAAGATGAAGTCCGTGTTTCTGGTTCTGTTTGGGCTGCTCGGCTTAAATGTTGCCGCATATTCGCAGAATCTAGCGTTGCCGTCGTACCACATCTATCGTTCGAACGGAAGCATGTCACTTCCCGATTGGGGGTTGGGAAGCACTAGTTCCGTTGGCCGAGGATATGTTTTTCGCCAGCCAGGACTGTTCGCTCGATCTGCCAGTCAGATGGGAACAAGTGTCCACGTAACTATCATTGATCATCGCGAATGGGATGAGCAGATTCGTTCGGCATACGCGAATCAGCAGCAAGTTGAAGAGCGAGTAGACGAGGTGAAGCAGCGCGCCGAGTTTATCGCTCGTCATAAACGGATCAAGCGTAAGCAACTAAAGAAGCCTTAAGATCCGAATTTACGGGTTTCGCTTGTCCATTCGCTGTCCGTGATCTTGTCTTTTCGCGGGCGCGATTTCGGTAGGGGACGTAAGTTTCGATATGCACAAAACAACTTACGTTAACGAGCCCATGCACGATTCAATCGCAGATTTGGCGGAGCCATGTTTCTTGGTTGGCGCAGAACGGTCTGGCACGACGCTGTTTCGTCTAATGTTGGATCATCATCCAGATTTGGCCTTTCATAGCGAATTTGAATTTGCTGTTGATTTTTTGGAAGATGAACGCTTTCCGGACTCGGAGGCGTATCATGCCTTTCTGGAAACCGACCGCGTGTTTCAGCTGACTGGACACGATGTCGATCGTTCGCTTGACTATCCCGAACTGGTGCACAGTTTCCTGGAACAAAAACGCCTGCAAGACGGTAAGCAAATGGTGGGTGCCACTGTGCATCGTCATTTTGACAGACTGTTGTCCATCTGGCCCAATGCACGGTTCATGCACATCCTTCGTGATCCACGCGATGTCGCTCGCTCGAACGTGAAAATGGGATGGTCTGGGAATGTCTATTTTGGTGTAGATCGTTGGATTGAAGCGGAAGAGACTTGGGAGCGGCTCAAGAGCTCGCTGGATTCGGATCGGTACATGGAAGTTCGCTATCAAGATCTAGTGACCAATACGGAAGTGGTGCTGCGCGAAGTGTGTCAATTCTTGGGTGTTGAATTCTCGGAGCAAATGTTCGAATATGCCGGTTCGTCTACCTACGACTTACCAGACGCTCGAGCTCTCCAGCAGTGGAAGAAGAATCTCTCGGAGAATGAAATTCGTTGGATCGAAGCTAAAGCTCAAGGAATGATGCGCCGCCGAGGGTTTTCCATTACAACCGAATCGCCGCTAAAAATTGGCGTTTTGGAATCGCTATGCTTACGCATTCATGACTTCATTACTCTGAAGCGTGGTCGCGTACAGCAATTCGGTTTTCTGAATCTGGCGGGACACTTTCTGGCACGTCGGCTTGGCCTAGCCGGTTTGGAAAAACAAATCAAACTCAGGATGAATGACGTCCAAAACCAACAACTCAAGTGAGCACCTGTAACGAATGCTTATCAGCGTACAGTGGCAGTAGAAACGCACAATTCGCGACGTTATGATGGTGACCTGAGAATTCGGTTGGCATTGGTTTCGCATCTAGCCCGAGGCGTTTTTATGAAATTCTGTTTTGCGTGTGTCGTCTTGCTTTCGAGCTGTCTGGGTCTGGGCCAAGTTGCCTCTGGCCAAACTGTTGCCGATTCGCTTGCCAAAGTGGATTCAGATTTTTCGCTGACCGGGGAATATACCTGTCTGGCTCGAATGAACCACTCGGGTAATCAAGGTCTGCAAGTCTTGGCCCTAGGGGACGGCAAGTTCCAAGGGATGTGGTACCAAGGCGGTCTGCCCGGCAACGGCTGGAATCAAGCAGTGCGAACCGTGATGACGGGCCAACGTAACGGAGATGCGCTGGTCTTAACCGGCGAATTGAATTCGGTTGTCGTCTACCGCGGGCTGGCGACGGTTTACGATCTGAACGGCGTAGTACAGTCGCAGTTGCAAAAGGTGCTTCGCAAAAGTCCTACATTGAATTTATCACCACCAGCCAACGCAGACGTTCTATTCGACGGGACTCATGCTGGGAATTTCAAAGACGGCCAGCTGTCGGAAGAAGGCTTCCTGATTGCGGGTACGGAATTCATTCCGTTGTATAAGGACTTTCAACTACACATCGAATTTAAAACGCCCTACATGCCACACGCTCGATCTCAGAATCGAGGCAACAGCGGCGTTTATTTGCTCAGCCGTTACGAAGTGCAGGTGTTGGATTCGTTCGGGTTAGAAGGCGTCTTCAACGAATGTGGCAGTTTGTATCGCACTCAACCACCCGCTCAAAACATGGCGTTTCCGCCGCTGACTTGGCAGACCTACGACATCACATTCCATTCGCCTAAATTTGATGCCGCCGAACAGAAAATCCAGAACGCTCGCATCACCGTGCTCCATAACGGCGTGGCAGTGCACGACAACTATGAGATTCCCAATAAGACAGGCGCGGGGAAACCAGAGGGTACGGAATTGTTTCCCATTAAATTGCAAGAACACGGCGCGCCTGTCCATTATCGCAACATTTGGATTGTGAATTTGGATCAACCTGTGATGTTGACTCAGCCTGTTTGCATGCCATAGAGTCACGGCCAACGATTTTTCTGGGCGAACCAAATTGTTACGCGATAATGTCGCGGACAATATTCGCGTCTGGGTTTTCCACCAGTCGAATTTCGCGAGCTCCGATGCGGAACTTGAGTTCGCGGTGATCCAAGCCGAATTGGTGTAGCACGGTCGCCAGCCAGTCATGATGTGTCACAATGCCTTCGACCGCATGGTGCGAAAGTTCGTCCGTTGCACCATGAACATATCCTGGCTTCAGACCGCCGCCCGCCGCCCACATGCTAAACCCGTACGTATTGTGGTCTCGGCCTACTTTGTCTCGGCGGCTTAATCCATCGCGAAACTGAATCACCGGCAAGCGGCCCATTTCGCCACCCCAATGAACCAACGTGTTGTCCAAAGGGCCTCGTTGCTTAAGATCCTTCACCAACGCAGCGGCTGGCTGGTCGATTTCACGACAGCGATCCGGCAAGCGCAGTCAGAATATCACCGTGATGGTCCCATACTTGACCGTTACAGAATATCTGGACGAACCGGACACCGCGTTCCACCAATCGCCGTGCGACTGCCAACGCGTCGCGTAATCACGAGTCTTTTCGTTGGGCACGCCGTACATTTCCAATGTCGCTGCCGATTCCTGCGAAATATCAAACGCCTCTTTGGCTGCCAGTTGCATTTGGCCGCAAGCTGATAACTGGCCATCCGAGCTTCCAGGTCGTCTTCGCTGATGTGATTCTAGATGTCGTTGATTCAAATTGCGAAGAAATTCGAGCTGACTTTGCGCGCGCTACCTCGCAAATGAGCCGGCGCGTCGAGGTTGAAAATTCTGGGTTCGCTGGGACGAACCATCGTGCCTTGAAACAGCGAAGGCAATTGTCCATTCGACCAATTTTCGCCACCTAACAACGGCAGGCCTCGAGGATCCGTGAGCGCCACATAGGCTGGCAATTCTTGGGTTTCGCTTCCCAGCGCATTTAGTAGCCAGCTGCCCAAAACAGGCCGCCCTGAAGTGTTGGCACCTGTGCTGAGTGCATAGTTGGACGGGACGTGGTTGTTGACGCCGGTGTGCATCGACCGAATCAAGGTAATATCGTCGGCAATGCTGCCGAGATGGGGTAACAGTTCAGAAATTTCCATGCCGCATTCGCCATGATGGCGGAATTTCCACGCCGGCCCCATTAATTCTCGACTGGCCTGCGCAGCGTTGTCAAACTTCACGTCACCCGTAAATGTCTGGCCATGACGCTTCATCAATTCCGGCTTTGGATCGAATAAATCAATCTGACTAGGGCCACCCAACATGAACATGGAAATCATGGCCGTGGCTTTTGCCGGGCGAAGCGGTGCTTTGGGTAACAAATCGAACGTTCTAGGTTCCAGCTCGGGCTTGATCGGAGCAGTCTCGGCGAGGGCATCTTTCTGCAGCAACATTGACGCCGCGATTCCACTCAATCCAAACGCAGCGGACTGTAGTATGTGCCGACGCGAACACAAACCAGTGTGACAATGATGTGTCATGTCTTGCTCCCGAAATGCTTGGAACTTTTGGGCTTGATCTTATTCGATATACAGAAACCGATTTGATGCGAACAACGTCTGCGTCAACACCGTGAAGGCCTGACGAACGCGATCCTTCGCTTCGACATCTACCAACTGTGGCTGTAGCGTTTCCAGAAACTGGATGCAATTCGCCAATTCGTCTACCGATGGTTCGAAGGCAAACAGACGAACGTAAAGCCGCTGCACCAATTGCGAATACGGAATTTCCTGCGGCTGGTCCGGTAGGTCTTTCCACAATGCGTCCGTCACCGCCGACGCTCGTTCCTGTGCCAACGAATCATTCAAGAACCACAATGCCTGCGTGGCTACCGTTGATTCGGATCGGCAGTGGCAATTCGGATTCATCACGGGTTGGTCAAAAGTGGCCAGCATGTCCAGCGGGAGTTTGCGTTGCACTTGAATGTACAAGCTACGTCGGTATGCAGAATCGGCCTCCGAGTCCACTCCAGCCTTCAGCCCATCCTTGATTTGTCGTTTGCCAATCACCGCTTTCCCTTCACTGTCTTCCGTGACGGGAACCGAGGGACCGCCTAGGGTCAAGTTCAACTGGCCGCTGGTATGGTAAAGCGCATCTCGGATGGTTTCGGCGTCCATCCGCTTCAGTGTCATCCGGCCAAGTAGCTGATTGTCGGGATCGATGGAATCTTGCGCAGCTGATCGAACCGAAGTTTGCCGATACGCTGCGGACAACAAGATCATGCGGTGCAGTTGCTTGTGATTCCAACCGCTTTGGACAAACGAATGCGCCAACCAGTCCAGCAATTCCGGGTGCGAAGGTCGCTGGCCGTTTAAACCAAAGTCTCCCGGCGTGGCCACCAAACCTTGACCAAAATAATGCATCCAAACTCGGTTGACAAAAACGCGAGCGGTCAGCGGATGTTGGCCGCTTGTCAGATATTTGGCATAGGCCAAGCGTCGTCCGGTGGAGGCCAGTGAGTCGTTGTTTTCTGGAATGGATAGATCGGGCGCTAGACGAGCCAGCACGGTGATTTCGGCGGGCGATACGGTTTGCTGAGCGTCTTCCGGGTTGCCTCGGAAAAAAATCTTACTGACCGGAACGTGCGAAGTTTCGGTCGTCGCCATGATCTTGTGAGGCAATGGTTTTGTTGCGCGAATATCCGCCACTTTTTGGAACTCTTTTTCGAAGTGACGGTACTGAGCGGAATCGTATTCCACCAACAAACCGATGATCGTCGGAATCGGCTTGACCATGGGGTACGTGTCCAGCAATGCGTTTTGTTCGGCCGAACGCTGATTCGGTTCGGTCTTGACGGCAGCGCGAGTGGCTTCGCGAACATCCTGGGGCACGTCAGCCAGCTTTCGCTCTTGAATTTCTAACGCCACCGCATCTCGTTCCGCCTTCAGTTTGTCCTCCAACTGCTTGGCTTCCGCTTCAATCTGATCGATCTGCGCCTGAACCTCTGGCGGAGTCATATCGACTAAACGAGCGTCAGGCGTTTGCCACTGATCCAGCGGGAATGCCGGATCAAAGATGGCTCGGAATCGATAATAATCATCAATGCCAATCGGGTCGTATTTATGGTCGTGGCACTGTGCACAGCCTACGGTAATGCCGGTTAGCGCCGTGCTGATGGTTTGCAGCGAATCGGCGACGGCCATGTTGCGATTCGCCAAATTATTTTCCGCTTGCGAAGGATCTGGCGCCATGCGTAAGAAACCGGTGGCGGCCAATAAGCGAATGTGATCTGGATCGGCCACGGAAGGTGGTTCGCCAATCATTTCATCTCCGGCCAATTGTTCGCGAATAAATTGATCGATGGGCATGTTCTGATTGAACGCATCGACTACGTAGTCTCGATAACGCCAAGCGAATTCGCGAAGTGTATCGTTCAGCGGACCACCGTTGCTCTCCGCGTAGCCAGCCGTGTCTAGCCAGTGCCGAGCCCACCGAATGCCAAACTGGTCGGACGCCAATAGGTCATCAATCAGTGCGGCATAAGCGCTGTCTGAAGTGTCGTTGACAAATGCCGCAACTTGCTGTTCCGTAGGTGGCAGGCCAATCACATCCAAGTAGATTCGACGAACCAGCGTGCGTTTGTCGGCCAGGGGCGAAAATTCCAGTCCATGGTCGTTGAGCTTACGCAGTAGGAACGAATCGACTTCCGTTGTGGCCTGCGGTATGTTCGGCACGTCCGGTCGCTCTACCGGCTGAAACGCCCAGTGCTGCAATTCTTCGATCGTGAATCGAGCGTCTTCCACGTCATCTGGTTCGGCACGCAGCAGTGGGCGCGCCTTGTTCGAGCCACGATTGAATGGTCGATTTTCTTCGTCGGTCAGCTTCTTGGGGCCTTCCGGCATCTCGTCCGAAGCAATCCGTTCCCATAGCAAGCTGGTCAGGCCATTCGATGGATCAAGGGCGGTTCCTGAATCACCTCCGGCCTTCATCAACCGCACTAATCGCAAATCCAGGCCACCCGACGTTTCGCCCAATTCGCCGTGGCAGTGAAAGCATTTGACTTTCAAAATAGGGCGTACGTCCGTTTCAAAATACACCGGATTGGGATTGGGCAGTTCGTTGGCCAACGACGGTTCGCCGTGCCAACAACTGAAAACGCTAACCAAACAGACAATCGAAAATAGAGTGGATCGATTCATGGTCATGCATATCGAGGCAGGTTGGAAGGATCGAAGGCAGGGTAGGTGGGGCCGACAGTCCAGCGGCTATGTCTTTCTGCAGGACTTGCAGTATACACATTTTGACCACGCTAGCGTTCGATTTGCGAAACAAAATCTACGGCCGAATTTTGATGCATTGAAATATCGCGAGTTGACGATATGTTAATGCAGATACACGAGGAGAATCTTGGATGGCGCAGCGAAGTTTCAGTCTTTTAATGTGGAAGCGTTGACGCATGCGGCGGATTGCTTGCGAACGCTAGCCCATCCCGTGCGGATCCGCATCGTGCAGTTGTTGTTGCAAGGGCGTTACACGGTGGGTGAAATTGCCGAAGACTGTCGAATTGCAGAAAACCAAGCGTCCGAACATTTGCGGTTGATGCAACGCTGCGGTTTCTTGAGCAGTCAGCGAGAAGGTCGGTGCGTTTTCTACGAAGTTGCGGAACCTCATCTAGAACAAATCGTCAGCTGTATTGAAGAGCGATTTCTTGCCCAGCCCAAGTCATAGGCTGGACAAGAACGAACAGAATGAAACGGAAACCAAGTGAAGGACTTATTCGAATGGCACAGGATACGATTCGACCAGAACAACTTTATCAACTCTGCCAAACGGGCCAACGAATTGATTTGATTGACGTTCGCACTCCTGCTGAATTTCAGGGCATGCACGCCACCATGGCCAAGAACGTACCGCTGGATCAGCTCGATTGCGCCAGCATCATGAGCGGCCGATCGCCCGACGAACCACTGTATATCATCTGCCTCAGTGGAGCTCGCGGCACCAAAGCATGCGACCAATTTCGGGCGTGCGGGTTTACCAATGTGGTGAACGTGGAAGGTGGCACCAAAGCGTGGGAAGTTGCAAACTTGCCTCTGGAACGTGGCAAGCAGGTTATTTCGTTGGAACGTCAAGTTCGCATAGCGGCGGGATTTTTGACGATGTGCGGCGCGATCGTCAGCTTCTTCAATCCGTACTTTGCCATTGTACCAGCGGTGATGGGTGCGGGATTGATGTTTGCCGGAATCACAGACAGTTGTGCCATGGGAATGACCTTGGCCAAGATGCCTTGGAACCAAGTGGCTGCCAATAGTGCGTCGACTTGCAGTGCCAATCGAGCGGCCTAGGATCTGGCGTTTGGTCCAACGATTCATGGGAAATTTTTCCCATTCGCTTTGTAGGGAAACAAGATGAAGATTGTCATTGTGGGTGGCGTTGCCGGTGGAGCGTCCGCGGCAGCTCGTGCTCGTCGGTTGAGCGAAGCGGCAGAAATCGTGGTTTTTGAGCGAGGCCAAGATCCTTCGTTTGCGAATTGCGGTATGCCCTATTACATCGGCGGCGAAATTGAAGTTCGAGACAAATTGCTGGTGGCGCCACTTTCGCTGCTGCGCGAACGGCATCGTCTAGACGTGCGAATTCGTTCTCAAGTAGAAGCGATTGATCGCCAAAACAAGACGGTCACCGTCCGTTCGCTCGACGACAACCGAACCTACCAAGAATCGTACGATCAGTTGATCTTGGCCACCGGAGCGGCTCCGCTGAAGCCGCCGATTCCCGGCATCGATAGCACAGGAATTTACACTCTGCGAGACCTCCAAGACGCGGATCAGCTGCATGCCGTGGCCACCGGTGGCGCCAAGTCCGCCGTGATTGTCGGTGCTGGATTTATCGGGATCGAAATGGCGGAAAATTTGGTGCGCCGAGGTCTCGCGGTCACCATTGTCGAATTGGCCGACCAAGTTTTACCGCCTTGGGACAAGGAAATGGTCACGCCTATCGAATCGCATTTGGAGTCCAGCGGTGTAGCACTGCGCCTGGGCGATTCGGCCACAGCGTTTACTGCCAAAGAAGGACACGTTGTTGTCACTCTGAAATCGGGCGATCAATTGGAAACCGATTTTGTCGTGCTGAGCGTCGGTGTTCGTCCCGAAAATCAATTGGCAAAAGTCGCGGGTTTGGATCTGGGCGAACGAGGCGGTGTGAAAGTGAATCGCTACATGCAAACGTCGGATCCCCATATTTACGCTGTGGGGGACGTGGTGGAAGTGACCGATGTGGTCAGCAGTTCCGCCACGCAGATTCCGTTGGCCGGACCTGCCAATCGACAGGGACGGATTGCCGCGGATCATATTTTCGGTCGAGAAACCTACTACCGCGGCACACAAGGAACGGCGGTAGTAGGAGTCTTTGATATGGCGGCGGCCATGACCGGCCTGAGCGAAAAAGTGCTTCAGCGGTTGGGAATGGACTACGAGAAAATCTACATTCATCCTGCTCATCATGCCGGATATTATCCCGGCGCCCAGCCGATGTCGTTGAAGTTGATTTTCGAACCAACGACAGGTCGAATTCTGGGCGCGCAAGCGGTTGGCCGCCAAGGCGTAGACAAGCGAATCGACGTGATTGCCATGGCCATCCAAGCCGACATGAACGTGTTGGATTTGGAAGAGTCTGAACTTTGCTATGCACCGCAATTCGGTTCGGCCAAAGATCCAGTGAACATGGCTGGCTTTGTGGCGTCGGGTGTCGTTCGAGGCGACCATCCGGTGGTGCATTGTGACCAAATATTGTCAGCGGTGCAGGCGGGGACGGTGTTAATAGACGTCCGTTCGGAAAAGGAGTTTTCGGAAGGGCATATTGCAGGCGCCATCAATCAACCGATCGATTCGCTCCGCGACAACCTCGATTCGCTTCCGAACGACAAACCGATCATCGTCTATTGTTACGTAGGCATGCGAGGCTACTTGGCGACGCGGATTCTGCTGCAAAACGGATTTGAAGTCAAGAATCTGAGCGGCGGCTATAAGTCGTGGCGGATGTTTGCGGATGCGTAGCTTTCGCTGTCCAGTAATCGGGCAGGTTTTTCTTCGTTGCCAGGATGATTTCCAGAATCGCCAGTCGAGTCGTCGCGGATAAATGATGATATTCGTCGGCTGGGTTGTCTTCTGACAGCACGTTCCAAAGTTGGCGATAGATTGCCGCGCGGAGTCTTGGCTGAAGTGATTCGAAGGCAGGCGAATATATCAGATAACTGCACGGATACTCGAACATGCGATTGCGTAGATTGAAGTCACGGAGCGAACGGCCCATTTTATCGGCAGGTCCGCGCCTGCTGAAGTCGACAGCAAACGTCGTGGACGATGTGATTTCGGATGTGATGGGCGCTTCATTGACGAATAGCATGTAGTCAACCACTTTCTTGGCCGCTTGATTGATGGCGTATTCGATTTCCTTGTCTGCTTCGTCGGAGGCTGTGGTCTGTTTTCGCGTTTCGCTTTCGCGACTTGATGATTTTGACTGTTCATGGTCATAGATCGCGCGACGAACCGTGAAGTCGGCCACGGTAAACGCATTTTGCATTTGCGTTTGATGTTCCAAAACCAGCAGTGCCACAATGTCGCTGTGCGGCGTCAGCCAACGGTCAACGTGAAATTTGTGCTGCAATTCGTTTTGGTTGCTTTCGACAATGGCGGCGAGTTCACTGCCGCGAAGAATCGCATTTCCCATATGTTTCATGTCGCCGATTTGACCCGTGATATACCAACCGCCCCAGCGCTGTTCGAACGGACTGGAATGGTCTGTCACGAACGATTCTCCCTGCGCGTCAATCGTTCCGTCAGCCTTGGGAGTGACACTGCGAACCGTGTGACCGGGAACTCCTTGCGTCATCGGCGACGTGTGACATGCCAGGCAAGTGTAGAGTTCGCGCTTGATTCGAGCTTTGTCCGGATGCATCTTGATCGAATAAAACGCCGCGCCCAGTTTCGGATCATTGGTGGAAACTTCCATCAACGAACTTCCCTGCACCCAACCGACATAGGTGTCGTCGTTAAAGTAAATGGCCCGAGGATTACGAGGCGAAATGTACTTGAACTGCATGCTGGTTTTGGAAAAGACCAGCACTTGCGACGAGACCGGAATTTCCAACGCCGCCAAAAACGACTTCAGGTAACCCGTTTCGCGATCGTAATCAAGCGTCGTTTCACCGCTGTTGATCGTCTTGATCAGTTTGGAAACGCGATTATTGTCCGCCGTTTCGCTATACGCGATCGGCGGTTCCTCAATGAATGACTGTGCACGTCCGAGCGACGGCAGGGTAACGATCCCGGCTGAAAGGAACGTAAGCAACAATAGGCGTTGTTTGATGTTCAGCATGCTATCGGCAAAGCTTCTGTTTCTAAAACAAATGCGTCACGAATTTATAATAAGATATTCGTGTCCACTATAAAGTGCTTTGCTGTTAGATGCTAGGTCCTGAATTTTTTCGGTCGTCTCTATCGTGGAACGCGAATCATATTTATTTGGAATAATCAATGGATACGCCCTGTGGTGCTTGGGGCCACGGGGTTTTTCCTGCGGGCCAATGCTGAGGCTGTTTTTTGCGAGCTTCCGTGACATGGTCGATCAGCCATTGCGGTGCATGTTGATTTTCTGCTTCGCCATAAATGTAGGGCAGGGCGGGAGTCATCAGCAGAGGCTTGTCACCGAGCGGCGGACGTTGCGCTGCGAAGGTGTCCAGCCGAGCTGAAAGTTTGGCTACGATTTCCGGATGTTGCGCTGCGATGTCGGTTGTTTCCGACGGATCGTTGTCAATGTCGAATAGCAATTCGCCCATTAGTTTGTATTGGCCGGATCGCAACGTCGGCACGCGCACACTGCCGGTGACTTCAAACACAATTTCGTTCCGCGGACTTTCCGTTTGTGCGAACAACATGTCGGTCATGTCTAGGCTGTCTAGCGGGCGGTCTTGTTCCAACGTGCCGCCAGCCAACGAAACGAACGTAGCGAACCAGTCGATGATGTGCATCATGCCCAAGTTGGTCGAATTCGCTTTCGTCTTGCCGGGCCAGTGAACCAAACAAGGCACTCGCACTCCACCTTCAAACGTCGTGTTTTTGGTTCCTCGAAACGGCCGATTACTTTCTTCGGTCAGACCGCCATTATCGTTGGTGCAAATGATCAGCGGGTTGTCCGCAAAGCCATGAGTCTGGATGGCCGCTAGGATCTTGGCGACCGCTTGGTCATAGCATTTCAGCGCCGCATCTTTTGCATCGTACTTGTCCGTATGACGAGGCACCACGTTGATGGGACCATGAACGGCATTGAACGGGACGTAGATGAAAAAGGGTGTGTTCGACGACTGTCGCGCGATAACTCGTTCAAATTCGACCGCAATCAAATCCGTGGTATAGCCTTCTTCGCGACAAGGCTGTTCGTTGCGGTGCCAGTCATAAACATGAAACGGAACCGGCGCATTGTGCTCAATCAAAAACGTGTTGTAGTCGATGCCCCATGCGTAATGACCATATTGGTGCGAAAAGCCTTGTTGCATGGGCAGATGTTCTTTCAACCATTCACCGCAATGCCATTTTCCGATGATGGACGTAAAGTAGCCCGCTTCTTGCAACGCTTCCGCAACCGTGCGTTCGTTGGTATCGAGTGCATGGATGCGACGAGTTTCTTCGCCGTTTTGGTTCACGGGCAGTGTTAGGCCTAATTTCTTCAGATAGCTGGGTTTGCCAAAATCTTCACTCCGCCAGTCGCTCCAAGTTCGAAACGCATAACGGCCGGTCAGAAAAGCAGCTCGAGTCGGTGCACACACGGAATGGGTGTAGAATTGTTGCATCCGCATGCTGTTGGCGGCCAAGCAATCTAGTGTTGGCGTCAAATCGGGATTGCCACCGTTGAAACCGGGCTGAGCATATCCCATGTCGTCCGACATGATAAAGACAATGTTGGGGCGCGAACCGGCAAGTTCGGCGGAAACAGCGGCGGTGGTAGAAAGCAGGATCAAAGCGAATGGAAGTCGCATGGAACGATTGCCTCGGCGGTAGCGAATGAAACAACAGAATATAGCGTGCCCCATCTGAATCGGATCATTCGAATAGTCTAGCGCGATTGTGCCTTACCGACGATGTGGGCAATCGTCATGATAACGTTGATTGGTGCCGCGCAACACACCGGCTTGTGATGGTTATCGAGGTGGAATTCGCTCGGGTACCCCCATATGTTGATCCATCCACTTCTGAGCTTCGTCGACGTGGCCTTCGCGAGGTGCGCAGTGACCATAGTCGGTGTCATACACGAGGTGTTTTTTCTGGTTCGCATCCAGTAGACGAAAATTATTGAACATTGCGTCTTGAGCTGGCTGAGGAAAGACGGCGTCATACCTGCAGTTCACCATTAATGTTGGCGTACGAACGTAGGGAAAAAAGTTGCTGGTTTCCGTAATCGCGTTGGCTCGCTTTGGTGGCACTCCGCCGCAATGCAGAACGGCAACTTGACATCGATTGTCCATGGCCAGCAGCAGAGGTCCGAGTCCTGCGCCCCAGCTGTAGCCGTAATACGCAATCTTGGAGGAATCGATCAGATCAGGCAGTTGTTCCGCTATGTCCAGCGAACGGCGATAGTCCAAAACGATGCGGCGAATGGCTTCGTCGTATTCGGGGTCTTTACGAGGATACGAGTCAGTGAACTGCGGCGAGCGTCGTTCGGCAATGCCCCAATAGACCGGATAGATCAGAATTCGCCCCTTGTGTTGAAAATCGAATGGTTCGACAGTTTCCAGCGTATCTTGGTATAGCCCCGTAACGCCAGGAAAGAAAATCATGGTCTGAAACGGCTTGGCGAATTTTTTTTCGTCTGGCAAGAACAGGTAGATAACACCTTCCATATCGGTTTCGTACGCTGGCTTGTAGGTTATTCGGATACATGGATGCCCAAACATCTGTGATTCTTCTTCGCGTTGAAACTGCAGATCGCTGCGGTTGTAGTCGTAGAAAGGTTGATAGAATTCTTCGAACAGTTGTTGGCTCCCGTAATTCGGATCTGTGCCGACTTGTGCATAGTTGGGACGCTCTAGAGAACGTTCGACGGTGAAATCGGGCGGCATCTCCGCAGTGAGTTTAATACAGCGAATCCCGGCCCCAATCGCGCGGCTAAAGGGTGATCGAATGGACAAATCAGCATACGTAAACCCTTGGTCGCTCCACATGCCTCCTACGGCATAGTGGAATCCATCGGGTGTCTTGGTGGTACACCATTCGCAAACATTGCCAGCCATGTCTTCTGTTCCGTACGGGCCAATGCCGTGTAATTGGCCCACAGGAACCGTGTTGTTGCTGGCGAAATTACTTTGCGGGACGATAGCGGCCGCAAAGTAGATGTCAGTGGCGGCATACCAGTGATAGATGGTCGGCAGGATCTTGCCACGAAAATTGGCGTACGCTGCAGCTTCATACCAACTGATGCCGTGGACCGGATGTTGTTCCTTACCAGGCGGGATTTGGCCATCGCTCCAAGTGCTCGGAGCAGGTCTTTGGGTGACGGGATTGCGAAACCGCTGGATGCCATCTTCGAACGAAATCGCTTGCCCGTTCTCGAAAAACTCAGGCCAATACAACGGGTTTTCGTAACCTTGTTCGATAAACTCTTGGAATTCGGCATTCGTGACTTCGCACCGATCTATGTAGAACGCATCTTGAATCGTGTGCTTGGATGAATCGGAAAAGATCTCGGCTTGTGAATTCGGCGGAATCCAAACCATGCCTTGAGGCGCCGAGTATTGCTCCTTTAGACTGACCTGATAGTCAAAAGGAATGTAGGGTTCTTGTTCTACTCTTCCCAACACAATCACATCATCGTGACCAGGATTCCGAAAGCAAAGATGCAATCGAGCGATCGGAATTTTGCCTCGGTAAGGCGAAGTGCCCAGCTTCTGCCAGGGCTGGTTTGGAGCGGTAGCGGGTCGGAAAAGAATTTCTGTACCGTCCCAACCGACGTCGATCGTTGCATCCGAAGTGACACTGGCCAACAGTTCCTGTGCTTCGGCGTTGGCGGGATAATCGCGAACCAAAGCGCTGGCTCGTTGAAAAGCGTCCAGTGTTTGACGGGCGTCTCGCAAACGCACAATCAAAGCTAGTTGTTCCGCCAAGTGAAGTTTCTGGTGTGTGTTTCGCAGAGCGAATAGGCCGAAAGTGAATAAAAACACTATCAGTCCCAGCAATAGAGAAGTTGTGGCGTGGCGGCGCAGAAACTTGCCGGTCACGTACAACAGCGAATCGCCGCACGCACGCAGCGGTAGTTTCGCAAAATAGCGATCGATATCGTTTTGAAGTTCCTGAGCTGACGTGTACCTTCGAGCTGAATCCTTTTGAATGGCCATCATGGTCAGATTATCCAGGTCTCCGCGAAGCGTTCGAATCAGAGCTGGTGGCGACGTAGAACGTTGTTGCGCCAACGTGACCGCGTTCACCGGTCGCTGCGAGGTCGCTTCTGTAGGTGATTTGGAATCTGTTGGGCGGCCAGCGCTGAGACGTCGAACTTGACGACTGGGTGCCACAGGCGTTTCTGACAACACGCAATGAGTCACCAAATGAGCGGGGCCAGATTTTTGTGAATAGGGCCAAGTGCCAGAAAGTAATTCAAACAGGATCAGCCCCAGCGAATAGACGTCACTGGCCAGCGTGCAAGGTTGGCCTCGTAATTGTTCCGGGCTGGCGTAGCTGGGCGTCATAGGCGCTTCACCTGTGACGCTGATGGAACCATCTTGAGGTTCGATGGGTTCTAATACTTTGGCAATGCCAAAATCTAACAATTTGGGTGTGCCGTCGGGCGAAACCAAAATGTTATTCGGTTTTAGGTCTCGATGAACCACGCCCAGCTGATGAGCGTGAGCCACATGGCGCATACTTTGGAAAATAGCTGCAAACGCTGGGGAATGGCCAAGCATTGTTGATCACAATAATGGGTGATAGCCAGGCCATTGATGAATTCCATCACAAAATAGGGTCGGCCATCGTGCAGTGTGCCGCCATCGAGTATGCGACAGATGTTTTCGTGTTGCATTCGGGCCAACAGTTGTCGTTCTGCTTCAAAACGTTTCACAATACGTTCGTTGGCATGTCGATCAAATCGCAACACTTTGATGGCAACGCGTCGCTGGAAGTCTTGGCTGCACGGCGGCATAGACGTGGCCAAAACCGCCTTGACCCAGGAATTCGACAATTCGATAAGTGCCGACTTCCTTGCCCAGCAAACTTAGCGCGTCACCGGTGGTCGGCAGTAACTGAGCCACGTTGATGTCGCTCAGTCCGGCAAACAAACTGGAATCGTTTCCTGATTGTTCGTCGATTTGGATTAGTTGGTACAGTTCCTGACGTAATGATTCGGGCAGTTTGGCGCTGGCAACTTCGTCGTGCCGAACCTGTTTTGGTAGTTCTACTAGTTTGTTAAACCAGTAGACTAACAGTTCGCTACGTTCCGAATCCGAATCCGAAGCCTTGTCATTCATCTGCACGTCCTTTGATGTAATGCAGCAATCGAGCTCGTCCCAGCCGACAGTCTCGTTCCACCGTTCCCAGCGAAATTCCTATCAAATCTGCTGTTTGCTGCGATGTGAGCCCGCCAAAGAAACGGTGTGTCAAGCACGCGTGTTGCCGAGGTGCCGCGTTGGCGAGCCATTCCAAAGCTTGTGACAACAATTCAAACGACGTATCAAACCGCTCTTCGGTGGCTTGAATAGCAACGTCCAGAATGTGCGAACTGGGCGACGTGTGGAGCGAATTCTTGCGTTTGCGATAGTGATCGATCATCACCTGCTGCATCGCCTTTACCGCCACAGAGAAGAATACTTTGCGATTGGCCGAATATCGATCCAACACTTCCGGATCTTGAAAACGCAGCATCGATTGGTGGACTAAATCTGTTGTCTGGAAGTCATTCTGCTGCGACCGTTGCAGGACGCGACTGGCAGCGCGACGAAGGTCGTTGTATATCAGCTGAAACAGAGCTTCCTTGGCAGCGGTATCACCATCGGCGGATTGGCCTAGGAGCCGAGTTACCGTTCCTTGTTCGTGTTCAGGTTGCTTCATCGGCAAAATAACCCAGCGAGTTTTCCAATATGGTCCACTAATCGTAAACGCAAAATAGACAGTCAGGCCTGAACGAAAAATCTGAGTTTATTGGCGACGCCCAATTCTACAAAAGACAGTTTTTTCAGGATTTATTACGAATTGTTTCAGGGACCCGGCAATTATTGCGTTTAGTTTAATATCTCGGGTATGCGAGATAGATTAATAAACATCGGTGAAAAGGGAAACTACGTGGGAATACGGAAAACATGGCTAATTCTGCTGGTGCTGTGTGCACCGCGTATGGTGATGGCACAGGAATTGGTGGCTTGGGAGCGCTTCTTGGATGATTCGCTGGCGCAAAATGTGACCTGTTCGCAGCGCGAATGTTCGGAGAATTTTCGGGAAGCGGACGCGACATTTTCTCCAGGTGTTAAATGTTGTCTATCGAGACTTCATGATGTGGCGTCTGAACGGTTTGGACGGTAACGTGCTGCCGCCGTCGAATCACATGTCTGTACGAGCTAGGATGTCGATCACTTCGGACGAAGTGGGTTTGGTTGGCGTGGGAAGTGATGGCTATTACTGGGCTGGGAATGGTTCGTATACGGTTGGAACGCTGGACCTGAACGCTGGATGGGGTGTTGATCCAACGGGATCCATCGGCGAATTCGATCGTCAACCATGGATCGTTCAGTTGGACGTGTTCCCAGATCATTTGGAGGCCTATTCGTGGCCCGTTGCCGATCCGGCACAGGTGATCGATGTGTATTGGGCTCGAGACTATCAACCGGAAATCGAACCACACGTGCCAGTGATTTGGGGCGCCATCATCGGCGAGTATCAGTACTACGAAGTCAGCGTTACCTATGACGGTTACATGGGTATCGGTGGGGACATTAACCGCAACGGACAACTGGACGCCGACGATATCGACGCGGTCATGGCTGCCGTAAGACTTGGACAAGATGATCCTCGTTATAGCTTTACGAACGACACCACCTTAGACGAAAACGACGTTGAAGCTTGGATCGAAAATGCGGCAAAGACCTACGTTGGCGATGCGAACTTAGATGGCGAATTCAACAGCACCGACTTCATTCAGACGTTTCAAGCGAATACGTACGAAAAGGATGTGGACGCCGGTTGGGCGACCGGTGATTGGACCGGAAATCGTCGCTTTGACAGTGAAGACTTAGTTCGCGCATTCATGTCCGGGCGCATACGAAAAGGGCCCCAGACCCACAACGCAAGCGGTGCCAGAACCGATGACAATGCCGTTGTTGACGCTAATGTTCGCAGGGATGGGCGCAAGGGCAAGGAGGAGAACCGGAAATGCCTCGATCACAACATGAGTTAACTCGTTTGGCAGTGGCCGTGCGGCTGTTTCTGCAACAAAGCGGAGTGGAACAGAAGGAACTGGCGGAACACTTAGGGTGCAGTCCATCCGCGTTGACTCGGTTTCTTCGAGGTGAAACCACGTTGGAATCTAAGACCGTGATCAACTTAATTCAGTGGATGATGCAGCCAGATCACAGAAGCGGAACGTAGGCAAGTTGCTGTTGAATGGTTTTGCGTTCGAGACTGTCTGCACCAAGCTCGCGCGCTTCGTGTCGGCTTGTCTGACATACGCGTCAGTTCTTAAGTCAGCACGAAAGTAGCAGGCTCAACAAACAAAGAATGAACGCCAAGTTGCGGCTTATAATTGCAGCGAGTTAGGAATGCGTTCTGGCGGTGGCAAAAAAATGGCTGCCAGAGATTTTCTTCTGACAGCCATTTTATTTTCGGCGTCACGCGCAGAGTGCGGCGTGGCAATCAGGCATTGCCGGACTTGGTGGAGCCCTGCAGCCAACGGTGAAGTGCAATGACGGTTAGGCCAACACCTAATGCCATGATAAATAAGGATAACTCGACCAGCGATTTCGCAAACGGTGCCCACTGTGATGACATGTAATTCGGATGCATCGATTGAACGAAGTAGCCCATGCGCAGTCGCAATGTAGTGCCGACTAGCAGGCATGTTTGGCCGGCTGCCAGGACAACTGCAATTCGTCGATGCGGCGACCATTGGTCAAACTGAAACGCCGAACCGGTTAGACCCGATTGAAAAAGGCGTTGCAGGCCGCTGGGACGCGGCGGGGGCAAGCGTCGTTTGCGCATGCCTTCTTCGCTGCTGAAACTTGCGGAATCCATAGAAGTCCTCCTGTCAAAAACAGTTCCAAGAAAGTGTGAATGGCCCCGAAAACCTGCGGACAAGGGGGCACCGAGACGTCCCGAGTTGATGTTTCGTGAAATCCCGGCTTTAACGATGCGATTTGAACAAGATATCGGACAACTGCTTACAAAAAAAGCCGCAAGCGATTAACTTGCGGCCGTGTGTCTTGAATAAGATCGGAGCAGGCAGTTAGAAATTGTATGCCGAATTGTCTCGAGAAAAATCTTTATCTGTTAGCCCAATATTGACCTTCAAATTCATGTAGGTGTATTCTTCGATCAGTTCAGGTTTGCCGCCGCGTGTCTTGGGCCAATCGTAGGCTTCGTAGCGAATGGGGACTTTTAGTTCATTGTCCATGAAAATGCGAGCGATATGGAAATCCAGTCCTGGACGATTTTGTTCGTGTTTGACTTCGACACAGGTGCAAGATCGAGTCTTATTGACGGTGGTGTTTTCCAGAATGCGAACTTCGCAATGTCCCAACGCCTTGTCTCGTTCACCCTTTTCAATCAAACGTTTGGTTAACGTCTTCACGCCAATTTCCGTAATGGGATAGCGATTGTTGCGCATGGCCATCATGCCACTGGTTGGCAAGGTGACGGTGGGAATGAACTTGCCCGCAAAGCCTCCTTCATGAGCAATCAAGCTGCCGTCATTTTCGCCGTCCACAAAAAGAACTTCGCGGCCTTTGACTGCTTCCGGTCGTAGAAAACCCAAGTAAACGCTGAACGGTTTCACTTGTCCATTATCAATATGCTTGTGGCGAATTTTGCACGACATGAATTCATGATCAATTAGTTCATCGCCAATGCGTTCTCGTTTGACCAGGATGCAGGTGTAGTCTCGAATGTTGTCCTCGATATGTTGCAGCGTTTCTCGGGCCAGCACCAAAGCGGGATCCAGTGGATGAGGTTCGTCTGATGCTTGGACGGCAGTTGGGCGGTCTCCATTCGTCGAACTCTTGGGTTCCAACTTGGCCATTTCCGGCGCCTTGGAAACTCGGTACACCGGCCGATGCAAACCTCGATCTTGAGGCTCCTCTTCTTCGCCGCAGGAAATCGATGTTCCGGCGAATAGTAGTGTGGCTAGCAGCCAGCAGATTTGAGAGCGGCGACAAAGCACCTTTCGATTTCGATTCTTGCTTGCCATCTGTTCCAAATCCTCCTGCCTGAGGCGAATACCATCGCTACTTACGTTGATCATTTTTACCGGTTTGGAAGCGATGCCCAAAAAACGTTGGATTCGCTATACTGCCAGCATTACGAATGCTTCGCGAAAAAGGGCTGATGCGTCCAATGAGTGCATCCCGCACTATGTGGTCTATCGCCACTTTCGACAACCAACAATGAGCCGGGGCATAGCTGTTCCACTCACTTGCCACTGCTGTGCCAGGGCATCTTCGTCATATTTTACCCGTTTCGCCTCAATGGTAACGTTAACCGCTGTCGCTTGGGAGATCAGCTTGATTGCTTCGCTAGAAATCCTCAAAGTTGTTTCACAACCTTTTGATGAAAATACTTACCTAATCCATAAACCGGGGGATGCTGCCTGCCTGATTGTCGATCCCGGTTTGGAGCCCGACAAAATTCTTCAAGCTATTTCTGGTCGAAATTTGCAGCCGGCCGTGATTTTGAACACGCATGGGCATTCCGATCATATCGCGGGAAACGAAGCGATGAAGAAGGCTTGGCCTGAAATTCCGTTGGTGATTGGACATGAAGACGCGGAAAAATTGACCAATCCCGTCACTAATTTGTCTCGGCCATTTGGCATCGACCTGATTAGTCCGCCGGCGGATCAGTTGGTGGGTGATGAAGAAGAGATTTCGTTCGCTGGGATTTCCATGAAGGTGTTGGAGACGCCGGGGCATTCCAGCGGACACGTGGTCTTTGTGATTGAACCCATGGATGATGCATCGCCGACCGTGGTGATTGGTGGCGATGTCCTGTTTCAAGGCAGCATTGGGCGAACCGATTTTCCGGACGGCAGTTTTGAACAACTACAGGCGTCCATCCACAATAAACTGTTCACGCTGCCGACGAATACCATTGTGTTGCCGGGCCACGGACCAGCAACCACGGTGGGCCAGGAAATCGAATCCAATCCATTTGTCGGCAAGCCAGCGGGCTATTCGCTTTGAGCGGTGACCCAGGCTTCGTTGAAGCGACAATACTTCATGCTCTTGCCGCCTTCCACAAAGTAGCTGTAGATCAAATGTATCGATTCGTCTTTGCCTTGTATCACGGCGGGGTAATGATACGAACCGGTTTCGTGTTTTTCGACATACCGAGTCTTCTTCCAGGATTGGCCTTCATCGGTGGAAATGGAAACCGCTAGGTTCGAACGGTCTTGAAAAGAATCGTTGTAAACCAACAACCAATGACCGTTCGCCAGAACAACTCCATCGACCCCTGCGCTCGGATTCAAGAGTTCGGTTTGTGTTACTGGTCCCCAAGTCAGACCTTCGTCGGTGGATTCGCATTGGAGAATATGATCGGTCGGCCCGTTTTCTCGCATGTAAGCCACCAGCGTTCCGTTCTTCTTGCGCAAAACTGTCGGTTGAATATTGCCAAATCCCAGCAGCGGCGCGCTGGCGTACCAGGAATCTCCGCCGTCATCCGAGATGGCCATGATGGAAATAGAAAAGGTGTCGGTATACAACGGCAACAAAATGCGGCCGGATGGCAAGACGGTTGGCTTGCAACGAGGTTGCCAGCCGAGGCGTTGGTAGAGTTTGTCGCCCAGCCGAGTCTTAATCAGTTGGATTTCCTCTTTCAAACTGTCTGACATGTCGGGATGATCGGCAAGTTTTTCTTCTAAGACGTTTAACGCTTGTTGCTGAAAGTCGGCCGGCTTGAGCAGCATGGTCATGTGCTGATCCCAACTCGGTGGTCCGTCTTCTTGGTAGCTGTATGCGGTGCGCACATTGGTCAAACACGATTCCCATGTGTTGGCCAGAATCACTGGCCAAAACAATCTGAGTCGTTGTTGCGAATCGATCATCATACATGTATTGCAATCAGGGAAACCGACTGTGTCTGCCATCAGAAACGGTTGACTCCATTCGCCCGAATTCGCTCGTTTTCTGGCGCCATAAACTGCCACGTCGTCTGACTTCCGTTCGCCCGAACCTCGATACCAGGACACCAGCATGTCACCGTTGGGGCATTCCACAATGCCCGGCGCGTGGTTGTGCTCTGGGTTTAACGGAAACACCAGTGAAGATTCAAATTCAGGTGTTTCAGCGAAAGCAAAGCTGGTCAACTGCAGAGCTAAAAAACATGCGTAGAAGGCAAACGCGTTGCGAATCATAGCTTTTGGTCTCAATCTGAACGGAAGGAGGTTAGGATGGAAAATGGAATTCACAGCGATTATTGCCGATCTTTGCCGGTCAAGGCAAATTCAATCTTGTCGGCCCATTGGGCCATGTCCAAAATGCTTTTGGACAAATGCTTTGGATCGCAAGCGGAATGAGGATAATTGGCTGTAATGACAAAATGATCTTGGTGATCCAATTCAATTGGCCGAACTGCTAACGATCCAAACGGCAGTGACGCATTTAGTTTCAACGCGTCCACTAAAAATGAATCGGTCACGGCCGCGCAAATGCTGTAAATGCGAACCAGCGGGCTGCTCAGTTCGTCAATCTCGGTCTCTTCGATATAAACTTTTTGCGAACGGCCATTGTTCCAGGAAAGTGTGACCTCAATCGTGTCGCGTGAATCATCTAGCGTGACATTGGGAATTCGCACCAATGCTTGGCGAACAAGAGTCTTTAAGTCGCACAATGACGTGGCAATAGACTGCAGGATTTCTTGAACTTCCGCGCCGTCTTGAGGACGCTTGGCCGCGTCCTTGGCCAAGCACCAGTCAATCAATTCCACAATACTAAGCGGAACATCAGGTTGCAGTTGCCGCAGGTCGGGGACATTTGCCGTTTTGTGTTTCTGTGCTAATCCAGTGATCTTTCGATCGATAAAGGGGAAATCGCCCACCAGTAAATAAAACAAAGAAACTCCCACGGCATACACGTCGCTTTGCGAGGACGCCGGTTTTCCCTCAAAGACTTCGGGCGCCATAAAATAGGGTGTTCCGGTCAGCGAATCAGCATAACTGGAACCAGTGGGAGCCGATACTTTTTTGGCCAAACCAAAATCCGCTAACTTGGCCACTCCGTCCGGGCGAACCATGATATTGGACGGCTTGAAATCCCGATGAATCAAGCCACACCGATGTGCCTCGGCCAGTCCGGCGCACGCTTGTGACAAGTACTTTACAGCGTCGATGGTTGTCAAACGCCGGGTTTGATTCAAGATGTCTTGTAATGACGTTCCTGGCACGTATTCCAGCTCGATGTAGTGATGCTCGCCCTGTCTGCCCAGATTGTGAACTGTCACAATATGTGGGTGCACCACGGATGCGGCGGAACGAGCTTCCGCGATGAATAGCTCTAAGAACCGTTCGTTTTGGTCTCGTAAACGAGGCGACAGGATCTTGATTGCACAAGGGCGGTGTAGCGAACGGTGGTGCGCCAAAAAGACCCACGCCATACCGCCTTTTCCCAAGAACTGACGAATTTCATATTGGTCAAACGTCTGCCCGACCAAGTGCATCAATTCGTCCGGCGCCAATTTGGCGTGCGATGCCGATCCGGTTTCCAGTCCCGCTTCGTCCAAGACGAGCGTGGCCAGCGAATCGGGCGGAAAAAAAGGCAAGCCGCAATTGGGACAAACGTCTGATTGACGCGTAAGCGTGAATTGTTCGTTGCAGCCGAAGCAATAGGCAACCGTTTCCGACATCGGAATGACTCGACAAAGAAAAGGAGTGATTTGTAGTACCGCCTGCAGACGAAACGGCTGGCTCGCTCGATTTCGACGAAACGCGGACATAGCAATTCGTCAAACACAGATCAGCTGACTGCAAAAACAAGATGTCGTGTTTCCGGACGCCAACTCATTCTAACCAATTTTGCTGGCTTCGAAACAACTCGCATTACTGCAAATGACGCGAATCTTGTTGCGCCAATTCCGGACGTGTCGCGGGAATGGTTTGCACATGCAACAGTACGACCTCGGCTTCCTTCAGGAAATAACGAGTCGAATGGATTTCGCGAACAGCCTGCCCCTTAGCGACGGGGAATTCGCGAAGTAGGTGTCGAGGCACAAGCGCGTAGACGTCCTGATGTTCACTTTGCGAAAAATATTGCCGCAAGGCGTCGCTTTGATTCGTTGTGAAGAACGAAATGTTCTGTTTGGCGTAAAACACCCAGCTCGGTTCCAAACTGCCCCAAGCCAAAACCGGTCGGTCGTCGGTTCGAATCGGACCTAGGAATTCAACGTATTGCTGGTTCCGGCTGATTTGGACCGCACCGAAGCCAAACAGCAACCAGCAGAATAACAGCGAAGTGCCACCCAACCATTGCATAGCCGCCGTGAATCTGGACTGTGTCAAGCGAATCCAACCCAATGTGCCGCCCAATAGCGGCACAAGCCCCAAAACACCTAACCATTCTGATCCAGGTGCCAATTGATGAATGGCAATGGGCACTGCAATCAAGATGGTCGCACCCACCAAGACCAGTGTCGCATTGGAAAGTTTCAGCAGCCGTATCAGCGGCCGCCATGCTGTGGCTTCGGCTACGTGGCAAACAAACCAGCTGACAAGAATCGCGATGGCGGGATAACAAGGTGTGACATAGCTGGGAAGTTTGGTGCCGGCCAGCGAAAATGCGCCTACCCAAACGCCTAGCCAACAACAAAGAAAACGAATGCTAAGACGTTCCGAGGCGTGCGGATCTAAACTTCGAAAATGACGCACGGTAAATGCAGTCGCTGGTGCCGCCAGAACGGACCAGGGAAAAAAACCGACCAGAATTGCGACCAGGTAGTACAGCACCGGCGGACCTGAATGGCCTTCCATCGGCGAAACTGCGCGGCTGACATTGTGCTGCCAGAAAAATTCCGTCAACCACACGCCTCCAGTTCGA
Source organism: Pirellulaceae bacterium (assembly GCA_041399205.1). GTDB lineage: Bacteria > Planctomycetota > Planctomycetia > Pirellulales > Pirellulaceae > JAGQOZ01. Next base: position 16,914 of record JAWKTK010000012.1, on the reverse strand, counting down.
TAGCCCACGTACGCGTACCACGGTACGCAAACCACCAAGGCCGTGATGACTCCAGAAACAGGACGCATGGCAATCGCCGTGCGTAGAAAATGCAATGGTGTGCACCGTGCTATTCGCAAAATGGTTTGCCAACGGTTTTCGGTCCGAAGCACGTCAGGCCAATTCGCAAGCATGCAAGTCAAGCCGACGATGCAGATTGGCAGGACGAATCCAATTGGTCCTTTCGCTAACACGCCCAAGCCCAGTGACGCGTACAAGGCCCAGTGGCTCCACGTCTTGGAACCATACGGTTGCTGTAATCCGTTTTCACAAACAAATAGATACAAGGACAGCGTCACGCAAAAAATCAAGGCGCTGTCCGGTGTTGCGGCTCGAGCGGCCACGTTGAACATCAACGTCGAACTCAGAACAATCACGCTGCCAATGGCAATCCGTTTGTCGAATAGGCGTCGAGCGATCCCGTAGGTCAGTCCCAGCGAACTTAGGGCGAACAGTGCCGAAGGAAGCCTGGCCGCAAATTCATTGACTCCAAACACGGTGTACGATCCCAACATGGCCCAATACAACAAGATCGGTTTGTGAGTTCGCAATTCGCCGTTGAAAACCGGAACGCTCCAGTTGTTGGTACGCAGCATTTCCGCTGCGCAGCCAGCGTTGCGAGGTTCGTCGCGGTCCCACAGTCGTGGCGCACCTAAGTTGGTGAAGAGCAATAGTACTGCTAGCAGCGGTAGTGCCGCGCGAGAAAACATGGGGCCATCCTTGGATTTGGGCGAACAAGATTTTCGCAAGGCGAGAAGCTTACGCGAGCCGTTGTTAGCGAGCAATCTTGGTTTCAGGTTTGATCACGCAGAGCAAGCTGCAAGCTGCTGGCAGTTAGCGGATCGGCCTGTTCGCTCGCGCTGCCTGTCGTTTAGAATCCGCGTCCTTGTTGACAACGTTGTTCGGCATATTTGTCACGGCAGCGAACGCCAGCAGTGCGATTGTATCAAAGCGGTTCGATTCGAACCATCAAATATCGTCGGGTTAGAACACCAACGTGAACGGAAGAGCGGAATGCACGAAGCGACTCAACGCCGGTTGTATCGAATCTTGTTTATCGGTTTGGCGATTTCGCCCATGCTGTTTGTTTTGACGGTGGCGGCCTATCGTCAGTCGGCATGGCGGATCGCTGGCATGGAAAAGCAGCTGAATTCGCGTCTGGGGCTGAAAATACAGATCACAGGTTTGACGCATCCGCTTCCCTTTCATACGGATGTGGAACACGTGATTCTTTCTGATCCAGATACGTTGGAACGCGTTGGTTCGATTGATGGCTTGCGTATCCAACAAACCAATCGCGGACTGCAGATTTCGGCCCAAACTGTTTCTGTGGATGCGTCCGGACAAGAATCATTGTGGCGTTGTGTGCACGAAAGTCTGCTGCGCAGCCCGGCTATCGATTGCTGCTATGCCGTGGGCCAGATCCAAAACTTAGTTGTGTTTTCGGATGTCAATGGTCAACGATTCGAACAACAACTGCATTCCGTTCGCATCGAATATGACCGACTTTGTGATGCCATCGGGCCGCAAGTTGCCGGGTCAAGCGTGGCAGCGGAGCATCGTGAATCGAAAGACATCGGCACAGGTGACCTCGTCGGCCGAGTCTCCGTTGCCACTTTCAAACTGATACCGCTACGGACGATACCAAGGATAGTCGTAAGGGACGGTTGGAAGTCTACCGAGCGACCAGAACGCTGCATCCGGTTACGGTGGTGTTGCTGGATTGCCGCCAGACGCCTCTGGCGGTTGCCGCGACATTTCCAACATGGCAACGCACTGCGGGGAGTTCCAGTACTTTGTCCGGCGTGCTGGAATGGCGATTGGATGACGTGTCGACATTGACGGCACGAAACGTGGCAATTACCCAAGTTGATTTGGCAACGGCCAGCGCTCCGCTTCTGCCTGGTCGAGCGAACGGCACGGCAACGCTGGTCATTGACGAAGCCTTTCGCTACGGTCCTCAATGGGAACGAATCGAAGGGACGGTGAAGCTGGACCAATTTCGCTCGTCCGGCACATTGCAAAAAGCGTTTCAGGGCGTCCAATTTTTGGCGAATCGAGAAACGTTTGCGTTTCGTTGGAATCAGCATGGTTTACATGTCGATGCGGATGGGCAAACGCAACGAATTGACACGAATGACGTGATTCGTTCGCTACTAGTGCCACTGGCGGCGGGTAAAACAGACCTCCAAAATGTTGCGACACGACTCGCGCGAATCCTGCCACGTACCGGTATTCGTTATTGATCAAACCGACGGACCGGTGGTCGTTCGCATTGGCGTTGCTGCAAAAGTCAACAAACGTGAACAACATTGCAGTATGTTGTATTTTGATGAATGTCGGCGCGGATAACGCAAAAAAGCTTGTTGCCGACAAAAGCATTGATATGCTCTTAAGGAGTGGTGGGATTGGTTGGTTCCATCCCCAGAAGAATCAGCGTGGACGCTGGTGTTATTGCTTCTTTGAGGGTATGTCTAATGCGTATTGTTCGATTGTTCTTGGCCGTTGCGGTTGCAGTCGGCCTTTCTTGTGGAGCCACTCAGGCTCAGGTGATTTTCTCGGAAGACTTTGAAGGGCTGCCGCTAGGTCCGAATGTGGATGAAGAACTGGCGGGCGACAAGGTCTGGACTTCCACCGCGCCGGCTGGCTGGTCTGTTGATTCCAGCGGTGTTCCTGGATTTGGTACTGCCGATGATGGCGTAACCGAATGGGCAGGCTGGAATTTTGCCGACAAGGCTTGGTGGGTCGAAGCCGCAGGCGACCAACGCCGTTCTGAATTTTCACTGGGCCAAGGTGCAGTGGCGGTTGCGGATCCGGACGAATGGGATGATCTGGCTCATGCCGATTCGGCTGCTAACGGTTGGTATGACACGTTCATGTCAACTCCGGCGATCGACATCTCTGGTGTGCCTGCCAGCGGTTTGACGCTCAGCTTTGATTCCAGCTGTGCGCTCGAGTTTGATGACAATTATCATCAGACAGCTAACGTGACCGTTTCATATGACGGTAGTGCTCCCGTGCAGGTTTTGTTGTGGGAGTCCGATAGTGCTTCCAATAATTTCAAAGACGCTGCGACCAACGAGACGGTCACGCCTTGGGTTGGATAATCCCAGTGGCGCGTCTAGCATGGTAGTCAACTTTGGGCTGTATGACGCCGGTAACGACTGGTGGTGGGCCATTGATAATGTTTCCGTTTCTGCTGTTCCCGAGCCATCGTCCTTGACGCTGGTTGTCGTTAGTGCGTTAGGACTTTTCGGTTTGCGTCGACGACGCTAATCGGCAGATTCGAATTTGACATTGTGTCATCAATTGCAAAACGGCCCTGCGGACAATGGTTCGTATTGGGCCGTTTTTTTGCGTTTGTTGGGAGCTAGACGCCATGAAGACCAGCTGGATGATTGTTTCGCTGTTGTCTTTAAACATGTTGGCAGTTGTGGCCAGTACTTGGTCTTTGCACGCGGAATCGCCCAGCGTGGCATCTGTACCGGCAAAACTGGCTGCCAAGATTCCTCGTGCCTCCAGCAACAACGGCTATGTCACATCCGAAACCTGTAAGTCATGTCACGCCAACGCACACGCAACTTGGCACGCGTCATACCATCGCACGATGACTCGTCCTGCCACTCCCGAAAACGTACTGGGGCGGTTTGACGGGACGGAGATTGTTTCGCGAGGTTTAAAGTATCGCGTGTTTCGTGAAGGGGACGAATTCTGGGTCGAAATGCCCGATCCGGAAATCATGATGTACACCGTGCAGGGCGGCAAGCGAATCGAGCCTAGCGTTTATTTGGTCAAACGCAGTGCTGATTCCCCGGTGGAACGATTGGATTTGCGGACGATTCCACGAGTCAAACGGCATGTGATCATGACCACGGGATCGCATCACTACCAAACGTATTGGGTGGAAGGAGATGCTAAGTTCGGACGGCTGATTCAGACATTGCCGCTGGTTTATCTGATCAAGGATGATCGCTGGATACCTCGACAAGACGCCTTCATGATCCCGCCCGATAGTCCTCCTTTTATTACCCAATGGAATCACCATTGCATTCGCTGTCACAGCACTGGCGGAAATCCCAACTTGGTGGCGTCCGACGGTGGTAAACCTACGGCCGAGGATCATGTCTTTGAAACAGAAGCGGCCGAACTGGGAATTGCGTGCGAAGCTTGTCACGGTCCGGGCGAAAAGCACGTTCAAATGCAGTTGGATCTAAAGAATGGCGTTGCGGAAACGTCCAGCGAATTGGATCTACAGATTGTCAATCCTGCCAAGCTGGATCACCGTCGATCGAGCCAAATATGTGGTCAGTGTCACGGTGTCTTCGTGATGAACGACGATGAAGCTCGGCGGTACGCGTCGCACGGTTCGTCCCTTTCGCCCCGGCGACGATCTGGAGGCAACTCGCTATTACATTCGCTACCCCAACGAGAAATTCGCCGCCTGAACGCAAAGCGGATCTGCAACGGAATCAAGCGTTGTTCCGCGAGCGTTGGTGGGACGATGGGACCATCTTGGCTGGCGGTCGCGAATACACCGCCATCCTGGAAACCAAGTGTTTTCAGCACGGTACGATGTCATGTCTTTCGTGCCACCAAATGCATGGTCCAGATCCAGTGGATCAGCTCCAGCCCGACATGCGTACCAACCTGGCCTGCACGCAGTGCCACGACCAACCGCAGTACACCAGCCAAGTTTCCAGTCACACGCACCACGCGGAAACGTCCAGTGGTAGTGAATGCTTGAATTGCCATATGCCGTATACGTCGTACGGGTTGCTGGGTGGAATTAGAAGCCATCAAATTGCCATTCCCAATGTCGCTGCCAGTCGAACGCATGGAACACCCAACGCGTGTAACCTTTGTCACTTGGACAAGACATTGGATTGGACGCAAAAGGCTCTGACCGAATGGTATCAAGTAGCGCCGGTAAGTCTGTCTCCAGACCAAAAATCGATTTCGGCAGCGGTGCTCTGGGCATTGCAAGGTCATGCCGCTCAACGAATCATTGTCGCTTGGCACATGGGTTGGGAGCCGGCGAAAGAAGCATCGGGTGAAGCGTGGATTCCGTTGTTTTTGCAGCAATTGCTGTCAGACCCCTACGGTATTGTTCGCTACGTTGCGTTTGACAGTTTGCGCAAGTCCTCAGGGAACGAACAGCTCGAATTCGACTTCTTGACGCAGCCCGAGGATAATCAGACGCAGTTACAGGCCATTCGAACCAAAGTTCAACAGGATGGTGACGCCCAAGTGGAATTGCCACCACCGCTGCTCGGCGATCAGCGAGGACGGTTGGACCAGGCAAAGTTTGACGAATTGCTGCTATTTCGCGATGACCGCCCGGTCACCATTAAAGAATAACTTGGTAATAATAATACGGGTCTGACCAATGGCTGTCAGTGGCTGCCGATCATTGGGGGCGTTTGGTCTACGCGAAAACCGACGCAAGCGAGGGTGCAATTGTCGCGAAACGCACTTGTTGCTGAACAAAATTCCACGGAATTCGTGAGGCCGTTTCCCATGCACGGGGTTATGACTTGTAGAACCGGATAGCTTGCGTCCCCAAGGTCGGCAATGGGAACTACGTCTAATGGTGGAAAAAACTTGAAGCCGTTTGGGCAACGTCTACAATAACGGACGTTCCTGCCTACTTTACTCTGGAATTGCTACTAAGCAACTTCACAATACCTGAATCATAACTCTGTTCGTTCTTCACAATTGTTTCATACCCTAGGTCTTTGAAATCATTTCTAATTCTTCATAAGGGGACACGTATGTCTGTACGGAAGCAAGAATCGCGTGCATGCGCGAGGAAATATCGTTCGGCATTTACGTTGGTGGAATTGCTGGTAGTAATCGCCATTATTGCAATCTTGGTCTTGTTGTTGTTACCGGCCATCAATGCGGCGCGAGAAGCAGCGCGTCGAGCACAATGTCAGAACAACTTGAAGCAGTTGGGCATTGCGGTATTGAACTACGAATCGGCATTGATGAAATTGCCGCTAGGTGTCAATTGCGGCGAAGGCAGCATGTGGTCAGCATATATCTTGCCGTACATGGAAGATGAATCGCTGAAGAAGCTGATGACCATTGGCGAAGATTCGCGAGGCAACTTTCAATGGGCTCATCCAGGGCCCTACCGATATCCAATTGCCCAGCGAGATACATTCACCAATATTATTGCCGTGGAAACGGTTATTTCGGCATACCGTTGTCCATCGGCGGCCATTCCCGAACATCAATATGACGTCTCGTCGGATAGTTGGCATGTGATGCAGCGAGCTCCTGGTTCGTACGTTGGCATTGCTTCGGGCCTGCTTACCAACCAAAACCGACCTCGCTGTATGACCGCTTTGGATGGAGTTCTTTTGGGCACAGTAAGGACGAACCAGCCAAGACGATTCGTTTCAAAAAGATCAAAGATGGTGCATCCAAAACGGCGTTGATTGGCGAAGTTTGGCACGACGGTAATACCGTTCAATCTCGAGGCCAGACGTCCGAACAAGCACATGGTGACCGTAAAGACCATTGGTATATCGGTTCGGACGATATCGATATTTACAACGACCCATCGGAAGCACTCGGTTCAACCGGTGTTGGCGTGAACTTGCAAAAGCGATTCAATTGCACCGTGCAAAATTCGCGAGGCGAGGAATGCCAAGCCTTGCAGCTGAGTATTTCCAGTTACCATCCTGGCATGGCTCAGATTGTGTTGTGCGATGGTTCGGTAAAGGTCATCGAAGACAGTATCGACGAAAAAATCTGGAGTGCTTACGGCACACGCGCCAGTCAGACCATCGACTTTTTGAATCGATCGAATTAGGACTTTGTGAATCGAGGTTATTACGTGACTCCGGCGTCTTTTCGAATCTTCTGTTTGTTTTGCGTATTGTGTTTTTCGAGCTTGGTTGGTTGCCAGCAAGAGCAGGAACTGGGATCGGGCAAGGAACATTACCTAGCCGCCGTCGATGCGATAGGAAAGGGCGACACCCAAACTGCCCTTTCCGAACTCTCCCTGTCCATTGAGGCCGAACCCGATGTCTGGGCTTATCTTGAACGAGCTCGGATTTATTCGGAACTGGGCGAAGATGACAAAGCCAAACAGGATCTGGTAGAAGCCAAGAAAATCGATGCCGCGAATACTCGAATTGGCTGGATTGAAGGCGAGCTCCGCAAGGCCAAAGACGCTCGGTACAAGGGCAGATATGCCAATCCACCGCCTGGAGGAAAATGATGCAGTCGTAGCGTGACGGAAGCGTTGCGTTGCCGGCTTACTTGAGAAAGTTAAATCTTCACTTACGCTTCAACTGGAATTTTAAAATACCAACTATGATCTTGCCCCATTGATGTTTCGATTGCGAATGCGTTCGCGTTTTTCCATCCTAAGAAAGGAATAAATTCATGACGCGCAGCTTTTTGTGTTTATTAGCCGTGATGACAGGTTTGTCATTTTGCGGCGCCACTTGGGCTCAGAATGTTTTGTATTCTGAGAATTTCGAGAGTGTAGCCTTGGGGCCGAATGTTGAGGAGGGACTCGGTGACGACGATCCTCGCGATGAAGTTTGGAGTGCCGCTCCGCCGGAAGGCTGGACGGTAGACCTGCTCGATACGCCAGTTGGTGGTGTTACCGAATGGCGAGGCTGGAATTTTGTGGATCCGATTTGGTGGAGCGAAGTTGCGGGGCAGGATCGAGGTAACTTCTCCAGTGGAACCGATTTTACCGTCGCGGTCGCGGATGGTGACGAATGGGACGACAAGGCTCACGAGCCAGGTGCGATGAATACCTTGCTGTCCACGCCGTCAATTGATGTTACAGGGTTGGGGGGCGGCGCGGACTTGTCGTTCATGACCAGTTGGCGAGCGGACAATTGTTGCGGTGTCAATCAGACTGCTACCATCACGGCTTCCTTCGACGGTGGTGTGCCGGTCGAAATTTTGCGTTGGGAGTCGGATCCTGAAAGCGATTTCTATCAGGCGGATCTCAATGAATTCAATCCGATTATCGAAGACGTACCGGTCGACATTCCAAATGGAGCACAAAACGTAGTGTTCAATTTCGGTTATGTCGGCGGCAATAATTGGTGGTGGGCCATCGATAATATTGAATTCGGCGATTTCACCGAAGACTTTGAAAGTGTGACGCTTGGTCCCAATGTGGACGAAGGTCGTTCGTTTTTCGATCCAGATGCAACCGTTTGGTCGCCAACTGGACCGGAAGGTTGGACGGTTGAGAACCAAGTACCGGGTCAAGACGAAGAAGGCGATTTCAACGGAGTCCAGGAATGGATTGGTTGGACATTTGCCAATAAAGATTGGTGGGTCCAGGCGGCAGAAGACCAACGCCGTTCGGAGTTCACTCTGGGCGAAGGTACTGTCATGATTGCCGATCCAGACGAATGGGATGATGCCGCTCATCCTGACTCCGCTGCCGAAGGTTGGTACAACACCGACATCAGCTTGCCAGCAATTTCGCTGGAAGGTGTCGACGAAGACAGTGTGGAAATCACCTTTGATTCCAGCTGGCGTCCTGAATTTGATGACAACTATCAGCAGTCGGGCCGTCTGACGGTGTCGTTTGATGGTGGTGCTCCAGTCGAGCTGTTCACATGGCTTTCGGACCCCGAAAGCGAATTCTTCAAGGATGATAACTCTACCAACGAAACACTGACCTACAGCGTTCCTAACCCGGCTGGTGCTTCTGAAATGGTATTTACCTTCAGCATGTTTGACGCCGGAAACGACTGGTGGTGGGCGGTTGATAATATCGTTGTGACCGGATCCGGTGGTGGTGGCGGTCTCACCGGTGACTTCAACAACGATGGTGTTGTCACTACAGCGGACTTGGACGTCATGGTTTTAGGCAATGCTGCTTACGACGTAACGGGTGACGGCAATGCCGACGCCGCTGACGTGACCGAAATGGTATCGGGCTTGATTAACACCTGGATCGGTGATTCCAACGGTGACGGCGAATTCAGTTCGGGTGACTTTGTCCAAGTCTTTGGCGTGGGCAAATTTGAAACCGGACAAGCGGCCACCTGGTCGGAAGGTGACTGGAACTTGGACGGTGTCTTTAACACCAGCGATTTCGTTGCAGCCTTCACGGAAGGTGGCTATGAGCTAGGTCCCAAGGCTGCCGTGTCTGCAGTGCCGGAACCGAGCACAATGGCTATGTTGCTGTTTGGTTTGTTGCCCATCGGCATGTTGCGACGCCGTTCGTAATGAACCTGTTTTGCTGAGTTTCAAAAAGGCCCTCGTTGATCCAACGGGGGCTTTTTTTATTGTGCCCAACATCGTATTCTCGCGACTTCATGGTTCTATTTATCGTCAAGGAATGAATCTATGGTGACCACTCCGTCCAAAATTGATGAACATCAGGAACGAATCGAAGGAGACACGAATCGTTCTCCACTACGTGCGGCCTATCAGCAGCAATCATGGACGAAGCCACTTGGCAAGTGCTGAACGACGACGCCGAACACTTTCTGCATCAATCGCTTTCCACGCCCTGCATTGACGCCATTGTGGAGGCAGAAGGGATCTATCTGACCGACGTTGCTGGACGCAAGATCATGGATTTTCATGGGAATGGTGTGCACCATGTCGGGTTTCGTCATCCCAACGTGATTCAAGCGGCCAAAGACCAGATGGATAAACTGCCGTTTTGTACTCGGGCTACACCAATCCCAAAGCCGTAGAACTTGCCAAAAAACTTCGGTCCATCACGCCGGACGGCTTGGACAAGGTCTTATTCGCGCCAGGTGGCACCAACGCTATTGGAATCGCGATGAAGTTGGCCAGACTAGCGACCGGACGTTACAAAACCATTTCCATGTGGGTTCGTTCCACGGCGTCCATCGATGTCATTTCCGTTGGCGGACAAGCACTCTTTAGCGGCGGGCTCGGTCCGCTTTTGCCCGGAGCGATGCATATTCGACCACCGGTTCCGGAAGGCTGCTCCATTTGGCTGTTGCAATACGTGCAACAGCAATTGTGCGGATTATGTTTCGCACATCATGGAGAATGAAGGAGATATTGCCGCGGTGATTGCCGAACCGATTCGTTGGTCTACCGTAACGCTTCCGCCTAAAGAGTATTGGCAGAAAATTCGCGAATACTGTGATCGCCACGGAGCACTCTTGATCTTTGATGAAATCGGCACTGGGCTCGGACGAACCGGAAAAATGTTTGCCTTTGAACATTTTGATGTTGTTCCGGACATGGTCGTGTTGGGCAAAGGTTTTGGAGGCGGCGTCATGCCGTTGGCTGGTGTGATTGCCAGGAAGGATCTGGACGTGGCCGGTGATCGAGCGATCGGGCACTACACGCACGAAAAGAATCCGGTCAGTTGTGCGGCCGGTTTGGCCGTGATTGATACCATCCAGCAAGGCAACTTGATCCAACACGCTTGCGAATTGGGCGAATATACCGTCAACCGCATCAATGAATGGCGTTCGCAGTTTCCGTTCCTGGTGGAAGCTCGAGGTCACGGATTGTTGATCGGGATCGAACTGAAAGACACGCCCGAATTTGGTTCGTCTTTGCACTTGGCTGAATGGGTCATGTACCGAGCGATGGGAAAAGGGCTCAGCTTCAAAGTTTCGGCGGGCAATGTACTAACGTGGGCGCCCCCCATGATTATCACTCGTCAACAGATGGACGACGCCATCACCATTCTGTCCGAATGCTTTGCCGAAGCGCCCCAGAAATAAGAACCGCTGCTACAGATTCATGAGCGATGAAACACCGTCTGGATTCTTGAACGTCAACAAACCCGCAGGCGTTACATCACGAGCCATCGTGAATCAGGTGCAGCGTTTGTTGGGCGGCCGGCGAACCAAAGTTGGACACGCCGGCACGCTGGATCCATTAGCCACTGGCGTCTTGGTCGTAGCCGTTGGACAAGCAACTCGGTTGGTTGAATATGTCCAGCAGATGCGGAAAACGTACGTCGCCAAATTCTTGCTCGGCCGCCACAGCGATACCGAAGACATAGAAGGTTCTATTGTGGAACTAACGGACGCATGTGTTCCATCCGAAGGTAAACTTCGAGATTCCCTTCCACAATTCGTTGGCCAAATCCTGCAACGTCCTCCCGCCTATTCGGCGTTAAAAGTGGCTGGCCAACGAGCGTACTCGTTGGCGCGAAAGGGCGAATCCGTTCAACTGGCTCCACGGCCCATTCAGATCTATGCGCTGGAGTTGGAACAATTCCAATACCCAGAAATGCAACTCCGGATTGAATGCGGCAGCGGCACCTATGTCCGTTCGTTGGGACGAGACATCGCGGAATCGCTTAACACTTCGGCCATCATGTCCGAACTCGTCCGCACGCAGATTGGAACGTTTCAACTATCGAATTCGTTGGATCCGAATCTCTTTTCATCAGACTATCTGCAGGCACATCTTCAACCGTTGGTTTTGGCGACGAATGGACTGACACAAATCTCGTTAGATTCGCACCAACAGCACGAAATCCAATTCGGCCGGTCCATTTCCGTTCAGACGCACGTTCAAGACGAATTCGCTGCGCTGGATGCGAACGGACATCTATTGGCCATCATGGTTCGTTCCAAGTCCGGGCATTGGCGACCGAAGAAAAATTTCTGCGTGGCCGATTGACCCACGTCGGTTTGTCCTGTTTGCGGAGACGACAGACTGGCAGACTCCCCAGTCGATGGTGCGACCGCTCGACTAGAATGCGGTTGCCGAATGTCAACATGGACTCGCGCAGGTTGCCTTTTGTCAACCGGCACCGAATCCGAACCAAGAAACCTGCAACAATCAACGCTCCTTTTCGGCTTCAAACGCGACGTTGACGTACGTTTTAGAGTAATTACAGCACACGAGAAACGTACGTATGAACAGCAAAGACGTTAGTAAAACGCCTGGTGGGCGAGGTACGCCCGACGGCGGCAAGCCGCAGCCACGATCCGTTGGATCAGTTGACTTCTGTCAGTTGGAAGATCGAGTCCTCTTTAACGCTGCGCCGTTGGATTTGGTCGAAGATGTTCCCACGTTGGACTTGGACTTCGATAGTGAAGACCTGAATCAAGACCACAGTCTCGATATCGATTCCTCGGCAATCGAATTCACCGCAGAACTGACACTCGAAAGTTTGCAAGTGTCTGCGGAACTATTGCAGCTGAGCGATTTCGGTCTCGATTTCTCGGCCCAGAATCTTGTGGGCGATCTGACGCAGAACGATTTGGAAGGAAATCTCGACGCACTTCAAGATGCCGTCGAAGCCTGGAACATCCAGGATCACGTTGATGATCAGGCGGAGCAATTGTTGACGGTAGGCACCGCGCCCGTGGATATGGCCGCATCAAATTCCCTGTCGGCCAGCCGCTCGTTGGAATTTGTCTTTGTGGATCGCTCGGTCGAAGACTACCAATCGCTTGTAGACCACTTGGCCGCAGATGCGTCGCGAGAACTGCAGATTGTCTACCTGGATGCCGACCGAAACGGTCTGGCACAAATCACGTCCAGTCTGGCGGATGCGCACGAAGTTGATGCCGTGCACATTATTGCGCATGGAAGTGACGGGAAGATTCAACTAGGCAACCTAACACTCGATTCGACAAATTTGGAAAAGTACCAAGGGGTGTTGGAAGCTTGGAGTTTTGCGTTCGCGGACGACGCTGACTTGTTGATCTATGGATGCGAAGTGGGTGAAACGCAAGCCGGACAGGATTTCTTGGCCAGCATTGCCGAATGGACGCAAGCGGATGTCGCCGCCAGTACAGATATCACCGGCCATGAAGATGTGGGTGGCGATTGGGATCTTGAATTCGAATTGGGGCAAATCGAAACGTCTCTGGTTTTTACTGCCGACGTGACAAATTGGTTCGGCTCGCTGGATCTGACAGCGGCTGGAGGCGAGACGCTGGTTCATTCTTCCACGCCAGAGAATCAGCTGACAACGCCCTACGGTGGCGGCAACGTGGCCATGGACGATTCCGGCAATTACGTTGTCGTCTGGGAAGACCGACGAAGTGGTAACCCCGATGCGTACGCCAAGATTTACAACGCGGATGGCAGCGTACGAGTATCCGAATTTCGCGTGCATGCCGTGAATTCCAGTTCGCAGGACTGGTCGAACGTGGCGATGGCTGACAACGGCAACTTTGTGGTGACCTGGAGCGATAACCGCTCGGGCACGTATGAAACCTACATGCGGTTGTTCGACATCAACGGGAACGCGTTGTCTGGCGAAACAATGGTCAGTGCCCTGACCGGCGTTCAGGATGCTCACGCGGTTGACTTCGCGGCTGACGGATCGTTTGTCGTCACCTTTCAGAACGCCAGCGACACGGATATCTATTTCCAGCGTTACAACGCCAGCGGAGTTGCGCAGGGCAGCAATACCAAAGCAAATACTTACGTTTCCGGCACACAGAATCATCCTGACGTGGCGGTCAATGACGACGGCAGCTTCGTGATTTCGTGGATGAGCAACGGGCAGGACGGCAGCAGCTACGGCATGTATGCTCAACGGTTTACGGCGGCCGGTGCAAAAGTCGGCGGCGAAATCCAACTTGCCCAAACGTCTAGCGGCGACCAATGGTATGGCACCATTGACAACGATTCGTCCGGCAATTTCGTGGCGACCTGGATGAGTGCGGGGCAGGATGGAAGCGGAAACGGAATCTTTGCGCGCCAGTTCAATTCCTCCGGGACCGCGCTGGGCAACGAATTCCAGGTCAACACCTGGACCTCGGGCGATCAGGGCTCACCGAACATCTCCGTGGATGATGATGGCGACTTCGTCATCACCTGGCACGATGCATCGGGGCATGATGGAACGGGTTTTGGCGTTTATGCTCAACAGTACGACAGTTCAGGTAACGCCATTGGCGTTGAAACCCGGATTGCTCAAACCACCAGCAATGATCAAAGGGATGCTACGGTTGCCATCCATGGAACGTCTGCCGTCGTTGTCTGGGGCGGCAATGGTTCGCAATCCGGTCAGACGGATTCCAGCGGTGTGTTCATGCGCCAGTTTTCGCTGACGGGACTGGGGGCACAGACGCTGGTGGTCACGAACACTCTGGACGACGGCAGCTACGGCAGCCTGCGCTGGGCGATCAACTACGCGAACACAAATTCCGGATTCACAGACACGATCAACTTTGCCATCGGGTCCGGTACTCAGACCATCAGCCTCAGTTCGGCTCTGCCAACCCTGACCGATTCGGTGGTCATTGATGCCTGGACTCAGCCCGGGTTTAGCGGCACGCCGCGGATTATCATCGATGCGAATGGTGTGACCGGCGACGGGTTCCAGCTGAACAGCAATGCCGACAATTCGACCATTCGTGGCTTCGTGATTCGCGACTTTGTCGGTGATGGCATTCAGATCAATTCCGGTTCGACCGGCAACACGATCGAAGGCAACTACATCGGCAGTTTGAACTCTGCAGGCACGAATCAGGGTGTGGGCGAGCAGAACACCGGTCACGGGATCAACATACTTGGTTCCGCCAACCTAATCGGTGGAACAACAGCCCAGAGTCGCAACGTGATCGGCGGAAATCAGGGCAGCGGGATTTTCATCGCCAGCGGGATTGCTACGACGAATACCGTGTTAGGCAACTACATCGGTGTGGACGCAACGGGAGCAACGGCCCTCGCGAACGACTACGGTATCTTCGTCACGTCAACCGACGGCACGATCATCGGTAACGGTACTGCGGCTGGTCGTAATGTGATCTCCGGAAACACAAAACAGGGCATCTACAACTGGAATTCCGACAGCACCACCATCCAGGGCAACTACATCGGAACGGACGCAACCGGCACGGCGGACTTGAATGGTAGTGCCCAGGAAGGCAGCAAGAGCGGTATCGTGGTCGACGGTGGCTCGACCAACGTGCTCGTCGGTGGCCTAACTGCCGGACAGGGCAACCTGATATCTGGCAACAACTGGTATGGCGTCGAATTCTGGAGCGGCGTAACCAACAGCTACGTCTACGGCAACTACATCGGTACCGATGTGACCGGGATGCTCGATCTGGGCAACACGATCGGCGGAGTCGGGATGTGGGGCTCAAGTACAGGGAATGTCATTGGCGGCGGAACGGCAGCGCATCGGAATGTGATTTCCGGCAACGACTGGGTCGGCGTCAATATCGGCAATGCCAGCAGCGCGACCACCGTGCAAGGGAACTACATTGGGCTGGGTGTCGATGGTTCGACCTTGATCGGCAATCAAGCGGGTGTTGTCGTGGAGGGTGGTTCGGCAGGATCCCTGATCGGAACGAATTGGGACGGCAGCAACGACTCCGGTGAACGCAATATCATCTCGGGCAATCAGTGGGGAGTTTTCATTCAGGATACTGGAACTTCCGGAACGATGGTTTGGGGTAATTACATCGGCACCGATGCGACAGGGCTGCTGGATCGCGGCAATACCAGCGATGGTATCCTGATTCAAAATGGTGCCACCGGAACGCTGATTGGCGGATCGACTACCAAGCGGAACGTGATCGCCGGTAACGACGGCGATGGCATTCAGATTGACGGTGAAGCCACTGACGGCACGTTCATTCAGAACAATTACATCGGCTTGGCGGCCAATGGAACCACGGTACTCGGAAACGCGGGCAATGGGATTCATATCACGGGCGGAGCGGACAACACGACGATCGGTGGAGGCAGCGGCCTTGGCAACGTGATTGTCGGCAGTGGCTACAACGGTATTGAAATCAACGGCGCGTCCTCTGGCACCACCATTACCGGCAACTACATCGGCATCAATGCGGCTGGCACGGTTGTCGCCGGAAACATGATGCATGGTATCCAGTTGATCAATGGTGTCAGCAACACCACGATCGGCGGCACCGTGGCCGGACAGGGCAACGTGATTACAGCCAACGGCGTTGGCGGCACGTACACGAATGGAGTTGATGTGTTCTCCAGCGGCACGGGTAACTCGATCGTCGGCAACTCGATTTATGACAATGTAGGGATCGGCATCGATCTGGATTCCGATGGCGTAACCGCGAACGACAATCTCGATCCGGATACTGGTTCGAACAACCTGCAAAACTTCCCGGTCATCACGTCGACGACCGTCAATGCGGCTGGCACGACGGTCACGATCAGCGGTTCGCTCAACACGCTGGCCAATCTGACGGGAGTCATGTTGCACTTCTATGCCACACCTTCGAATGGCGATGTCACCAAGCGAGATGGCAGGAAGTACATCGGCAACACCATCGTTAACACCGATGCCAGTGGCAATGCCGTCATCAACATCGGCTTGACGGGATACAGCGGAACGGTGGCAGCCGGCGACTTGATCACCGCCACAGCGACGTACTCGAACAATACGTCCGAGTTCTCGCAAGGCGCGGTGGCGACACTCAGCACAGGCAACAGCGCACCGAGTGATCTTGACACAGTGAGCACTACCGGCGGTGGCATGCAGATCAACAGCGACGGCGGCAATGACACGATTCTGGTGGCCGACGATGGCGGTGGCGTTTTTGGCGGACTGACGCAGATGACCATCGAGACTCAGCTTGCATTCACCAACGGCACAGCCGACATGACGCTGATGTCCTACGGCGTTGGCGGCACCAATGTGGGCAACGACGTCAACGTGCGACTTTACGGCGACGGCACGTTACGGTTCTACATCAATGGCTCATTCGTTTCCGCGAATTCGTTCAACTACAGTTCGCTGGCGGATGGACAACAGCATTCGCTGGCCATCACCTGGAGCAATACGGCTGGAGCGTGGCAAGTCTACGTCGATGGCACGCTGCGAGACAGCGGCACTGGTCTGAAAGTCGGCGCGACCGTGCAAAGTGGTGGCACTCTGGCCTTTGGCAACGATCAAGATCGGCAAGGCACCAGCTACGATCCGAA
>JAWKTK010000011.1:0-277816 GCA_041399205.1 Pirellulaceae bacterium | reverse complement strand
TGCACGCCAGCGTTGTTTACCAGCAGTTGAATGCCGCCCGCTTCCTGCAGCACAAATTCGAACATGCGTTGTACTTGTTCGCCATAACCAACGTCCGCTTGCACGGTCCACGCCTGCGCACCTCGATCCACCGCTTCCTGGGCGGCTTGCGAGGCACCGTCTGCATCGCCGTGATAATTAATGGCCACATCCCAACCATTGGCGGCCAAGTCCAAGGCAATTCCTTTGCCAATCCCTTTGCTGGCACCCGTAATCAATGCGACGGGCTTCTTGTTCGACACGTTCTTTTCCTTCCAAATTTCTAAAATCTGCGAACCGATGCATCGACAGCCATCCGGCCTATTCCAGCATCAGCGAACCGGCTTCCATGCGAATCACATCGTCGGCCGCTGCGGACGCATGGTCATCATGCGTGACCAACACTACCGTGACGCCGTCATTGGATAAAGCACGCAGTTGCTGCAAAATCACGTCGGCGTTTTCCTTGTCCAAGTTTCCTGTCGGTTCGTCCGCCAGGATCAGCGACGGTTGGTTCAGCATGGCTCGAGCCATCGCGACTCGTTGTTTTTCGCCCGTGGATAATTGCCCCGGTCGATGCATTCGGCGATGCGACATGCTGAACTGTTTCAGCAAACGTTCCGCTCGATCTTTCTTTTCGGCCAGCTGCGACTTGGTTCCAATCGTGGCGCTCAACACATTGTCCAGCACGTTTAGATACGGGATCAAGTGGAACTGCTGAAACACAAAGCCAATCTTGGCTTGCCGCACGGCCGCTCGTTCTGCCGACGAAACGTGATACAAACTGGTTCCGTCAATTTCTACCGAACCGTGATCGGGCCGCAGCAGACCTCCGGCGGTTAACAGCAGAGTTGATTTGCCGCAGCCGCTGGGTCCGCGAATCGCCACAAACTGTCCGTCGTCCAGTTTCAGGTTGACCGACTGCAGCGCGTGGATTTCGTTTCCTGATTGTCGATACGTCTTGGTGACTGCATCCAATTTCAGCACGTTGATTCAACCTATTCTTCTGACAAAATCAAAGCGGGGTCTTGCCCCGCGGCAATGGCGGCAGGTAACCAGCCAGCCATCACCGCCAATGCGGGCGTCAGTACAAACACGGCGGCCAATGTTGGTCCGGAAATGTGTGCAAACCAGTTGTTCGAACTGATTCCTTCTACGCCCACCAATCCCAATTTGCAAGCGGCCAGCGAAATAGCGATGCCCGCCACTGCGCCAAGCAAACCCGCTAACAATAACTTTCCAACGAACAGCATCAAAATACGCGACGTCGGTGCTCCGACCGCGCGCAGCACACCCACTTCGAATTGACGTTGTCGCACGTTGAAATAAGCCAAGAAGCCGACGACGGCGGCGCCTAGGGCGACCAGCCACTGTGTTCTGGTGCGAGAAGTCTTGGCTAATTCGGCCAGACGAAGTTTTCCTTCATTGGCGATGTTGGTGCGTGCTTTTGCGCGAGCGGTCGCGCTGGCCGACAATTCTATTACTTGAACGTCTTCGCCCAGCACGCCCGAAATCTCTTTTTCGATCTCCGCCAATCGATCGATACTGGCACAGTTGCATTCCAGTGCCTGAATCAGGTTGATTCGGTCCGGCAAGTTCAGCATCGTCTGTGCTCGTTTCAAGTCAATCCAAACGGTGATATCGTCCTTAGTGCCTCGCGGATCATAGATCTTGTTGACCTTAAACGTTTCACCATTCAGCACCACGTCCTGACCCTTCTGAACGCCCAGTTGCTTGGCTAAAGCAGAACCGATATTCATGCTGTCCGCCGGAACCGGATCCGACATGGGCTTCTTGGCATTGCTGCGATGCGTCCACGGCACCACTCCACTGACCCCCATCATCAGCACTTGCCGATTCTGTTCCTGCCAATCGACTTTCTGAATCAGCGCGGGGCGAAGGTGGTTCAGTGAACTGACAAACTCGCTGTCCGCCAACCGCTGGACGAATTCATACGGCATGGTCTTGTCCGCAAAATCGTTGGCGTAGAAATCCACCAGCTGCTGGTCCTTGGGCAAAATATTGATATTGAATCCCAGGTCCTTCATGGTCTTGCGAATATCGTCGTCCATGGCAGCGACTTTGGCTTCCGTCTGCTGTTGCTCGGCGGCAATGATCTGCATGGAGGTCAATGCATACGCCACCACCATCCCCAGCACTAGCAGTAACAATAGAAAATTCCACTTGCGATGTAGAATCTCCATCAGAATCATGCGACCTACGCCCATGCTATGTTCCTCCGTCAGGACGTTACCGATCCAAAGTCTTGAGCCAAACCGTAGTGCCCAAAATCAAGAGTGCGCCCACCAGCAGTCCGCCTACCAGATACGTTCCCAGCGAACCTTGGTAACTGGAATCTGTGGTGGAAGCGTGTGATTCGCCAGCATGCGTTGTATTTTCCGATGTTTCTGAAATGGCAGTCGAATCTTCTTTGCCTGCCACCTCTGTATCAGCGTCACGAACGTCGGCGTTAGCCGATACGTTTTGATTGGCGTTCGCATCGGCGTCTGCCTTGGTAGACGTTAATGCAATGTCAGTGTCAGCCTTTGATTGTGACGTAAGTTTGTCAATTTCAAACAGTCCGATTCCGGTCAGTTCCGGCAACGGTTTTTCCACCATGGCCGAACCAACAATCTGGCTTTGCCAATCGACTGATATCAGCACGTCGACGCCCGGGTTTTGTTGCTTGACTTGGCACGAACACGCGCCGCACATGAAACGACAATTCTGTTCAATGGTTTCCGGATTGATGCCGTCACCGACCAAAGCGTAATACGTACGGCCTCGCGCAAAATCGGCATGGCCACAGGCTGTTCAAAGCCAGCGAGATCGGGTTCGCTACGCAGCAAAGTCATGATGAATGGAATCTCTTCGGCCTGTTCGGTCGACAATTCAATGACGCTGAACGCCACCTTCAGTTCAATCGGATTGTCCGCTCGATATTCTTCTTCCGCCTCCAGAGTCTCTTGGTCCGGCAGTTCGATTTCGCTTTGCAAGCGATCGAGTTCTTTGCGTAAGAGCGTCAAGCGAGGTTCGTCTTTGCTGGCGTCGCCGCTTTTGATGAAGACCCACACGGCCGTCTCCCCGGCCAAGATACGTTTGGCAATTTCTTGACGAGCGGCCGAATGGAGCAAGTGGCTGACACTTGCTTCGTCCAAGTTCCCTGCCCAGGCAATCTGCGGCTCGGCGTCGCGTAACGGATAAAACAGCAAGATCTTGGAGTTGATCGATGTCAGCTGCGTCGAATCGGCCCTTCAAGTAGGCCAACAGCCGAGGGTCCATTTCCATGCGCGGTCGGATTCGCCGGCATCTGCTTGCAACTGAGCAGGAGTGATCGCGTTAGCCACCAAGTTGGCCGGATTCGCCGGGTCTAAACCTGCCTTTTGCAAGCGTTGAAACCAAGCTTGTTGGTTCGCGTCCAATGGTTGGTCATGTAACACCACCGCTTGATACGGATCGGGCTGCCAGTTTTCCAACGCGTAGCGAAACACGGGAATATTGCAGGCATCGGCCGAACTGAAAATCGCCAACAAACCAATGATCGCCCAGCTGGGAACGTAGCGAACCGAAGGGAATAACCATGAGCGACACATACGTATTTCCGTTCGAAGTTTGAGATGCGAAGCAAGTTTTGGTGGGTTCGTCGTACCGGCTTTAGCCGGAAGCGGAATCTAGTTGCTGCTAAAGCAGTTGATTCCGCCTAAAGGCGGTACTACAAACCTTGCGGTACAACAAACATTCTATTCCGCCTAAAGGCGGTACTACAAACCTTGCGGTACAACAAACATTTTATTCCGCCTAAAGGCGGTACTACAAACCTTGCGGTACAACAAACATTCTCTTCCGCCTAAAGGCGGTACTACAAACCTTGCGGTACAACAAGATCCTGCGTACTAAAAATCTATTACCTAACGGCAGTATGACAACTATTTCTTGGACCAATAATCAAACACCAACACGTCTGCCAATCGAGGCCCGACGAGTTTGCCGAATTCTTTGTGATCAGGATGCGGCAAATAGGTTTCGCGACCCTTTTCGTCCGCAAAGGTTACGAGGAATCCGTGCGTGAATCCTTTGTGTTTGTTTTCGACGCTGATGTCGGTGCCCCATTCGAAATCGATGATGGTGTCAATCTTCTTGGGAAGAGCCGCAAAGGCGTCGGCCACTTCTTGAATCTGCTCTTCCGAACATTCGTCTTTGAATTTGAACAGCACCACGTGCCGCAACACTTTTTCGTTTTTCTTCACTTCTTGTCCGTCTCCGTCAACACTAAAACAACTTGCAGCAATCAACGCGATAACGCCCAGAATGGTGACCGATCGAAAGTCCATGTCTGATTTTCCTGTTTGAGATGTGTGGCGAGTATTTTTACTATGGGCTGGACGGATTCTAACGGCGAACCAGGATTGATTCGCCGCTGACGGACAATTCATGCAGTTTGCTGTTGTCGGCCGTCGGACGAATCCGCGACATTCGATTATAATCCTTTCCCAATTGGCACGCTGCGCCCGGAAATGCGACTTTGGGCGATTCGGCGGCTTCGCAAAAATCGCACGAAAACGATTACCGAGGAGGCTTGTGATGAGTATTGTTCGTTGGGGAATTTTGAGCACCGCCAAGATTGGAACGGAAAAAGTGATCCCCGCTATGCAGTTGGGCCAATTTTGTGAAGTCACCGCCATCGCGTCTCGTTCTTTGGACGCCGCCCAAACCGAGACCTCGCGGTTGAACATCCCCAAAGCGTACGGCAGTTATGAAGAACTGTTGAACGATCCCGACATTGACGCCATTTACAATCCGTTACCCAATCACCTGCATGTTGACTGGAGCATCAAAGCACTGGAAGCAGGCAAACATGTTTTGTGTGAAAAGCCCATCGGCTTGACGTCCTCGGAAGGACAGCGATTGGTGGACGCGGGCAAACGTTTTCCAGACTTGAAACTGATGGAAGCGTTTATGTACCGGCATCATCCGCAGTGGCAGCGAACCAAAGAGATCATTCGAACCGGCGGTGTCGGTTCGCTGCGGACCATTCAGTCTTTCTTTTCGTACTACAACGTTGATGGCGACAACATTCGCAATCAAGCCGACATCGGTGGCGGCGGTTTGATGGACATCGGCTGTTACAATATTTCGTTGTCCCGATTCCTGTTTGATGCGGATCCCCAGCGAGTGCTCGGGATTGTAGAATACGATCCCCAGTTTCAGACCGACCGCATCGCATCCGCCATTTTGGATTTTGGCGAACTAGGAACCTCCACGTTCACTTGCTCCACACAGTTGGTCCCCTACCAACGAATCCATGCGTTTGGAACAACAGGCCGAGTCGAAATTGAAATTCCCTTCAACGCTCCGCCCGATCATCCCTGTCAGATGTGGCATCAAACGGCCAGCGGCATCGAAACCATCACTTTCCCACTATGCGACCAATACACCATTCAAGGCGATCTGATGTCGCAAGCCATCTTGAATAATTCGCCCGTTCCTACCGCCATCGAAGACGCCGTCGCCAACATGCAAGTAATAGAAGCCGTAAAGGCCAGCGGACAGTCAAACGCTTGGGTGACGCTGGCGTAGTTCTGTAGCTGATTTGTAGCTCCGTTCCGCTCGGCAAGTACAGTACGCACGTTCGTCGCGGAGTCAACGAGCAGAAAGGACAGAATGAAAAGATTTGGACGAAGGGTGGCGAAATTCAATTCGTTGGTTCAGATGCCGATTTGGAGCAAGTGGTACTCTGTATAACCGAATTGCAAGACCGTATGGGGCGCGGGAAATAAACACTGGCGAACCGCTCTGTCACATATATTGTTTGTGTGATGAAATCGAAAACCCCAGTGAATCGACGGCTAGCGTCTTGTCGCTCGTAATCCCTGGTAAAACTCTAACGCTGCTTGGAATTCGGCCAGCGATTCGCGTGACAGGAATTCTCGGTTTCGGGAAAGTTCACGTTGCATTTGCTGGATCAGATGTTCGACTTCGTGCCGTTTGGGTCGAACGGGTTGTTGGCCGATTTGGACCTGCCATGGTGCGGAATGAGCAAACCGAATTCGGCCTTCTGCGTTGCGAGAATGGCAACGGACTGCCAGCCACGAGGAATGTTCTAACGTAAGGTCATGGTCCACCGCATATTCGAACGCATGTTCCGTTCTGGTCAAAGCCAACGGCAGCGAATGCACTTGACCGTTCACCACCAATTCAATCGCCTCCAGCGACTGATCACTGACAATCGTTCCTCTTAATACAGCGTGCCACAGTTGGTCTGCTGTAAACTGGTGCCCTGGATCTTGGTTGTCGATCGTCAGAAACAGCATCGGTCCGGTAGTGACAAAACTTTGTCCGTTTCTGAGTCCGTTCAGCCACGCGTCTACAGAAAATCCTTGCGGCAAATGCACGTACACTCGTCCAAATCCCAGCGGTACCGGATGCACGCCGGACGCGGTTCCGGCGGTGGGTTGGAGACGAAAGCCGCAGTTCAGCAGCATGTAGTAGGTCTCCCAGCCAAATTGAATCCAGCCGAATTCGGTCAGGCCTTGTTCGTCCGATTCGACCTGCATGAAGTCTGCCGGAGCAACCATGGTTTGGCGGAATCCAAAATTGGTTCGCCACAAACTGTTATTGGCCAATTCAAACAAGTCGACCTTGGCAATCGGCACTAACATCAGCGACCAGGGCCAATTGTGTTTATCCAAGTCAATTAGCGCGTTTTCTTGATGTGCCTTTTGCGCCACAGGCCCCACCGGCGGCACAACGTCATTGAAGGGCGTCTGATGGTTCAGGACAAACATGGCACCCAATACATGATTTTGCTGGCGAACCGAAAAGATTTCGTATTCCGTATTACGAGGCAAAATCACGTGCGTTGGATCAATGTGAATGGGCTTTGAACCGAAATCCTGTCGATCACCAAACGGCGAAGGACCTTGTCGCCGGAGCGAAGACGGCCGACGATGCGGAGCGATCTCGGCAGACGTAGTCCAGAACGTAACGGGAAACGCCACATTTAGATCTTCTGCCAACATGACATTGGCCAATTCGTGCACTCGCCTATGGACATGCGTTTCGCCGGAATACCAATGGCGTCGAGCCATATCGACCCAGCGCTGCAGGTGAAACGTTTCCGTCTGTGGACCATCGTTGCCAATGACCAATTCCTTAGCCAGCGGATGGTACTCTTTGCCTCGTTCTATCGTCAGCCGATACCGTCCAGCTGGCAATTGCACTTGAAAGGGATGCGCCGACACGGTGGTATGTTGATCGACCGAATTGGGCATTGGCACCCATTGTTCGGCATAGGGCATGGCCGAACCTTTTTCGTCAGCCGTTGTTACGAAATGCCATTGATCTTCTTGGTCCTGCAGATAGATTCTCGCCGCGATTGGCTGCTGCGTTTCGGCGTCGATAACGGTGCCCACGAATTGCGTTTCGTTGGCCATGACAGTGGACACGCCAATTTGTAACAACAAGATACCGAATGCAACGGCGATGGTAGTTTGATGCGACATGAGAATGAGAATTCGGCTCGTTCGCAGTTATTCTGATTTGTGCCGTTGTTGCCAGCGATTTATGGCTTGTTCGCGTTCTTCGTCAGAAGCGAATCCGATGGTGGTCAGACGCAGGAAGGCGTTTGGATCCGCGATGGCTTGCCGCAGTCCGTAGTCTTTTAAGGATTCGCCACTACGTTGAATCAAGCAGGCCAAGGCGACGTCGCGAATCTGAGTAGAAAAGCCGACGTTGCGTCGGTTACGAGGCATGCCGACGACTGTATCGTCCGTCAGCTTTTGAGTCAGCACGTGCAGATCTTCCGGTTTGCCAAGCTTGCCGATGGCCAGTAACGCCCATTGCAGAATGGTTGGCGACGAATCATTTTGGCTGGCAATCTGTTTTGCTAATTCAACGCCTTCCGGGACGTCGTACTGCATGGCTAGGATCAAACGAGTGGAAGCCCAACTGGTAGGCATGTCAAAATTTGACGAGACAAGTTTGCCCAGCAATTTCATGAGTGCGGCGCGGTGTGGACCTCCATTGACGGCGGCACGAAATTCATTGTCAAACATCAAGCGAATCAGTTCGCCCGGCAGAGGTTGACCGTCCGTGTCTTGAGCGACGCTCACAAACAGCAAAGCGGTTAGATTTCCGGCCGAATAACCTGCGCCGAATTGGCGACGTTGGTGCGTGAGTTGTTCACAGCGTTCTGTCAAAAGCTTGGGAAGACTTGTGTTTTTGGCGAAGAAAACTTCGTCCAAGAAGCCCATTCTTCGGAGCATTTCCCCAAACAAGCTTCTGGCTTCCGTAGAATCGCCCACCAAGGTGACAAATTCGCTCCAGCCTGGC
This sequence comes from Pirellulaceae bacterium, assembly GCA_041399205.1. GTDB lineage: Bacteria > Planctomycetota > Planctomycetia > Pirellulales > Pirellulaceae > JAGQOZ01. The sequence goes on along the minus strand of JAWKTK010000011.1, from coordinate 269,467 downwards.
AGATTCAACTGTTTTGCATCGCCGCCTTCGGTCAGTCTTGCGATGAGGCGAAAACGTTGCTGTTGGCGAATTCGACGCAAAGCCATTTCGCCACGCATGCGAACTTCATAGTCGGCGGACTCGATGGCCTTTCGCAATGCGTCTTGCGCATCCAAGCCAAACAACACAAGTTGCTCGGTTGCCAAGCGACGTTCCGCGAATGAACGACTGCCCAGTTGCGTCACCAACGATTCAATCTGCTGCTGCCGCTCGATTGCGACGGCGTCCTGATTGGGTGTCGATGCGTTTTGTCCCGCCAAGGCGGTTATGGCAAATTCGCCAAGAATAAAGCAAGTGACAGCTACCATTCTGGGAATCAATTCTGTCATCTTCGGCTTTCCGTTTGTACAGAAATATGGTTTAAGACTATCATTATTGTCGTTCGACCGCTCCGATTGTAGACTCGAATCGCAGTTTGCGTCCAGAAAGAAGCGAACATGCGTCCACCGACTGTGGGGATAGCTGGCTTGACAGTTGTTGCCCACGCAAACGAGTTTGGCGACTAAGTGTGGTGTAATTTTGTCGCAGTGCGGCGTAAGCCAACTTGGGCAAACCGTTCGGCTGGATGCTGGTTGCAGTCAAACCAAGTCCAGTCTACAATGCTGTGTGTTGAGGGATTTGCGGCCGATTGCAGCCTTTATCTGCTAAAGAGCCAAATCATTCACCGGCGTGCTAGATTTCACTGGCAAGGCAATGGTGATGCGAATGATCAAGCTTTTGTAGCATGCCGCGAATCTCGACGAGGTTCGCTTTTTTTATGCCTGTAGGAAAGTCGAAATTGCTTTCCGGACTTTTCAGGCGTGTCATTCGTTCGCCAAAAATCATTATGCCCACCAAATCGAAACCCATGAATCAGTCGTCATCGAATTCGGACCGTTCGCGTCAATTTTCGCCCGTGAATGTTCAAAACAACGGTATTTCGACCGTCGCCGTGCATGGCGGTGAAGCGAAACAAAAGCCGGGCGATTCGATTACCGATCCCATCTTTTGCGCATCCACGTACACGTTTTCCGATACGCAGTCAGTTATCGACTATATCGAACAAGGACAACTTCGCGAAGAATACGGACGTTATGGTAACCCGGGCGAACGCGTAGTCGAACGCAAGTTGGCTGCCATCGAAGGTGGCGAATCAGCCGTCTTGTTTTCCAGCGGTATGTCCGCCATTGTTGGCGTGCTGATGTCCGTGTTGAACGCCGGCGATGAAGTGATTTTCTTCAACGAATGTTATCACCGCAGCCGAGAATTCTGTACCAAACACCTTTCTCGCTTCGGCGTGGTGACTCGGCAAGTGGAAGCCTGTAACTACCAAGCTATGGAAGACGCCATCAACAGCAATACCAAGATGCTGGTCAGCGAATCGCCTACCAATCCGCACCTGAGCGTGGTGGATTTAGAGCAATTTTCAGAGCTTGGCAAAAAGCATGGCGTCCAGACACTGATCGACGCTACGTTGGCCACACCGTACAACGTTCGGCCATTGGATTATGGCGTGGACTATGTGCTACATTCGGCCACAAAGTATCTGGGCGGCCACAACGATCTGCTGGCCGGAGTCATTGTCGGTTCGGCCGAAAAGATGGAGCCAGTTCGAAATCTACGAGGCATCATGGGCGGCATCAATTCTCCTCACAACGCGTATTTACTGGAACGCGGCCTGAAGACGTTTGAACTGCGCATGCAGCGTCACAATGAAAACGGCATGGCCGTGGCTGAATTCTTAGAGAGCCATCCGAAGGTAGAAAAAGTCTATTATCCGGGCCTTCCGAGCCATCCTTATTACGAAGTCGCCAAGAAAACGATGCGAGGCTACGGTGGCTTGATTACGTTCTTGGTGAAGGATGCAGATTGGCGAGCGACCGCAAATATTGTCGACGCGGCACAGATCCCGAAAATTGCGCCCAGTCTGGGTGGCGTTGAATCATTGATTGAACAGCCGCTGGTGATGAGCTACTTTCAAGCGACCCCCGAACAACGTCAGGAATGGGGCATCTATGACAATATGATTCGTTTGGCTTGCGGGATCGAAAACACGGAAGACTTAATCAACGATTTATCACAAGCGTTAGACGCATAGCGAGCAAGCAATTATGGATTTTCGAACTCGAGCGATCCACGTGGGCAACAAAAAGGATCCGTCCACCGGTGCCGTGGTGCCACCAATTTATGTTGCCAGTACTTTTGTGCAACCAGGTGCCGGCGAATGGGGAGAATTCGACTACAGTCGCAGCGGCAATCCAACTCGAGCGAATCTGGAAACCACCATCGCCAATTTGGAATCGGGCTGCGGAGCGTTGGCCTTCGCGTCTGGCATGGCCGCCACACATTGCGCCATGGAACTGCTGCGGCAAGGTGATCATGTGGTTGCCGGTTCGGATATTTATGGCGGCACATATCGCTTGCTGCACAAAGTCGTCAATCATCACGGCGTTGCTGTTTCGTTGGCCAATGCAACAGACTTAGACTCGTTTGCCGCCGCGTTTACTCCGCAAACCAAGATCGCTTGGATTGAAAGCCCTGGCAATCCGCTGATGTCTATCACCGACATTGCCGCCTGCGCCGAGATTGCTCACCGCCACGGGGCGTTGCTGGGCGTCGACAATACCTTTGCCACGCCCGTGCTGACTCGGCCACTGGAGCTGGGCGCGGACATGGTGATGCATTCAGCCACAAAATATTTCGGCGGCCACAGCGACGTACTGGGCGGCACGCTGGTCGTGAAAGATAAGGAACTGTTTGACCGGCTCTACTTCATTCAAAACGCCACCGGCGCGGTAATGTCTCCGTTTGATTCGTTCTTGTGCAGCCGAGGCTTGAAGACGCTGGAGCTACGAGTGCGCGAACAGAGTCGAACAGCTATGGAGCTGGCAACGCGATTAGAGGCAGATTCGCGAATCGCCCGAGTGCTCTATCCCGGTTTGACGAATCATCCTGGCCATGACATCGCGAAGCGACAAATGGACGGCCAGTTCGGAGCGATGCTCAGTTTTGAAATTGCCGGTACGTTTGCTCAAGCCAAGCAGTTTGTCGAATCGACCAAACTGTTCCAATTGGCGGTCAGCCTGGGCGCTGTGGAATCGCTGATTGAACAGCCTGCGTCGATGTCGCATGCCAGTTACGACGCCAAAGATCGAGCGGCATTTGGCATCAAAGACGAATTGATCCGTATCTCGGTGGGCCTGGAATCGGTGAACGATCTGTGGCAGGACCTGGACCAAGCACTGATCGCCAGTGGCGTTGGTCGATAAGGCATTGTTGTACCTAGTTGGACCGCCCGACCTCTTCCACAATTCCGTAACGGCGAATCTTGCGGTCCAGTGTCGAACGTTCGATGCCTAATGTTCGCGCGGTGCGGCTTTTGTTCCAATTCGTTTGACGCAGCGTCGCGATGATGTGACGTCGCTCCACTTCGGCCAAGGTCAGCGGTTCGTACGAATTTAGGTTCGCGGGCATAACGGTCGAATCGCCCACTGTGGCCAAATTGGAAAGATTCAAATCTTCCACGTCGACGTAATTACCTCGAGCCAACACGACGGCGCGCTCCACCACGTTCTTCAGTTCGCGGACGTTGCCCGGCCAACGATATTGCTGGAGTTGTTCACGAGCTTCCGGCGTGAAACCTTCCAGCTTGCGGCCAATTTCGGCCACGTAGCTTTTCAGGAAGTGTTCGGCGATATCAATGACGACTACCGCGCGTTTGAGAAGCGGCGGAACCATGATTTCCACTACGCGTAGTCGAAAATACAAGTCACGGCGGAACACTCCTTCTTGCACAGCCTTTTCCAGGTCACGATTCGTTGCCGCGATGACTCGGACGTCCACCTTGATCGCTCGACTACCGCCAACGCGTTCAAATGGATGTCCTTCCAAGACTCGCAAGAATTTGGCCTGAATCTGCGGGCTCATTTCGCCAATTTCGTCCAGCATCAACGTGCCTTGATCGGCCGCTTCAAATTTGCCCATCTTGCGGTCGGTAGCGCCAGTAAATGCACCGCGTTCGTGTCCGAACAATTCGCTTTCCAATAACGTTTCCGAAAGCGCAGCGCAGTTCAAACAGACGAACGGGCCTTTCTTCCGAGGGCTCGCGTAATGAACCGCTCGCGCCACCAATTCCTTGCCGACACCACTTTCACCGCGAATCAACACAGTCGCGCGACTAGGGGCCGCTCGCAAGACCTCCTGCTGAACTCGCATCATCAGCGGACTCGATCCCACAATTTCGCTGGCGGCACCCAATTGTTTTCGTAGTTGTTTGACTTCTACTTGTGTGACGTTTAGGTTTTCCGCCAGTTCCTGTTGTCGGCCCAATGTCTTGAGCGCCAAAGCCACGTTGTCGGCCACGGCCAGCGAAAATTCTAAATCATCCGGATCAGGAACTTGATCTGGGTTGGTGGAATAGAGATGAATCAGCCCGACGACCTTGCCGTCTTGACGAATGGGCGCGCACAGAACGCTGGTAGCGTGAATTTCGCCGTGACTGTCTCGGCTGGCTAACGTGCTGTCGCCTTCCACGTTTCGAGCCAACACGGCTTCACCTTCTTTCATGACCATGGTGGCCAGAAAGTTGGAAACTCGATGATACTTCACACCGTCTTGTGTCTTGGACAGAATCAAATTCAGGTCGTTGCCACTGGTGACGTTGGCAACGTCCGTCGGGGCCAGCAATACAGCGCCGGCGTTGGCGTGTGTTCCTTCCAGCAAGCCGTCCAACGCCAAATTGGACACGGCATTCACATCGGGTTGATTGGCTAGTTCAAAGGCAATTCGGCACAGTTTGGCAGCAGCTTGACCGACACGAGGAATTGCGGCTTGATCGTCTTCTTCGTCACGACGGCTAAGAAACTTCGTTTGGCCCTTGCGATGCGTGATAGTCGTCGGTTCGTTGGTTTCCAGCACATCGCCGTCTTCCGTTTGCCCGACAACCGTTTCGTCTTGCCGCTGACCTTCAGGTGTTTCTGGAAAGGCTTCCGAAAGGTCGTGGACAAACGCCAGTTGAGCGTGTGCGATGCGAATGATTTCGCCTGCCGCTAAAACTCGGTCACCGATAATGCGTTCTTCGCCAATCATCGTTCCGTTGCGACTATCCAAATCACGAAGTATCCACTGGCCTTCGGATAAGAAGATTTCGGCATGATGACGACTGCAGCGTTCATCCTTGACAACAATTTGGTTTGTCGGCTGCGTCCTATCGTGACGGTTCGCCCCTCTACCAGACGAAAAACGTCGGTCCATTTCGAACCTCGCGGATAACCAAGTATGCCAACATAGAAACCAACAGTTCTTTATTTTCCCGTTCGCTAGATCAGCCAACTTGACATGTTTGAATGATGAAACAGCGAATCAAATGGAAGTGCAGCAGAATTGTACACATCTGACTTACATTAGTCGCGAGAATACTTGGAATTCAAGTTGATAAATACTGGAAATTGAGCAGTGTTTTGGCAGCTGGGGATACATGCGCGTTAGAATCGGGAATAACCGGCCGGATTGAAGTTTTCTTGAAAATTCCAGGTCGCAGAGGTATGTTAAAGCGAGTCTAGTAAGATAGATAAAGCGTGGCGAGCTGTAGGTATTCTGCGGCTTTCTCTTTACGGGACATTTCTAAGAGGCTTGAACCCCCCAAGTGTGAGGTGGTTCACGCAAGTTACGGAGCTCCATTATGCAATCCCTTCGTTCCTGCCGAGTTGCCGGATTGGCGATCTTTGCAGTGCTTTTTTCGCAATTCAGTTCGCCGCTGTACGCTGGCGGCGGATTCTTCCGCAACGGTGCGGTTGGTGGTGTGGCCATTGATGCGAGTGGTGTACTTAGCCAGCCCACTGTCGAAGCCACTCAATCGTTGGTCAAGGCCATGCAGGGCCGCATGACAGACGTACCAGCAGAAGCGGCACAACCGACCGAAATGCGAAAGATATCGCTGCGTCAAATCAACGCGGCCATTGAAGCTTCGGCGACCAAGGAAGTTCGCGACCTTCCCGACGAAATCAAGTATTTGGCCGGAATCCAACGAATCAAATATGTTTTCCTATACCCAGAGAAGACTGACATTGTTCTGGCGGGCCCCGGCGAAGGTTGGACACTGGATCAGGCGGGCAATGTGGTGGGCGAAACCTCGGGCCAACCGGTCTGTTTGCTGGAAGATTTGATTGTGGCCTTGCGAAGCTCCGAAATGGCTCGGCAAGGCGGCATCAGCTGTTCGATTGATCCTCGTCCAGAAGGCGTGGTAGCCATGCGAAAGTACCTGGACGGCAAATCGTATCAGCCTCAAGTATTGGACGGCATCACTCAGGCTCTGGGCGATCAAATGATCACTGTTACCGGCGTGCCCCAAACCAGCCATTTGGCTCGAGTCCTAGTGGCAGCGGATTACCGCATGAAACGCATTGCCATGGGACTGGAAGATTCTCCCATTGCCGACTTGGAAAGCTTTTTGTCGATGATGCAAAGCAGTCGAACCAAGTTGACCAACATGATGCCTCGTTGGTGGTTGGCCACCGATTACGCTCCTTTGTCCAAAAGTGAAGACGGTTTGGCTTGGGAGCTTCGCGGGCAAGGCGTGAAGGCCATGACTGAAGACAGTTTCATGGATGCCAACGGTGTGGCCCAGCAAGCGGGCAAGGCCAATCCGATTGCTCAGCAATGGGCTGACGACATGACCAAGCATTTTGAAGCGTTGTCCAAGCAAGAAGCAATCTTTGGTCAACTGAGAAACGCCATGGACATGTGCGTCATTGCCGCGCTAATTCAAAATGAAGGCATGTTGGAAACGACTGGCTGTGAATTGCCGATGATCTACCAATCGACGGGTGCCGAAATTGAAGTCCTGAACTCGCCCAAATCGGTAGGAACCCAGTGTTCCGTCATGAAGCGAGGCCGCGACTACATCATCACCGCGTCGGGCGGCGTTTCGGTCGATTCGTGGCAAGCCGCGACGACATCGCAAGTGAGTCCTCGCCTGAGCAACGTTCGTTCGCAAGTAGAATACAAGCCGGAAGGTTTTTGGTGGAACTAGCCAGAAGTCTGCTCAAGTCTACTCAAAACAGGAAGGGCGAACCAAAACGGGTTCGCCTTTTTTTTTGTTAGATGCCTTCGACAACTATTGGCCATTCCAGCCGGGAATGAGCGAATCGGTTGGCCGTCGTTCCGTGTTGTCGTGAGACAGAATGCGGTTCGAACCAACGAAGTAGCAATGGTGTCGATCGACCACTAAATTGTAAGCTTCCTGCTTTGAACCGCTCGTAATGGCAGTAATCTTCTGCGGCCGGTCTAGTGAATGCAACACCATGCCGGACTTCAGGTCTCGAGCGATCATCCAGCCGTGCCCTGAAACCCAGAACGAATGGCCAGGTGTGGCTTGCAGTTGCTGGCCGTCGGCGGTTTGAATTTCTAATAACTCCTCGGGCGGACGCACTGTCGTTTCCAGCACGATTCCCAATTCGATCGAACCGGTCGCGACATTCTGAGTGACAACACGATCACCGACTCGTAATCGCTCGATGGCTCGAACTCCGCCGTCCGTCCAGACCAACGTGCCGGCAGCAAAGCATTCGCAGCGCCGTTGTGTGACTTGCTGAAGAGTCGGTCCGCTATACAACAGCGGAGTTGTTTCAATCAGTTCATCGTCACGAGAATAATTCACCGCCTGCTCTTTAGGGCCAGTCATCGTGACCTCATTTTGTTCGTCCCACCAGCTCCACCATCGATCTGCTACGGCTGGTAGTTCTGCGCGAGTCGCAATCCGCAGTGCTTCGCCGATTCGAGCGTTTCGCAGGCGAATCAATTCATTCTGCGCTGCCATTGTTTGTTCACGCTGCCGAGCGGTCTGCTGGATGTCTCGCTGCGCTCGTGCTCGAGCCTCCAATCTCGCCAATTCAATCAACAGATTGGCATTCGCAGGCAAAGGAACTCCGCCGTCCTCGGTTAGAACGGCTTGCGGCCGACGATCGTAAACTTTGTCCAACACGACAACTTGTTCGTGGTCGCGAGATTCACGCACAAATTCATGTCGGTAAGTAATTCGACCGTTGGCCAAGACGGAATTCATCCGCGAAACGATTTGGCCGGACATTTCTGAAATCAGCATCGGCACAAAATGGTCCAGCGGCCGAGTTTGCAAACTGGTGGCGGCCGCTTGGCGAATCTCTGGAAAGCTGGACAACACTGAAATTCGAGCGAGCGAGCCAGATGTCACAAGATCGTCGCGTTCGGCTATCAATGCCACCAATTCTACTGCGATATCGGGTTCTGCATGCAGCACAAAGACTTCCATGGCAGGCAGTGCCGAACGATCCAGCATGTCACGCAGTTCCGTTCGAGCGTCTTCGGCGGCACGCTGCGAACCACGTCGAAATTTAGCGGCCGACCGTTCAATTCGTTCGCTCCACATGCGCCACGCCGTTTCATATTCGACTGGCAAGAACGCGTTTTCACCCGAATTAGCTTCGACCCAGCGACCGTTGACTTGCCTGCGCCTCAATCGTTGATTCGCTTCTTCATGATCCGATTGCAATTGGACCACGCGATGCAAATGCGCTGATTCCTCGTCGAATAATTTGCGACTGGCACACCAATTGGCCAATGCCAGCTGGGCCGCCGCCGTATCCGCCGTTCGGTCTCGTTTGCGAACATACTGCATTCGAATCCGATTCGGCTGTTGTTGGTCCATCCAATCGTCTATGGCCACCCAATCCTTGTCCACTTGTAGAAATCCGCTGCGGTGACGTGCCAACCGATGGTCATCATCCAGCTGCAGAGCTTCGGCAAGCAAGGCATCGCGAGTCGCCAAGTCGCCACCGATTTCTCTGAACTGAGCTTCTCGAACCAATTGATCTACCGTCTTCGTCCCTTCGTTGGCTTGCGTCATGCCGCCTGTCAACAAGATCAGAGACAACCAGGAAATTTTTTCTTTGCACATTGTGCTTCCTCCTTCAAACTGCCATGGTAGAACAGCAGGACGAATCGTGTCAATTTTTTTGCACTAGCCATGAATTACGATTACACACAATCATGAATCGCTGGCGTGTGACGCGGATTCTTTGGCGGCAGCCGAGGCTATTTGTGGGCGGCGTTAGAAGAAGGGGGCGAATCAGTATGAGTCGGATAGAATCTTGCCAATTGATGCGGGGGAACACCGGCGAAGAAAGCGGCCAGCGTAGCCCAGTTGCGAAGCGTCTGTCGGACAATTCCGTGCTGTTGCCAACGACGATTACTGACGCGAATCGGGCCGGGCAGCATGACCAAGCGACCATGACGTCTTACTTGTCGAATCAACTGCACATCTTCCATGAGCGGAAGTACGGGGACACCGCCGATCGCCTCCAGCACGTGGCTGGACAAAGATGGCTTGATCACCGTAGTACAGCCCAAGACGATCTGCTCGCCAAGCATTTCCCGCTTCGATTAGTCGAAAGACCGAGCCGTGATGTTCGATTCGCTGTCGAAAGCCACCGCCAGCAATCTGCGACCCGGCATCTACACTCAGTTCGCTTCGAATTTGATGCAAGCAACCGTCACTTAAAACGTTATCGGCATGCAGAAACAAGATCACTTCGTTGGTAGCATGTTCTACACCCGTAACGTTTAATTGCGTCGCGCCCTTTTTCGCCTGCACCACGTAAACGGGAAATGATTGCGCAACCTGCACGGTCTGATCGGTACTACCGCCGTCTACGACAATGATTTGATCTGCATGGTTTCGCATTGCCGATTGGATGGCCGCCGTTGATCCGAGCCGCTTCGTTTAAAGCAGGGATAATTACTGAAATCTTCACGATCATAGGGTTAATCAGAGGCCATCGAGGTCTGTTTCTGCGTCAAATCTACAGAAATCGCCGCCACGCCAAAAGCGGCAATTGAGCCAAGTAGGAGCGAAGCCGTATAATTTGTGTCGTGAATTGTTGCTTGGACGACACGACATCCTGCTGCTCAATTCCTACAGGCCGAACTATCCCCCCATGATTTCCAGTAAGGCGCGGACAAGATGAAGCTTCGAGTTGGATTGGTTGGGATGGGACACGATTGGGAAACTCGACACGCTCCGGCCTTCAGGCGGCTCCGGTGATCGGTTTCAAATTACGGCCATCTGTTCCGGCGTGGCATTACGAGCGGAACGAATTGCCGCCGAATTCAATTCGGTGGCGGTAGATGGATTTCGAGCGTTAGCTAGACGAGAAGATGTAGATGCGGTGATGATCCTTTCGCCCGAATGGTACGGATCGTTGCCCATCTTAGCCGCGTGCGAATCTAGCAAAGCAATCTACTGCGCCGGCGTTTGAAATGGGGTTGGAAGAAGCAAGGCGAGTGAAATCACGAGTTGAAGAAGCTGGCGTTGCCTTCATGGCCGAATTTCCTCGTCGACACGCCGCCGCTACGCTTCGCCTTAAAGAATTGATTGCCACTCGGTTAGGCAATCCACAGTACGTCTTCTGCCATTTTCGCAAAGCGGTTCCCGAAACGCTGGAAGGCAACAAGAAGTCGGCCGTACGCATTGCTAATCGCGCACTTTTTGAACTGGTCGATTGGTGTCGGTACGTTGTTTCCGGAACCGGTAACTTCGGTTACCAGTGTTCGAAAAAATAAAGGGGACTTCTACGGCGGTCAGTATCAAACGGTGTGCTTGGATTTTTCGCAGCGAGACCATTGGGGTAGCGGTCCACTGGCCGAAATTTCCTGCGGTCACTACATGCCGTCTGGCTGGAAAGAAGCGATCACGTTCCGGCCGCCAGCCGCAATGCAAGTTTGCTGTGACAATGGTGTGGCATTTGTCGATTTGCCGAATTCGCTGGTTTGGTTTGACGACGCCGGACGCCACATGGAGTCACTAGAGTCCGAACGTCCCATTGGCGAACAAATGCTTTCGCTCTTTCATCGTTCCATCACCAGCCTGGTGCGGCGACGCAACGATTTGGAAGATGCCTATCAGGCCATTGAAATTGTGCTCAACGCCCAACGCAGCGCCCATCGAAGGCTGTCGCATTGAAACCGAATTGTCTTAACGAACGGTAATCCGTAGTGGACGAGGTGACGAGTCCCAACAAAGCAGTAGCGGACGAGGTGACGAGTCCCAACAAAGCAGTAGTGGACGAGGTGACGAGTCCCAACAAAGCAGTAGTGGACGAGGTGACGAGTCCCAACAAAGCAGTAGTGGACGAGGTGACGAGTCCCAACAAAGCAGTAGTGGACGAGGTGACGAGTCCCAGCAAAGCAGGTATAGTGGACGAGGTGACGAGTCCGTTAAACCGAATCGTTCGAATGTGCGAGTCGCGCGGATAATTCCGCCAAGCGACTTTTCCGCCTTCCGTTGCCATTCGACCAGCACGGCGTATAGGATTAACTGGGTTCGCCTATTAACAAACTACTCAGGAGCAATCGCAATGTCCCTTCGTCTTCTAACCAAAACGACTGTCTTGTCCTTGGTTTTATTGAGTCTCCTTGAATCGTCCGCTGTGGCTCAGCGCGGTGGTCGAAGCGGATTCGGCCCTGGCGTTTATGGCCCCGGGTTTCGCGGTGGTTCCGGTATTTCCATTTCCATCGGTGGTTATGGTGGTGGAGGCTTCTACGGAGGTTATGGTGGCTACAGGCCAGGGCTGAGTCTCAGCTACAGCACGGCGGGTTATTATCAGAGGTGGTTACCCGTCCGGTTTCTATCGACCGTATGATTTTCCTTCGTACTATGCAGCTCCTTCAGCCGTGTATTATCGAGCCGTTCCGCGTCCAATGGTTCCCGTTCCAGCTGCCGTTGGCTGCGGACTATTACGGTTCGTACCGAACGCCCGCTGCCACCTACCAAGCTCCCATTTTCGAAGGCGCCGAATCGCCACCTCATGCGACCGCTCGCCCAATCACCGACTTCAACAAATCGACCCCGCTTCGCCCTGGCATGATCCTGCCAGATGGTTCCCGAGTCATCCTCGGTCGGGCCTGTGACCGCACCGGCATCGCCAGAAACTGAAGATCGCGAAGACATCCCGCCACCCGAACCGACAGCCGGAGTCCGATTTGCGTTAGGTTTCAAATTTACCGAACACAAATCGGTTGCATTCGCCCATACGAATTGCCTATACTGCCCCAGTTCTTCTCGTAATCACATCTAGGACTGGGGGTGTTTCATGTCCCGACGTTTTCTGCAGCTCCAACGTCATTGGTTCGTCAATATCGAACGAAGTTGGGTTTTACCATCGTCGAATTGCTGGTGGTGGTGGCCATCATCGGCATCCTGGTCGCCATTATATTGCCGTCGCTGGGTGCCGCTCGCGAATCAGCTCGGCGCACGCAGTGCTTCAACAACTTGCGAAATCTGGGCGGTGCGACGCTGAATTACGTGGCGGCCAAACAAAAATATCCGCCGGCGGCAACCATGCGAACTGGCAGCGTCGCCGGACGCTCGCTGGATCCTACCAGGCACAGCTTTCTGACGTTCTTGCTGCCGTATTTCGATCAAGCGAACCTGTATCAACAGATTGATCTGAGCCAAGATTGGAATAGCAGTAAGAACGAACCGCTGACCAAACAAAACCTGGGAGGCGTGTTGCTGTGCCCTTCGGCGCCTAGTGGCCGAGAAGACAAGCACGCCAGTGATTACAACGCAGCAGTCCGAGTCGATTCGTCGGAGAAGTCGGGGATTGGGCAACTGATTCGAGCTGGTTTGGTGCAGGATCGCTCGAAAACATCGGGACCAAACTGGGGCAACGGCTATCATGTCTGGGACGGCATTTTGCAAGTCTATTCGGTCAACTACGACAGCGGAAAAGCCGATCGTCGAGTAGTGCGTCCGGAGGATGTGAAAGACGGACAGGGGAACACGATCTTGATCTTTGAAAGCGCCGGCAAGCCGATTTGCTATGAGCAAGGCCGACTTTCCGATTGCAACATCACTCGATTCCGCTGGGCCAGCCCCACTTTGTGGATGACCATCAACGACGTCTGCAATCAAAAACAACTGATGAATTGCAGCAACAATTCTCAGCCCTACAGCTTTCATTCCGGCGGCATCTGTTTGGTCAAGGCAGATAATTCCGTCGGGTTCTTAGACGAACAAGTCGAACCCGATGTCATGGTTTCGCTGATTACCAAATCCGCAGGTGACACCGCCGCCAATTTTTGACGAGCCAGATCGAATCAATAGATTAACGGGTTTTGAAGAAATTCCGAGAACGTATTCGTCAACTCGATCAATTCGCCCGTGTCATGGTTGTACGAATAGGTGTGCCCGAAATTCTCGTCCGAGAAATCGAGGCAAAGAAAATGAGAGTTAGAAAGTGCCATCCACAAAAACATAAGCCTAGAAAGTGCCATCCATAATCCTATTGACGCACCCCCCGCCATCCTGCTATCCTCTGTGCAACACAAAACCTTGCGGAGCCCACTCATGCCTCGTCCGAAGCGCAGTGAACAGTTTGATTCCGCGGAAATTTGCATTGTGCATGCGGTGCAACGCTGCGTTCGCAGAGCATTCCTGGCCGGCGTGGACGAGAAAACCGGTAAGGACTATTCGTTTCGCAAGGAATGGATTCGCCGCCGCCTGGAATCGCTGGCGTCGGTCTTCGGCATTGACGTGCTGACGTACGCCATCATCACCGCGAATCCACCGACAGAAATCGCGAACGCATCCGCCAAAACCTTCAGCCGATTCTCGACCCACTGCTTCCGATCCTGCGCCCCATCGGCCATCAAGAACGCGGCTCGCACACAACGAGAAATACAGTGATACCAACGAGTCACCTCGAGTTCACTTTACAATTCGTGACATCTCTAACACCAAATCTTCCCAGTTACACGTCAGCTGATACGACCGCCGAGGAGTACCGTTGACAACTTTACATACAATAAGAGGCCGCCCCTCAAGAAACCACAATTCATCCTTGCTGTTACTAAACCGCATCCGTCCGAAGAACATCCGCTCCAATCCGTCAATTATTGTTTTCGGACTTTGAGAATTCATGAAGGCAATCGCTTCTTGCAGCGTTTCATGATCCAATTCAGTTTCAACTTCGGTATCCAAATCAAAGAAAGTAGCAGTGCAATCTGAATTCTCAATGCATTCTATTGAAATAGAATCTGGCGTTCCTTCGTTGCCTCCTCGTGAACATCCCCAAAAAAAGCAAACTGAAAAAAACATCACAGGTCCAATTCGCATCATTTACCTCTTATTTGCTACACACCATTGGCTTAACGGTACCATTCATTGGCTTAACGGTACCATTCATTGGCTTAACGCGACATGTCATCGCTTCGACATGATATGTGCCACCTGGACAAGTACATACCTTTACTCCAAGGAGCTGCGAAAGTGATTGAAGTTCTCTTTTTTCGTCACCAGGCGCTGAATTGTTGTGGCACGACGCCATAATAATCGTACCATTCTTGCAGAGTTTCTTGCGGAGACCACTAATCTGATCGTGTGTAAAAGTCTTCGCAGTGATTTTCTGATCTCCAATATGGCAACCGCCGCAACCGTAACCGTGCGCCTGAATGATCAATGTGCTAATGCAATTCTGAGAATTTAGACTTTCAAGCATGTCGCCGACGCTTGTCAGGCAAATCAACGGGGACGGGCAAATCAACGGGGACGGGGGTTATCATTACTGCTTTGGGCAAATCAACGGGGACGGGGGTTATTATTACTGCTTTGGCTGTTTCTTGGGCCTGCCGATTGATCGGAGAGTCGATAACATTCCGTACTGTTGGGCCGTTTCTTGAACCCATGTTGCTTCGCCAAAGGGCCTGCCGCGATCGACACAGATTCGCAATGCCTTGAGTTCCTTTTCGGTGAGCGGTTTGTTGACGCGCGAGTTCCACCCTGGAAGGCGCGGAATCGGCCAGGGTGACAAGATTTGCGGCTTCGGTTCCATAGATTGATTCCAACGGTACAACGAACCATGCTTCCATTGCTCCGCCCGTTTAACCAAGTTGGCACGTAATGGGTTTCGCTCGACGTACCGGCAAACAACGTAGTAGTGAGCATCATCCTGAACCGGAAAACTCTTATACCGTGACTGATAAATGTGACCTTCACCGCGAGTATGGTAATGAGCGTGATAGCGCAAGGAATGCGTTGCCGTAACCCAACGCATCATACGACCAAGCTCACCATCCTCTGCTGGCCGCATCACCAAATGCCAGTGATTTGGCATCAGCGTGAAAGCAAAAAGCTTTACGTCGTATTTTTTCAAACCTTCATCAAGCACACGGATGAACGCATCGTAATCCTCACCCTTGCGAAAGATCGTCTGCCTTGCATTACCACGATTAAGGACATGGTAAATGATATTGGCTGCATCGGCGCGTTTCTGCCTTGGCATGACCTGCGAACCTGCGAGAAGAGTGGCGGCAAAATCACAATTCTACTACGGGTTGACGCCAAAAACAACCCCCGTCCCCTTTTCTTCGTCTCTTGATCTCTCTTCTATGTAGGACTCTTGCATTCCCAATTCCAAGCCGGTTTAACCCGGCGCTTTCCCTGGCTTCCTTTGCTGCTTCTGACAACAGTCGGATATCTTCAATTAGCGGCGGCATAGGTGGATGGCACCTATCGTCCCTCCCACGTCGACATTGAAACGGACTCTATACGCCCATCTTCTAGCCAAGCCATCAATCCAAGCGGGTCACACTCGAGATGATCGTCCGAAACCTGTATGCGGTGATGAAGCAAAATGCTGCAGTTCTTGACGCCCATGCCGACAATGTCTACGTTTTCAAAGATAACGCGCCCCAGCTCTCAACAGATACGACCCGCTCGTCTGACACCGATACACAAATGCGATTATTCACCATTCGATATTCATCCCACTCCAGTTCTCTGACTGCGAGATCATGCCATTGAAGGCCGCAACATTCCGCGGAAGTCGTTCCCCAAAACAAACGGTCCGTACCGAACATTCGGGATCCAGTCGTATTCTATCTGCATCCTTTGCCTCCGTTCTGTGAATGGTTTTCCCCGTAAAATCCATTTTGCTTCCAATGGCCACAAGTTTTTTAAGCTTGAGCTTTTTCTTTTCTTGTTGAGTCCGTCGCGAATCGCTTTCGCCAACGCTGCCCTTGCTTCTTCGACTCGCTGCAGGAGTCCAACAGGGACAATCGCATTAGTGAGAACGTTCTGGCTGAGCAAGAGTCGACATCGCACGTGCTGTGCCATTCGCCTGAAAGGCCTGATTCAGCATAGTGCCGACGGTGAAATGGCTTGTTCTAAAGTTGCGTCCTTGTCGGCATTCTGTTCCGGTCAATGACAGAGTTGTGTCAACGAGATGCCAGCATGGGCTCATGCAGAAACCGACTAGCGGTTGCTAGTCAGTCGAAAGTGTAGCAAGAGTCGCTGTTGATCAGGCGTCTTCGGCCCGCATCATGTTCGCACCGGGGCCGTGCATGTAACCAATGCAACGTCGAACTTTGCTTCGTCCGCGACTCGATGCTTTGCCCGGTGCTCGCTTGAAGAGCTTCTGCACCAACTGCACCAGCAAGACGTATCCAGGCCGATGCTGGACTCCTCTTGGTTTCCCGTAGCATGGGCCCATGGCCCGTGTGTTTTGCGTCTTGTAGGTTCGTATAGGCAACGGCCCATGCTACGAGGTTCACACGGCCATGGGCCCAGGGCTTTAAGGGTATCGCGGTTGGCGTTTTTCGTGTATTCCGTGTTATTTCGCTACACGGAGGTTCGCGATGTCGTCTGAGGTTTTTGATCGTTTTGTAGACAGCGCACCGTTTGCTGTCATGACTCGAATGCTAACGCAGGATTTCTTGGGGAGCCACATCAATGATATCTTCGAGAAAAATCGCTGCTACGTATGACTATATCGCTACGTTTCAAGCCGTCGCCATGACCGTCGCTGATGCTCCTGCGCTGAACTTTAGCGATAACCTAAATCAAGCGTACAAAGAGCATAAGGAAGAACTGAAGTCAGTGTCCAATCGTTCTACGAGAAGACAAAGGAGTTGAACCGAAGGTCAGCGAAGCGATTGTCAAACACTCCGCAGAGCAAGCGATCGCTCTGCAAGACGCCCTGGATTTTCAACCCTGGGAATTGCTGCCCGGTTATCGCTGCTTGAGCGTCGATGGGAATGTGCTCGCCAAGAGCGATAAACGATTGAAGGCCTTTCGCGAGGCCAAAGGGGCTCCGCTGCCAGGCAAGGTTGTCGCCAGATAAGGATATAACGACAACTGTTCGATCGCCTACGTCTTGATCGATGGACATTCACAAGAGTCAACGTGTTGCGATCAGATCATTGAAGACCTGAGGAAAAAAGGATGTCATTGTCGCGGACCGGCATTGTTGTGTCGTGCCGTTTGGCGGCATCGCAGCGGCCAAAGGTTTCTTTGCGATCCGCCAACACGGACGTTTGAAGGGCGTTTTATTGGGTAAACGCGAACGCATCGGACGCATCAGTACAGGCGTTGTGTACGAACAAGCCATGAAGTTATCCGCTGCCGAAGATGCCATGAGCGTTCGGCGGATCACGGTGAAGCTGGACAAGCCGACACGCGATGGCGACGTAGAGATTCACATTCTGACAAATCTACCGAGCGACGTTTATGCCGAGGACGTTGCAAGTTTGTATCGTCATCGTTGGGAAGAAGAAACTGCATTCAATGCTGCAGATGACGCTCACATGCGAGCATCCAGGTATCGGGCATCCTCGGCTGCGACGTTCTTGTTCTGTCTTTCGATGTTAGCGTTCAACATGCGTCATGATATTCGCGTCGCTGTTCTCGGTGCATGATGAAGACGAAGTTGTGGAGGTCAGTCACTTCCACGTCTCCAAGAATGTCTCGGACAAGACCGAAGGATCAGCACCGCGATCACACCACAAGAATGGGATGAACTGATCCCGACCACGAGCAAGGGTTGGCATCGCTATTGAAAAAGATCGCCAGGTCGATTGATCTTTCTGAATATCGAAAATCTCTGCCGTGGCCCAAAGAAGAAAAACCAAAATTGCCGCGCAATGTACCCTCCAAGAATATCGACCGCCAAACTGCTAGATTGGCCTAACTGACACACTTAAAGCCCTGGGCCATGGGCCCATGCTACTTCCACATTGTCTTTATTGCACCCGATCTCATTTTCATGCATTCATTCGCCCGATTGAACAGGCCGAGAAAAAATGACCCAACAGGGGCACCATTAGCCACGATGTTTTAGCTGAACAAGAAGACAAACGCGGTTGCTTTGCCGGCTGTTTGAAAGGCTTGAATCAGAAGAAAAGTTGTCGCAATAGCTGGTACCGAAAGCCGACCAGCGCAAGCATAGGACTGATCCTGAAATGCTCGGTTTTAGAGCAGCCAATGACAGCCTGGTAATAACGAGGCCAGTATCGGGCGCAGCAGAAACCAATTTGCGGTTGCTCGTCAATTGAAAAGTGTAAGCAAGAGTCGCGCTTTGGGTCAGCTGTCTTCGGCCAGCATCATGTTCGATCCGGGTGCGTGCATGTAACCAATGCTGCGGCGAGCTGCTTCGTCGGCGAGAGACTTGATGCTTTTGCTGCCGGCCGCTCGCTTGAAGAGTTTGCCGAACTTCTGCACCAACTCGCACCAGCAAGACGTATCCAGGCCGATGCGTTCCAAGATCGGAGCCAAAATATCCGGGATCGCTCCGTTTTTTGCCGCGAAGCTGACGACCCGTCCAATCCAGCAACTCCAGATAGTCCGCCAAAGACATCGAAAGAAACCCTTCAAACTTGCTCGGCGAACAACGGGACTCGCGTCCGCTCCCACGGGATCGGTTCGTTCGTTGATCTCCAGCGGACCTCAACCACTCTTCTCGGCGACGCCGACTGCGTTCCCAAGCATGCGTATCGGCGGACTTCGATTCGCGTGCAGCGAGATCATCGATTCGGATCTTCGCCCCGGTGAACGCGCGGATTCCTCTGGCGTCTTCGCCATGGCCGCTCGCACGGGATTCAAGTCCACATACGCAGCACAGGCCAGCAACGAAGCTTCGTCCAAAATCACCTGTGCCTTGTAACGGCCCTCCCAGAATCGGCCGGTGCACTGGTCCTCTTTGTTGCTGCGGCGAGCGATATTTTCGGCCGTGCAACGCATCCACCAACTGACGTCCGAAAGTCGCGTGCGAATCTCGGACAGTTTCGTTTTGTCTTTGGTGATCATCGAGAGTTCGAAATCTTCAGGTTCGGCCGGCGAACCATCTTTCTCGCGACGAATCGGAAAGAGACGCAACCACCTACGTGCGACTTCCTCGTCCGACCATTCTTGCACGACGTCCGGGCGGCTACGCAGGATCAGGTGGATATGGTTGCTCATCACCGTGTACGTCAAACAATCAATCCCGAAGATACCGGCCAGAAATTCAAGCCGGTCCCGAATCCACTCGCGCCGATGCTCGAACGATTGCCCCGTGAGCGGATCATTTCCACACAGGAAAGCTCGACGAACACAACGGTTCACGACATGCAGGATCTGAACTTCATCCGGATTAACGTATTCACCACGAGCTTGGCGAGGCATAGCCGCTCCTTTTTCTTGATTTCTGGCAGCATCTTACCAATATCGCCCAGACAGGTCAAGAAGATTGGATGTCCCTCTTGATTTTTGATACGCTCGAAAAGGAGCCCGATGATCACGCGCGAAGTCGTCCAACTGATTTTCGATAAATTCACGGAACTACAAAGCTTGGCCGCCGTCGTAAGGTATCTCAATCAACACAACATCAAGTTGGCGTTCGCGATCATCGCGGCTTAAGCAAAGGCGTGCTTCAATGGCGTCCAATCAACCAAGCGACGATCAACGGCATATTGCATCACCCCGTTTACGCTGGGGCCTATGTCTATGGGCGTCGCGAAACGAATCTACGCAAAGCGGTGCCTGGTGAGCCCAGCAAAGGTCGCCGCTGGGCCAAACCCGAAGATTGGGACGTATTGATCCAAGACAAGTTGCCCGCCTACATCACGTGGGAGAATTGGCAGAAAAATCAGCAGAAACTGCGAGAAAACAGCGTGCAGTATGGGCAAGGTGGTGCGGCGCGTGGAAGCGGTCTGTTGGCGTCACGAGTGCGCTGCGGCCGGTGTGGTTATCGCATGAGTATCAGTTATGCTGACAAGCAGAAAGCGCGTTACACGTGTGATATGCATCGCAACCATTGCGGAGCAAAACAGTGCCAAGCGTTCAATGCGAAACCGCTCCACGAGCTAGTCGAAAAGCAATTGTTGATCGCGATATCACCTGCATCTATACAACTAAGTGTTGACGCTATCGACTTGCTAAGGGCGGACAGACAGCAAGTCGCCAAACATCATCAACAGACAATCCAGCGAGCCACGTATGAAGCAGACTTGGCACGTCGTCGTTACGAAGAAGTGGACCCAGCCAACCGGCTGGTGGCGAGCGAACTAGAACGCCGCTGGGAAACGGCGCTCGTTGCACAACGGCACGCAGAAGAAGAGTTGGCACGGTTCGAGCAAACCCAACCATCCAGTATCACGCCGAGCGAACTCACGGAGATCCAATCGCTCGCTAACGATATCCCGGCATTGTGGCACGCGGAAACCACATCTGGAATCGATCGCCAAACGATCGTTCGCACGTTAATCGACCAGGTGACCGCAGAAGTCATTGGCGACACCGAACGCCTACAAGTCACGATTCATTGGAGCGGCGGATTCGAAAGCCGTCATGAAGTAGTTCGTTCCGTAGGGAAGTTCGAGCAACTGGAGTCGTGCGATGCAATTCGGACCCGAATCATCCAGTTGAAACGTCGCGGACACAGCTACCAAGGAATTGCCGACGCTTTGAACGGTTACGGTTATCACGCTGCCTCAGGAAGCGAATTTACATCAGCTATCGTCAGCCAATTATGCAAACGTTTCCGTCAACGGGGAGAAACAATTTCGGCCATTGTTGGCTACGAAGATTACTGGACACCGCATGCATTAGCAGGCGCACTGAGCCTATCCGTTTCCACCCTTCGCAACTGGCAAGCTTACCATTGGCTGGCCGCAATCCCAAGCGGCAAACGCTGGATCATCTGGGCCGACGATAAAGAACTCAATCGCTTAAGAAAACTAGCCGATCACCAAAGAAGTAGCGAGTGTCGCAACGCACCAGCCAAACTCACAACGCCCCGATCACCCCAATAATGTGGAACTCACGCCACCATCACTCCATCAGGCGCTAACCACATCAAGGAGGACATTATGCCTACGCCGTCATGGACAACCATTTGCATGTGCTTTGTCGGCTCGATCCAAGCGATGCGGAAGCGTGGTCGGACGAAGACGTGGTTCGCCGCTGGATTGCTGTCTATCCGCCTCGAACCTTGGCCATGGACGATCCGGACGTGCTGCAAAAGTGGATTGCACATGAAGCGAAGGACACCAAACGAGTCGCCCTGCTGCGGCAGCGACTGGCGGATTTGGGCTGGTTCATGAAGGCGTTGAAGGAACCGCTGGCTCGGCTGGCCAACAAGGCGGATGGGACTCGAGGAACCTTCTGGGAAGCTCGTTACAAGAGCGTTGCCATCCTGGACACGGAAGCTCTGCTGGCCACCTGTGCCTACATTGACCTGAATCCGGTGGCGGCGGGAATCGCGGAGACGCCGGAAGCAAGCCGGCACACGTCGGTTCGCCAGCGAGTAGAACATGCCAAGGCGAAGGGGCAAATTGATTCGCTCAAGGCTGCTCGGTTGGGAAGTGTTGCGGGCGGCAATTCGATCGGCAATTTGGAACAAGACCATTGGCTAGTTCCTATCGAAGACCGCCGAGTTCGAAATGCAACTGACAACAAGGTGTCAGCTTCGCGACGGAAGTCTGAAGAGGTTCGCGAAGGGATGCTGGAGACGTTTTCGCTCGGCAGTTATTTATTGTTGGTCGAATACACCGGTCGCTTGTGGCGAAATGGCAAGGCGAACCTGAACGCTGGCCTGAAAGAGATCTTCGACCGCATCGATTCTTCGGCCGAATTATTGAGCGAACGAATTCAACGCATGATGCAAGCCAATTCGTTACGAGGCTCGTTTTTCGCTTCGACCAAAGAATCGCTGCAAGAATTCGCCACGAATCGAGGCAAACGAACGGCGAATTTGTCTCCTCAGGTGGCGTAACATTGAGTTCTAACGTTCATCGGCGTCGCAAGTAGGCCGCCGCCTCCAACGTCAAGGCAGACTGGCTATCTGCATGCTGTGACAGTAACTGCCCAATCGCCCTAGACTGCAACGCAAACCGCCAGGGAGCATACAAACTTCCGGACCCACTCTAACAGCGCGGCGTAATTGCCAGTGGAAATATCTGGAATCCAGACTTATCGGTAGAAAAAGCAAGGTTGGCTGCGGTTGTGGTCGATTAGCCGGTATGTTATTCTCCGGGGTTTCATTCGGGATTTGTCGAGTTGCTAGCGTTAGTGCTCGTTCTGAATGGCTGATTTGGTTCCTTTTTTAGATTTCTTTGGGCAATTCTGGCCAGTGTTTTCGCGTATGTCAGGCTCGTTTACTGGGCGTGTTTCTAGACGCTGGGTTGTTCCAAGAATGTTTTTGGGTAAGTAATGGTCAACCGTAACCTGATTCGTAATTTAGACAATGATCAAGACTTTATGGCAGAGATTGAAGCTGCCTTGTCCACGGCCGAAGATACCGGCTTAGCCACCATTGAGTCCGAAGCGGATGTCAATGTTAACAGTATTGTTGAAGGTCGAGTGATTCGCGTGGATGACGACCGCGTCCTGGTGGATGTCGGCTTCAAGAGCGAAGGTATTATCCCGTTATATGAATGGGAAGAAGGCGACGAGCCTCCTAAGGAAGGCGACATTCTTAAAGTCTTGGTCGAAGAGGTGGAAGATGCCACCGGTCTGGCCGACGATCCTTACGGCATGATCAGCCTGAGCAAGCGAAAAGCAGAAAAAATTATCGCTTGGGAAGAAATGATGACCAACGTCCAGGAAGGACAAGTGGTCACCGGCACCTGTACCAGAAAAATCAAAGGCGGACTGTTGGTGGATATCGGCGTCAACGTCTTCTTGCCAGCCAGCCAAGTGGACATTCGTCGTCCGCACGACATTGGCGACTACATCGGTCGTACCGTCCAGTGCGAAGTACTCAAGATTGATGAAGCTAGACGCAATATCGTTGTCAGCCGCCGATCGTTGATCGAAAAGCAACGTCAGGAAGATCGCGAACAATTGTTGCGAGACTTGGAAGTTGGCCAAAAGCGAACCGGCGTGGTCAAGAATATCGCCGAATTCGGTGCCTTCGTCGATTTGGGCGGCATCGACGGATTGCTGCACATTACGGATATGAGCCACGGACGCATTGGCCATCCTTCGGAAATGGTGGAAATCGACCAAGAAATCGAAGTCGTTATTCTGAATATCGACTACGAAAAAGAAAAAATTGCCCTGGGCATGAAGCAACTCACGCCGAGCCCATGGGACGATGTCGAAACCAAGTACGAAGTCAACTCCACGGTCAAGGGTAAAGTGGTCAACGTGATGACCTACGGTGCCTTTGTGAAATTGGAAGAAGGCATTGAAGGCTTGGTTCACATTAGCGAAATGTCTTGGACCAAACGTATCAGCCACCCGAATGAATTGGTGCAAATTGGCGACGAAATCGAAGTGGTCGTCTTGGGAATCGACAAAGACAAACAAGAGATTTCTTTGGGCATGAAGCAGACCCAAAAGAATCCTTGGGACGATGTTGCCGATCGCTACCCCGTGGAAAGCATGGTCAAGGGACGCGTTCGCAACCTGACCAACTATGGTGCCTTTATTGAATTGGAAGAAGGCATCGACGGTCTGTTGCATGTTTCCGATATGTCTTGGACGCGTAAGATCAGCCATCCCAACGAAATGCTGGAAAAAGGACAAGAGGTGGAATGCCGAGTCCTTTCTGTGGATCAAGATCGTCGCCGAATTGCCTTGGGCTTGAAGCAACTGGAAAACGACCCGTGGGCCACGGACATTCCAAACAAGTACCAAGCCGGCGAATTGGTGAAAGGCAAAGTCACCAAGATCACCAACTTTGGCGTCTTCGTTGGTTTGGAAGACGGGCTGGAAGGCTTGCTGCACATTTCCGAATTGGCCGACCACAAAGTGGACAACCCCGAAGAGATCGTCAAAGTGGGCGACGAAATCGAAGTCAAGATTCTTCGCGTCGACACGGAAGATCGCAAGATTGGCTTGTCCAGAAAACGAGTTGAATGGGCCGAAGAACAAGAGCAGGCTGCTGCCGAAGAAGAAGCGACACAAGCTGCTTCGCAGGAAGAGCTCAAAGGCGGTCTAGGCGAATCGGGTCCGCTGATCAAACCACCAACCGTAGAAGAATAGTTCGTTTGCCGACGTAGAATCGGCTCAGGAATTACCATCAATACAACCCTGTCAGCACAATACGACAGGGTTGTTTCTTGCGCCTCTGCGGCACAATCGTTCGGATCGGCACACTCACACGCTGTCATTGCATGCTTCAGATCTGTGCAACAAGCGTCGATGTTCAGTCTATCAAATATCACCGCTTGTCTATCTTTTGGGATCATCAGAGTCACAATGGTCAAAGCTGAACGAAACGCCGAATCCACTACTGAAGTCCGGTCCAACGAAGATGCCAGCGTGCAGACGCCGTTGGAAACATATCTTCGGGAAATTAACGAGACTTCATTGTTGAGTGCCGCCGATGAACGCGAATTGGCCGCAAGAATTGCTCAGGGTGACATTCGAGCTCGAGATCACATGGTTCGTGCCAACTTGCGACTGGTGGTCAATATTGCTCGCAGTTACACCGGCAAAGGCTTGGGACTGCAAGATCTGATTGAAGAAGGCAACTTGGGTTTGCTACGAGCCGTCGAGGGATTTGATCCCGCCATGGGCACTCGTTTCAGTACCTACGCCAGCTACTGGATCAAGCAATCGATCAAGCGAGCGTTGATTAATTCGGCCAAGACGATTCGGATTCCAGCGTACATGGTCGAACTGCTGTCGAAGTGGCGTCGCGCGAATGCGAGGCTGACGGAAGAGCTAGGTCGTTCGCCAACGTTGGAAGAGATTGCTCGAGTCCTGGGGCTTCCCAAAAAGAAGTTGCCCATCATCAAGAAGGCCATCAATATCTACAATTCCACTCCGCAAACCGATCAGTCGGACGCGGGTTGGTCTTTGGGCGAAATCGTCATGGACGAACGCATGAAGACGCCGGAAGATGAATTGCTGGAAAGCGACGTGCTGAAGCATGTAAAAGACATGATGGCCTCCATGGATCCTCGCGAGGCAACCGTGCTTCGCATGCGATTTGGCTTGGATCACATGGAACCACATACGCTGAAGGAAATTGGCGAACAACTCGGTCTGACTCGAGAACGCGTGCGGCAGATTGAAACCGAAGCGTTGGCCAAGTTGGCCGACAGTTTGAAAGATCCGGCCGAACGCAATATTTTGCGTTTTCAGTAGTGCGAATATTTCCTCAGTCCCTCAACTACGTTTCGGGCTAGGATTGCGAGGAAATGGCTTGCTGTGGCGATGTTCCACTAGCTGCCGGATATTCGTGAATTCCACGTCAGCTGATCCACCATCTCGCGAGCACAGCTTTGGTCCTGCATGCGTCTTTGCCGATAGGCCCAGCCTTCACCGTCGGCAATTTGCTGATTGCGTTGCAAGTATTCCCAGCAACCAAGCTCGTGTGCCGTTGGTTCTAATTCGCGAATCATGCGCCGCACGATATCGCCAACCGTTTCCACTTCAAAGGTAAACGAATTGACCAGCGGAGCTTGATTGCCAAACCGGCACGCTCGCCATTTATTCTGCCGCACAATCATCGGGTGGCAATCGTGCTGGTAGGTGCCTTCGTCAATTTCGTCGCTAAGGCTTTTGACGAGGCATTGAATCAGTGCGGTGACAGCCAGGACGTCATCCAGCGAGCCCGGCATATCGCAGATGCGAACTTCCACCGTGCCAAATCGATGATGTGGACGCACGTCCCACCAGATTTCTCGAATGGTATTGATGAAGCCGGTGTCTACCAAGTGATTGATCAACCAAGTGTATTCGCTCCAATTCCGCATCAATGACGGCAAGCCGGCCGTGGGGAGTCCTTCCATGATTTTAGAGCGATAGGAAAACAGCCCGGTATCACGTCCTTCCCAATACGGACTGCTGCAGGTGAGCGCCAGCAGCGTGGGTAAATGTTGCATGATTCGATCGCAGATCATCACGGCTTTATCGCCCGAATCAACTCCAATGTGGACATGCAGGCCAAAGGTGATTAATCGCCGAGCCATCTCTTGCAGCAGCATGACCAAATCTTCGTAGCGTTCGCTGGGCGTCACCCGTTGATCTTGCCACATACTGAACGGATGCGTGGCGCCCCACCACAAACGAATCCCCAGGCCGTCCGCCACGGACTGCACGGCATGTGCCAGCCGCGTCAGTTCTGTGTCCACGGCCTTGACGTCATGGCAAATGGATGTGTTGATCTCCACGCAGCATTGCATCAATTCCGGTTTCACTCGTTCCTTTATGTCGGGCGGAAGCCGGAATAACAGATCATTGATGCGACTGGTCAATTCCATGCTTTGCGAGTCGACGAGCCCTAATTCCAATTCGACTCCGATGGTTGGATATTCTGATTTTTCGAAAACTAGCTTTCTCACCAACAACCCCTTTTGCGTTAAGGCACTGCAAGACCGGTAGCTATGAATCGATATCCAAACTGATCGGATTGGGCGAATCTGGGTCGTACCATCGAATGCAAGCTCGCGCCAAAACACGAATCGCAACTCGCATGGCTTCTTCATCAATATCAAACAGCGAGGTATGCAAACCATGCCGACCGATGGCATCGCCGCGAACGCCAATTCGCAACATAGCGCCTGGCACCGTTTTTAGATAGAACGCAAAGTCTTCGCTTCCCATGCTGGGCCGAATAATCTTCCGAATGGCACTCGGGCCGTACACTTCGTGCGCGATGCCTTGTAGCATGCGAATGATCCGAGCATCGTTGGTGACGGGCGGTGCGTTCAGACCGAATTCGACGGTGATTTCTGTGTCAGACGTTTGGCCCACGCCAGCAGCAATTCTTCGAATATGATCGACGGCGTTATCGCGAACGGCCGTGTCCAGCGTTCGCACCGTACCTTCCAAGATCACTCGCTCTGGTATCACATTAAAATTGTGTCCGCCAACAATCTTACCGACAGTGACCACTACGGAATCCAAGCTGTCTGTGGCACGTGGAATCTGTAGGTACAGCGACTGGATTAGCGTGGCAGCGGCGCAAATGGGATCGCGTGATTCGTGAGGCCGCGCAGCATGGCCACCTTGCCCGATAATTTGAATGCGCATTTCGTCACAACTGGCTGTCAGCACACCTTCGCGGAAACCGATGGTTCCGACCGGTAGGCGAGGTTCCACGTGCGTGGCCAGGATGGCTCCGACACCGTCCAGCGCGCCGGCCTTGATCATGGTGTCAGCGCCTTGGCAGATTTCTTCGGCCGGCTGAAAAATGGCTCGCAACGGAACCGGCCAAGGCAAACTGCCCTGCTTCTTCATCTGACAGATTGTCGCCACGACGCCCGACATGATGGTGGTATGGACGTCATGCCCACAGGCGTGCATCAATCCGTCCTTCTTGCTGCGATATTCCACATCCTTTTCATCGTGGATGCGCAACGCGTCAATGTCGGCTCGTAATGCCAAGAGCGGAAATCCGGACGGCAATTGATCTAGGTCCCAGTCTGCGATGACACCGATGCCATCCGGCCCCAGTTGCACATACGGTCCTAGCGAACCGATATCTTGGTACAGTCGTAAACTGGTTTCGCGTTCTTCGCCTGACGGTTCCGGGCTTTGGTGCAATTGCCGTCGCAGGCTGACCAACGAAGGAAATCGCTGGTCAACCAACTGATCCAGGGCATCCGCCCAACTACAGGCTCCGAGTTGAGATGTTGATTCGTGCATACCAGAATTGTCGCACATTCACGTTGAACCAACTACACCAACTTTCAGGTTATCGCTTTTGAAAACGCAGGAAATAGTTTTCTTCGAACCCTTCCACTTTCACTTCTTCTTGCAGCGCAAAGCCAGCAGCTTCCACTTCTTGACGAAAAACGTCTTTGCCGGCGCGAACGTGGCTGAGCGTCCATTCGCGAGACTTCCCAGGAATCCGTTCAAAGTCAATTAGAACCAGCTTGCCGCCAGGCTTGAGCGCTTTGTTGATGGACGCCAAGGTTGATTCCGGATACTCAAAGTGATGATACGTATCGCAAATGAAGACCACATCCACAGAAGCGGGAGGCAAGTTGATGGACGTGGCACTACCAAACACGGCCGAAACATTTCCCAGTTTTTCTTCGGCCGACTTCGAGCTAATATGTTCCAAAAATTTGGGCGAAATATCTACCGCGTAGACCCAACCGTTTGGACCAACGGCTTTTGAAAAAACTCGAGTAAACGCGCCGGTACCGGCACCCACATCGGCGACGACCATGCCGGGCTGCAGTTGCATGGCCGCCAGCACTCGGTCTCGATTGCCAAAAACTTCTCGGCTTTCCACTTCAAACCGTTCTATCCATTCCTTGATGTCCAGAGCCGGGTCAAGAAAGCGATCGTTGATGCCGGGATTCACGCTTTGTTCGCTGGTCGAATTGGACGATTGCTGAACGATATACTCTTTTACTCGGCTTTCCATCGCTTCGCTGCGCAGGCCTACTTCCTTGGCTTCGGCCAACGCGGTTTCCAGGTCCACGCCTTCGTCCAAAACTCGATGCGCCATCCACACCGCACCAACTCGGTTTGCCGAGCCGCAATGCAACAGAGTGGGTTTGCCTTTGTCGCTCAGTAGTTTGCGAAGTTCGCTGAGAAAATCATCTGTAATGGCATCGGGCGAATCGATGGGCATGGAGACGAACTCCAGGCCGGCTTCCTTTGATTTGGCGGCTTCGTCGAAGTCAATTTCGCCGTCGGCTCTGAGCGTAATGATTCGCGTTACGCCGTTTTGGCGAAGGTTCGCAAAATCGCTTTCGGTAGGTTGGCCTGCCAGAAACAGATTGCCACATTGGTGCACGTTTTTGGTGTCGCCCAACTTGGCACCTTCAACCGGTGCCACTGCTGTTTTCTGCGCGACCGCGGCCGATCCCAAAACAAATATCCACACGACCATTTTCCAAAACAGATTGAATTTCAAATGCATTGCAAACTTCCCTTGGTAATCCTGGCTACTTGAATGTCGAGCTCGTCATTCTACCCCAATCTTGCCTGCGATACTGGCTTACGTTATCGATCGGCGAAGCAAAAAAAACGGTGGCCGACCAAATAGGAACGGCCACCGTCTGGATCCATTTGGACCTGCCGTGACAGAGTGCGGTTAAGCCTTTGCAATTGCTCGTTGTACAGCCGTACCCATGTCGGCCGGGCTTTCCGCGACGACAATACCGGCGTCTTCCAAGGCAGCGACTTTTTCTGCAGCTGTGCCCTTGCCACCTGAAATGATCGCACCGGCGTGTCCCATTCGCTTGCCAGGAGGTGCGGTTCGCCCAGCGATGAAGGCGGCCACCGGCTTGGTAACGTGTTGCTTGACGTAAGCCGCGGCTTCTTCTTCGGCCGAACCTCCGATTTCGCCCATCATCAAAATGGCTTCGGTTTCCGGATCGTTTTGGAACATCTCTAGGAGATCAATGAACGAAGTTCCCACAATCGGGTCTCCGCCCAGTCCAACGCATGTTGTTTGCCCCAAGCCAAGATTGCTGAGCTGCCATACCGCTTCATACGTCAGCGTTCCGGAGCGACTCATAACGCCGATGGGGCCCTTCTTGTGAATGTAGCCAGGCATAATGCCAATCTTGCATTCTTCGGGAGTAATGACGCCCGGGCAGTTGGGGCCAATCAGGACCGACTTGCTTCGTTTGACTACGTCGTAAACGTGAACCATATCGAGTGGCGGGACGCCTTCGGTGATGGCCGTAATCACTTCGATCCCGGCGTCAATTGCTTCCAGAATGGCATCTGCGGTGAAAGCAGGCGGGACAAAGATCATGGTGGCGTTGGCGCCGGTCTGAGCAACTGCCTCTTCTACTGTGTCAAAGACGGGCAATCCCTGCACGGTTTCACCGCCTTTACCCGGCGTGACACCGCCGACCATCTTGGTACCGTACTCCAGGCAACCCTTGGTGTGAAACTCTCCCACTCGACCAGTAATTCCTTGGCAGATAACTCGAGTTTCTTTGTTAACGAGAATGCTCATGGCAATAGATCTCTTCCAAATAGTTTTTGATTGGATGGTGCGAAGGAACGAAGCAGCCGAACTAAGCTCCGGCGGCAGCGACCACTTTCTTGGCCGCGTCGGTCAGCCCTTCGGCGGAAATGATATCCGCACCGCTTTGGGCAATGATCTTTCGGCCTTCGTCCACTTCGGTTCCTTCCAGACGAACAACCAGCGGCACAGTGAATCCAACGGTCTTGTAGGCTTCAACCAACGCGTTGGCGATGGTCGTGCAACGCATGATGCCGCCAAAGATGTTCACTAGCACTGCCTTGACGTTCGAATCGCCCAGCAAAATGCGGAACGCTTCCGAAACCTGCTCTACGTTCGCTCCACCACCAACGTCCAAGAAATTGGCAGGTTCGCCGCCATGCAATTTGATCAAATCCATGGTGCTCATTGCCAAACCGGCACCATTGACCAAGCAAGCAATGTTGCCATCCAATTTGACGTAGCTTAGCCCAGCATCGCCTGCGCGAACCTCCATTGGTTCTTCTTCCGAAAGGTCTCGCAATTCAGCGAATTCTTTGTGGCGAAATAAGCCGCTATCGTCGAAGCTTACTTTGGCATCCAGCGCAATCAATTCGCCTGCGCCCGTAACCACCAGGGGATTGATTTCCATCAAGCTGCAGTCTTTTTCGACAAATACTTTGGAAAGCGTCTGCATGAATTTGGTTGCCGATCGAACCGACGCCCCTTCCAGTCCCAGCTTCTTGCACAGCTTGCGAACTTGATATGGTTGCAAGCCGACACCGGTATCAAAATGCTCCTTCAAGATCTTTTCGGGCGTTTCGGCGGCCACTTTTTCAATATCCATGCCGCCTTCCGTCGACGCCATTAAGACCGGTGTGGCGGTAGCGCGATCTAGAAGGATTCCTAGGTACAATTCCCGAGCGATATCGCAGCCTTCCTCGATCAAAACTTGGTTGACCACTTTTCCTTCGGCGCCGGTTTGGATGGTCACCAACGTGTTGCCTAGGATATTGGCTGCTACTTGTCTTGCTTCGTCGGCACTCTTAACCAACTGAACACCATGTTGTTCCGGGTGTTCTTTGATGGTTCCCTTGCCTCGTCCACCTGCGTGAATCTGAGCTTTTACCACGGCAATCGATCCGCCCAAAGTAGTGAAGGCGGCTGCGGCTTCGTCCGGAGTTTTCGCGACGATACCTCGGGGTACAGCAACGCCTGCGTCCCCTAAAATCTTCTTGGCCTGAAATTCATGGACTTTCATGTGCTCGGAACCTTCCAAGTGAGTCAATGCGAAGGGCACGAACCGGCCGAATCATAGGCAAGTCTTGC
The DNA here is from genome assembly GCA_041399205.1 of Pirellulaceae bacterium. Taxonomy (GTDB): domain Bacteria; phylum Planctomycetota; class Planctomycetia; order Pirellulales; family Pirellulaceae; genus JAGQOZ01. Next base: position 237,956 of record JAWKTK010000011.1, on the reverse strand, counting down.
GGAATCGGTCCGGATAGAGAGAATAAGTTCGGGATTATAGAGAGGCCCCAAGATTGGTCAAGGATAGGGCCGAACCGACGAGCGGCGTCCTAATGGCGCATGAAAAAAGCTCGTTCGATTCGAACGAGCTTGATGAAGTCAGTCTATGACGATTCAGATGCGGACTATTCGGCCGCTTGGCGTCGATTTCGCAACCACTTGCCAAGTCCTGCCACTCCACCAACCAAGCCCAATAGCAAGAAGGCTGACGGTTCGGGAACCGCTGCTGCTCCGTTGCTGGCTCCTGGGGTGTCATCGTCCACCAAGAACAGATCGTCGATTTCAAAGTCACCACCGTCTGGAGATCGGTAAACGTGGTTCGGGATAAAGTTGCCGTCGCCACCAACATCAACTCCGCCCAATGCGCGCCGTATACCTTGTCGCCAAAAAATCGTCAGAACTTAGCAGGCTGGACGGCATCGATCACTTCCGACCATGGCGTAATATCTAGGTTTCCATCACCACCGTCGGCTTCCGTGTCCAAGTCCTGAAAGAGCGATCCCGAAAAATTGCGGACAACCAAGTGAGTCACGTTGTCGTATTCAAAATTCAGCGATACCACTAAATCCGGCGTTGGACCCATGTTGAACGAAGCTTCCGCAACCAGAAAATATTCGCCACTGTTGAGCGTGATATTCGGCAGGGCAACAACTTCCTCAATAACGCCACTTCCAGCACTACTGTCACCGATGACCAAATAAGTCAAATCTCCCAAATTGACATTCATGCCATTGGCATAAAGCTCAAAGTATTCGTTGTTTTCGATACCAGATTCGTCAATTCGCACTTCGTTGATATCCAACGACGCAAATACGCTACCGGCCAACGCCAAAAGAACGGCGACACTAAACACTGACTTAGACTTCATCGTAAATACTCCAAGTTGCGAAAGGTTCTCGCAAAGTTAGATTGCTAGCACTCGTCGCCCTTCATTCTATTCCCCATAATGACGAACACAATCATCCAGCGCTATTTTTTACCGTAAAATTGTCCTAACCTCGATAATTGGTTAATTTTCCTAAACTACGTCGACATCGAGTGATCACAGATGCGGTTACGACCTCCGCGAACAATCCGGAAATTCTGGCACCGTTTGGTAGACGGCTGGTTCAACTTTCTGAGCCGAATGGGCCGACGGTCTCGGAATGCACAGAAAGAGATTCTGCGAAAAGTCGAAAAGACGGGTTCGCTGCAGAAGATTACGGACGTGGTCCAAAGCACTCAGAAGCTGGAAAAGTCGGTTCGAGACAAAGTCGGCTACTCTTTGGAATGGGTCGAAGAAAAGACGTTGGGCTCGAAAACCAGCGAACGGCTCTCGCAAGGGTCTCGCTTTTTCCAAATCGCGGCGGTTCAGTGGATTGCCAACCTGTGGCACGGTTTTCTCCAAGCAGCGGAACGCCTTTGGATCACGCGGCAACTAGTGAAACCACTCCGTTGGGGAGTTCGTTCCTGCGTTTTATTGGGTGACTTTGCGCTCAGCTGGATTTGGAGCCGAAATTACTGGCATCTCTTTGGAGGGGTTCCTGCATTTTTGCTGATGATGCCGCTGGCATATTGTGCGTTGCGAATTCCGTTCTACACGCCGGAACTAAAAGCGCGGCACTACCAAATGGCCGCTCGATCTGCGCTGGACAAAGAGGATTTTGACGCGGCAAACTTGTACTACCGCAAACTGAGTCAACTGGGTGTCCAGAACGAACGCGTTGTGTTTGATGCGGCGTTGAATTTGGCTCGAGAAAATCAATTCGCGCAAGCTCGATCTGAAATGGAGAAGATTTCGCCACTGGATCGACCCGGGTTCGTACCAGGGCACATTTGGCTGGCCGATTCGCTGCTGCGTGATCCGCATGAGTTGGAACAAACCGAGCGAATTCGGTTGGCTCAGCAACATCTGCAGCACGCGTTGGATCGCGAACCGAGTCATCAGCGAGCCCAGAATCTGATGGCGCAGATCTATTTGGCTTCGGGCCAGTTGGATCAAGCGAATCAAATTTTGGATGCGGCGTCCAAGACTTCTACGGACAACCTGTCAAAGCTTTCTGTGGCGGAGATTTCACTGCGAGCGGGACGAGTTTCATCGGCCAATCAGATTGCAAGAGACGTCATTGCCGATCTTGAACCGAGAATGAATTCCGACGAACCGGATCAGGTGATTTCTGCAGCGGAATTCCTGGCTTACGCCGTTGCATTGAACTTGGTCGGAGAAAACAGCGATGCGATTCACTGGCTACAGGAAGGTGTGAAACGCTTTCCGGACAACCAAATGTTGTCGGAAAATTTGGTGCGTATGCGTTTGCAAGATTATGACCGACGAGCGTTAGGAGATTTTTCGCCAGAAGATCGACTGTCCATTTTAAGCGAACTGATTGAGTTGGATGCGAAATCCGAACCGGTCATTGTGCGTTTGGTGGCGCTGTTGCATGCGACAGAAATTCAGACGCAAGTGGCACAACTAGTGAGCGATCGCATCGACATCGCGTCGCTCACCATCGATTCGCAAAAAACAGTTGCGGCGTTGGCTGTGTTGCGAGGTGACATGTTGGCGGCACGAGACCATTTTGCCACTATCTTGAAGCGAGTCCCCAACGACGCGGATACCGTCAACAATCTAGCTTGGTTGTACGCTCACCAAGAACCGTTAGATTTGGATAAGGCCATCGAATTTGCCAACAAGGCTGTTTCGCTGGCACCCGACAATCCGCACTATTTGGATACTCGAGGTTCGGTTTATTTGGTTCGCCGCGAATGGCAAAAAGCAATTACGGACTTAGAAAGCGCTTTAAACGGCATTCCTGACAAGCCTGAAATTCATCAGGGCTTGGCACAGGCCTATCGGGAAATCGGTAACCTGGAATTGAGCGAAATACACCAACGTATTGTTGATAGATCGGACGCTCGAGACAGTTTGCCCTGATGTAGTTTCACCTCGTTCCGCCGACAACGTTGTTTTTTTGCCACATGGCATGATGAACGAATTTTGGAATCTGGTGCGAAAGGCCGCCGCATTGTGAAAATCGAGCCAGTTGGTCCGAGTTATAACTTACGATTTAGACGAACCCAGTGCAGTACAACACTTGGTTCTGGAAACTCCCTTTTCATTCGAAGTTGACGTTTTGCCATGGCTGCATTTCGCCGAAGCTATTCACAACGCATTCAAGTCGCGTTTCGCAAGTTTCTGAAAACGCTTGCGAATATTCTGTATCCCAAATGGCTACGGAAGACCTCCAAATCCGTACAGAAAAGCGTTCGCAAAGCGGAAACGCAAATTGCCAAATCGTCACGTCAGGTTTCCAAAGCGGTCGCCAAGTCATCCATTGGTCAAAGCGCCAAGTCCGTTCAAAAGGCGGCCAAGAAATCAGAACGAGGTATCGCGGTGGCGTTCGTCTCGTTCGGCAAGACGGTAGCGGGCATCGCGGCCATGTTGGTCCCCAAGCCCGTTCGCGTGTTTCTTCGCGCTATGGGCCAGGTCTTTTGGAGAATCTTTGGCGTCTTCTTTATTTTTGTCGGACGCTGGTTTCGCACCAGAAACTACTGGCATCTGCTGGGCGGTGTTCCCGCGTTCTTGCTGGCGTTGCCGCTGGCGTATTGCATGGTCAAAATTCCATTCTATGGTGACGCGCAAAAGATTAGGCATTATCGTTTGGTCTATAGTTTGGCGCAGAAGGACAAGGATTACGATGTCGCCAAGCTTTCTTACCGCAAACTGACTCAGCTTGGGGCGAACGACGAACGCATTGAATATCAACGCGCATACACGGTATACCGAGACGGTTCGCCCGAGGAACAAACCGAAGCAGTCGCCGAAATGAAACGCCTTGCGCCGTCAGACAAAGCGGGCTTTCCTTTCGCGCATGCGTGGTTAGGAAATTGGTATCTGTCCGGCGAATCCGATCTGTCCAAAAAGGAAGCGGAACGTTTGGCGGAAACTCATCTGGCCTTCGCGTTGGAGCGAGATCCCGGCAACACGTTGGCTCGTTCGTTGCGAGCGATGCATTTCCAACGCCAAGGGCGACTGGAAGAAGCGTTGCAGGATCTCAAGAGCGTTGTGAAAGATATTCCCGAACAACGTATCGGTTTGGCTGCGCTTTATTTGCAACAGGGCAAATGGGAGGAAGCCAAGGCAACGGTAGAGAAGATTAGCTCGGCCTATGAAACGAAGGTCTCGAACGGCGCGAAACTGGAACCATTCGAATATCTGTTGTGGGCCAAAGCGAACGCGTTGCAGGACAAGACCAGCAAAGCCGACATCGACGATCTTCTGGACCAGGCGTATCAAAATCGAGACCCCGATGACAAGTCCTTCGCTACGGAATTGCATCAGATCTATAAGGCCTTGGCGACACGTCCCGGTGAACCGATGACCAACGGCGACAACGCAGAACTTTTGTACCGCGCATGCGAACTTCGCCCAGATCAGCCCGATACGTTTGTGACGTTGGCGTTGATGACAGCCGAGCCTGGATTGGCAGGCGAAAAAGCCTGGGAAGCGGTCAAGCGAATCACATCCTGGGAAAAACCGCCTGTGCAAATTTGGTCTTCGGTGGGAACCGTCGCTGCTCAACACAGTAACTGGGAAGTTGCCGCAGAGTATCTCAACAAAGCAGTTGAACTCAGCCCCGATGACGCTCGTTCACTCAACAATGCCGCATACGTTCTTTCCCAGTTGGGCAAGGATTTGGAAAAGGCGTTGGGCCTGGTGACCAAGGCATTGTCGCTGCAACCGAACAACGCTCTTTATCGAGAAACTCGCGGCCAGATCTATCTGCAACAACAGAAATGGCAATCCGCCATCGACGATTTTCAGTTCAGTTTGAACGGCATGTCGGCGTCCAAAGAGACGCATCTGGGCTTGGCCTTGGCGTACGAAAAGACCAATCAGCCCAATCTGGCTCAGGTTCATCGCGAAAAGGCCATGCAATTCGACAAGTAGGGCGGTCGCCTCCAATCATGTACCGCCTGGTCGACGTTTATCGCTCTTGATGCAGTTCGAACCAGGACGTTTCGTCAAATCGACTCGCATGTCTTTGATTGTTCGGCGCGAATGTTCTCGTACAATGTGAGTCTGATTTCGAATTTAGCCTCACTCAGTTGGATGTCCTCTTATGTCTAGATTGAATGCTTCGTCTGCCGTAACCGTTTGTGTTGCCTTTACTTTGTTCGTCTCGTCCGCCATGGCTCAATCCGACGTCATTCCGCACGGCCAGAGCCAAGCACCGGGGCCCGCGTTAACACCGCAAGAAGCCGTGGCCAAAATGACCGTTCCGGAAGGTTTTTCTGTGGAAGTGGTGGCCAGCGAACCGGATATCATGAATCCTGTGGCCATGGCCTTTGATGATCAAGGTCGAATCTGGATCACGGAAAGTTTTGAATATCCCAGACGCTCGGCGGGACCGGGACGAGACCGCATTAAGGTGCTGGAAGATACTGATTCAGATGGCAAGGTCGACAAGGTAACCGTGTTTGCCGAAGGCCTGAACATTCCGTCGGGCATTGCCGTTGGATACGGCGGTGTGTGGGTGGCAAATTCGCCCGATATCCTTTTCCTACAAGATACGGACGGAGATGGGAAGGCGGATAAGCGAGAAGTGGTGGTGACGGGGTTCGGTCGAACCGACACGCACGAACTTCCAAACGCTTTCACCTGGGGCCCCGATGGTTGGTTGTACGGACTCAATGGCGTGTTTAACTACAGCCACGTCAAGTATCGCGGAAAAGAGTATCAGTTCACGTGTGCCATGTTCCGCATCCATCCGGTGACTCGCGAATTTGAACTCTTCGCCGAAGGCACCAGCAACCCGTGGGGCATCGCCATTGATGGACATGGCAACGCATTTGTTAGCGCGTGCGTGATTGATCACTTGTGGCATATTGCCGAATCGGGTTATTACCATCGTCAAGGCGGTCCGTATCCGCCGCACACTTGGAAGCTAAATTCGATTGTGAAGCACAAGCATCAGAAGGCGGCGTACTGCGGAATCACGTACTTTGATAGTTCGGCCTATCCAGAATCGTATCGTGAAAAACTTTACATGGGCAACATTCACGGCGGCTGCATTAATTGCGACTATTTGACTCGCGATGGTGCCACTTACTTCGCCAAGCCCGATCCTGATTTCTTGACCGCCAACGATGCGTGGTTCATGCCGGTTGCGCAAAAGACGGGGCCGGACGGATGTCTCTACATTTTGGACTGGTACGACCGGTATCACTGCTACCAAGATGCAAATCGAGATCCCGAAGGTATTGATCGAGGCAAAGGGCGGCTGTATCGAGTGCGTTACCAACAGACGCCTCGTGCCCAGCCGTTCAATTTGGCCAACGAATCAGACTCGCAGTTGGTCAATCGTCTTTTTGACAACAACATTTTTTATCGCGAACAAGCTCAACGCCTACTGGCGGAACGGGGGACCGATGCAATTGTCCAACTGCTGGAACGGACGGTGCTGGATGACCAACTGCCGAAAAAAGGTCGCATGCACGCGCTGTGGGCGCTGGTCAGTACCAACAAGATGTCTGACGCTTGTTGCCTGCAGTTGCTGCAGCACGCGGACAGCGATTTTCGCGCGTGGGCGGTGCGATTTGTGGGAAATATCAGCCAAGCTAGTCCGAATCGCGTTGCCAAAACAATCAAGGATGCAGTGGCGGATCGAACCACCGATGCGCACCCAGACGTTCGACTACAAGTTGCCATCGCGGCGAATAAAATGTTTCCAGAATCGCCAGTGGAAACGCTGCTGCAGGTGCTGGATGCCAGCTCCAAAGACGCCATTACGCCTTCCATTGTGTGGCAAAATCTGCTGCCCGTTGTCGACGGGCAGCACCAAGCGATCGTCAATCATTTAGATCTGAATCAAGCGGCTCATTCGGAACAGTTCATTGAATTTGTGGTCCGATTGCAGAATCGTCTGTTGGACAGTGACGCAACCGCCACTTCGGCTCGATTGTTATTGAATCGCATTCTGGACCCGGCCGCTGCAGAAGGTCGACAAGCGTTGGTAGAACGTTCGCTGGCAGAGCTTCGACGCCAATTGTTGGACGGTTCGCTTTCGGAAAGTGTGCGGCAACTATTGGCCAACGGTGTTGACTTTCGTCGAGTCTCTGTGGGTGATTCCGAAAAATTGAAGTTTCCGTTGCAGTTGATCACCGCGTCATTGGGAGACGAAAAAAGTCAGTCCGCGTTGGAACAGGTTGCCATGAAGAATGATTCGAAGATGCGGTTTGAGGCCTTGAACGCACTGACCAAGGTTGATTCCAACAAAGCGTTTTCGGTTGTTCAATATTTACTGGAATCATCGGACAAGCTGAACGAACAAGCTTGGATCGCATTGATCGACGCGTCCTCTCGGCTGACCCAAGATGAATTGGGCCACGTCTTTGTGGAACGACTGAATTCGATTCCGGAGCAGATGAAGTTTCGAGTGGTGGAAATGCTAACGCAACGTTCGGCGTGGGCTGCATCGTTGTTGACTTCCATTCGTGACGGCAAGCAGGCCAAAGAGCTTCTGCATATCAATCAGATTCGGCGGTTGCAGGCCAATGCGGAACTCGCAGAATCTGTCCAGCAGATTTGGGGCACCATTCGCAATGAACGAAATCCCCACGCTGAAGAGAATATTGCCAAGGTCAAGGAAATGTGGAGCCGCGGCGTGGGCGATCCGGTTCAAGGGCATAGCGTGTTCATGAAGACTTGCGGCCAATGTCACAAACTGTTTGGCGAAGGAGAAGACGTTGGGCCAGAGATTACCAGCAACGGCCGAGGTTCGTTCGACCAATTGTTATCGAATGTGTTAGATCCGAATCTGGTAATTGGTTCGGCCTATCAAGCCAGAACGGTTGTCACCACCGACGGACGGAGTTTAACGGGGTTGTTGGTGGAAGAAAGTGATCTTCGTATTCGGATCAAACTGCAGGGCGGCAAGATCGAAACGATTGACCGCAACGATGTAGAAGAACTGATCGTTAGCCCGTTGTCGTTGATGCCCGAAGGGTTCGAGAAACAGCTGAGCGAACAAGAACTTCTTGACCTGTTGGCCTATGTCGTTTTGGAAAAACCGCTGGCGGAAAACCAAGTCCAGCAAGACTACCAGCAAATTCCCGGGACACCGATTCAAAAGCGGCGGTAGGTCGGACGATCATCCATTCTTTTCACTTCGAACCGCACACACATCATTACGAGTGCGGATCAAAACTCGCGAACCTCAGCATCAAGGCAATTTCTTCGCAGAACCATCGCCAAGCCTTTCGGCATTTCCAAGCGAAACGAAACTCTTGGCGAGTTCCAGTACCGGTGATAGACGAATGGATCGTCATCTTGCACAGTCGCGATTGCGATCATTGCCGAGAAATCGTGCCGACGTTGTTAGCTTCCGTACCATCAACAGAAGAGGATTCGACCGTGCCGCCGGTTCGCATTGCGTTAGTCGACGTGAAGCCAGGCGAACCGATCTATCCTGCGTCGCGTACCATCGTTTCGACAACGTTGCCTGCTTCGCACGAATGGTTCGTATCGCCGCCCGTGGCCATCCGAATTCACGATGGTCAAGTCACGGACGTTTGTGAAAACAAAGACGAACTAATGGCATTCGTCAAGCAAAGTTCATTTTCCCATCCTAGCCCGACGCGTCAGCGAGGAACCACGGGAACATTGAAAACGCCGTCCCTAACGCGTCGCGATATGAACGAAGGTGGCTCCCATCCCAGCCGTTTGGGCGCTAGCCCCGGACTTTTTCCGCCCATGACCCGTGTGAACCTCGTAGCATGGGCCCGTTGCCTATACTAACCTACAAGACGCAAAAAACACGGGCCATGGGCCCATGCTACGGGAAATCAAGAGGAGAAGGGAACCCAGCATCGGCTTGGACGCATCTTGCTGGTGCGAATTGGTGCAGAAGTTCGGCAAGCTCCTTAAGCGAGCGGCCGGCAAAGCGACAAGTCTCGCGGACGAAGCAGCTCGCCGTTGCATTGGTTACATACACGCACCCGACGCTAACATTGTGCTGGCCTCTTGTTGACACCAGGCTGTCATTGACCGCTTTAGAACCAGCTCCTATGCTTGCGTCCTGACTGATCCTTCAGTACCAGCAAGTGCGACAACTTTCCGTCTGGGTCAGGCCTTTCAGGCGACTGGCAAAGCAACCGCGTTTGTCTTCTTGTTCAGCTAAAGCATCCTGGCTAATATGCGGGTGTCCCTGGGGTTTCCCTGGGGGTTCATTCTGTGCTCTTGACCGCATTTTTGACTAGGCTCAGTTATGATTAGATTTCGGTTGCGAATGGTGGCGGTCATGGCGGCGATAAGTTCAGTCGCAGGATGTAACGATGATTTGCCTGAGTCCCATTTGACAGTTGTGAGTCACAACGTAGTAATTCCAGAAGCAGAGGAAATGCGAATTGTGTCATGTGCTTGGATCTTGACCAGGAGATCATTCCCGGAACCGATTACATATACACGGAATTGCAGGAACAGCTAACAAAAGGCATGTCTCACCGGACATTGTCCGACAAGAATCTTCCAAATCTTCATGGGCCAAATGTAAGACTGCAGATTGCGACGGAAAGGAAAAGTGTAGAAACCTGGTTTCTGGCTTTCTTACTAATCCAACCGACATTCCTGCTACAATAAATGGAGCATGGCGGGTTGACTGCAATGTTAACTTCGTTGAGGAATTCGAAGAATTTGATCACGAGATTTCTTCCGTCCAGAAGAACCAGGTGAAGTTCTTTGGACAGATATCCGGATCAAAGTATAGCCAAACCGTGCATGAAGTCATGATGATTCAGCAATGTCAGCTTCATCGATACCAGGGAAGTGATGATTTCGTTCTATCAATAAGCATGAGCGGCGATGAGTTACACCGGTTGGTTGTCGCTCGCAAGCCATATCTGGACAATTTGAGAGAGCTAGTGGATTTTGTATTCGCTGCTGACCTTAAATCGACAATGATATAGCGTCCGGAGCGCACATTGCGATACCTGCATCTCGGCAAACATCGCTTCGATTGTTCGCCTTCAAAATGAGTCAACGCTAGTTGGCATATACCGCCTACGCATGAGCGGCAGCGGAAAAAGCGAGGAGTTCCGATCGTCGAGCCAATTCGCTTGTGATAAAAGGCGACGATTGCATTGTGGATAGTCCATTTGCCGTTATGCTCGTTAAAAACGATCGTGAAATCGTCTTCTTGGGGTGGATTGCGACTCCGACGTTTTGGTTCTATCTGATGATTCGAAGTGAGTAGCCATCTCAGGCATTTCGCGAGGGGCAGTTAATCTCACGGGATGGGAGTCATCGGCGCGAAATCAGAACGGGAACCAGAAGTGCCAGCCATTAAAAACTGCGAGAGAAGTTTGTGCCTGGCACTATCGAGAAGTTTGTGCCTGGCACTATCGAGAAGTTTGTGCCTGGCACTATGGAAAACCAGCACTATGGAAAACCCTACTAGAAAACGCTCGGCTGATCTGTGGCACTCAGCGTCGTACTTGGTTGCCAGCCTACCAATTCCGCCTACCAATTCGTGTTGCCTTGCTTAGAATTCCATCTTCTAGACTCCTGATCCTGCCGCCTCTCCAGTTTCGCAGCCGATTTTTTTCACAAGCCATTTGCTCGGCGTACGCTTCAGCAACGCATTGAAACGGTGATTACAGGTTGCGAGAACAAAAGCGGGAAGCCCATACGTTCTGACGGTTTCATTTCTTGAATTTGCCGCATCGCAGAATAATTGCCGGGAGGGACGGGCGGCTCGAATCTGCTAAGTGCGAGTTGTTTTTCGACCGAGTTTACACTTATGACCGTACAAGGTTGCTTGTGGAATAGTGGATCGAGTAGCATTGTGTGCCGTTAAGTCTGTCACGTTTGCCACATTTGCTGAGTCGCACGATGAAACTTCCACTTCTGGTTAGAAGTATTTTGGTTGCCACGTGCATCGCGTTTGCGGTGGCGGCGCAGGATGCCGATTCGCTCGATACGGCAACGACCATTTCCAAATCTGACACCGAGTTCTTTGAAACGCATATCCGTCCGTTGCTGGTTGACAAATGTTATGACTGTCATTCGGTAAACGCCGATCCGGTCGAAGGCAACCTACTGCTCGATTCGCGTCCCGCGATTGCGGCAGGCGGCAGCAGCGGCAAAGTCATTAACGGCACCGATCCCAACCAAAGCCTGCTCATTCAAGCGGTGCGGTGGACCGATTCCAGTCTGCAAATGCCGCCCGATGGCAGACTCAGTCCACAACAGATTGCCGTCTTGGAACAATGGGTTTCGCGCGGTGCTCCTGATCCACGAGAAGTGTCGCTGGAAAAGGCCAACAGGGAAACTCGCGAAATCGACATCCAGGCGGGTCGCGAATGGTGGGCGTTTCAGCCGCTTAGACTTGCCGATGTTCCGGAATCGGGGTCGCTGGATCACAACCAAGTCGAAGCGACTTCCACGTCATGGCCCCAGAAGAGAATCGATTATTTTGTCATTGCGAAACTCGCACAGCAACAGCTTTCGCCTTCGCCTGCCGCGGATCGAGATGTCTTGATTCGACGAGCGTATTTGGATCTGACTGGGCTGCGTCCGACATTTGAACAAGTCCAAGCGTTTGTGAACGATGATTCGCCCGATGCGTATGCTCGACTGGTCGAACAGTTGCTTCATTCGCCACATTACGGCGAGCGTTGGGGCCGATATTGGTTGGACGTGGTTCGCTATGGCGAAGACAATTTCACCGGGGAAGCGACGACACCGAGTTTTCCGTTTGCCTGGCGATACCGAGATTGGGTCATCAACGCGATCAACACTGACTTGCCGTACGATCGGTTCGTCAAGCTGCAACTTGCTGCTGATCTGATGCCGAATGTCGAACGAAAAGACATGGTTGCCTTGGGATTCTTAGGAGCCGCGCCGTCCTATCACAAAGACGGTCGTTTGTCCAAGGAGGTTGTGGAAACGCTGTACACCGACGATTGGGACGAACGAATTGACACGGTGTCGCGAGGTCTTCTGGGACTGACGGTTGCGTGTGCAAGATGTCACGATCACAAATTCGATCCAATCACGATGTCGGATTACTACAGTCTAGCCAGCGTATTTGCGTCCACCGTCCAGGCTCCACGTCCGCTCGCAAAAATCGACGCTGCTGCGGAAACAAAATTTATGGTCGATGCGCAACGCGTCTTCTACTTCAGCTACGCCGCTCGTTTGTTGCGTGACGACCCCGGTTCCAAGCCTGATGAAGCGAGAGAAAAAGTCATTCGTTTTCGAGCGGAAATGGAACAGATCAAGCAAGAAAACGCCGCGCTGCAGGAAACGCATCCCGAACTGTTTCGGCACTTGGTGCAACTAGCCAAACAACCTCGCCCGTATCCCGACGAACCGCAGATAGAATCGAATGAAGATGACGAACAGCGAGGTCGACGGCGAAGTAATTCGAACGAACCACTTTTCCAAGCCGTTTACGATGCAGGCTTTCATGTAGACGGTTCTGATCCTGACTTTACAATGATCGATATTCGTCCCAGCGAAGTTCGCGATCTGGATATCTTGATCGGCGGAAACGTAACTCGCCCAGGTGAACTCGCGCCGCGCGGGTTCCTTGCCGTGTTGGCGAAGTCTGATCCCAAATTTCAAGATGGTTCGGGACGCTTGGAATTGGCCGAACGGATCTTTTCCGATGCCGCGGCGCTGTCGGCTCGAGTGATTGTTAATCGCGTGTGGGCTTGGCATTTTGGGCAGCCTCTGGTCGCCACGCCCAGCGATTTTGGTTCGCAAGGTGCGGCTCCCACGCATCCAGAATTGCTAGACGATTTGGCGTATCGATTTGTCCAGCACGGATATTCTTGGAAGTGGTTACACCGTGAAATCATGTTGTCAGCGACGTATCGTCAATCAAGCCAACCGCAGGAACAAGCGATCGCAATCGATCCCGCAAATCAGTTTCTATGGCGTATGAATCCTAGGCGATTGGACATTGAAGCGTATCGCGACTGCTTGTTGCAGGCAGCCGGTACTTTAGAAACGGAAATGGCTGGGCCATCGGACGATCTGGATCGATCAACTAGACGCCGCACGGTATATGGTCACGTTCGACGCGGGCGACCGGCAGCCTTGTTAGAGCTTTATGATTTTCCTTCGCCGAAATCGCATAGTCCCATGCGAGAATCAACGACGTCGCCTTTGCAGCAATTGTTCATCATGAACAGTGATTTCATTTTGGAGCAAGCCGAATCGTTGGTTGAAAATGCGATTCGTTCAACGGAAGTCGACTTGAATCAGCCGGAACACGTTGATGGTTCGCAAAGAAATGCTTTGATCATCCGATCGTTGTACCATCGCGTGTTTGGTCGCAATCCAACCGCCGAAGAACAGCGAATGGGTGAACAGTTTTTACAGTCTGGATCGCTAACACAATACGCACAAGCATTGTTGGCAACCAACGAGGTGATCTTTTGGCCTTAAACGAACCGATTCAACGACGTCGCGAATTTGTACAATCACTTTCCGCTGGGCTCGGTTCCGTCGCACTTGCGGCGATGCTGGCCGAATCTTCCACCACGGCCGCGCCGCCACCGAATGAATCGGACGCCAGTGGCAATCAGGTCGCCGTTACGCACTCGGCGCGCGCCAAACACAGTATCGTTTTGTTCATGCCGGGCGGCCCGTCTCAAATGGATACCTTCGATCCGAAACCGGCGTTGGAAAAATATGCCGGCCAACGTCCCGAGGCCGCCAATCTACGCACCGAACGAACGACGGGTGGATTGTTGCCATCACCTTTCCAATTTCAAAGGCACGGTGATGCAGGATTAGAAGTCAGTGAATTGTTGCCGAAGTTGGCGGAATTGGCGGACGATCTGTGCGTGGTGCGTTCGCTGTACACATTCAATCCAACGCACGGTCCAGCTCGATCCCTGATGAGTTCGGGCAACATAGCAGCCACTCGCCCGTCAATGGGTGCGTGGCTCGATTACGGACTCGGTTCGGAAAATCAGAACTTACCAGGTTTTGTTGTGTTGGGTGGTGGCGGTAGCGATTCGCGAAGTGGCTTTCTACCGTCAAAGCATAAAGGCGTGTCGCTGGATAGTCGGCAGACCGATCCGGAAAAGATGATTCGTTATTTGAAAAACGAACAGTGGCCAGACGTCGCACAGCGTCGACAGCTTGATCTGGTTCAAGAATTGAATCGCAATCACGCCGCTGATTTTGGCGACGATTCTTTGAATGGGCGAATCGAAGCAATGGAGACTGCCGACCGCATGCAGACGAAGCGAAATTCTTCTTCGCTGGCCCATCCCGCGAAGTAGTAGCTAATCATCTCGAACGTTCGCTTGCTCGGCTTGCCGCCGGTCCACAAGTTCATCAATAAGCAGGCGATCGTCGCACAGTAAACTTGAATCTCAATGCCATTTTGGCTGTGGCTGATCAAGTGCGCCCCGCCCATCAGTTGTTTGTAAAACCTGAAGAAAATTTCGACGGTCCAGCGGTACGCATACAAAATCGCGATGATCTCCGCCGGAACGTCCAACAGGTTGGTCGCGATCCGTAACACGCCATCGCTGTCGGGAGCCTTGGAGCCCTTCACTTTGCCACCACTGCGATTCTTGTGAGGCGTGCAGCGAATGCACACCAAGCGAATGGTATGGTCGGGCCGGTCAGCCTTCTTGCTGTTCTTTCCCATTCGAACGATCTGATCGCTCAGCACGCCAGCGACACGGTCGGCGTCCGTCAAAGATCGCTCCTCGGTCACCTCGTAGACCGAGTTGTCTCGCAGGCGACAAATGTAACTACTCCCTTGGCGGTGGATCTCATTGAACAGAGCGAACTTCGCGTAACCGCGATCCATTGCGTAGATCTTGTCCGCTTCGATCGACCGTGCCATCACTGCCCGTTCGTCATGCTCACCGCCGCCATCAGGCGTGACGGTGATCTCTTGGGGCGTGAAGCTGGCGACCTCGAAGTGCGTATGCAACCGCCAGTGGACCACCGCGGTGCCCGTCGTTTGCTTAAGAAGCGACGCGGCCAGAATGGAAGGTAGGGCGTTGACCACCGAACCGTCGACCGCAATCAAGCTCGCGGCGAATTGAGCAACTTTGGGATCAAGCTGGCTTAAGTGAACTTGCTTGGCTAACTGCTTGATGATCGTTTTGAGACGTTTCGAATCGAACAGGCGTGAGCTTTCCGACAGCGAACCGAGCGACGCTTTGGCGTTGCCGAGCTTCTTTTGAACTTTCGTCAGTTCACTCGCTTGCGATAGTGCCCGGAGGCTGGAAACTGTCGGATTGAGCACATAGAGCAGGACCAGCATGCAGTACTGATCGAAGTGCAAAGTTCGATTGCCCGCTTTGTCGCGGCCGGTCCCCTCGTCGCGGAGGTCTTCCAGCAATGGTCGAAGCATGCTGAAGTATTTGAGTCCCTTCAGGTCCAGTGACGAGCCATCGTCACTGGACTGCTGATCGAGCGAAACGTCAGCAGCAGGTGTCGGTTTTGATGTTCGTGTCACAATGGCAAGCTCGCAGCAATAAATTCCAAATGCGGCTTTCACGACTGCCATTTTGGCGATACACAAAGCCGCAAGCTCGCTGGCGCAAATCCCGTGCCGAACGCTATTGGACCGGGAGATGTGATTCGAATCAGCGTGCCAATTAGCAGAAACAAGGGAGACAGGCAAACCAAGCCAAAACCCGCTCCGAAAACATCTAGGAAGCGTTTCCAACTTGGTGTCTGCGCAACGGTCAACAATTCGAAGGGCTTTGGCGACACAGATACTCGCATCGCAATTCCCGAACTAGTTGAATCATCCTCGGGGAACGACTGAGTTGAAGGCGAACTGGACATAAGCCAGTTGGACGGGTAACAGAAAACTTCGAATTCTGGTTCTGCAATCAAGTAATGAATCGCGTGGCACAATTGCATTGCCAGTTTATTACCACCTGCCAGTGGCGTCACTGGCAATAGAACGGCCAGTTGATCATGTTCAATCAACCCGACGTCATCGGTGCGTCTGATTCGCTGTGAAAGTGTCTCGACGATTCGCTTAGCGTCGTCGGTTGGAATGGCGTCCACTAGGTTTCGCAAAACCAATAAGCAAAATTGTTCGCCCGTTCGATCTGTACGAGCCATTTCCCGATCAATTTGGCGACGGAATTCCGCCGGCTTCAGCAAGCGATCACCGGTTGGCTGAGCGTGATGAAAGATAGTTGCTAAAGAACGTTTCATATCAATCCACAGATGTATATCTAAGCGTTTTATTTTTGCCGAAGCAGTCGCCATTGCAGCTGCGTGGATGCTTCGACAACGGGGCAGAGCAAGTCGTATGCCACGGGCCCGAGTTACCGTAAGAACTGCTTGAAATCAACCCATCATGATTCTTCCAGCAGTCGACGTGTTGTAAAAATGCCACAAAACACATCGAAGGCTGCCATAACATGTCGCATCCATGAAAGGGCTAATTATGCCGTTCTTGCTCGTCACCGTCAGCTACCAAAACGGGAAGATTATAAAATAACTTGCCAAATTGCCGAGAGTAGTAGACGGTAAACAGTGCAATCAACGGAGCGGCGATTAAGGGGCTGAACATCAATAGAGCACCAATGCTCGCCGCCATCAAGACGGTCGACACCACAAACACCAGCCACGGAACTAAACGTTTGTTTATCGATCGTAATACTTCCGCACTAAGAGGGGTAAAACAACTTCCACTGTGTAGAAACGACATTAGCACGATCGGAAATGTTAGGAATCCTAATGCCATGACGATTATCGTTGGTGTTTCTACCACTTGGTCAACGGCCATACCAATAAGAGCCCACGGAATGCAAGCAATGGCGTAGGCGTTGGCAAATAGAAACACGCTGGAGCCACGATCACCCAGGTCGTATTTGACGTGCTCAATCTTGGATCCTCCATTGGCGGTGGTTTCGATGATGGCTAACAGTACGGGAGCAGATAAGCCAGCCGTCATGATGGCTGCTAGTGCTGCAAACAAACATAGAAACACCGCCATGATGCTACCGATCGAAATCATGGCCATTGCTTGATTCAGTAACATCAACAGCCCCATTGAAATGGCACTACCAATGGCAATTACCAGCAAAGTGGTGATCACTTCGGCTTGCATTAGAAAGGATGCGAAGCCAGCAAGACGGTCGGTATCGTCCACAATGAACCCGGCAGCTCGCGTATCTTCGTCCGCTTGATCCAATTCGCGCCGAGCATTCTGGAGCATTCGATTGGCAATTTCCGTTCTCGCATCACCTCGCGGAAACGCCGATTCTTGTTCTACGGAGTTTGTAGCAAACGAACCTACAGATTGAGTAGCTAGTGACTTGGCAGTGGCAGACCGAGGCCGCGGGATGCGATTCAACGCTTTGCATTTGGGACAGCGAACTTGCTTGCCCGCATGGCTTGCCAGCACGGTCAACAGCGCATGGCACTGGACGCAGGTCAATTTGACGTGCGAATCGACATTTGCCACAGCAACGTCATCAGCCGACCCCTGAAGTTGGTAGCCGTCGTCCAGTTTGGGCGTTGCTTTCTTCGGACGCTCAATCGGCCGAGGCACTTTGGTGACGGTTTCGCAGTCTGGGCAAATGATTGATTGGCCGACTTGGTTGCGTTCGGCATGCATACGAGTATGACAAACGGGACAGACGACCGGAATGTGCGAATCCATAACTTGTCTCCCTTAGGACGCGGAACGCACCATTATCACGTTACGTAGTCATTCAAACCAGCTATAATCCACCGTTTGGTCCTGGAACCAATTCGATTTTTGTCAAAAAGGGACACGTCTTGTTTGTTGGACCTGTTTTTTACCGCGAATTAGTCACGGCTCCTCGCCGACCACACCTTTTTGCCATTCGTACCGTTTACGCCGCGGTCCTGTTTGGCGTCATGTGCACTGCTTGGTTGTTGCTGGCCGGAACGCAAGTCATTCGTGGCATTGAGGATATGTCTCGGTTTGGTGCCATCTTGTTC
Organism: Pirellulaceae bacterium; assembly: GCA_041399205.1. Taxonomy (GTDB): domain Bacteria; phylum Planctomycetota; class Planctomycetia; order Pirellulales; family Pirellulaceae; genus JAGQOZ01. The sequence continues at coordinate 219,964 of JAWKTK010000011.1, read as the reverse complement.
CAAATTTTGGTTCCTCTTCAAATGGCGGTGGTCTTGTTCATGGCGGCTCTGACCACGGCGAGTGCCGTATCACTGGAAAAAGACCGCAAAACCATTTTGCTGTTGCTGCTGACTCGATTGAATAACAGTGAATTGGTACTGGGAAAACTGGCCGCCAGCTTGATTCATGTCTATTCGATGATTCTGGCGAGCGCTCCCGTGCTGGCCTTTTCCATGTTGTTCGGCGGAATTTCGCTGGAACAGGTGGCACGAGTTTTATTGGTGACGCTATTGGGAGCGACGGCGGCTGGCAGTCTGGGAGCACTTTTTGGATTTTGGCGCGAAAAAACGTTTCAAACGTTGGCCATGACGGCGCTGGTGATTGTAGTGTGGTTGGTTGTCTGTGAAGCGGTTGCGTCCGGCGTTTGTGGCGAATCGATCTTTGGCCAATCCAGCAACTGGGTGGCGGCGGCAATGAGTCCCATGCGAGCTGTATCGGCTGCTGCTGTGGCTGATGCTCCTTCGTTTTGGCAAAGCCCGGTGACGCTTCATTGCGCGTTGGTTTCACTGCTGACCTTGGCGCTGAACGGAACGTCGATTGCCCGAGTTCGAATTTGGAATCCTTCACGAGAAATCCGCGAAGTGAAGTCGGATGAAACTTTGCCAACGCCATCAGCGACCGCCGACGGTTCGAATCAAGCGGACGCAGCTGCCGAAGCAACGCAATCCGATCCCCAGCCATATCGGCAGGTTTGGGACAATCCAATTTTGTGGCGAGAAATCTGTACGTGGGCATATGGCCGCAAAGTCTTGATCATTCGTTTGGCGTACTTGGTATTATTCGTAATAACCACGGCTGGATTGATCTGGGCCAGTCAACAATTACGCGTCGCGGATGCGCAGGAAGGGATTATTCCTCTAGCCGCGAGACCTTTACTTCCGCTCTTTGTGGTAAGCTTGGTCATCATCAATGCGTTGGCGGTGACTTCGATTACCAGTGAACGAGACGGACGGTCGTTGGACTTGTTGCTGGTGACCGACCTTCGCCCAGCGGAATTCTTGTTCGGCAAGCTAGGTGGGATCTTTTGGATCACCAAAGAAATGGTCATCCTGCCAATTCTGTTGTGCATTTATCTTTGGTGGAATCGAACGCTGAATGCGGAAGGCTTGGTGTTTGCTTCTTGCGGGTTATTGGTGCTGGATTTCTTTGTGGCTGTGTTGGGAATTCACTGCGGCATGACCTACGCTAGTTCACGTTCGGCAATTGGCATCAGCCTGGGGACGGTGTTCTTCTTGTTCTTGGGCATTGCTACGTGCATCTTGATGATGATTTCATTTAGCGGTTCTTTTCAGGTCCAGATTGCTCCGTTCTTGGCGTTTATTGTGGGCGGCAGCATTGGTTTGTTTGTTGCATTGGGCGTTCGGAATCCGTCGCCAGCCATTTTGCTGGCATCGTTGGTTTTACCGTTTGCTACTTTTTACGCCATCACCAGTTACATGCTAGGGCAACCATTGGCCACGTTTCTTGTATCGGGCACGGCATACCTGTTTGCGTCGGCGGCCATGATGATCCCGGCATTGGCTGAATTCGATTTTGCCGCCGGGCGATCTCAATCCACGGACGAATCATGATTCCTCTGTTCGAATGTAATTTGAGACGCTTCGAACACGAGCGAGGATAACAGTATGGAATTGTTATTCGATGTTTTTCCGTTTGTCATTGCGATGCTGGCGTTGATCTGCGTGTCTGCATTTTTTTCGGCATCGGAAGCAGCCTTGTTTTCGTTAAAAGCCGGCGATCGCCAAGTGATGTCGCAAGGTTCGTACGGTCAACGCCTGGCCACGCATCTGTTGCAAGATCCGGATCGCTTGCTATCGGCGGTGTTGTTTTGGAATTTGGTGACGAATCTAGCATACTTTGGCCTCACGTCCGTGGTAGAGTTTCGCCTGCGAAACAATCCTGCTTCGAATCACACTCTGGACTTGTTTTTCCCGTTCGCTTCGCTGCTGCTGATAATTTTTGCCAGCGAAATGATGCCCAAGACATTCGCGGTGCTCAAAGCAAAATGGCTTTCCGCCTTGGTTGCTCGTCCGCTGTCCATTGCCATTCGAATTATAGATCCCATCATGCCAGTGCTGACCGTAGGCACGTTACTTTCTAGGCGATTAATTTGGCCGGGCTTTGAACCGGAGCCTTATTTGGATGTGACGGATTTAGAACGAGCGATCCAATTGTCTACACCGGCAGCCCAATTGATGGAACAAGAGCAACAAGTGCTGCGCAGTTTGGTGTTGCTTTCGGACATGACCGTGGACGAATTCATGCGGCCTCGATCTCAGCTAGTCGTCTTCAAACCGCCCATCACGCTTTCGGATATTCGCCAAGACTTGCCTCGCAGCGGCTATCTGTTCGTCACAGAAACGGAGAGTGATGAAATTGCGTACTCCGTGCATCTGTCCAATCTGACGGACCTCAAGAACGAACACTTGGAATACTATGCAGAACCCGTGATCTATGTGCCATGGTGCATCACGGCGGCAGATGCGTTGCAACGGATGCGCAGCAAGGAACGAGAAACCGCGGTGATTGTCAACGAACTGGGCGAAACTTTGGGCGTGATCACTCGGCAAGATATTCTGGACGTTTTGTTTTCCAAGCACTCCAGTCGAATTCAACGCGTTTTGGATCGCGAGCCGATTCACACCATTGATACGAATCACTGGCAAGTGTTAGGACTGACCAATATCCGCAAGCTGGAAGAGTTCTTTCAGGTGGAAGCGCCCGAAACGCGATCGGCAACGGTGACGGGCGTGATGCAAGAACAACTGCAAAAGGTTCCCGAACCGGGTGATGTCTGCTACTGGGGCATCTGGGAATTCAGTGTTTGCCGATATACCGACCATGACGATCAGTTGGTGGTAGATTTGCGAGTTCACGATCAGGAGTCAAACGAATCATGATCTGGGCGCTGCTGTTGTTTGTGGTCAGCATTCTGTTGAGTTCGTTTTTTAGTGGTTCGGAAACGGGCTTCTATCGAGCAACTCGAGTTCGTCTGACCATGGACGCGTTGGCCGGCAGTTGGGTTGCCAGAGGTCTGATTTGGCTGACCAATAATCCGGCGTTGTTTGTGGCAACGACTTTGGTCGGCAACAATTTAGCCAACTTCTTAACGTCGCACGCCGTGGTAATGATGGCTCGACAGATCCTGGGCACCAGCAACTACGTCGTGGAACTACTCGGACCGATCGCGCTAACGCCTTTCGTGTTCGTTTACGGAGAACTGCTGCCCAAGCAGCTGTTCTATGCCGCGCCAAATCGTCTACTTCGCTGGGGCGGTCCATTCTTTTTAGGATTTGCCGTACTGTTCCTGCCTGTTTCGGCCATTCTGTGGATGTTGGGCCGAGCGTTACGTTACCTTTCGGGCGAAGCTCCCGAGCAACTGCAAGTTTCGCTCGCGCGCACAGAACTGCAACGAGTGCTGGACGAAGGACAAGAAGTGGGCGTGCTGCGGCCTGCACAACGGCAGCTGGCTCAAGGCATGTTCCTGTTGGCCGGCAAGCCATTGTCTACGTTTTGCGTTCCGATGGCTCGCGTGGTCAGCGTTCCGCTGGGTAGTCCCAAGGCGGATGTGTTTCGTTTGGCCAAACGTCAAGCGAATCCCTTCATTTTGGTTAGCGAACGACGAGGCAAACGCATCTTGGGATACGTCCGCATCTTGGATTTGTACTTGAGCGAATCCGAGCTGGTCGACGAATTTCACACCATTCCGGAAATTGTGAACACCGAGCCGCCGCTGAGCGCTCTGATCCATCTGCGCAGCCAAAAACAAGATCTGGCTCGCGTGGTAGATGAAGCCGGAAAGACAACGGGAATTGTCACCACGGCCACGCTTAGTGGTCGAGCGTGGGCGGGCGCGTAGCCAGCGTTCAAGCGAATCATGCAAGGACACGAACGAGTCACCGTGTCGCCCATCGATTGTTGCATTCGCGCGGAAAACCAGCGAAAATAGTCTTCCCGCCGGTAACTCGCCTATCCATGATCTGTCGGAAAGATCGCTGTCATGAGTTCGTTCTTGCCTAATCGTCGAAAAGTCTTGCAGATTGGTGGCGCTGGTATGTTGGGCCTGACCATGCCCAAGCTGATGCAAGCAGCAGCGTTGCCACATCATGTGCCCAAAGCCAAATCGGTCATTTTCTTGTTTCAGTGGGGCGGTCCCAGTCAATTAGATACGTTTGACATGAAGCCCAACGCGCCGGTTGGAGTGCGTTCGCCGTACAAGCCCATCTCCACTAACGTGCCGGGGATGCAGGTTTGCGAACTACTGCCGCGAGTTTCTCGCATCATGGATAAGGTGTGTTTGATTCGCACCATGACGCACACCATGAACAATCACGCTTCGGCTGGCTACTACGCTATTTCTGGGCACGAACCGCCGTCGGATGACCAACGGCTTCGTGATTCGCTGCAGTTGTTTCCGGCCTATGGCAGTGTGGTGGATCGCTTGCTGCCGAATGAAAACGGCGTACCCACGTTTGTGGCGTATCCGCATGTGATTCGAGACGGATCGATTGTCCCCGGACAACATGCCAGCTTTCTGGGCAAGAAACATGACCCACTGTTCTTCAAAGAAGATCCCAATGCGGAAAACTTTGCTCTGCCTGAACTCAGCTTGCCCGCGAATCTTTCCGTGGATCGACTGGGACGTCGTCGCGAACTTCAGAAGTTAATTGATTCGCAAAGTCGTTTAATGGAAGCGTCGCAAGCGGTGCGAGGGTTCGATAATTACTACGAAAAAGCGCTGTCGATGCTGACCACGGATCGAGTTCGCAAGGCGTTTGATTTGTCTGCGGAAAGTGACGTACTTCGGGAAGCCTATGGTCGAACTACGTACGGTCAAAGCTGCCTGCTGGCTCGGCGATTGGTGGAATCCGGCGTCAAATTTGTGACGGTTTATTTTTCGAATAGCATCGGTGGACGCACCATCGAATCGGGCGGATGGGACACGCACGGCTTTGATAATACTCGGATGTACAAAATCATCGACAAGTACCACATGCCCATCACCGACCAAACTCTTCCTACGCTATTGAACGATTTAGAAAATCGCGGACTGCTGGACGAAACCCTGGTGGTTTGGGTGGGCGAATTTGGGCGAACGCCAAAGATCAACGACAATGAAAGCCGAGACCATTGGCCCAAGTGTTACACGGCCTTGTTGGCAGGTGGCGGTGTGCAAGGCGGAGCGACCTACGGGACTTCGGACGAATACGCCGCGTATCCAGCCGATCACCCGGTGCGTCCTGATGATTTGGCCGCCACGATGTTCCACTTGCTGGGCATCGATCCGCATACTGAGGTTTTTGACCGAGCGAACCGTCCGCTGCCTATTACCAGCGGGACGGTTTTGGATTCGATTATTGCGTAGCGACACTTGGCTGCGGCAACCAAACGAACTCTATTCGGCAGCCACAAGCTGTTTGTCAAAACGAGGCAGAATGATGCGGAAACGCGCGCCGCCGTCGTCTTGATTCTCCGCCATCAGATCTCCGCCATGACTTTGCATGATAGATCGACAAATGGCGAGGCCAACACCCATGCCTTTGGCCTTGGTGGTAAAGAAGGGCTCAAAAACGGACTCGGCATTTCCTGGCAAACCAGGGCCATTATCCTGCACCCAGATTTCAACAAAGTCGTCATCGGATTCGACTGAAATGGTCACTTCCCCGTCCGTTCCCAGTGTTTCCACAGCGTCAATTGCGTTGCCCACAACGTTCAGCAGCACTTGTTGGAGTTGGATGTTGTCAATGTTCACGATCGGAATGTTCTGAGCAGGAACGATATGGACGTGCGGCCGTTTGTGGCTAGACTGATTCAGATCCATCAAGTGCATTGATTCGGCAATAATTTCGTCCACCGGAGTTGGTGCCAACACCGGGTCTTGTTTCTGGACCATGCGTCGCAAGCGGTTCAAGATTTCGCCAGCGCGTAACGCTTGTTCGCCAATTAAATCCAAATCGCGCCGCATCTGATCTACGTGCTGTCCTGGCTTCAATTGGTTTGCCAGTTCGTCCAAGGTGGTTGCTGCCGTGAATGCATAGTTCGTCACGGCAAACAACGGTTGGTTCAATTCGTGCGCAATGCCCGCAACCATGACCCCGGCCAAATTGATACGCGATAAATGCGAAATTTGGTTCAACCGATCTTGAAGTTCTTTTTCCATCTGTTTGCGTTCGCGAATATCCCGAATGGCCAACGAAATCAGCTGATTGGTAGGATCGTCTTGAACATTGTGTGCCCGGACTTCACACGGAACACTCCCGCCTTCTTCCGACGTGAACATGGCTTCAAATACCACCGATTCACCCGACTGGCACCGTTCACAAATCGATTCCCAAGTGGCTTGCAAACTCGGTTCCAAATCAAACACGGCAAGCCCGTTCATTGTCGGGGCAAACGAATCAGCAGATCGGAAGTTCGCGGCGGCGCGATTGGCATAGGTGATGGTTCCATCCGAAGTGGCCCAAATGACACCATCCTCGGCGTTGTCTAATACACGTTTGTTCAGTTGCAATTCTTCCTGACTCTGCCGACGTTCCTTCACGGCGGAAGCACGTCGCTGAATTTCATGATTCAATTGACCCAGAATGCCAGACATGCGAATGACAACCGGCAAGAGTAAGATGCCCCAAACCAAAGGCAACGATTCAACAAAGTGACGCCGGTACACGGACGTAACTCCCAGCACGGGAACTCGAAACGGTACGCTTATCATTGTTGATAAAAACAGCGTGCAGGAAAGCAAAAACAAGACTAGTTGGACTTCGCGATTCTTGATTCGCAATAATAAGACGCCACATACCATGGAAGCGCCAAGTAGAACACTGGTTCGAAACACGCGAACCCAATAGATGTCTGGCAACATAGCCGCAGTGATCATCCAAAGTGCAACAACGACACTTCCCAGCAACATCGCCACGCGCGCAACAGAAATCCTTTTCCCTAACGGAATGCTCAACATCGTTCGACCCTCAGTTGTTCAGATTAAAACGTGAGTCGAAGATTCTAGCTAAATCAGAATTGGCTGAAAACTAATCGGGCCCAGAATGACCAATCGTTTTCAAAACACATCCACTCCAACGACAGCCGATTGACAGTCATTGGGAGATAAAGAATCGATTGCAAAACAACGCTTGTCAAACCACCTAGACTCGCGCATTTTCCGATTCACCCCAAAAGGGAGCGGCTGGGCAAATTAAAGAAAAAGGTCAGACGCTAACGCCACTTTTTGGCGCGGCGTCTTCCAAGCCCAACCGCTTCATCTTTTTGTACAAGGTCGTTCGGTTGATGCCCAGCGATTCGGCCGTTGCATTGCGGTTCCAGTTGTTCGATTCCAAGACTTCCAGAATGATCTGGCGTTCTGGTCCGGCCAGCGCGTCTTTGAGCGTTCTTCCTGCGGCACTTGGAACCATCGAGATGGGTGCTTTGCGAATGTTGGCCGATAGGTCTTCCACACCGATGTGAGAATTGCGCCCCAACAAGACAGCTCGTTCAATCACGTTTTGGATTTCACGAACATTCCCCGGCCACGAATAACGTTGCAGCATCTCTAACGCCTCCGGCGTAAATCCGCTGCTGGGCTTGCCGACATCTTCGCAGACTTTCTGAAGGAAATGCTGAGCGAGCAAGGGAATGTCCGACACTCGTTCACGCAAAGCGGGCAGTTCAATATTGATCACGTTAATTCGATAGAACAAGTCTTGGCGGAAGCGCCCGTCGTCCACGGCTTGCGACAAGTCTTCGTTCGTCGCCAGAATAACTCGCGTGTCCACGGTGAAGGTTTCCGTACCGCCGACTTGTTCGAATTGCAAATCCTGTAGCACTCGCAGCAGTTTCACCTGCATGCTGGGTGATGCGGTACCAATTTCATCCAGGAAAATGGTTCCCTTGTCGCCTTGTTTGAATTTGCCAATTTTGTTTCCGGTGGCACCGGTAAATGACCCCGCGACGTGGCCAAAGAGTTCGCTTTCGAGCAGTGTTTCGGGCAGTGCGCCGCAGGCAACTTCGACAAACGGTTTTTCGCGTCGAGCGCTTCGCTGGTGGATGGCGCGAGCAATCATGGATTTGCCCGTACCACTTTCGCCGGTGATCAGAATGGTGGCTCGAGTATCAGCCACGCTGTCGATGATTTCGAAGATGCGATTCATACGAGCATCATGACCGACAACGTTTTCTAGGCCGAATCGATCATCCAACTGACGTTTCAGATTCTGGTTTTCGGCCAGCATCTGTCGTTGCGAAAGCGCGCGTTCAATCGACAACTGCAGCTCTTGATCTAAAAGCGGCTTTGTCAATAAATCGAATGCGCCAGCGCGAATCGCTTCGACCCCAATTTCCACCGTGCCATAACCGGTGATCATTGTCACTGTGACATGGGGGTGTCGTTCGTTGCAATACGCAAGCAGATCAAAACCATCGGTGTTGCCGAGACGGATATCGATCAGCGCCAAGTCGTAGGTTTTCGCATCCAGTTTGGTCTTGGCGTTTTCCGCATCGGCCGACGTATCAACGTCATAGCCCTGCTCACGCAGCCAACTGGACATGGAATCCAACACATGTCGATCATCGTCAACAAGCAGTAGTGTACCTTCAGCCATTAAATCATCACGCCTATGAGAAACAGGTGCGAAATCCTCTTGTGGGTTGTTCGTCGCAATCGTTCCGTGCATTTCACGACATGGACAACAGGTCGTTGTCGTAATTTATTTACGTCATGGGATAATATGCGTCAAAGAAATGCCGACCAAGTTGCGACTGGGCACATCTGTTTTTGCTAAGTGTTGATACGGAACTGACGAAAAAAACACGACTTGGCCACCACATATCGCTCTGTAACCCCCAGAAAGTCAGTTTTGCGTTTTGCGGAAAACCGCAGTTTGTGCCGAAACACCCGATTTTGGTCGTGATAATTCGCGAATTCGGCAAACTCGGTTTATCCTCCCCTCTACGGGGAGGATTGCTGCAAAACTAAATCACGTTAGCATAAGTAGGGTGGTTAAAGTTCGAATCGACAAGGATCGGCTGGAACATGCGATTCCGTGGTCCTTGCTCTTGTCAACTTTTCCAAGTCTTTCTCTTGGATCTCTTCGTAGGTATGAACATGTCAATATCGTTACTTATCGTCGACGACCATGCGGTTGTCCGAACCGGTCTGAAGAGCCTTTTGCGAGGCGCAGACATTCAAATTGTGGGCGAAGCTTCCGACGGCAAGGAAGCCGTGGTCCAAACTCTGGACAAAAAACCTGATGTGGTGTTAATGGACATTCGCATGGAAATCGAAGACGGCTTAAAAGCGTTGGAAAACATTCGTGAACAGGCTCCGGAAACGCGAGTGGTCATGTTGTCCACGTATGACAATCCAACATATATCGCTCGCTCGGTTGCCCTGGGCGCGGACGATTACGTCTTAAAGGGATCGTCTCGAATGGATCTGATAGATTCCATTCGCCGTGCCGCGCAAGGACGTCCCATTTCAGAAAAAAGTCCCATGGGGCAAGTCCGCGATTCAATGGCTAAGCGTCGTGAAGGCGTCGGAGAAGACGTACCGCTGACGAATCGAGAAACGCAGGTCCTGCGGCACGTAGCGTTGGGATTGAGCAACAAAGAGATTGGCAAATCTCTAAAAATCAGTGTGGAAACGGTCAAAGAACACGTGCAAAACATCCTGCGAAAGATCAACGCTACCGATCGAACTCAGGCAGCCGTCTGGGCCGTCAAGAAGAATATGGTGTAGTCACCGTTGCTCGGAAAACCGATGCCTCAAACGACCAAAGCCTTCGCTTGCGAAGGCTTTTTCCTTATCTTGCGGTTCGATTCCGAAAGTGCGATGAATCCTACCCGTTGCGTGTCTTATCCAGCTTGGCTCGAGGATGTGCTTTTTCATACGCTTGTCGCAGATTCGCGGTGCTCAAGTGCGTATATATTTGCGTCGTCGATAGGCTCTTATGCCCCAGCAATTCTTGTACGCTGCGGATGTCTGCCCCATGGTTCAGCAAGTGCGTAGCAAAACTGTGCCGAAGCGTATGAGGCGACGTTCGGAGATCGAGTCCATTGGTTACGAGATATTTTTCTAGCATTCTTGCGACACTGCGAGTGGTAATGCGTTTGCCAAATTTGTTAACAAACACGGGCGCTTGAATTCCCTTCGGAACACTTGGGTGGAGCGACCGAACTTCCAGCCAATGACGCAGCGCGGTGATTGCGAACGAACCAAGTGGTGAAATTCGTTCGCGACGCCCTTTGCCGCGAATACGAACAATCCCATCCGCAAAGTCCAAATCTCCGTCGTTGATTCCCACCGTTTCGCCGACTCGTAATCCAGCAGAATACATCGTTTCCAAGATCGCTCGATCTCGTAGCCCCGCCGATGTGCTGCTGGGCGGGCTGCCGAGGAGCTTGGCCATTTCGTCATTGCTTAGAAAGTGCGGTAATTTCCTAGCAGGCCGTGGATTCTTGAGCGGCTGTGCCGGATTGTGGTCGCACAAGCCTTCTCGCTGAGCAAACCGAAAGAATGTCCGCAAAGAAGCCAGTCTGCGAGAAATCGTGGACTTGGCATATTCAGCGCCGTTCAACGCACTAACATATGCTCGCAAATCCAACGTTGTGATTTGCTCGACCGATGGAACCGAACCCTTCAGGTCCACAAAATATTCTTGCAGTGCTTCCAAGTCTTCTCGGTAGCTTTTCACCGTCAGGTCAGACGCATTTTTTTCCACCACCAAGAAGCGAAGAAACCGAGCTATCGTTGATTTCATAACAAAAAAAACGCTGGCTAAGCATTTTGCTTCAGCCAGCGCCCTTCCTATTCGGAATTGTATTTGACGATGCTAGCGATCTATTCGGCCGAATCGTCAAAATACTTGTCAATTGTTTTGGTGGCAAACAAGCGGTTCGTGCTGGGACTGCTTTCCTGCGCTTGCTTGCGAATCTTCTGACTCATGACAGCAGCATCGTACCAGCTGAAGCTGAGATCGGGATTGGATGCGTATCGCCCGAGTGTACGAAGCGCTTGTGAACGATTGGCGTCGTCAAACAAGAATACGTATTTCTCTGAGCCTTTGACTAACGCCAAGACGTTGATATCTTCTGACACTTCGTTGTTCCTCCCCGGCAATGCAATGAGTATTAGGAGCGACTGCAAACATTTCGCTTAATTTGCTACCCGTCATATCGGAAGAATCCAGCTGGGTACACCACTTGCGTTACACCAGGATTTGCAAGGATTTGCAAAGATTACATGGTGAACCGTCGGGATCGTTGCAACCGAACCTTCGTCAGTAGCGCTGGAAATGCTTGTGACTGCAATATTCCATGCAACCATTTTGATGTCGAAGATGGCGATGAATTCATTCGCGCCAAGAGTGTTCTTCGCATGGCTGCCACAACGATTCTTGCGATTCCAACCAAAAGGAAAAGCGCTTGGTCTTTTGCCGGATGCGAACGCTTGAAAGAGGCCATTTTCTGCGGAAAAACATGTGTGCTGGCGTCCAAAGTGCTATCAATAGACACTCGGTTCAAACCGCTTTGTTCGAATCCGTCGCGAGGTACACTTTTGGCAGATTGCGGTTGAGTTAGATTGAATTTTGCGATACAAGGCTGGCCAATGTCAGACGGACCAAAACGACTCGCGTTCGCGCGTAACCGTCGTTCGGTCCAATTCATTCAGCCTTGGAGTTTCTCATGTTGCGAACGGCTGTCATCGCATGCATTTTCGGAAGTATCACTTGGCAAACGGGATCGGCCGAATCCTTCCCGTACATGGCCTACGTCAAAGACGCGGTGGGAATCGTGCGGAGCGGGCCCGGCGAAAAATTCTACGAGACAGATGAACTGCCAGCTGGATCGGCCGTCGAGATCTACAAGCATCGGGATGGCCAATGGTGCGCCATTCGTCCACCACAAAGTAGCTTCAGCTTGGTCCAGGCCAAGGATGTGGCGGTGACCGATAACCCGCAAGTCTTGCGAGTCATCTCGTCCAACGCCATCACACGAGTCGGTTCGAATGAGAGCGACGCTCACAATGTGGCTTACGTCAAACTACATCAAGGCGAACTCCTATCGGTACTCGATAAAATCATCCTCACCAACAACTCGGATGAGTCGCAGCTGTGGTACAAGGTGGCACCGCCATCAGGCGAATTTCGCTGGATTCACAAGGATTTTGACTCGAAGCAAACCTGCAAATATCGCTCGCACAACCACTCGGCCAGCACCAGCTCAGGCTGTGACGGCGACTTCGCAACCGACGAATCGGAATTCCATTCGCTCGGGAAATGGCACGGATACTTCTAGCTCCAACGTCGTGATGGCCTCTGGATCCGAAATGCCCGATCGGTTACATGAACCGTCTGTTGACGCTCGCTTGGCGGCCGACAGTGATGCTGTCCCCGCGGCTTCCATGACCACGCAACCAATTGAATTGTCGCCGCCCGCGACCAAACCAAACACGCTGTCACCCGAATTGGCGGCGTCTGCGGAACCGATTGCAACCAGCCCGGTGGAAACACAGTGGGTTGCCGCTTCGGGACGAACCGGTTCCCCGGTCAGTCCATCGCCAGCCGTGACTACCGAGACGGCGAATTCGCGAGATCTGAAACAAGACATTCGTGCCATGGCCGAAGAATGCAAGAAGATCAACTTGGCGTTGTCGGCGATTGTGAGCGAAGAAATTTCGGCTTGGGAGCTCGCGCCACTTCGGCAGCGAGCGGAATACATAGCCGAACATTCCGTCTCGCCGCAAGTCACCGCAGCCGGCACCAAGTTGCTTCAGCGAATTCAGCAATTTGAAGCGGTGCAGGGCAAGTACATGGCCGCGTCAGAAAGTCAGGTAACAACAAGCAGCTCGGCCGTTGGTTCGGGGGTCGTGGCCGCATCGCATGACGCTGTGGACAAACCTACCGGACAGTCTAGCGGTCGGGTTGCATCCGCACCGCGTCATACGCCGGGCTGGGATCAAGCTCAGGGCTGGTTGATGCCAGTGCTAACGTCACGAACGGACATACCCAAGTTTGCCATAACAGACGACGCCGGTGACATTCTGTGTTTTGTGACCCCCAGCGAACAAGTTGACTTCAGTTCGGCGGTACGGCAACGTGTTCAAGTGGCGGGGCCGATGACTTCGCTGGCGAACTTGCCAAAACCGCATTTGACGGTCCAGCAGATCGCGATTTCCCATTCGAATAATACTCGGTACTAACGCGATCACTGGCGTTTGTTTGGCGCCGCGGGACAACTGGCATCCACTGACAGTGATATCATTGCATTCCCTTCCATCGACAAGACCGGAAGAACAGTGCGAAACGATTGAACTCGCACACCGCCATCGACCGATCCTAATCCGATAGTGGAAAAATCATTTCAGCAAAGGGGCTACCGATGGACTTACTGACGTCTCGCTTTGGAGCCGTTCAATTTGACGCGTCCGAAGTTATCGTTGTAGACAATGGGCTGGACGGTTATTCTGCAGCTCGGCAATGGCTGCTATTGGCCGATGGCGCGCATGCGGAACTCTATTGGCTGCAATCGATTTCCATGTCAGAAGTGGCCATACCGGTTATCAGTCCCTGGGCTGTCGATTCGGACTACAAATTGCGCATTGATTCGACCATTTCACATCGATTGCGTTTGAAAGCCGATTCAGAAACACCTTTGATCCTGGTTCGCATTGATGAAGCCAGTGGCGGCTTGATGATTCGCATGGATATTCCGATTGCGATCAATGTACAGACACAACGAGGTGGTCAGATCTATCTGGACGGCGTTCAGCCGCTGCAATGGGAAACTTCCGATCAGTCGGAAACTCTAAAACAAAGCGCGTAGCACGCTAGCGTGCTATCAAAAAGTGCTTTCAGTCGACTAGATACGTGCAATTGGGCAACCTACGTTTCCGATAGAAATCTTGTTCCCGCGTGACATCATTTTATGCAATGACTGTCTTGCAAGCGACTATCGTTATTGGTTGTCTCTTTTGCCCGTCCTCCCGGCGGCAAGAGCATGTGGCACAAACTGCCATGATTTAAAATGGTCAAACTCCATAAGGAAGGAGCCATCAATGCTGGTCCTTTCACGTCATCGTGATGAAAGCATAATGATTGGTGATAACATTGTAATCACCGTCGTTGACGTTCGAGGTGACAAGGTGCGGCTTGGAATAGACGCCCCCACCGATATCCCTGTCCATCGTCAAGAGGTTTATGACGCTATCCAGCGCGAACGAACCAAAGGACGAGACGAAAAGAACGTATCAGCGGACTGACAGTATACTGATGTCCGCGGACTCGAAAGGACCGCGCGTTTTGGAAGTTGACATCCTGACTTCAAAAACGCGTCGGTCTTTTTCGTGCGCCATCGCAAAGTGCAACCGTTTCGGTAATCGCCAATAGAATAGAAGCACGACCGCACTGGAATGCATGTGGCCGTGCCTCAGGTTCAAATGAACGTTGCCATCTTACATTTGCGATTGGTCTACCGTTTCATGTCCGGCGCGAGTGACCAGACGGAAGTAAAGCGTCGCGTCAACGGAATCCGGAATCGCTTTTGCGTGACCGTCCGCAAAGCTGTGCACTACCAGTCCTGGGTGATCGCTACTCAATCCCCAGTCGCGCGGTTCGCCTCGCAATCGATTCGTTAGTGGCGTATAGCCCGGCGTGTTGCGTAACAACACGGAACCTCCTTGGTTCAACGCAGTGCGACTGGCGGAGTCCACAGCGGTTTGGCCGTCGGTGCCAGTGATCAACTGAGGCGGATTTTCTGGCGCAAACGCCAACGCCCAACTGGATTGGCCCGAATACCAAGAAGAATATACTTCGTGCTTGGATTCTCCCATCAAGATCGTCTTGGACGCACCATCCACGATGTCGGCCATGCGAACTCCCTTGAACGTGTCCGTTGCCTTCGACACAATCGCGCCGCCAAATCGACCGTCATGATCCATGACGCCTTGTTGCGAATCATACATCGCCGCCGCAACTGCAACATAATTGCCTCCTGCAATGTCGGTATCTGCAGACAGACCGTAATGGCCTTCCGATTGATCTGTTTCTTCGCCGGCAAACGAAGGACATCGCAACAGCTCTAGCTTCGCCGACGAAAGATGCGATTCGGGAATTGCCGTATTCAACAGCAACGTCGGATCGAACGCCAATCGCCGAAAGTTTTCAGTCGCCATGGACATTTGATCGTGCAAAGGCTGTTCTTCGATATATGGCAGAATCGAAACAAGCCAACTGAAACCATCGCTGTTACGATTGATCTTGTCACCGTCGTAGTAGTACGTTCCTCCTACGGCGCTTCCTGGTTCGATTCGGCCCAGATTGCTTCGGGGACCGGATCGAGGTGGCGCGGAATTGGCCAACGGAAGTCGTTGATAACTACTTTCGTGGTTAAGCACGGCCAGAGCCAACTCTTTGGCGTTCTTGAGACACGTGTTGCGACGAGCTGCTTCGCGAGCACTATTGATTGCGGGCAACAGCAACAGAACCAGGATCGCAATGATCGCGATCACCACCAACAGTTCGACAAGCGTAAATGCCGCTCGTCTTCTCATGCGTTTCCTATTCATAGGAACCTCCGATATAAAAAGAGATGAAAAAAATGAAATTCGGAGTCACCGTGATTGGCGAGCAAAGTCGTGCTACTTCGGATAAGAAAGAATGAAGAATATGAAGTATGCTTGGCCGCGAAACGAACCCGACTTTCGCTCCCCACCAGCGAGTTCCTCCGACTCCTTCATCTTGCCGATTTCGCGAAGAATTCGTCAAATTTATTTTCTCGGTGCGTTTTCTTGACGGTCTTTCGAGGCCGGTTGGCACAGCCAAAGTCAAATGACAGACCAGACTTGGCGACTTGGAAGCTGGCCAGACAAGTGTTCAGCTTTGGAACGCCCAAATCGGTTTTATCTATTCAGGCGTACAAGAATCATTTTTGACGGAATTCTTGGAAAATCGGCAAGTAAATGCCAGACTGGACGGGATTAAGATAAGTCGACATACGCGCCAAAAAGGCCATTTGTAAGAACAGGGTTCAGCTTTGATGAATAAGAATCGGAAACGTTTGCAAACGCTACAGGTGTTGGAAAACCGTGAATTGCTGACGGTGAACTATCTGGAACTCGCCGGGTTTTCCGGAGGTATCGAACAGGCGAACGCCATCCGTGTGGCCGACTTCGACGGAGACGGAATCAAAGACGCCATTGCCGGTAGTAGTCGCGATATTGTCTTGCTTTCCGGCGCTGGGAACGGTTCATTCGAATCGCCGGCCATTGTCGCCACGGCGGATTCCGTCATCCGGTCGATGGACATCGCCGATATCGATGGTGACGGTGACATGGACGTGGCCGTAGGACTGGACAGTGCCAGAGCATCGCAAACGGCGACGGTGACAATTTCGTGGTTTCGCAACAATGGAAGCGGTCAGTTCACCAAGGCTCAAGATGTGGCGCAAAGCGACATCGCAGGGTTCGTCGATGACTTGCAACTCGCCGACATTGATGGTGATGGCGACCAAGACCTGCTGGCGACCGCTCGTCACAGCAATCTGATTGCAGTCTTCCGCAACACCAACGCACAAGGCTCGTTTGGTGCGGCGCAAACGGTGACCACGCAGTTTGTTGATCCTCGCGCCGCCCTTGCCGTCGACTTTGATGGCGATGGAGATTTGGACGTTGTGGGAACGTCTTCTTCGTCTAATACGAATGCGCTGTTCTGGCTTCGCAACCAAGGAAATGCCAGTTTTGCGTTCGTGGAATCGGTCAATCCCGGCGAAGTACCTCGCTTCTTGGACGCTGGCGACCTTGACGGTGACGGCGACGCGGATTTGGCAGTTCCGTTGTTCGATGGAAATCGAATTGCCATTGTGACCAACAACAACGGCGCCTTTGGGAACATGCGAAACATCGATTCCAACACAATAGGTCCAGAGCGAACCAAGGTTGTGGACTTTGACCAAGATGGCGATTTGGACATTCTAGCCACGGCCGACACGCAAGGTACGGTGACTTGGTACCGTAACACCGCCGGCAATTTCAGCCGAATTGTCGTTTCCGCCAGCACCGAACAAGCCAGCGGCATGGACGTGGCTGATGTGGACAACGATGGTGATCTAGATGTTTTGACGACGTCCCAGTTCGCGGGGCAATTGACGCTGCATCGCAATAACGGTGGTACTTCGTTTACCGATGTTCCGCTGAGTGCGGACAATGCATTCGGCGCGAGAAAAGCGATCACGGCAGACATTGACGGAGACGGACAGCTCGATTTCGTCGGCATCAGCGCCTTTGATAACGAACTGGCTTGGTACAAAAACGACAATGGCCAGTTCACGCAGCAGTCCGTTCTGTTTGACAAGCCGGGACTTCCCGATCCATCTTTCTGGTGGGACATTGATGTTGCAGATTTGGATCGGGACGGAGACATCGACGTCATCACATCAGAACCGACGGGCGATCAAATTGTTTGGTATGAAAATAACGGAAACGGGACAGCATGGAATCGCCATACGATTGGCGAGGCCGACGTAGGCACGCTGCATTTTGGTCTGGGCGATGTCGAAGGCGACGGCGACCTGGACATCATTACCAACCACTTTTATCAAGGCCGCATCGTTTGGTATGAAAATGACGGCCAAGCGAATTTTGATACCACACACGATGTGGCAGCCGTGGACAGTTTTGCCGTGATTCACATCGATCTGGCAGATTTAGATCAAGACGGTGACTTGGATGTCATCACCGGAGTCAATTCGGTTTATTCGTCTCCGCATGTGACTTGGTATCGCAACGACGACGGTCGTTTTCGCAATGTGGGCAGTGTCTGGACCGCGTCCAGTATTCGACAAAGTGGCGTGCATGATGTGAAAGCCACGGATATCGACGGAGACGGTGATATGGATATTGTCACCGCCACATATGAAAACAACGCGTCCGATGTTATTCGTTGGTTTGCTAACAATAACGGCAGCGTGGCCAATACCTCGACCGTGATTGCCGACGACGTCTTCTACGTCTCGTCCATTTTGACCGAAGACATGGATGGCGACGGTGATGTTGACATCGTCACACAGGGCTACACAGCTGACACAGTGCAATGGCACGAAAACACCGCCGGTCAATTTGGCAACGCCAGCAAAGTTTTGGTGGCCGATAACTTGGCCGGTGTTGGTGATTTGATTGCCGTTGGCGACTTGAACAATGATGGGCAAATGGACGTTGTCGTGCCAACTCGCGACGATTCGCGTTTTGCTGTTTTCGTGGCCGAACAAGAACGTTCCAACGGCGACTTTAACAACGACAGCATCTACGATTCGGACGATATAGACGAACTTTGCCGGCAAGTTGCGCAGGGTTCAGACAATTTGTTCTACGATGTCAACGGTGACAACAGTGTGTCGCAAAGCGATGTCATGTTTTGGCTGACCCAAATCGTGGGCACCGTCGTGGGTGATTCCAATGTCGATGGTGTCTTTAACTCCGGTGATTTGATCCAAGTCTTTTCTGCGGGCGAATATGAAGACAACATCGTTGGAAACTCGGATTGGTCCGATGGCGATTGGAACTGTGACGGAGATTTTGATACGGCCGACATGGTAGCCGCGTTTGCATTTGGAGGCTATTCAGCCGCAGCACTTCCCGCTGCTGCCGTCCCCACGACAAACGCCGTTGCTTCGACCTTGGACGCCACCGCCGTTGCCGCCGTCATGGCAGAACTCGGTTCGTCCGACTCCCACAAACAATCAGCACCAAAGGTAATGGCCGAACCCACCAGCGTGGATTTGACCAATCCCAAGCGTCTGACCGTCCTGTAGTCCGAAACTCGAATCGACGCGACCGGCGGGCGGTACTCGCACAAATAGGCATTGAGTTCCCTACGTTTCCCGGTTCAGAAGGCGGAGTTTTAGCTTCCGCCATCTGGCCGAGGTGACAAGCGAACTTTTGACGAACTAGATTGGTTTACTTCCAAATCTGCTTCCAAATCGCCTGTTCATCTTTCAGTGAGCCGACCGAGTCGATTGGCCTGGACGCAGGTTCTTGCCGGAATTCGCTGGTGGCGAACACGTCGTCGACGTCGGATTCCAATGCCAAATCGACGGACCGAATCGGTTTGAAGTAGTCAATCTCGTCGACTTGATTTTCATCGCCCGGTTGCGCATCGACTTTACTGGAAGGCGAAGAAATGGCTGCACCCAACAAGCGATTGGGACGAATGTCATTTTCCGCGAAGGATGACGTCGCAACGGCGCCAATCGGACCGTCGTTTTCGTAGTTGCCAAATTGAAACGCTAAGACAATGTCCTGCGAAGTGAAGTCGCCGTCACAGTTCCAATCGCCGTCGGCCCAACCGGAGTTTTTGGCGACACCGTCTTCGTATTGATTCGCTTGCAGGACGCGAATCATATCTTGGCTGTCGAATCGGCCATCCACATTCGCGTCGCCCACCACGGTTCCAATCACGCTGAAAATCATTTCCATGTGATCGTCTTGATTGACCAGACCATCTCCGGTCAAGTCGTAGGCGGCTTGCGGTGCGGGCGAATGAATTTGCTGGCACAACAAGTCGATATCTTTGTCTGTCAGAACCTGGTCACCATCAAAGTCACCTCGCAGTTCCACGGAGAAGGAGACCACACCGGGCGTTGGAGCACCACCCGTCCATGACGACGCCAAGTTGCCATAAACGTCGGCCGCGTTACGGTGCAAGGACTGACCATTTCCAGCCGCTTCGGTAGGCCATGGCGCCAAGTTGTCATACACCACTTCATCCGTTTGCACCGACGGCAAGACAATGGGTTCGTCAATCAAATCTAGATTGGGACGTTGCAGTGTCACTCGTTCACCACTGCCGCTCAGCTGTCCGCCATAGCCACCCAGAATCTTGACATTAGCGTCGATGCCGTAGTGAGCCCGGAAGGCTGCCAGTCGATCGGCGTTGTCAGGATTGTTCGGATTGAACGAAATGACCAACAACGTTTCATTCGCGGCAATGGAATCAGATGGTTCGAAGTTGAGATCAATGCCGCCTCGAATTCGCCATTCTTCCAAACTGATCGCAGTGCCGCTGGTATTAGTGATTTCCACAAACTCCAGATCGCCAGAATCGAGTTGGCTGTAGATGGCCAGAGCTGCAGCGGCTGGGTTCGCTGGGACTGTAGTTCAGTTCCGAAATGATGACTTCACCGATCGCCGGGTAGGCGTTTTGCAGTCCCATGGTCAATTGAGACAGTGGAGTGAGTCGCGAAGTTGCGTTGGGATATCGGCCAAACGTAACGTTGCTAAACGAAGCGCCGAAGTGAACGTCATCCACAAACGATTGCACGTTGCCATTGCCGTCCGGAATGGTCAGCCACACGTCGTCACCGTTGTTACCGCTAAGCGCAAAGCCATTTTCCGCCCCGTCGGCATTGAAATCGGATTCATCCAACACCAAATAGCCATTCGCTGGGATGGTGGTGCCGGCGGGCAATACGTATTTGGCAAAGTTATCAGTCGAATCGCTCAAGCCCCACCCGCCAAGATTGATCGCTTGACCGGTGGTATTGCGCAGCTCAATGAAATCTACCGCGTCACCCGAATTGGCCAACACTTCATTGATTACAACGCCGATGGGCGAAGCTCCGGCGGCACCGGGCGATCCACCAAATTCCGTGCTGCCTTGCCAACGATAGTATTTGCTGTATTCGGCCTTGTCGGTGAAGCTTGGATTCGCCAACGTCAGCGTACCACCCGCCCCGTCCGCTCGCGCCGGCCACAAATCGTTGGAATCGTATTCAAAGTCGGCAATGACTTCGCCCGCACCATCCAATAGGCGAATGCGTTCACCGGCGTTGTCCAATGCGCCCTGGAACGTTCCCAGGACAGTGACGTCGGTGCCGTACCGAGCTTGAAACGCGTCCAAATCGCGGACAACCACGCCGTAATCACCTGGCGCCAAATCAACGTCGCCCAATACAGCGGTGATGCCAGCGTCAAAAGTGGTTTGGACCAAGTTGGCAGTCTTTACGCCGATGTTTTGGAGTTCAATGAATTCGAATGAATCTGCGGTCCAGTTCGGATTCATTGCCAATTCCGCTTCAGTTGGTTCGAACGGATGGTAGTTGATTTCAGAAACAGCCACGTTGGGCGAGTCAATAAAGTAGTCCAATGTGACTCCGCCAGTCCATTCTTCCGTGAGCGGATTAAAGCCGCGAGCAATAATTTGCATGTTCTTGTCGACGGTAATTGGCCCCTCATAGCGAAGGACACTAGGCGACACTTCCGTGCGAATGGTCTTGGCGCTCAGGCGAACATCAAACAAGAAATCGGTGCTGGTGGCTGCGTCGTTCAGCACTTGGAAGACTAGATAATTGGTGCCTTCGCGTAGGTACTGAGTTGAAATTTCAAACGTTTCAAAAACAGCGGCCTGTTCGTCCGGATGAGCCGCACTGGCCGCACCGTCAAACGCGACTGGGCTAATGGGGAAACGAGGCGAACTGCCGGGCACGTTCGCTCGTTCCAACTCCACAGGAATCTTCAGCGAACTTAGCCACGAATACGCCACAAAACCATCGTCGTAGCGAACATCTAACTTCAAAGCTTCGGCTGACGCATCGGTCTGAGCATCTACTTCAAAGGGAATGCGGATGTACATGGACGTCTTCGAAGATAACAAGTCGGCCACGTCGGTGGAAATCAGACTGGTGAATTCGCCTTCGGTATCGTAGCCAATGCCTAATGTGACATCGGTCCAGGTTTCGCCATTCGCACCTACTTCGTAGTCGGGATTGGCAAAACACAACGTCGGATCCGCCAGGCGAATGCCATCGTCACACTGATCCATCAACGAATTGTTGGACGGAACAATCACTTGAGCGGCGGCGTTGGCGCCAATCAACGGGACTTCTTCTTCAATGATCAATGGCTGACGAGGATCGGTGCCGTCGAGTGTGTAGAAGATATCAGCGCCCGCCGGTCCCGTGATGGTTACCTGAGTGCCATTTGCAACGATACCCGGTTCGGGCGTGTATTGCAGCGGAGGCAAGAACTGGCTGTCAATCCAAGCCGCTCGATTTTCGACAAACCACTTCATGATGAAAACGTAGTCGCCGTAGTCATCCGGACGAGCTCGGCCAGGCAAGGGCGAAGCAGGACAATCTCCTTGTCCGAAGAAACAGTTGGGCCACGCGTACACTCCCAAACCGTAACCGTTGTTGGTCCAGCGAGTGTAGTTTCGGGAGATGGGCGTCGACAAATTGCCGGGAGTTAAGGATGCCAGATCTTCCTGGCCATTGGCAAGTTGCGCCACGGCAGCGTCGATATCGGCCAACAATTTTTCGGTAGAGAATGTCGTACGTCGCAATTCTTGCCAGCGATCGGCGACTTTCTGCGCGAAGTTGGGATCTTCAAACAATCGAGACCAGTACGGATATTGATCGGCCGATAAACCGGCGTCGTGATACCAACCTTCCGGATACGAACCCTTCAAGTAATTTCCATTGGCCAGTGACAAGTTATAGTCCCACGCCGGACCTTGTTTGATCTTACCGCCGCGATCCTTATGGTAATACGTACTGAGCCGGAAACCGTCAATGTTCTTGGTGAATTCGACCATGATCCAGGTGTCGACCCACGAATCGACATCAATGTATTTGGCGTAACCTTCGACCGGATCGGCAAAATTCGGTCCGTTCAACGCGGTTTCAAATTCAATGATGTGATTCTTCAGCCAGTCGACTTGTTCGTCCGTGACTTCGCCAAAGTCGGGCGAAACCATTTTCAGCGACTGCATACTGGTGCGGAAATTGACGTCTCGGAAACCGTCCTTATCCTTCTTCCAAATGTAGCCACCGGAAATATCGGGTTCTGTATCGTCACCCGGAACGATCTTCTCCACGTCCACTCGATTCTCATCAACCTTGATTTTTTCCAGCAATACATACGTACCGCGATAGTCGCTTTGGAAGTCGAGTTCATCGCCGCGATCATTCACGAAGACTTCCACCAAACGAGCTCGTGGCGCGTAGAGCCCCAATTCGTTGTACCACTGGAACGTCAGGAAGTTATTGAGCTGAGTCTTGTCCGAATAAGGGCCGTTCAACACCCAGTCAGATTCGGCCGGTAGTCCGAAAAATTCTGCTGCTTGATCCTTTGAATCTGCAGCGGCTTCGCCATTGGTCGAATCGTCACCTCCTTCGGCCCAAAGTTCCACGGCGTACTGTTTCTTGGCCCAGCCTTGCGAACTCTGTCCACGAATACGCATTCCCGCGCGGCCATTGAATTCCGCCGCATCGGTCAAAGAGGCCGTACCGTCTTCACCGACGTTGATGAAGCTGGCCACCGTGGCCGCAAAGAGTCGATCGCTTTGGTTGACTCGGCGATTGCCAAAGGAATCAAACACCATGATGGGTAGGTTCGATTCGAACATGCCTTGGCCGTCAAAGTTCACTAAGTCCGAAGCCAACTGGGTGTAGCCAACCGTGCTGATCGGCCCGCCCGCTCGATCTGGTTCGAACGCACGAGCTCGAATCCGAGTGGTCTCGCTGACCGTAATCGGGCCGGTGTACAGTTCTGAAGTTTCGGATGGAATGGAACCGTCCAGCGTGTAGCGAATTGTCGCGCCGGGCGTTTCTGGCGTGATTTCAACGGTGAACGGATCAACAAACAACTGTTGTGTCACGGAAAAAGTAGCACCGCCGGACGGAGCCAGAGTGCCTTCGCCGTTGATTTCGCCGGGCGTAGGAGTGAAAAAGAAGTTGTAGTCCGAACCCACCGAAACTTGTTTGGCGGTCAAGTTGGGCACAATGAGCAGGTCTTCATCGTCCGCCGCAACGTTCAACGCATGAATGGCCAATACGTTTTTGCCGACCTGCAGTTTGTCCACGTGCGCCGAAAGATCAAAATCCACGGCTTCTCGTCCTAATTCACCGACACCGGTTGTCATGGAATAGGACAATAATTCGTGCGTGTTGTAGGATGCGCCCGTCGTGGCGGTCCAACCCGCGAATAGGCTGGGCGTGCCGCCAAACAATTCGTCCAAATTGACCGTCGCAGACAACGTCGGTTCGTCGGGTTTGCCGTCGGCATTACTGACGTATACATCCAGCTGATTATCTTCGCCCGAATAGTCGGCCCACAAGTAAATGAAATTCACGCCGGGACCAGGATCGCCCGGGAAGAAAGCGTTGCCGTTGAAACGATCAATGGCAACTCGAGCAATACTGCCGTCTGTACTGGTGTTGATGCCCACGTGACTGGCCAGTTTGTCATCTGGGTCAAACGCACCCGTGGCCACAGAATCCAATTCGATAGCCAAGTAGGTCATGCCGGTGCCTTCCAGGCCGAGGCTACCGCCGCCGCTGCCCAGCACGTTGTTGTCTGTTCCTTGGAGGACAAACGTCAGGCCTTCGCCACCAATGCCATCGGCATCGGCAAACGGACCTCCGGGCGAATGAATGTCAAACGCCATCGATGTGCTAAACGTATAGTCCGGCCCAAAGCTTTGTGCATTGGTTGTCCAGACGGCCGAATTCTGATCGGCAGTTGCGGACGTCAATTGAAGCTGGTTGCCGTTCCAAGCCGCATTGCCCTTGAGCGTAAAGTCATCTCGATCATCCGCGTCTGAAAAATCTTGGTAACTCAGCACCGTTTCAATGCCGCCGTGCGAACCCGTAGCCGCCGAATTCCATGCCAACTGTTCCGGCGCGTTGACAGAAGCGACCAACTGACCATTTAGGTACGCCGCGAACCCGTCGTCATAATTCATAGACAGGTTCATCGCTTCAAACGTAGGCAGTACGTCTCCAGCAATTTCAAATTCCGATCGAATGTAAGCCGAAGTCGCTTGTCCCTGCATGCTGGCCAAACTGCCCGAAGCAGAAACTAGCGGACCAAAATCGCCGTCTTCGGGAACCGAATCAAATCCCAGCCCAAACGCTTGATTCGACCAATTGGCATCGTTGTAATCGGTGGCGGTCCAACCGGCATCTTGAGACGCGTCGGAAGGCACCAATACTTTCGCTCCAGAACCGCTGGACAAGAACGTTCGATCGGAAAGTGTTTGATTCACGCCGTAGGAAATGTCGGTGTATTGTTCCGGGAATTCGTTCAGCTCCGAAACCACGGTGCGAGCGTCCGCTTCGTACAGTCCCAGATATTCGCCGCGCGCCGTCAAGCGGAAATTGGTGTGCAGTGTTCCAGCCGGGTCGGTTTGGTTGGAATCGGATGCAAAGATGACCAGCGATTCGCCTGGGGCCAACGAAACGCCGTCGGGAAATGTCCATTTGTTCTTATCACTGAGGTCGTCAGTTAAGTGCCAGCCAGAAAGATCTGCATCCGAGCTGCCCGAGTTGTACAGTTCGATATAGTCCGATGACACGCCGTTGTCATCGTCGATGATAGAATCGTTGGACGCGAGAATTTCGGAAATAATGACATTGGCGGTTAAGACGCGACGGTCTTCCAGCGGCTCCAATCCTGCAAACTTCTTATTACGAATCTTGTTTTGGCGTCGAAGTCGATTTCTCTTTGCCATTCTGAATTCCCTACACCCTTATCTAAGTCAAAAAAGTTTACGAATCGGCCGTTCCAGAGGACTCGAAGTCTCTAGTGCTCCGCCGGGACCGCGAGTAAATTGAACGAGAATTGCAGCACGCTGCTTACCCATGTTCTAATCGGCAAAATCGGTACTTGCAAGTTTTTTAGCGATCTGGACGAGTTGCTCCACAATGGGGAAACGCTGACCAGAGTTGTTAGGATGCCATGACAGACAAGCAGAATTCTATCGCCATTTTGGAGTCGACCCACGACTTTCCCTGTGAATTCATGTTCAAGGTCATTGGCAAGAATTCTGACCAGCTGTTGAACGAAATCAATAACGTTTTCCAACAGGTCTTGGCAATACCAAACGTGGAACCAGCGATTCGCGAAACCCCAGGAGGACGACACATTTCCGTGACGATTACGCAAGTGGTCGAATCGGCCGAAGTGGTCCTGGACATCTACGCTCGGCTGCGGCAGATCGATGGCGTGGTGATGTTGATCTGATTCGATTCGATATGCCGTGTGATTCCGCCTCAGCGGATGGACGAATAGACAAATTGCTGTCGAATTCGCAAGCCCGCCAATACTTCGGCCCGCGAAATCCCTTCGGCAAGCACGGTTAAAATCGGCGCATGACGAATAACAGCGGCGTCGTTGGGAATATCGGCGAAGACAACCGATTTGCCTCGATTTGAGTCTTGAACTGAGCGAAAAAAATCCTCGCCAAGGATCCCGTCACGATTCGCGTAGACAATCAGCTTGCCAAAGATGCGTTGAGCGTCCCTTGTGGACGCGTCAGCTTTATTGGCAAGGCAAAGACCGCGTTGGAAAATCGATTCGCCCCATGATCGTTCCAAGACTTCAACAGATGCCACATAGCGAGGATTCACCTCCACCGGCCAGATTTTGCCGTTTTGCCATATCGCATCCACGCCGATGATTCCCACGCGGCCGACATGCGTTACGTGCGACGCCAACGTGTGACCAATCTGTTGCCATTGCTGAACATTCGACTCGGTTTGTTGAATCGGACCTACGGAACCGCAGTAGGAAAATGGTTCGGGGCCGCCCCATTTCGTTCCCACGAGCTGTTCCGTTGCGCCCAAGAAACAGGCCTGCCTCGGTTGAACGGCAAATACACCGGAACAAGAAGTGCCATCCACCCACTGCTGGAAATAGGCGTCCGATAACGTTGTTTTATCGTTTGGGTTGGAACGCAAGATTCTCTGCCCGCCTCCGGAGCCGCAACGGCTTTTGAAGCCATTGTCCATTGGTGGGACGAACCATGCGAACTTCGGGCGACGGTATACCATTGGCTTGCCAGATTCGAGCCAACTGAAAGGGATCTCGTACGACGCGAAGAAACGAAAGATCGACGCCCAGCAACGGCAGCTGCTGCTGACAATTCTCCAATAAATCAGGTTCGTTTTCCAAGGCGCCGGTAATCATCAGGCCGCTAAATCGGCCAGAGTCCACCAATGTGGACAATGCACCTGGGTATGGATTTAGCCGAAAACATTCGCATTGAGATTGCAGGTCACGATCGCAAAACAAGTCGGCTCCGCAAACGCTCCAGCCGGCCATTTTTGCGGAACACACGGCCGCTCGAACCGACGCGCCGGCAACCAAGATTGGCGAATCAGTTGGCATCATACGGATCTACGGGGCTCTTGCGGATACAAACGCGGCTGACGTTCTTTGAAGTTGCGGTTTTTCCTAGCCCGAAACGTAAGTGAGGGGAAATTGAGTGTTTCTCTGGTCCCTCGCTGACGCTTCGGGCTAGGAAAAACGCAACTTCAAAACTCACGCTTCGGGCTAGGAGATTCCGCCGGAAAACGCGAATGCGCAACTTCAAAAACCGCCAAAAAAATCAGCTCGTTTTTCCCTCACATACGTTTCGGGCTAGGATATTTCAGCAACCAGCCAGACCGTTAAGGCCGATTCGATTCTCTCGCTCTGGCTCGTTCTAAGGCCCGTTCGTGGCTCTTGAGTTGATCCATACTGGCTTCCATAGCCTTCATTTTTTCGCGTAGGTCCATCTGAGCTTTTTCGTATTCATCTTGAAGTACGTCCATGGGGCGAGCGAACGTGATTCGATTGTTTTCGTCCACGTCCAGCATCGTTTGCAATTCG
Source organism: Pirellulaceae bacterium (assembly GCA_041399205.1). Lineage (GTDB taxonomy): Bacteria > Planctomycetota > Planctomycetia > Pirellulales > Pirellulaceae > JAGQOZ01. The sequence continues at coordinate 192,290 of JAWKTK010000011.1, read as the reverse complement.
TTGCCGGGAATGGCGTACGTTGCGATGCGATCGACTCGCGCGATATTCAACCCGACAATCTTGCCGTCCAAATCGACTACCGGTCCGCCGCAATCTTCTGGTCGAAGAAACATGTCCGTTTGCATGACGGACGGATAGCCGGACCGATTCTTGCTTAACGAAATTCCTAGCACGCCGGTGGCTTCGTCTGTTTGCGAACTGATGTTCCGTTCGCCTAGGACAACCGTAATTTCGATGACGTCAGCGCCTCGTTTCAATTTCACAGTAACCGATTCGCCCGGTCGGCGACCGCCGATCTTGCTGGCCAAGTCAATGATCTCGGTGACGTCATCTTGATCAATCGCCACTACGACGTCATCTACTTGAATGCCCGCTTTGGACGCCGCGCTGCCTTCTTGAACCTGTCGAATACGAACTCCGCCGTTGGGTTCTGGGTCCATGATGATACCCAGAAACGCTTTGGTTAACGGGCGAGTTGCAACGCTGAGCGTACCGATAGAAATCGGCAACGGAGATGTACCTGTGGAAGCAACTAAACTGCCTGTGGATATAGAATCACTATTGCTCCAAACCGCTGGCGTCAGATCGGTATGCTGGGCTTCAATCCGCACCAGCGCCAAATCCCACGACTCAGACTTGTCACAAATCTTTCCTGGGACTCGTTCACCGTCCGGCAATTCGACCGTGACCTCTTGTCCGGCAAGTTCACTGGCCTTGGTCAAGATATAGCCGTCGCGACTGATGATCACCCCCAACGCCAATTGGCTGTCATCTTGAACGATGCGAACCGTACTTTGCCTGGCTTGTTCAATTACGGGGCGGTAGGCGCTCAGCATCGAAGCGTTGTGTTTGACAAAATGTTCGCGAACTTGAACTTGGACGTCATTGCCTATCCGCTGCCACAGCGGGCCTAGTTTGTGGGCGAGCGATTTTGCTTCTTCGCCATACGCGGTCGAAGGCAATCCGGCTGAAGACCACACGACTGCCAAAATCCAAAGAATCCATCTTGTGGAACGTGCACGGTTCATCACATGTTCCTTTCGCGTCTTTCGTAATCCAATTCCATCCGATTGTGGTTGCCCGACCTCGAAGTCAATCGCGTTCGGCCAGCACAATGGTTTTGTCCAAAACTTCTTCGCCTCGTTGAATGACGACTTTGATTTCGTCGCCCACGTTGTACTTTGCCAGTTCGACTCGGTAATCACCAATCGATTGAATCTGCTGGCGATCTCCGACGCTTTTCACAATGTCTCCGACTTCCAGGCCGGCCTTCTGAGCCGGATAACCGTCCGCCACTAACTCGACGACAACTTGGTCGTTGACATTTGCCAGTTTAATGCCTACCACGGGACGATCTCGATCCGCTTGACCTCCAATGCCGTTGCCCCAATCATCCGCATCCAGATAGCGTTGCCAGTCGTCTTGGTAGACCGCCACGGGTACATGCATATTCTCAATCAAGCGGCCGCTAATGAACGAATGAATTCCAACCACACGCCCGTCCAAGTCAAACAATGGTCCGCCCGAATCACCCATGGTGATCGTGCAATCGGTGGCCAGGAAGCCTTGCCCGCGCCCTTGCGCGTCTGGCAGTTTGACGATTCTTCCGACTCGCACCGGAGCGGATCGATCCAAACTAAAGCCGTCGGGATGTCCCATGGAAATCACCCATTGGCCTAGTTTCGGAGATGGTTCAGCAACTTCGACAAAGGGATATTCGCCGGGATCTTCAATGCGAATCATGGCGGCATCGCGAGTTCGATTCAGGCCAAGCGAAACACCTCGGACTTGCCTTCCATTGGGAAACATGACGGCAAACTCTTGTCCAATCCGGGAGGTCACGTGCGCGGCCGTCAGGATCAGTCCGTCTTTGGAAACCACAACGCCGCTGCCTGCTCCTCGCCCCGCTTGCAGTCCCACAACGCTCGCTTCCACGCGTTCTACAACTTCACGAATGCGATCTTGTCGCTGCTTCAATTCATCAATCGTTTCCACGGGGCCAAATTCGCTGACACCTGCCAAGGCGTAAACGGTGGACCGAATCGACGCTCGATTTCCAGCGTTGAGTCCGAATTGGACGTCTTTGATTCGCCCGTCCAGTCCGATGATGATGGTTTCGGGCAAACCTTCCACCGAAAAGAGTTCGCCTACTTTTCGCTCGGGATCAACGGCAACTTGAAATTCAGGCAAGCCGTCTGCTTCGGAAAGGAAGTCATCAATTTGTTCCAGGTCCTGACCTTGATTGACCGCCAAATAGACAATTCTTCGCTCTTGGTCGCCACTGATTATTTCGTCCCATTCCCAAAACCCGCGAATGGCAGGGTCGCACCACGTTGCCCAAAAATCTAACACAATTAGTTGCTTGCCCACGTGATTGCCAAGATCAAATTCACCGCCGTTTTGCAACCGGACTTTGAAGTGAGGCGCGGTCTTGCCGACGAGTTCTCGCCGAGTTTTTTCTTCGTTGCCGGCACCGACGATATTGCGAAATGCCTGCCGTACACTGCGGTAGGTTGCCAAGCCTTCCGTATTCGGACGAAATGTGTTCTCCGTGATGGTGGGCGAAGCGTTCCAATCTTCTAGGTAACAATCTATTTCAATTCGCATTTCCTCGTTCGACAATTGATCCGCATTGGGACGAAAGCGAATGAGCCGAGGTTGTTGGCCTTCGGTGATCCAAAAATCGGTTTCAATTGAATCGTCGTCTTTTGTTTTTTGCCGAATGCGAATTTGGTGGACCGTTTGACCGTCGATGACTTCGCTGCCAATACGTTGAAAATCCAAAATGTCATCGTCCCAACGTTCATTGGACTGCGGAATCAGAAGTTCGCGCACCATGGCAATCGCCAGACTTTGATCAGTGAGCGGATTTCCTTCTTCGCTCCGTTCATATCCAAATCGACTGCTTCGAAAGAAACCGGCCATATCGCGAGCCGTCGACGACACAACGCCAACGCCGGGGATGATCATCGTCCCTTTGCTGTCGCGATAGTAAACTTCGGGTGTGGGAGCACTGCTGGGAAGAGTGCGAATGGCAATGCCTGTGTTTCGCTGAAAAACCAACAATTGGCGAAATTCGGTTACCGCTCGAACATCGTCCTGACCACGAACGATCCGTGTCTTTGCCATGACCTGCAAAGAAGGAAGGTTGGCCAAGTGATCAGCTAAGTGCTCTAGGATTTCACAGGCGCGAGCATCCACGCCGGGCACTTCACCATATGTCCATCTGGGCGCGACGACCACGCAAAACAGCATAATCGTTGCCAGCCGGAAAGAGACCCACTGCATCACGTTCACGTCCTTTGGAAGCCCATTCTGCCTTGTGTACAACATCTAACGCTCAATTATAGGCAGTCTCGACAATAATTGCTTGTTTCTTGTCCCACTGTAATTGTTACTCGTATCAATCTTTTGTCTATTAAAGCAGACTCGCTTCGTAGGATTCTTAGCGAGTCGCTCTTGGCACATTCGTTCAACACCTTTGATTCGTTGAAGTTTTACGAAAGCACCGATAGTCGAAATGCTTGCTAAACTCAAAACCTTTTCCCTATTGGGAATAGACGCGCTGCCGGTTGAAGTGGAAGTTGATGTTTCTCCGCGTGCCGTGCCCAAAACGGTTTTGGTAGGTCTTCCCGAACAGGCTGTTAAGGAAAGTACACACCGAGTTGAACGAGCGATGATCAATTCGGGATTCGTTCGCCCGCAAGATCGAATCGTCATTAATCTGGCACCGGCTGAACTCCCCAAGCAAGCCGCCACGTTTGATTTGCCAATCACGTTGGGTGTGCTCGCCGGCAGCGGTCAGATCGATTCGGACTTTTTTGACCAATACGCCGTTGTCGGAGAACTCTCGCTGGAAGGGTTGGCTCGGCCCGCCAAAGGAGTTCTGTCGATGGCCATTGCGGCGGCCAAAGAACCGGGAATCCGAGGCATTGTGGTACCGGATGCCAATGCGGCGGAAGCAGCCGTGGTGGAAGACATTGACGTCATCCCCGTTTCCAGTCTCTGCCAAGCGGTGGGTTTCTTTTCGGGCGAACTGGATATCGCTCCCACGCCTTCTCGGCTGGATCTGCTGTTCGCCGAATTTTCGAACTACGAAGACGACTACTCGGACGTCCGCGGACAAGAAATGGCCAAACGCGCGCTGACCATCGCCGCCGCCGGTGCTCATAATCTACTGATGGTAGGACCTCCAGGGACGGGTAAAACGATGTTGGCGTCTCGGATTCCAGGAATTCTACCAATGCTGAGCGCCGGCGAATCGATCGAAACAACTCGGATTTATTCGGCCATGGGAAAACTGGAACAAGGTCAGCCGCTGATGGCGAAACGACCGTTTCGTTCGCCCCATCACACCATTAGCGAAGCGGGACTGGTGGGCGGAGGCAGTCCGCCGTCGCCCGGTGAAATCAGTCTTTCGCACAATGGCGTGCTGTTTCTGGACGAATTGCCCGAATTCAACCGCAGAACGTTAGAAGTACTTCGCCAACCGTTAGAAGAAGGCCAAGTCACCATTTCGCGAGCCCTTCGTTCTACGACGTTTCCGGCCGACTTCATTCTGGTGGCGGCCATGAATCCATGTCCCTGTGGATACCGCAGCGACCCCAGACGCGATTGCAATTGCAGCATTCCGCAGATTGAACGCTATATGGCTAAAATCAGCGGACCATTGCTCGACCGAATCGACGTCCACTTAGAAGTGCCAGCCGTTGATTTCAAAGAACTTTCCAGTTCCGTTCCCGGGACTTCGACAGCGGAAATGAACGAAATGGTGACGTCGGCTCGGCGCCATCAAGTAGCTCGTTTTGAAGACAGTCGAGTTCGCTGTAATGGCCAGATGAATAGTCGCCAGATTCGAAAATTCTGCAAGCTAGACGGGCCGTCCGAAACGTTGTTGCACAATACCGTCAACGAAATGGGACTTTCCGCTCGAGCACACGACAAGATACTTCGCGTCGCACGTACTATCGCAGACATTGAAGATGCGGCCGAAATCTTGATCCATCATTTGTCCGAGGCGATAAACTATCGCATCTTGGATCGAGACATGTGGAAATAGAAAAAGCACCGTGACCCGTTGGGGACCGGTGCGTTTTGATTCTACTTAACGAACTTCGTTCCGATTAGGGAACAAAAGCACTCGCGGGAATTCGCAAACCGAACGAGCAATCTCGCGATGCTCCTACTGCGTTTCCAGCCATCAAAGCCGACACGGCGTCTTCCGAAACCGCTTCCGTTTCTTCGATCACTGCAACCTGCGAGTCGACCTCCACTTCGGAAGGACCTGCTACTAACAGATTCGAGAGAGGGATCGCAGCGAAAAGGACAGCCGCTCCAATTACCGCGAAGTTTAAATAGCTTCGAACCTTAATCTTCATCGATGCAAAACTCCAAAGTTAAATGCTACGAGCTGTCTACCATCACTCCCTGACTAACCACTCGAACTTCTGATTAATTTAAACAGGATAAGACAGACAATCAAGTCTGTCTTACCCATTTTTCTGGTTTTTACTAGTTGCGGCGGCGAGCCAAGCCGAGGCCGATCAATCCGCACAGCACCATCACTGCCGAAGCAGGTTCCGGTACAAAGATGTCGATGCCACCCGTTCCGGATGCTGTTCCTCCCATTGGATTGGGAAGGGTATAGGTCGCGTCGAAGTCTACATTGCAACCGTCGCAGTCTGCTCCAAAGATCTGAGCCAGCGTCTGGTTGATGTCATCTTGATCCGAAGCGGCTGCAGAGTTGAACGAATAGAATCCGTCGCCCACACCAACGTACACCAGTTCGTTAATCAAACTTGTGCCCGCTTCACCACTGTCGTAGATGATATCGTCTGCCGTGTCAGCGATTCCGTCTGTTCCGTAGTTGATACCTAGTCGCGTGGACGAGTAGGTAGCACCGGCAAACGAACCGCCTTGATCAAAGTAATCGTCTGAATCATTGCTGTCCAACGCCCAAGTCAGATCGTTCAGGGCGAATTCCGAACCGGGTTCGGAAACAACATGTAAACCAAAGTGAATGCGATTGCCAAATTCGCTGGAAACTGCCGAATTGCCAGTAAACGAAGCATTCGGAGTCGCTGTGGCTCGCCAAGAGTTAAATGGCGTGTAAATCATTTCGCTGGGATCAACCAACGCGTTCAAAGCCAGTGGTTGGTAGAACGTGGGATCCGCATCTCGATCTGGGCCTGCTCCCGTCGGGACACCGCCCGATCGAATACCCAGTAAAGCATTGCTTACGTAACCGTTCCAGCTAGGCGAATTCGGGCCTACAGGGGCGTAAGCAGGTATCACGTCAAAAGTGATGATGTTCGCTGAAATATTGCCAGCAAAACTAGAAAGTGTGACTGCGCACACACAAGCAACCAATTTTCCCCACCGAGTCATTAGCGTTCCTCCTCTTAGGATGCAAAAACAAAAGTTTCAAAAATCTCAAACGTTGTTGGCGTCCGTTCCGGGGATGAAGGCTACGCTCCGAGCAGCCGATTTCGTCTCATAATAACCGGCAATGCTGGCAATGCAAGCACTTTGGCAAAAGAATCTCTATTTTTTTAGGACAGCCTATGTTTTGCATTTAACCCAGTCGAATTCACGGAAAAACACCAGGAAGAAGCTCGCTAAAGCACGCATCTTCTTCAGATTGAGCCGTTTTTGGGCGTTGGAAGGAAAATATTTGAATCTTTAGTCAAATCTGACTGGACTTCTTTTTTTTGACTTGATACTCTCCCGCCGCCTATCAAATCGGGGGGAACTCGCGAATGCGTGCTCGTCGATTTGACGCAATCCTGAAAAACACGTCGTGCGAACCTGCAAAGGGTCAATAAACAATGAATTTCAACCGGATGAACGACATGCGTTATCCCGGCGCCGAATTATCGCCGATGCGGTCGAATTGCCTGTGGTTCGCAATTCTGTTGCTGGTTTGCGTCGGTTGCACTCCTATGCAACTGGCGTATCGCACGATGTATGGCGAACTCCACGGATATCCCCGAGTCACCGACGGGCGGTTAGCCAATCAACAATACAAGCGGTGGGCCAAGCAGGAATGGAATCAATTGGCAACGCAGTCCGGCGGAACCTATTCCTCGGATTACGGTAGCGGTTTCATTCAAGGTTTTGTGGATCAAGTGTATGCCGGTGGAGAAGCCGATCCGCCGCCCGTTCCGCCTCGACGATTTTGGCGAGTTGGTTACCGTAACGTGCGTGGCACCCAAGCAGTGGAAGATTGGTACAACGGTTTTTCGCACGGAGCCAAGGTTGCTCGTGATGGCGGCTATCGGCAACGAGCGGTCATTCCTTCGTCCATGCTGTTGGGCTACAACGCGGAAGAAGTTCCAGAATGGGAAGTTGACCAAACGGCGCCAAATCAGGATTGGCCGGAGCTTTCTTCGCCAATGGACGAACCGATGCAGCCGTCCATCGTTGGCCCCGAGTTGACTCCGCAAGTGACAACTCCAACACCTGCGTTGGAGCGTGCACCCGAAGACCCCAGCGACGATGGCGGTCTTGATATTCCTGGTAATGACGATGCAGTCGAAGACGAACCAATTTTGTTGGAAGACGAATCTGCAGAAGCAACCGACGAGCAATTGTTAGATGACAGTCTGACAGAAGATCCATTGTTGGAAGGTGATACGCCGCAACCTGGATTGGATGATTCTGACAATTCCAGTGACTTAATGGACGAACTGCCACTGCCTGGCGCGAACGACGATGTGCAACTGGAAGATGCACTTCCCGAATTGGAAGAGTTGGAGGATTCCGGCCAGCTGAATGACTTGCTGCAAGAAACGAACGATCTACTGGAAGATGATCTCAGTGACGACTTGCTGGACCCGGTTTCTTTTGAAACGGACGATCGTTCGCCGCCGCTACCGCCGTGGCAAAACAAGCCAGCGACGAAACAAGCAAAACCCGGGACACCCCAAGTGCAAGCATTCGATCCTTTCGCTGGGGCCGCCGTTCAGGTTGGACCTAGTGGTTCGCAACTCAAGACCAATCCGATTCGAAACACAGAAACGGAAAATGGCAACACGTTGCAGAAAAGCGTAGGCCCCGTCGTCTTGGAAACGATCCCGGACGAATCGGACACCGACACGACCAACGATAACTGGCAAGCGAGATAACTCGATTCGCCCAGCGCTACTCCTTTTACAGCATTCGACTGTACGGAAATATCATGCTGAACCAATCGCCAATCCCACGAAGTTACTTTTTCCTGGCAACTGCCATGCTGCTGTTTACCGGCTGCGCGTCAGTTACCAATCCGGTTGCCAACGGCGTTCCCGCACATCTGTTGCCGGACGAATTACTGGCCGAACCTCGAGAAGAACTGCGGCAAATTCCGCCATCTTGGTTGCGGGCTCAGCCGGAACTTCCGTATCGTTTAGATACCGGCGACATTCTGGGCGTTTACATCGAAGGCTATCTGGGCAATCCGAACCAGCTGCCACCCATCAACTTCCCCGACGCGGGCGACGTGCCGCCGTCGTTTGGTTATCCGTTCCCGGTTCGTGAAGACGGCACCGTAACGCTTACCGAAGTCAATTCGATCAATGTTCGAGGCATGACGGTCAAAGAAGCGGAAGCAGCGATTACCAAAGCGTACACAGAAGACAAGCAGTTGATCCAAAAAGGCAAAGTGCCCATCATCGTTTCGCTGGTACTGCAGCGTCGAGCGAGAATCTTGGTGGTGCGTGAAGATTCGCCCAACACCAGAATTAACATTGAAGATCCCGGTTTCCGTTTGGTGACTTCGGCTAGCCTAATTCGAAATCGAACCCAAGGCACAGGCAATGAACTGGAGCTGCCCAGCAATCACGCAGATGTCTTACGAGCCCTAGTGCGAACCGGAGGCTTGCCGGGACCGAGTGCTGCGAATGAAATCATTGTCTATCGTGGCTACGAATCGATTCCCGGAAAAGACGATCAGCTGGCGTGGAGCCACGAACGCACGATCACCAAACCGAAACGGCAAACGATTCGGATTCCATTGCGACTGCCACCCAACGCGTCCAAGCCATTTAGCGAAGATGATGTCAAACTGCAAAGCGGTGACATCGTGTTCGTGCCAGCCAGTGAATCAGATGTGTACTACACCGGCGGTCTCATGCCTGCTCGTCAAGTACCGTTGCCTCGTGACTATGACCTGCGAGTGGTGGAAGCGGTGTTGGCCGTGGGTGGTCCGATCTTGAGCGGTGGTCAGTTGACCAACAACTTCAACGGTATCAATCAAATCAACGGTCTGGGACGACCCAACCCCAGTCTGCTGACCGTCCTCCGCAAAACGCCGCGTGGCGGCCAGGTCAACATCCGAGTTGACTTGAATCGAGCATTGCGTGATCCGCGAGAAAACATTGTGGTGAAAGAAGGCGACGTCTTATTACTGCAAGAAACTCCGTCGGAAGCAGTGTCTCGCTACTTTGCACAGCAGCTGGGCTTCAATGTCTTCACCAACGTGTTCACTCGAGGATCCGCGGCGGCCAGTGCATCGGCATCGGGCCCATAATTGGATTCGAAATTTTGCGAACGCCGTTGGCAAGAGATTGCCAGCGGCGTTTTTTTATCGGCCCACCAAATAAGCTAGGTATTCCCGAAGTGCCGATTCTGACTTTTCGAGCCCTTCGCTGCTAGGAATCCAATCCAGAAACGCCACGGAAGATCCTCGGCCGTCCCAGTCTACGGCAACGGGTTCAAACTGCAGATCGAAGGACGCCGCCAACCGCATCGCTCGAGCCATATGTCCGGCGGAAGTCACCAACGCAAATCGTGCGTCAGGATGTTGGCTTGCGAATTGCCGAAGATGCTTCATTTCCTGATAGGTATTGATGCCATCCAACTGGACGATGTCGGCGACAGGAACGCCAGCTTGCGTCCAAATCTTGGTCGTTTCTTCCGCCGGTCCAGCCAGTGGCACGTCTCGCCAGCCATGATGGCGACCGGTGGCAATCAGCTTCTTGGCTTTTCCCAAATGATACATTCGCAAGGCCGCCATGATTCGATCGCCAGAGTTATTCAGCCAGACGTAACTGGATTCGTCTGAATTCGAACCGCCTCCCAGAACCACAACATAATCAAACGTCTCCATTGATTCGAAGGGAATCGGCGCGAACCGATTTTCTAAACTTTGAACCAACATGGTGCCCCCGTTGTCGCTGCAGGTGAGCGTTTGGAAAACGACAAACAGACCGGCGAAGGATGCTTTGCGACGTTGTTTTTCCAAGGTCCAATAGACACACAGCAGGATGGCCGCCGTCCAAGTGATTCCTAAAGGCATCAGCAAGTGCGTAACTGTTTTTTCCACTAACGCTCGCCCATGCATGATCCCAATTGCCGGTAGGATCAATGAACCGATCAACGCGATCATGACGATTCTTTTTGACGCAGGAAGCATGGTTATGTAAATCCAACCAGTTTGCTATGGTGTTGCGTTTTCCGAAACAACATTCCGACGCTACGGAGCTTTCTTGGTAATGCACGTCCTGGCAATTGAAACGTCCATCCAGCCTGGCAGTATAGCGTTGTTGCGAGGTGACATGTTGCTGCAGCACGTTCAGCTAGACCATCAGCAACGGACAACGCAATCGCTGATTCCCGCAATCAAACAGATGCTCGCTCAAAACAACGTGTCGCCTCCAGAGGTGGACGTGATTGCCGTGTCGGAAGGTCCTGGATCATTCACCGGATTGCGAATTGGCATGACGGTCGCCAAGACGTTTGCCTTTGTGACGCAGGCGCGAACCGTCGCCGTTAACACCATGGACGTCATCGCGGCCGGTTGTCAACTTACGTCTGCCCATTGTTCGGTGGTGATGGACGCGCAACGGAAGCAACTGTTCACCGCTTTGTACGAAGTGGACTCCCAGCAAATCCGCCGGATTTCGGAAGTATCGATTTGCTCTATCGAAGATTGGCTGGCGTCACTTACTTTAAACCATTCGGTAACCGGACCGGGTTTGGAGCGCCTTGCCGGTCGCTTGCCAGCGAATTGCACGGTTGCTGCGGCCGAGAATTGGGAACCGTCGGCTGTTGCGCTGGGACAACTGGGGCTGCAACAAGTGGCTTCGAGCCAGACGGATGATTTTTGGAAAATGGTGCCCAACTACTATCGCAAGAGCGCCGCTGAAGAAAAGGCGGGGCTCTGAGGTTGGTTCGACCGGTCGGAAGCAAGCTTCCTGGCCCACTACATCACGGCAAAATAGTTGTCCACCGCAAAGTCGACGCTTTCCTTTGTCAATTCCGGCGACCGGTTTTCGTACAAACACAAATTCTTGACTTGCAACAGCAAGTCTCGAGGTTGGCAGCAACGAAACGGCCTGTTCACCGGCAGATAGTGCGTGTCAACCAAGTACCGAATGGGACCTTCCTTATAGGTGAAGCCCATCAGTGGACACATGATTTTGAAGAGCTCAATGAATTCTTCTTCGGATGGATTTTCCACTTCAATCTTATAAGGAATTCGGCGCAGGAACGCGTCGTCTACCAGATCTTTCGGCTCTAGGTTGGTCGAGAAGACAACCAGCTGATCGAATGGAACCTGAATCGATTTTCCGCTGGGCAGGTTCAAGAAGTCATAGCGCTTTTCCAGCGGCACAATCCAACGGTTAAGCAATTCATCGGTGCGCATTTTTTGTCGACCAAAGTCGTCAATCACCAGCGTGCCGCAGTTGCTTTTTAGTTGCACCGGAGCTTCATTGACATTGGTGCTGGTATTCAAACGGAGTTCTAATTGCTCCATGGTCAATTCGCCACCGACAATGATGGTGGGGCGTCGAATGTACGCCCAACGTCGATCGTATTTGACGTCGGCCAACAGACCGTTGCTTTCGCCAAAAGGAATTTCGGTGTGGTGATTCGGATCGAACACACGCACGATTTCGCCTTCGATTCCCAAAGCGCGAGGAATCCAGATGTTATCTCCAAAACACTTGGTCACTCGTTCCGCGATACTGGTCTTCCCGTTCCCTGGGTAGCCGAACAAGAACATACCTCGACCCGAATTGATGGCCGGACCCAGGCGAGTCAGCATCTTGGGGTTAATCAGCAAGTCCGAAAACGCCACCTTCAAGTCAGCCAGCGTTGGATGTTTGCCTTGGATGGACTGCGCTTTGACTGACTTGATGTAATCCTTCAATGTAATGGGGGCCGATCCATAATAGCTGCAGTCATTGCTGTAGCGTCGAGCGCGTTCGCGACCATTTTCTGTCAGTTGGTATTGATAGTCGTTTACTTCGGCCGCATCGCGATAGACCACCAACTGTTCGAATTTGAGCTGTCGAAGGGTCTTGTCAATCAGGCTGAAAGGCAATCGCAACTGATCGGCAATTTGGCGGCCTTGCGCATCGCCTCGCGCCAGCAAGTACTTCAGCATCAGCTCTTCAACTTGCGTATCTGACAACCCGGCTTCTCGGTAAGACTTGGGTTCTGGTGGCACAAATTCGCCGCTGGACGTGTGGCCTTCCGCGCCAACAGACGGAGTGCCCAGTGCTTCGGCATCGTCGCTTGAATCATCGTGCGATGCCACTGCGTCAAGTGGTTCGTCTTCCGACGCGTCTCCAGATGCAATGCGGTTGATTCGATCCAGAAGACCTTCTAAACGGTCTTCTCCAGCTTTTGATTGAGGAAGCGAACTCACGTCTCAGGTCTCGCAGATTGTTCGGTTGTGTTACGAGGGTCTGCGAGAAAATAGGTTGCGAATATCCTACGGTCAAATCCGTTGGGGCCAGTTGGCTGAACGGGTCCTACGGTCGCATTCGCTACGATCGATTCATTCGCACCAACAATGGTTTAGCGAAGAAACAGCCAAACGCAGGACGTCGCCAACGCCAGGTGTAGTGGTGCGAAGGGAGCGGCGACACCAGGAGGAGCGTCTCAGAGATAAGTGAGTAACGAGCCGCAGCCTGAAAACTTGGGTACAACACCGTTGGCTAGAGACTTGACACTCACGTGGCATAAGGCAGTAATTTCTAGAAAGTGTCATCTAGAAACAACCCAAAGTCCGGAGCACCATCGGGGAAGATAGTGTCTTCGTTTTCCTGTTCCAGTGTTGCTTCGGCCGGTTCGTCTTCCGGGGTTGAACCAGGATTCGATTCAGATGGTTCGCCTGTCTGTTCTTGTTCTGCTTCTTTTTCCGCAATCGCCTTTTCGCATTGTTGATACACTTGCTTGCGCTCTTCGTCTGTTTCGAACCCCAGTTCGTAGTTGGACATCAAGTTCGCTTGGCCGTTGTATTTGGGAAAACCGTTTTCTTTGGGGTCGAGGCCTGACAAGCGAAGCAGAAAGATCAACGAGATGTCTCGGACTTGCAGAATGTACCGCTTTCCAGCTCGGTTATAGTTGCGAACCACCGATTCATCCTTCAACAATTTTTTCAACAGCGGAATGTCTTGTTTGCCTCCGAACTTGTCCAGCAACATGAAGGCCAGATTCTTCGAATAGCCGTTGATATCACTATTTAAGATGTTTACGGCAATGGGATAGCCTTCCGGTAGATTGAAGCGATACGCCAAGTTGGCCAAGCTCTGATCCGAAGATTCCTTGTTCTGCTGTAACAACTTGACCAGCAAGGCCTTTTGGATTTCTCCTTCCGCACCATTGAAGTTCATGGGCGTACTGTTGCAGAAGCTGGCCGTCATTTGCATCAAGCGACTATCGTTTTGCGCTGGCGGTTGCAGCAACAAAAAGATCAGAGTGGCTGTGGTGGCTGGTTCCAATTGAAACGGCTGTTGGATGCGCATGAGTTGCTGAATGTCGCCACACCGTTTGTTGGCCACAGTGGTAATTCGATCAGGCGAATTCTGCAACGTATCCAGCAATCGCGATTCGGCTTTATACATTTCGGCAAAGAAACTGCGTTGCGCGGTATCGTTTCCAAACCATTCGCGAAACTGCGTCCAGCCGGCCAGATTCGCGGCGTCTGGATCTTCCATGAATTGAGCAATGCGACGGCTCAGTGCGTCTTGCCCCATGATCTTGAGTATGCGACGAGCTCGTATGCGAACTTCCAGATTCGGTCCGTCGGCGGCGGTTCGCAACGCTTCGGCCGCAACGTCTCCCAGCACAATCAGATCCTGTTCTGCGGCTTCTCGATCTTGAAAACGAACCGCGCCCAGCTGTTCCACCAGCAGTGCGATGCGTTCGTCTTCACTTGCTGCGGGGTTGTTCGTGCTAACGGCTAGAGTCGAATCGGCCCAAACTTGTTCATCACTTGTGAAACCGACCAACTGCGTGGGCGATTGAGAAACCAAGAACCCGTTTTCGTACGCAAGATTTCCCAGCCCATAGCCAAACGACTGCCGTTTCATTTGACCGTCTGCCAGACGCACGCTGATCAAATCGCCGTCATCCGTGGTCAGTACGTAAAAGTTATCCACCAAGACACCGCGACCGCTGGGCGCACCATACGATTCCAAATTGACGTAGAACGTGTCACCCCAAGCGGACGAACCATCTTGCAGCTTGACCAAGGCCAGTCGATTTTCACCTACCAACAAGACGGCGTCTTGATGAATACACGCCGCGTAAAGAAAGTCCTTGCGTGCGCGAGTCCAAACAATCTGGCCGGTATACGTATTCAGGCAAATCAACGTACTACTGTTGTCCGGCGTTAAGATGCAGTAGGGCGCTTGGACCAAACAACCGGGATCAAACCAGCGATCACCAGGCGTGAGCTGCTCCACAAATGAACTGAATTGATTTTGCGAAGTATCGCGAAACATGCGATTCTGATTGTCCGGATAAATGAAGATCTCGCCGCCAGAATCCAGTTGTTTCTTCCAAGCGAATCGGCCCGAATGCCGTTCAACACCAAACAACATATTGTCAACGGTCCAGCAGATCACGATGGTGTCTGCCAATATAATCCGGCCGCCTCGAAGTTGGCCAATCATGTCGGGTTCATTGGTTTCCTTGGACTGCAGCGGCTGCTCCCACTGCAGCTGGCCGGTGGTGGCGTCCAGGCACAGCAAAGAGGTTACACCCGACTGTTGCCCGTTGCCTCGATCCGCCAACACGTACACTTCGTTGCCGTCGGATACCGGAGGCGACTGAAATAGCGCCGTGCCGAATTCTTGTTCGTCCCAATCTTGGTCGCCCAGAAGCCAGTTACGTGCACCTTCTCGCTGACGGTCCAACGCAACAAGGCGGCTGCCGAGCGGATTCTGGGTGTTCCGAGTTGACCGAAATTGACGAATCCCCACCGAGGCCGCTGCTTGGCCATACTGAAATTCCATTTGATCCAAAAAATACATTCGACCGCTGTCAAACGCCACTTGTCCGTACAACTGATCCGCCCAGACTCGCCGCTGAATCGTACGCCCCGTTTCTGTCAGCAGCGTTTTGCCTTTGGCTTCAATCACCAAGTCGTCTTCATGTTCCATGGACGGCGATTCTGGGAATGCCCAAATGCGGCGGCCGCCAATTGCTTCGACGCCCAACATTCGCCAAGCGTTGCGCATGACCACGGTGGAGTCCAATAACAGCGGCTGCAGCGAACCACTGGACGCATACCGCGATGAACGGAATTGATTATCCAAACGGCTCAACAGCGAATGTTCTTTTTCCGTTTCGGCCACATCGACATGCCATAGCGGATGAAACGAAGGAAATGATGAACTTAGATCAGACGACAAAACGGCGGAAGTCTGCAAATGAGAATCCATCCATGCGTCCAGTTCGCCCAGCTGAGGAAACCACGGCGTTTGCTGGCCGTTGATGGCCACCACGTCAGGCTGATATTGCTTTTCCACTTCCAGCAAAACTTCCTTGGCTCGGCGCTCTTCGCCCGCTCGCATCCAGCACACCGCGGTCAACACGGAAAGCTCTGGTTCCAGACCATCCAGATGTTTCCATTCGCGGCGGTTTTGTAGTCGCACGGCAGCCGCGTAATGTTGGCCTTGGTCCATCAGGATTCGCGCCGCCATGATGTGTGCCTTTCGCGCCGCTGCGGTACCGGCAAATTGATACGTGACGCGATCCAGCTGCGCCACACTCCGTTCCTGCAGTGCTTTGACCAACGAGGCGCTCGCTTGATCACCCAAAATCTGTTCCCATAATTCGGCTTGATTTGAGTCCAGGCGGCGGATCAACCGCAAGACTTCATCTTTCAGAGACGGGCCGTTTTCAGACAGAAAATAGTCGGCGGCGTCACGTCGCATGAGCGGAGCCAAATGTTCTGTGACGTCCACCAGCCGACCTTCAGCAAGCGCCTCTTTTGCGCGAGTCAAATGCACGCTTTGTTCGTGCGGCGCGATCACCGGAGTGGGAGTCGGCGAGTTTTGCTGAGCCGAAACAGATACGGCTGACGCAGACACAGCTACCAGAGCCAAAAGACCAAACAGAGGCCGAACCGATTTTTGTTCACGCTTATACATGCAACTACCGCGAAAATCATATTCTCGAACGAAACGGATCAGAGAACTTCCAGTATAGGCACAACGTTGGTCTATCGCGCGTGTTTCCAAGCTGAAACACTCCAGAATCGCGTTTCTAAGTCAGTGAAAACCAGGAAATTTCCAGAATAACTTCGCGTTATAGGGATTTCTCCATGCGAAGCGTCACACGGCTGCCGCCGCTTCGCAATCTTGGTCAATTGGCACGTGTCAGCGGCCAGACGGAATTTGTCCCACAGCTACAATAGGGACGCCATGCTTTTGGCAGAACCGTAACCAGTTCAACGACCGTTGGCTGTATTCGATCGATCTCTAGGAAAGGACCGATTCATGATTCGCCTGCAGTGGAACTCGCCGTTCGTCACCACTGTCCACGACCACGTTCGCGCAATACGGATGCCGAACTTATTCGAACGCATCTTCAGCGGCAGCCTGTTGGCGATGATCGGCTGCTGCGTTATCGCCAATGCTTTTAGCCGTGTCGCCATGGCGGACCAACCGGCGAATCCACAGGGTACGGTCCGCGTGATTCTTTCAGCCGATACGCCGTCCGAAAGAGCTCCGCACGGCGGTGGCAATATTTATGCGCCCGAGGTTCACCATCACGGTGACGCGTGGCAAATGTGGTATGGAGCCCAAGGCACCGACGGACATGATCGAATCCACTTTGCTGAATCTACCGACGGGCGGCGCTGGGTCAAAAAGGGCGTGGTGATTGACTGCGGAACGGCCAATCACGTGAACGATCCATCCGTGGTACGAGTTAACTCGCAATGGTGGATGTTTTATACGGTCGCACAAACGGCAGAAGATGATGAAATTGCGGCCGCCGTCTCGACAGACGGTCTGCACTGGAAAGAGCTGGGAGTGGTGCTGGCCACGGGAGACGCCTTGGCGTGGGATTCGAAAAAAGTGGGTCGCCCGACGGTGTTGTTCGAAGATGGTCGGTTTCGCCTGTGGTATGACGGCCAACCAACAACGGCTGCGGCCGAACAAAACGAAACCGCCCGTCGCGTGCTTGGCCAAGGACGAGCGGTCGGATATGCCGAATCGAGCGACGGCCAGACCTGGACGCGCCGCGCCGAACCTGTTTTTCTGCACGGCGCTGGAGCCGTTGATGTCGAGCGTCTGGATGGCCGTTACGTTTTGGTTTACGAATCGCACAGCGGAGTCTACGGGGCCGAAAGTCGCGATGGCCTGGAATGGACGTCACCTCGGCGATGGCTGGCCACTTCTGGTCGCGAATTTGATCAACACGGACACGTTACGCCCCAGTTGATGGCACACGATGATCAACGTTGGGACCTGTATGTCGGCGCGGCCAGTCGTCCCACCTGGGATGGCAACTCGATTGCGGTTGCGACGATTTCCCAACCAAAATCAGAAATCAAAACCGCGTCGCTGCAGAAAATTCAACTCACTTGTGTGGACGAACATGCCACCGGTTATGGCACGTTTCAAAGCCACAACCAGAAAGTGGTCGCGAATGGTCGAGGCTACTTCATGACGCACATTCGTACCAGAAATGAAGACTATACCGCACAACAATGGCGGTTGTCGTGGAGTACCGATCAAGGACGATCCTTTCGCACGCTGTACGAAGCCACGCACGCCACCAATCCGCCCGTGATGGAAACCGATGACCACGATAATCTGTATTTGATTCGTTCCGACTTCCAAGACGGGCACGCGTATTTGTATCGCTTTCTGGCAGACCGCAACTATCGTGATCCGCTGGTCACAAAGATTCCGGATGGAGCCGCCGGAAAATATTCAATGGCCATCGATTTGGTTCGCCGACAATTGTATTACTTCGCGCACAATAATTCGTTTCACCTGATTTCGCTGGACGGCAAAGTACTTTCTCAATTCAATTTATTGCAACCCGGCGCCAATGCGCTGCTTCAATATCCGCACTTGTTTCTAGATTCTCAGAATACGTTGCATGCCGCTTGGACCACGCAAAAACATGGCATCTATTTGTATTGGGACATCCATTATCTGCAGTCGTCGGACGGTGGCAAAACATGGCAGACCATGTCAGGGCAAAACGTACCGTTGCCAGTGATCGCGGACGAAGGAGGTCCGGCAGAGCGAATTACGCTGGACGATGAATCAGATCATCATACGTGGCTGTCCAGCTTTGCGGTGCGAAAAGGTATCGGACACTTCCTGTATTTGGCGCAGACGCCAACTCCTCGACAACATTACGTTCAGTACGAACTGGGTTCCGGTCAACGGAAGCTGGACGTGTGGCCGGAAGTCCGAGGCCAGCAGTTGCAGGTTCGCAACTTGGATGGATATTTTGTGTTAGGGCCTGATCACACCAGTGATATGTTTATCGTATCGCGTGACGCCAAGTCGTCTCGGTTGGCATGCCTCGTCAGTACGGACCACGGTCAATCTTGGTCTGACTATGGCGTCAGTGACCAGGTGACTAATCCCTATTCGATTGGCGGATTTCGCAAGGTGACTGCGGACAACGCGGTGATCGGTTCGTTTACAGACCAGATAGCGCCGACAACCGATACGGGCGGAGGTTCCAAGGTCTACTTTTTTCGAATGGAAGCCAAGCATCGACCAGCATCGCAACCGTAGGCGTTAGCGAGACGAATGATTTTGGGACAAAAAGAAAAACCGCCATGCTCAAGCGAACATGGCGGCTCAATGGTCGATATGCAAAAAGCAATGGCTAGTGAAAACTAGACCAGCTTGACCTGTTCGGCACGAGGCCCTTTGGGACCGTTTCCTTCGGTGTACTCAACATTCTGGCCTTCTTGTAGCGATTCAAATGGAACGCCTTCAACAGCCGAATGATGGAAGAAGAATTCTCCCGTATCACCCTTGATAAAACCAAAACCTTTGTCCGAAACCAACTTCTTAATTACGCCCTGTGGCATCCGGCGTCACTCCTAACAAAAAAACGAAACAAACGTAGACGCGGGTACCTAGCCAAAAGCAGCCTTATGCGATCAAGAACATCCAAAACCGTCGCACAGGCGAAAGAAAACCGGAAGAATCTCGAGCGTCGAAAGGGCCCTTCAAGTTTGGCCCCGCTAAGCTTCGTCAATATACACGCTCCGCTCACGCGAAGGAAGTTGGAATCGCCAAATCGCCAAAAATAAAAAAACGACGATTTGGCTTGCGCTAAGCGAGTTACTCCGAGCTTACGGAGCCACAAATTCGTGCGAACTGCCGTCCTTGGCGTCGGCCACCTTACCGGACCAAACCACGTTCAAACCCGCATCAAAGACTTCCACCACCGCGTCCGCCAAGCGGTCACCGCAACAATCTGCTCGATTGTAAATCACAATTTTACCAACGTCTTTTGATTCGCCTAAATCCAGCAACCACCACGGATTGGTCTGTTCGTTGGTGTGTGTGACCGAACCATTCGAAAACACGCCATCCACGTTCCCATCTTTCGCTCGATCCGCAGCCGTATCCTCATAATTCGAAGACTGCGAAACAACCGCAGCGTCCTTTTGCAGTTCAGCGCCGGTGGCCGTTTCAATCACCTGCACTTCCGCCAGACTCAAAATGCGTTTTTCGCCTTCCAGTCGAATTTTTACATAACGGCCAACTGCCAAGTTCTTGGTTGGCGGGCCGGGCTCCGCATCCGCACCTCGATTGATATACAAATCCGGAATGGCTTGCGATAATTTCTCGGCGCCTTCCTTAGTCACCTCGGTCTGCCACAGATACAACTTCTTCAGCTTCTTGAGGCCAGCCAAATGATCCAAACCTGCATCGGAAACTTTGGTGCCGTAAAGATTCAGATATTCCAGATTTTCCAAGCCGGCCAAATGCGCCAATCCGGCGTCGGTGATGCCGGTGTTTTCCAAATGCAAACGAGTTACCGTTTGGATGCCGCTCAGTTCCGCAAGACCAGCGTCGGTGACCTTCGTGTTCGCTAGGTTCAGCCAAACCAAGTTCGACAATTCTTTTAAATGAACCAGCCCTGCATCATCAATTTCCTTACCAGCCAAATGAAAGGCGGCTTCCTTGTCCTCTGTATTCATCGCGATTTTGCGCACGCTGCCACCCAGCTTTTCAATTTCAGCCAGCGCCGTCGCTTCGTCGGCCGAAACCCAACACCCTAAACCGGACCACACTGCCAGAATCGCAACAAGATATCGCATCGAACCACCTCGGAAGTAAAACACCAATTCGACCATGAAAACTATTCGCACGAAGAAAACTCGCGACAATTCTAGCTTCTTTTCCAGCCCGTTTCACCTGCCCGCCGCATAGAACGTGAAAAAACTGAACGCTTGCCTGATCGCTCGCACCGCGAATACTGCGAGAATTGATTGGGGGTCGCTAAGCGTTGCGGGAACATTCTTGGACGTCCCAGACGAATCACCGTCAATTCGCATTCTGCAACCTTAGCAAATCCGTGATCCGACAGTCTGTGGTTTTGAATCAGACAGCGGTCGTTCCTGATATCATCCAGGGGCCAGCCATCACGGCATCATCCAGGGGCCAGCCAACACTATTCTGATCCTCCGTATCTCGACGGTCTTCTCCGCCCGGCGGGCGAAACATTTTTGCCGGTGTGCGTCAGCCACCGGTCATCGTTCTGTCCTACCCCGCTCGGCGCAGCGGGCGACACATGCGGACGCTGGGAAAACGCCCAATATAACAAGCGGCAAGTATCCTCCACGGCGAAATCGGACCACACCTGAGTACTTACTCTGCAAAGACGAACCGCACCATTTTGAATTCACAACAGCTTCTACCGCCGACTGGCAAGAGAATTCGATTAACACAACTTCGTGCCAGGCGATTTGGATGACACCACGAAGCACGAAGTATTCGGCAACCAGATGGTACGGTGTTTCGCTTGCTCGATTCGCAATTGTATTCGCGGCAGCCGCGAACATTTTTTCTAGCGACCAGCGCCGGATGCGAAAACGCGTCATCCAGCCAACATTGCTTCAAAACCGCCCATTTTGCGGGGCCGTGAAAATCAGGCAAGGCGGGCTCGCCAATCTCTGCGTCGAACTATACCATGTTAGGTCTTTCCGGGGGGGAGGTGCCGAAGGGGCTCGAGACGTTTAACGGTGACGGCTAATGCTGATTCGATTCGAACCGGCGAAGCTTGCCGAAACATCCAAGCCGATGCGGCCCATTCGAACATGATTCCCATTCGCGCCCGCCAACCAACGTAAACCGAACTGATTTGAAAGTCCATTGCAGATCCGAACGAAGGATATTCGTCCCATGAAAGCAGTTGCCGTTCATCCTGGAACTCCCAACAGTGTTCATCTTGAAGACATCCCGATGCCTACGCTGGATAGTATTCCCAATGGCCGAGGTGTCTTGGTGAAGGTTTTAAAGGTGGGAGTTGACGCTACGGATCGAGAAATCAACGATGCACTGTACGGCAACGCACCTCCTGGTGACAACTATTTGGTCATTGGCCACGAATCGTTTGGTATTGTCCCAGAGGTTGGTCCGAATGTGCGAACCATTAAGCCCGGTGATTACGTAACGGCTACCGTAAGACGTCCCGGTGGTTCTATCTACGATCGAATCGGCACGTACGATATGACCAGCGAAGAGACGTACTATGAACGAGGCATCAATCTGCGACACGGCTACTTGACCGAATATTTGGTGGACGACGAAGAATATATTGTCAAAGTTCCGCCCGGATTGAAGCATTTGCACGTGCTGATGGAACCGATGAGCTGTGCGGCCAAAGCGATTCACCAGGCGTTTGAAGTGCAACGTCGGATGCGAGTTTGGCGGCCGCAGCGAGCGTTTGTCATGGGTGCCGGCCAGATCGGTTTACTGTCGACACTGATTCTTCGTTTAAAAGGATTGGATGTTTACACGTGTGCTCGACGACCAGCACCTCGTTTGAATTCCGAAATCGTCGAAGGCTTTGGCGCTACGTACGTCAGTTCGGAACAAAAATCCCTGGAACAGCTCGCCGCAGAAGTGGGCAAGCCCGACATCATCATGGAGGCTACCGGTAGCAGTAAAATTGCCTTTGATGCCATGAGTGTTTTGGGGCTCAACGGCGTCTTGGTCTGGCATAGTGTGACCGGAGGTAGTCACAAAACAGAAGTTCCGGCAGACAAAATCAACTTGGAATTTGTCTTGGGGAACAAACTGTTGGTGGGCTCGGTAAATGCGAACCGCGAACACTTTGAAATGGGGATCAAGGATTTGGCGTTGGGCGAAGTAATGTATCCCGGCGTGGTCCAGAAGATCCTGACCAATCCGTTGGACGGCCTGGACAGTTACCAAGAAATGATGCGCCTGTTGGTCGAAGACAAGGACGCCCTAAAAGTCTATGTAAACGTGGCTGACGAATAGGGGAAAGCCAACGCTACGGCGGCCGAAAAAAATATTCCGACCCATTCGGTTGTTCAGCCTGCTTGACGGTTCTGCGTGACGCTGGTCAGGCTGGGCCGTTCGATTACAATGAGAGGAAACGTGGCATGTTTCCTTTCGATCCCAGAAATGATGATTTCAAAATGTTGAAGCCGTTACAAAAATTCGTCCAGATTGTCGGATATGGGTTGGCCAGCTGGCTGTGCTTGGCGAGTCCCGTGTGGGCACAGGTCGGGCAGGAAGAAGAAGAACCCAAGACCTACGTTCCGGTTTACATCATCATCATTGCAGCCGTCGGATTGGGGCTGTTGATCATCTGCAATCCTTCTCGGCGGCAAGTCAGTTTTCGCAAGGATGATTAGTTGGAGCGGCTGAACCACGGAGGGAAAACGGATGCGAACGTTCCACGTTTTCTTGCATGCCAAACCCGCTATCGAATTAACTGCCGCGCGGCGTTCGCAACCGCTGCTTGAGTTGCCGTGCGAAGTCTTACGCTTGACGCCCGAAATGGTGTCGGCTCCGCTGGACGTTTCCTTCGAATCGGCCGGCGAACGCCTCCAAGCATTGCCTCAGCTGTATTTTGAACCGGACGGTTCGTTTGTCTGGGTAGGGCAGACTGCCACGTCCGAACGTTGGCAGTTGGACGGCCTGCTGAATGACGGCATCGCCACGCTGCAAAATGTCGAGCTGAAAGGAACGTGCGATCCAGACGCGTGGGACCAAATCTTGGATGCGTTCCAGTTATCCGGTGACGCAGTGGTGCTGCAGTTAGCTAAGGAAGGAGTGTTTGTGACGGACCCCGAATTTCGACGCGTGTTTTTGACAGCGTGAAAGAGGATTCGTTGAGTTCGTAGTACCGCCTTCAGGCGGATGCGAACGAGCCGTACACGCTTTGCCAAAACGATTCCGGCTGAAGCCGGGACTACGAACAGCTGCACACTTCCAACAATACGAGGCTACCAACAACGCGTTAACAAGGAACAGTAGCTGCCGAACTTACACTTCAGGAGACTGCCAATTCGGCTTTGCTTTGTCATCGCCATATTCGTCCAGTAGTTCATGAGGACGAAAGCGATTCTTGTACTGCATCGATTGGTTTTCGCGAATCCAGTAGCCGAGATAAACGAACGGGATGTTTCGAGCCGCAGCGAATTCAAGTTCTTTCAAGGCGCTAAACGTACCGGGGCTATCGTTTCGCCAAGCCGGGTCGTGAAAAAAGTAAACGCTGGACATGGCGTTATCGGTGACATCCACCAAGCCGACGCCCAACAGTTGGCCATCGCGAAGATACAGAAATTCGCGAGCGAAATCGTAGTCGCCCGACAGGAACGACTTGTAGTATTCTTCCGGGTCTACCTGCCGAAAACGCCAGCCGCGCCGCTGGCTCATGTCCTGATGGTAGCGATTGAAAACATCAATGTGCTGATGCGTGATCACCGGACGCTGCACAATCAGCTGCACATCTTGATTCTGCCTGAGAACTCGCCGCTGACTCTTACTGGGACGAAACTCCGCCACGTTGACTCGCAAACTGCGGCACCTATTACAAGCCGGACAAGCCGGACGAAAAACGTGCACACCTTGCCGCCGCCAGCCTCGCGCCAGCAAATGTTCGTACTCGTTCGAATTCAGCGAGAAGATAATCCGATAATCCATGACCGACGTTTCGCCCGGCAAATACGAACAGTCGGTCGGCGGCGCTAGGACGCGATAATCGTCGTGGATGTTCATACGGTTGCGAAGGCTACGTCACTTGGCAAATTCAAGTGTGGCGTTGACAGGAAAATGGTCGGAAGGAAATCGTCCGTCGACAGAGGATTTGTCGATTTCGGCGTTTTTAACTTCGAACGCAGGTGAAGCCAAGATCCAATCGATTCTAGCGCCGGTATCTCGGCCCTGAAATCCATTGAAGGTTCCTTCGCCGTCCGTGGCATTCGGCCGGTACGTACGAAGTGTGTCGCGTAGTTGCAGTTGACCATCCGCCTGAGCGGTGAGTTTGACATGTGCTGCGGAACCTTCGCCACAATTGAAATCTCCGGTCACAATCACACATGCCTGTGGATCTAATCGTTGGATGCGTTGGGCCAGCAATGCGCCCGATTCGTTTCTGGCCTGTTCGCCTCGGTGATCAAAATGAGTGTTGAAGAAATAAAAGGTTCGTTCGTTCTTTTGATCAAACAGTTTGACCCAAGAGACCATTCGGGGCAGCGCGGCGTCCCAGCCTTGCGATCCCGGCACGTCTGGCGAAGTGCTGAGCCAAAAATGGCCTTCCTCTAATTTGTAAAAGCGATCCCGGAGAAAGAAAATGCCGCACTGCTCTTGGTTTGGATCCGCAGGAACTCGGCTGGTCCCCACATACGTGTAATCCGCCAGCGATTCCTGGAGAAACTTGGCTTGAAACGGCATGATTTCCTGCGTTCCCATCACGTCGGGCGAAAACGCTTTGACGGTTTGCGCGACGACCTCTTTTCGCAAATCCCAATGATTGTCTCCGTCCTTGGCGGTACCATATCGCACGTTGAAACTCATGACTTTCACATCTGAATTGTCCACCGCGCCGGCCACCGTTGCCAGCAAACAAACTCCACACCAAGCAAGGAAACGACTATCAATCATCTTGTTCGCCTCGAAATAAAGAACAAAAAATGAACTTGGACCAGCCACCGTATCTTATTCGATTCGCGGGCTGAGTTCGCACCGTAGGCGGTGATATTCGATCCGTTTCTGACAAAGACTTTCGCCGTGTTGGATTGCTTGCGAACAATTTGGTTGGCGAAATGAGCTAAGTTTTTTGCCGAACGACCCAATCGCGGAATTTGGCCAATTCTGGATGGAGCGATAATTTTTCTAGTGTGTTGAAACTTCGTCCCAATGTCTTTTCGCTGGGAATGAAGCGATGCACGGCGCCGTGGCATTCGCGACAAAGCGAAACGGTCTGTCGCATTTGTTGGCGAGTAAACCGTTTCTTGAACCATTTGTTCGAATGGCACGTTCGCGGAATCAGGTGATGCTGCGTGGTGCCGTGTTCCACAATTCGCAAACAGAATTCACACTGGCGTTGCACGGAGATTCACAATCGCTGGGAACCAAATTCAACGAAGCTAGACGGACGTTTCATTGACATGAAGATTCCCTTGTCGGAATGCATCCGCCATGGCTTGAGGAACTTCCGCTTCCGCCAGCACCAAGCGAGCTCGATTTTCTGCGACCTTGGCTTTCATTTCTTGTTCTTGAGCCACGGCTTCCGCGCGGCGCTGTTCCGCATGTGCTCGAGCAACTCGCGTGTCGGCTTCGGCTTGGTCGGCTTGTAATCGCGCGCCAATATTTTCACCCACGTCGATATCGGCAATGTCAATGGATACGATTTCAAACGCGGTTTGCGCGTCGAGGCCTCGCTCCAAGACGGCTCGAGAAATCCGATCGGGATTTTCCAAGACGTGCAGGTGAGTATCGGACGAACCGATGGAAGAAATGATGCTTTCGCCGACTCGAGCAATCACGGTTTCTTCCGTGGCTCCGCCGATCAACTGTTCCAGATTCGTTCGCACGGTGACTCGGGCTCTGATGCGTAATTCGACACCGTTCTTGGCAATGGCGCTGAGCGTCGTCTTGCCGCTTCGCTGCGGATCGGGGCAATCAATGACTTTGGGATGAACGCTGGTTCGCACCGCATCCAAAACGTCTCGTCCCGCCAAGTCAATCGCTGCCGCTCGATCAAAGTCCAGATCAATGCCCGCTCGATGAGCCGCAATGATGGCATTGATGACGCCCATGATATTGCCGCCGGCTAAGTAGTGTGCTTCCAGTCGAGTAGTCGAAATGCCAGTCTTGCGGTTGATGCTCAAACCGGCCTGAGCCGCCATGACTTTGCCTCGTACAATCATGGACGAATTCACTTGACGGAAAAACATGCCTACCAAACTGGCCATTTTGACGTCGGCCCCAGACGTGAAGGCCTGCAGCCAGAGCTTGCCGTAGATGCCAAAAAGAACGAGCCCCACCATCATGATGAAAAGGACAAATCCAACCAAGAAAATCAAGAAGATGGTTTTGGGGTCGGTTTGCGCGAACAGGTAGATAGAGTCAAGAGAAAGCCGAGTATGCATGGCGAAATGCCCTTCCGTTGCAAGAAACACATGCCTTTTTCAGGATGATAGATAAGTCTTCTGCGGTTCACCAGTCAGAGGAGCCGTTGATTTGGGCACCTACATGGCTGGGGTGGTTGTTTTGATCCAACCACCACCTAGGACTTGATCTCCATCATAACAGACCACAGCTTGGCCGGGTGCCACGCCAAAACAGGGATCTTCAAAGCGAATCCGCAGTTGTTCGTCTTGACATGTTGCCACGGCCGGTACGGCTTGACTGTTGTAGCGAATCTGCGCGAGACACGGAAACGAATCGGACGTGTTGACCAGCCAATTTGTTTGGTCGGCGATGAGTTCAGATACGGCCAATTCGTCATGGCGACCGATGATGACCTGATTGGTATCACTATTAATACGAGTAACAAAGTATGGTTCGCCCATGGCCACGCCCAAGCCTCGTCGCTGCCCCACGGTGAATTGCTCATACCCAGCATGTCTACCAACTACTCGGCCGTCGGTTGTGATGATATCTCCTGATGTCTGCAAGTTGTGATGATGACGGCGAATGAAGTCAGAATGATGGCCCTGAGTGACAAAGCATATCTCTTGGCTGTCTTTTTTTTCGGCCACGCTCATGCCCATCGATTCGGCAATGGCGCGTATCTGGTGTTTCTCATAGTCACCCACCGGGAGGAGCATTCGATCTAACAGGTTTCGACTAATACCGAACAAGACGTACGACTGGTCTTTATTCGAATCAACACCGCGTAATAGATGGCATTCGTTGTCGTTTCGCTGCAATCGCGCGTAATGGCCGGTGGCGACAAAATCTGCCTGAATGCTGTCGGCATAAGCAAAAAGCTTTCCGAATTTAATCCAGTTGTTACACATCACACAGGGGTTTGGCGTGCGGCCGGCCAAGTACTCCGCCGAAAAATAGTCCATGATTTCGCCAAACTCCTGTTGGAGATTTAGCGAATAGAACGGAATGTCCAATTGGTGGGCGATTCGTTGTGCATCACGAGCATCCGATGCGGTACAGCATCCCTGTTTGTGAGTTAGCGAATCACAGCTACTCAGTATTTCCAATCCGGCGGCGCTGTATTCAGCTGGCGACGATTCGCCATGTCGCATAAAAACTCCAACCAGTTGGAATCCCTGCTCTAACAGCAAGTGGGCAGCAACACTGCTATCCACCCCACCAGACATCGCAAGTACCACTCGTTTTGACATTGCTGACCTGAAATTCTTTCGGCTTCTAACAATTAGGATGGCCCAACTCTTGCAAAAGAAGTGCAATTAGGTACCAAAAATTCGACATGTTGCCAAATGTCACTTGCACAGTGTTAGTGGCAACTTATATTACCTAGTCCGTGCCTGCACGGCATTTTAACTGACCGTAAAAGTCAGCGAGGTTTTTGTACATCTAGCAGCTCTACGAGAAAGGAGAGTCTAGGAAAAATGCTTAATCGTTCTTGGTTAGCATTGACCATGACCGCCGCCCTGGGCCTTGTTGGCTCGTTGCGTGCGGATTGCGGTTGTGGTTGCGGCGCATCCACCGATTGTGGTGGTTCTGTCGTTGGTGGTGGTGATGTTTCTGGTGCATATGTATCCGGAGCAGATTTGTCAGCACCTGCCGTTAATTGCGGTCCTGCTTACGTTCAACGTACAGTAATGGTACCGCAGTGGGTTACGGAAACACAAATGGTGAATGTAACCCAGTATCAGCGTCAGACCCGTCAACGAACGGTGACGCGTTATCGTCAAGTTCCAGAAACCCGCCAAGTGACTCGTGAATACACAGTCATGGTTCCGGAACAACGTACACGAACGGAAAATTACACCGTGAATGTACCAGTTACTCGCACTGAAACGCGAGACTACACCGTTCAAGTTCCATATTGGACGGACGTCACTCGGGAATACACAGTACGCGTTCCCGTCTGGAAGGAAGTTCCTCAGCAGTACACGGTCAACGTACCTGTAACCCGTGAAGTAGTAGAAAACTACACGGTTTCGGTGCCTCGAACCAAGTCGGTTGAACGAACTTACCAAGTTCAGGTTCCTGTGACTCGCCAAGTTGAACAGACCTACACGGTTTGTGTTCCGGTAACGGAAAACCGCGAAGAAACCTATACGGTTCAAGTTCCGGTTACGACTCAGCGTGAAGAAACCTACACCGTTCAGGTCCCAGTTCAAGAAACTCGGGAAGAAACTTACACGGTTACCGTTCCCGTAACGGAAAACCGCGAAGAATCCTACACGGTTCAGGTTCCTGTAACGGAAACTCGTGAAGAATCTTACACGGTTCAAGTTCCCGTTCAGGAAACTCGTGAAGAATCTTACACGGTTTGTGTTCCTGTAACGGAAAACCGAGAAGAATCTTACACGGTTCAGGTTCCGGTAACTTCGCAACGAGAAGAATCGTACACGGTTATGGTTCCTCATACGGAACAGCGTTCGGCCTCTCGAACGGTTTGCCGTATGGTTCCCGTCACCAAGTATCGCTCGGTTTGCCGTGACCAAGGTCACTGGGAAACGCGAGTTGAACCGGTTGGTGGTGGCTACGGTGCTGGTGGTGCTGTTTACGGTGCCGGAGCAGGTGTGGGTGCTGCTGCTGGTTGTGGTGGCTGTGGTTCGGTTGTTGTCAGCTCTTGCGGCGGTGGCTGCGGTGGTTGCGGCGACTGTGCTCCTTGCTCCAATGCTTGTGGCTGTGGTGGTTCTGCTGCGGCTGGTTCCGCGTGCGGTGGAAGCGGTGCTTATGTTGACGGCGGTTACGCTGGCGGCATGGGTGGCGAACAAATCGTCGGAACTGCATGCACGGTTACCAAACGAGTATGGGTGTCGAATCCTGTCACAGAACAGGTTCCTTACACCACCTACGAACGTCAGCTAGAATCGGTTCCTTACACCTATAATGTAACGGTCAACCATGCTGAAACGCGAACTCGAACGGTTCCTGTGACGACTTACAACACAGAAACACGAACTCGCACCGTTCCGGTAACTCGTATGGTTCAAGAACAGAAGACTCGCACCGTTCCTTACACTACGTTCCGAACGGAAACGCGAACTCGATCTGTTCCCGTAACCACGATGCGAACCGAAACGCGAACTCGATCTGTTCCCGTAACTCGCATGGTTCAAGAACAAAAGACTCGCACCGTTCCTTACACCACGTATCGAACGGAAACGCGAACTCGAACGGTTCCTGTAACCACCATGCAGACCGAACAGCGATCTCGCACCGTTCCGGTAACTCGTATGGTTAACCAACAACGAACTCGTATGGTCAACGTGACCAGCTGCGAAACTCAGACTCGTACTCGTACCGAGCAAGTTACGGAATTCGTTACCGAACAACGAACTCGTACTCGCCAAGTTACTGAATACCAACCTGAAACTCGCACGCGAATGGTCAAAGTTTGCAGCTACGAAAACCAAACGCGAACTCGAACTGAAAAGGTTCAACAAGTTCGCACGGAAACTCGTCAGCAAACTTACAACGTAACCGATTACCACACGGAAACTCGTACACGAGAAGTTCCTTACACGGTAATGGTTCCGCAAGTTCGCACCAAGGTTGACAATGTAACGTCTTACACGACGGTTCCTTACGAAACCACTGAATCTTACACGGTTTGCGTTCCTGTAACCGTTCAGAAGCCAGTTCAAGTTCGTAAGTGCGTCACTGTTCCTTCCACCGTTACGGTTCCGGTTTACGGTTCTGGCGTTGGAGCTGGATACGGTGCAGGTGCTGCCGGTTGCGGTGGTGCTGGAAACGCAGGCGGATGCGGCGGTTGCAGCTCTTGCAACTAACGTTCTTCGCTAATTAGCGAATCGATCTTCAAAGGCCCGATGAATTCATCGGGCCTTTGTTATTGCGCTGACCAAAACGCTCCGCGAGTACGGATTCTGCTGCTGCCACAGAGGCATTGGAGACGCGTAAAAGAATAGTCCCGTTTCCCGTTCTTTCGAATGCGACTACACTGGTCGCTGGCGTTTTCACACAATGAAATCCGGAGTCAAATGGGATGGACCGCGATCTAATGAACCGAGCGGACGTGATTCGTGACGAACTTGTTCAGCTACGAGACAGTCTTTGACTACGATGCCAAGACCAAGCAAATCGCCGTGATTGAAGCGGAAATGGCAGCGCCCGGATTCTGGGAAAAACAAGACGCGGCTCAAGAAAAGGTGACGCAACTCAAGTCTTTGCGAACCATGCTGAAGCCGTTAAACGAAGTGTCCGCTCGTCTGGAAGACCTGGACGCCATGATCGAAATGGCCGAAGAAGACGCTTCGTTTGCACAAGAAGCCCAAGCGGAAATTGAGCAACTGGAAACCGAACTAGAACGGTTGCAGTTAAGTACGCTGCTGTGTGGCGCACATGATCACTTAGGCGCCATTCTGACGATCAACGCACGAGACGGCGGAACGGACGCCAATGATTGGGCGGAAATGCTGCTGCGAATGTATTCTCATTGGGCTCAAAACCATGACTGCAACGTGGAAATACTGGATCGTCAAGACAACGATGAAGCGGGGATCAATAGCGCCACGATCGCCATTCGCGGGCCAATGGCCTACGGATATTTGAAGGGCGAAACGGGCGTGCATCGTTTGGTGCGAATCAGTCCGTTCAATTCGGAAGGAAAACGCCAAACCAGTTTTGCCGCAGTGGACGTGGCGCCCGAAATCTCGGACAGCGTCGACGTGGACGTGAAAGAGTCTGATGTTCGCGAAGACACGTTTCGCGCCAGTGGTGCCGGCGGTCAGCACGTGAACAAGACCGATAGCGCCATTCGACTAACACACATGCCTACCGGGATCGTCGTGCAGTGTCAAAACGAACGGAGTCAACATAAAAATCGAGCGTCGGCGTGGAAGATG
Organism: Pirellulaceae bacterium; assembly: GCA_041399205.1. Lineage (GTDB taxonomy): Bacteria > Planctomycetota > Planctomycetia > Pirellulales > Pirellulaceae > JAGQOZ01. The sequence continues at coordinate 160,573 of JAWKTK010000011.1, read as the reverse complement.
CTTCGTGCTCGTTTGGCAAGAATCGAAGAAGAAAAGCGAGAATCCCAACAAGCTCAGAAGTACAAAGATCAAGCCAAGGTCGGGTTCGGTTCGCAAATTCGCAACTACTTCTTGCATCCAGATCAGCGAGTAAAAGATAGTCGTACCGGCTATTCTGTGGGCAATTTTCATCAAGTCATGGATGGCGACATCGATGGTTTTCTGGAATCGTATTTGAAGTGGCGAGTCAAGACAGACTAGTTTGGTTCGAACAAGAGTGCCATGTCTAATCCCGAATCATTCCAGCTGGACAACGTTGATACAGCGAATAGCGGTATCTCCGTCAGGTTCCACTGGCAACAAGACCGATACGTCCATCAGGTGGTGGCGTTGCAAGATGGTCAGATCATGGATGAATGGGGCTCTGTGGATGGAGACAGCCAAGACCTCTGGCCACTAAGTCCGCCGTTGCAACAGATTCATTTCCAGGAAATTGCGCCTGGGAATCGGTGTCTGTTTGCCGTCGGAATGGCCGGTGCCAGCCACTGGTCTCTGGCCGTTTCCGCGGATTCGGGCCGTCTGGTCTTTGATGTGGCCTGCCGCATGAAGGACGCCCCGAATTTCCTAGGTTCTACCTATCGTCTGGGGTCTATGGACACGGGACGGCACCTGGACCTGCACTGCCAGGGCCTCGGCTCGGATGGAAATGTAGGGGATCAATTGGCCCAGATTACCACCGTTTTGGCGGCGGACGCGACTTTTCCCGTGACGGTTCGTTGGAAATACGAAGTTCTTCGGAAAACGGCGGCCAAGAAAACGACAAAATAGATCGGCGGCGTTTTCAGGTTCGCCCGCCTTGATCTGTGGAGAAATTCGAAGAAAATCTAATCAGGCTGGCTTGGTTTGAATTCAACAATTCGGGAGTAAACACGTCGATGGTGTTTGAAAATATCGAAAAGCTCAAGAGCGAATACACCGACAAATACGTGATCGTAGATGCTTCGCTCGCCGAATTGCGTCGATTTCGCAACCTTACGGGCGTCGTGAAAACGGTCAACATGAACGGCCGCGCGTTGGTGGAATTTTTGAATTCTGCCAACAACATTGGCTGGTTTGATATCGATGTTGATTTCCTCAAAGTCGTGGACAAACCGGTCGAAGCTCCGGAGAAGCCCGCAGCCAAAGCGGCTCCAAAGCCAGCCGCTCCGGCGAAGAAGCCGGCCGCAAGCGGCGGTGGAATGTCGCCAGCAGATATACTGGCGGCCGCTCGAGGCGGCGCATCGGCACCGAAACCTGCCGCTGCAAAACCAGCCGGAATGAGCGCGGCGGACATCCTGGCGGCCGCTCGAGGTGGATCGGCGCCGGCCAACGAGAAACCAGCGGCGCCCAAACCTGCCGCTGCGGATTCCAAGTCGATGTCTGTGGACGATATCCTGGCAGCAGCTCGTGGTGGCTCGGCAGCACCCGCAGCCAAGCCCGAGCCCGTTGCGGACGCTCCTGCTGCCGCAGATCCTCCAGCCCAAGAATCAAAACCAGAACCGGCTGGCGATTTACCTACTAATGTGGCGGACATTTTGGCCTTTTGCCGTCAACGAGACAGCTGAGCACCGAAATCATCGCGCGTTGGTTTTGATGTTGCGCGTTTTTCCTAGCCGGAAACGTAGGTGCGGGAAGAACGGAGCCTTCTGCGGTTTCGGACTAGGATAACTCACAGAAGAAAGCAAATGCGCAACTTGAAAACACGTTAGTCTTCGTAATGCGACACCATATGCTTGATGATGAAACCTAGTATTCGACGCCAGGCCTGTTCGGTTTCATCGTTCCATTCGGGATCAAATTCGGCCGCCGCGGCAACCAGGGAATCGAGCCATAGTTGATATAAAGGCGGTCGCACGTTGAGATAACGTCGAGAGTGTGTTTCGGCGCGCATCCCGATTTCTCGCAGTCCTTCGCGGTCCCCTTCCGTAGCGCGTGCCGACAATTCCAGCGACTGCATGAGCATCTTGTGCTGTTTTTCGAAATTCGTGAAGCGAAAATACCGAGCGACCTCGTCTGACGACTTCATAAAGCGTTCGTAAAACGATGCCAAGAATCCGGGATTCGATTCGCACCGCTTCAGGCTGCTAAGAAACAATTCCTTTGGATACGCTTCGCCCACGTTTTGCCCCCGATCATTCTCGCACAGACGTCTTGCCAAGAAAGCCTAAGTCGTAGCATTCTCCAAGCAACAACCTCCACGCGTATTTGCGGAAAGGCGAATCGTCATTGTTTTACAGCTTCCACTGGCCGCAAGAAAAAATACACCTGCACCGGCTGATCCGGCTCGGCCGATTCTTCAGAACCTAACGGCAAGTCAGCTTCGGCCGCTTCGTTTTGATTCAATTCGAAGGACTGATCCTCTTGAGGAATCGGACTGTTGGCCGGTTTCGCAAGATCGTCGCTTTTGGCAGTGGTTGTCGCGACCTTGCCAGCGGCTTGGAAATCGCCTTCGGCCAAACGAAATAGTTCGGTCAAATTCTTTGATTCTCCGGCCAGCTGAAACTGATTGGTCACTCGAAAATCAACATCATTTTGCATGATTTCCGAAACCAATTGGCGATAATTACGCTGCGTGGTATTGAAGAAGACAGTTTCCACATCGCCATCGTTGATTCCTAACTGTTGACTCTGCCACGAAGTCGTGCGACCGAACCGATTCAATGTCAATTGATTCACATCCGGCGGAACGTCCGCGGCCACAGTTTCGTTCGCATCGGTCGGTGCAGGCGTGATCGAATTGTCCGCCAAGATGCGATTCAGCCGACCGGTATTCAGCGCGTCCTTGCGAACTTGAATCGAAAGCACGGCTTGCTGCAGCGACGGCTCGTTCAATGCTTGCGCCCTGGACGAATCTGCCAACGCAGAAGGCCGCGGCTGATCGTCAAACCGTCCGCCACCTAGCCATTGCCGTTCAACAGCAAAGTCGTTGGCCAAGCCGCCGGTCGACACAGCGTCTGCTGGAAGTTCTTCCACGATGCCAGCTTGCCGATTGGCAGGTTGTGCGGATCGAGTCAATGTGTCTGCGGCAAATTCGCGAGATTGAATGGTGGCTTCGGTCGCAGCGTCGCTTCGTCGGACTTCGCGATCCATTCCCTCTGCTTCGGCCATTTCGGCCTGCATCGACGCCGAGTTTGCATCAGGTGCGTTCGCCAATTCCCCTTTACGAGCCGGTTCTCCAAAGACCATCAACAATATTCCAGCAGCCGCTGCCATCAGAGGCCAAAACAGTCGCCGAGCCCACACGGAAGCACCACCCGCATCAGGTGCGGCTGGAGTAATTGGCGAATTCCGCTCGACCTGCGAATCGGCCGAAGCGTTGTCCATGGCGGCCTGGCACTGCTGTTGCACTTGTTGAGTAAACGACGAAGATGCGCGGTGAGACGGAAGTTCCTGCAACGTGGCGCGCAACGCTTTCCAATCGGCTAGTAGCTGCCGATGCTGGGCACTGGAGGTCAACAGTTCCTGCGCGCGAGCCAATTCGCTGCCGGTCAGTTCGCCGTCAACAAAAGCGCTGATCAATTCGTCTAAGGATTGTTCTGACTCTTTGCTCATGATATTTCTGTCAATAACACGGAGTGTTGATTCGATACACGAATCCTTTACTATTCGTAGTGGACGAGGTGACGAATCCTTTACTTAGGAAAATCGGGCCACGTCTCTAAATGTTCTCTTGAAACACTCCCTTCAATTTTTCTTTCAGTTGCAATCGAGCTCGATGCAGCCGACTGCGTACGGTTCCCAGCGGTATCTCCAAGATCTCCGCAATCTGTTCATAATCGCAGCCTTCGATTTCTCGCAACACAATCACCATCCGTTGTTCGTCTTCCAACTGGGCAATCGCCTGCTGCACCAACTCCACTCGTTCCCTTCGCTCCAAGGGCTGATCGGGTGCCGAGTTGGCGCTGACCGGTTCTTCGCCAGCGACTTCCATTGCGTGCTGAATGGATTGTTGTTTTTTGGTTCGTCGAGTTCGAGAAATCCAGTTATTCAGGGCAATACGATAGAGCCAAGTGTAAACGCTGCTTTTGCGTTGAAAGGACTTCAAATTGATAAACGCTTGAACAAACGCCTCTTGCGCTACATCCTCGGCTTCAGACGCGCAGCCGATCACGTGGGCCAGCGTGTTGAACAATCGGTCCTGATATTTCAGTACCAACTGCCCAAACGCGGCCGTATCTCCAGTGATGGCGGCGTCAATAAAATCGTGGTCCGTATTCATTGGGTTCTGCTAGTCATGGGACGTGGCCGCATCTGGGGAAGTTCCCAGATTCTATTCGTGATAACGGATTTCCCTGTAATTTCTTAGCTTTGGGCCGCCAACCGATGACTCCTGAACGCATGGTTGTAACAGATTTGCCGAACCAACCGAGAGACGACTTTTGGGGGTCAGATGTAAAGAAAATCGAATTAGACGGAATTCTGGTATACTGCCGGGGCAAGATTCCAGCCCAACTGTCGAATTACTCGCAGATTAGCCACTCTAAAGTCCCCTGAATTTGAACGCGAGGACGATTGTCATGTTGTTTAACGCATTTACGATCTGTGCTGTCGTCGGCGGAACGGTGTTCCTGTTCCAATTCGCATTGCTACTGATCGGGTTTGGTTCGGACAGCTTGGACTTTGACGTGGCAGATGACCTGCCTGACGACGTCCCCGACGATGTCCCGACCGATTTCCACGGTGATGTTGGAGGTAATTTTGATTCGGATCATGGTGCGCCGATTCTGGATCACGGTTCCACTTGGTTTTTTGGAGTCGTCACGTTTCGCACGGTTGTAGCAGCTGTGACTTTCTTCGGACTTGTCGGAATGGCGACCATTCAATCCGGACTAGGAGATATAGTGGCCGTGCTGTTCGGCTGCGTCGCCGGAATTACGGCCATGTATTCCGTTCATTGGCTGATGCGAAAGCTATATTCCCTTCGGCAGGATGGGACGTTGCGCATCCAATCGTCCATCGGCTTGGAGGGGACCGTGTACATCCCGATTCCGCCTAGTCAATCCGGAACCGGCAAGGTGCAGCTTCAAGTTCAAGGACGCATTGCTGAATATCCCGCAATGACATCGTGCACCGAAAAGCTGATCACGGGAACGCGAGTCGTTGTGGTGGATGTCGTCACGCCTACAACACTTTCCGTGGAACCGTTGCTGACTTCCGTGAGCAGCGAATAGCGTTCGACATCGTTTGTAGGCACACGTTTCCGGTCTTGGCGCCCAGCGTACGCGCCATGCCATCAAAATTCGACGAATTGACCGTACTTGGGTGAGAAACTTTCTGAAGGGTAACGCTATGAATTGGATCTTGTTTGCCGACCTTCCCTTGCAATCGCTGGCGGTAATCGCCATTGCCGTGATGGTGGTCTTGGTTTCCATGCTTTTGCTACTGGCAAAACAGTACAAACGCTGTCCTAGTAACCGAGTCTTAGTGATCTACGGTAAGACCGGCAAGAAAGGTGAAGCCGCGCGAACCATCCATGGCGGCGCCGCGTTTGTTATCCCCTTGATTCAAGACTATGCCTATCTGAGCTTGGATCCCATTCAAATTGAAGTTCCATTGCGAGGTGCGTTGTCTTCGGAAAATATCCGAGTGAACGTGCCTAGCGTTTTCACCGTGGCCATTGGTACCGAACCCGGTGTGATGCACCAAGCGGCGATTCGCTTGCTGGGACTGTCCACGGCTGAAATTCGCAAACAAGCGGAAGAAATCATCTTCGGTCAACTGCGACAAGTCATCGCTTCGATGGGCATCGAAGAAATCAATCGTGACCGCGACACTTTCCTGCAGCACATTCAACAATCGTTGGAGCCGGAATTGAACAAGATCGGCTTACAGCTGATCAACGTGAACATCACAGACATCACGGACGAATCGGGCTACATTGACGCCATCGGCCAGAAAGCCGCTTCGCAAGCCATCCAACAAGCTCGTGCCGACGTGGCGGAAGAAGAACGCAAAGGTGAAACGCGAGTCGCTGAAGCAGAACGAGACAAATCGATTCAAGTGGCGAAGGCGCGACGAGACCAATCCGTGGGAACTCGAGAAGCCACTCGTGACGAAGCCATTCGCGTCGCCGAACTCAGCAAAGAGCAGCTGGTCGGCGAACAAACCGCTCAGTTCTTGCAACAAGCGCAGATCAAAGAGGCCGAACGGAACATGCGTGTGCAAGTGGCCGAAGCCGACGCATCTGCCATCGACGGTGAAAACGTAGCCCAAGCAAAAATTGCCGGTTCGCAAGCGGAACTTTCGGTTCGCAAAGCAGAAGCCTACGAAATTGGTGAAAGCCGCAAGAAGGAAGCCGAAGCCAAAGTTTTGGAAACGCAAAACCGAGCCATGGCCAAGGCCGCTCTGGCCGAAGCAGAACGAGTGGAAGCGGAACAACGCGCCAAATTGGAAGCTCCAGCATTGGCGGAAAAAGCGCGAACCATCGTCGACGCCGAAGCCGCGGCCGAACGTCGTCGCATTGAAGCCAGGGCCGAAGCGGACGCCATCTTTGCCAAACTGGACGCGGAAGCTCGAGGTAACTTTGAAATCTTGGCCAAGAAAGGCGACGGCTTGCGCCAAATCGTCGATGCGTGCGGTGGTGCCGATCAGGCCTTCCAGCTGATGATGCTGGAACACTTGGACAACCTGGCGGATGCTTCGGCACGAGCGATCTCGAATATCAAATTCGATAAGGTTGTCGTGTGGGAAAACGGCGGTCAAAATGGTCGAACCAACACCGCCAACTTCCTGAGCGGCATGGCCAATACGCTGCCACCCATGATGCAAGTCATGAAGGACATTGGCGGAGTGAATTTGCCGGAATCGCTGCTAAACTTGAAGGATCAGCAACTGGCCGAAGCAGCAGCCCTGCAGGCCAAGAAAGAAAAAACGGCGGCGGCTAAAACCAAAGTAGAACCTGTTGCGGACGAAGATTCGCCCGCGTAAGCCAACTTGCGCCATGCGAGTCGAGCGGCTCGCGTGGCGTTCCCTTTTCGCTGGCGTTCCTAGAAAACTCGCCAGCGAAAAATGGATGCCACACGTAACAACGCAACGCAACATTCGTGAAAGTCAGGCCATGCTCAACTCCGCTTGCCAACGCCAAACCGAATCCCACGCCAATCGATGGTTCAAGTCACCAGGGATGCTTGTGCTTGTCTTCGGCATGGTCGTGGCACTGGACACTGCCGCATCAGCACAAATGTTTGGGCAACGCACTGTAGGACGCCCATTGACGCGTCGCCAAGGCCCCGGTGCTGGAAGTTCAAGGACCATGGCGTCGCAAGAACAGACCGGCCAGTTGCAGTTCAACGAACGCTTTGTTCGTGGCAATCGACGAGCGACCGATTTTGTCGGTTCGGATCGCCGAGATTCAAGCGGCTTTGTCGGAGGCGAACAAATCGGCGGCGTCCTGGTTCGATCCGCCGCCACGGGACTGCGTATCAACGAAGATACCGGTGCCAGTATCAACGCTCCGCTGCAACCAGCGCCCACCGGGCAAATGTATCTACCCCAACTACAAATTGCCTTCGACTTTGACGCACGTCAAACCGTGTTATTGTCTACAGAACGAGTTGCCAAACTGAACCGGTTTGTTAGCGAGGCGTTGGGAGCGAATATCGAGGTGTCGGTGGAAGGCCAGACAACGGTTCTGAGAGGTACGGTTGTCTCCGCGGAACAGAAACGGTTGGCCGAGTCGTACCTGCGGTTCGAGCCGGAAGTCCACGATCTGCGAAATGACTTGACAGTCTTGAACGATACGGAAGCTCCTGCGGACCCTGTCCCCCAACCGTAACCTGCGCGCCGTCACTGTTGTACGAACGCACCTGTCCGTCTTGCGGCATCGACTGCAGCGACGCTGCTGACGAAGCGGAATCTGTGTCACCCATGTCCGTATCAGAACGAGGATCCTCGGGTCGCTGTGGCAAATAGCTCTGTTCGCGACGATTGGCATCGCGCAACCGACGCACAAAACTCGGCGGCAAATCAATCGTAATCGGCGACATCTGGCCGTTCTTCGTCTGCCCCGTTCCGCTTTGTTGCTGGTAACTGGCCTGCTGCACACCTGTCGATTCGTTGGCCTCTTTGCCACGAATCCCCGGCAGCAGTTTTCGATTCGGTTCAGACACCACCACCGTACCGTCGGCACCATGGAAGCGAGTGATCAGTGTAATCTGCCGGGCTTCACCACCAACTTCATCCCACGGAAGCCACACGCTGTACGAGTGACCGACTTTGGTCACACTGTGATGTTCCGCAAATTGTTCCGCCGTGAAGACAAACTTCTTTTCGGGCACGGGCATGTGCGCGTCATAGTTGTCACCGTCAAAAGCATAAACCACCAGCGAACCATCCACTTCCACCGGGTCAGTTCCTTCGTCCGGATAGAAATAGATCCGGGCCCCAAAACCTCGCACTCCCGGCTTGCCCGATTCGTACAAAATGGTATCGGTCCACATCGGCACAATTCGCGTCGGCCGCACCAGCTGGGCGTCTTTCTTCCACGGAAATTTGGCGTCCGAAATCTTCCACTGCGCACAACCGGCGCACGCAGCGGTTACCACCAACAGCACTCCGGCGAGCCATCGAAGTTGTCGCTTTGCGGAAGTGTGAACATCCATCTCGGCATGGTCCTGAAAATTTAAGGTCGATCTGAATAAGGCGTGGGCGACTGATCTGGCGAAGTGAAATTGATACCAAGTCATCGCGATGCGTCCGACCGCCGCCCGATGGTTGCTGTCTGCTGCTGGTCCGCGGATGGCACAATGTATTGCGTGTAGTCAATGGGCGTTTGTCCGTATCGGTTCGCTCGCGTATCGTTCGGTTGGTATTCGGTTGCATAACGAGTGGGCGCGATGCGTTCGTCCTGAATCGCGTCTGCGCGAACCTGCCGACTGTCCGCCTGCCGCCCATCAACGCCGTCACCTCTTGGTCCATTCAGCGAACCGAACGGCGTGGGCGAAGGAACCGGACTGGGAATTTCGTATTCACCGGGAGGCATCGCTTCCAGGCCCGGAGCTTCCACGGGCGAAGGCACTCCTCGAGGATTCTCGTGCGGATAGATCACTGCCGGAGCTGATTCGTCAAACATGGTCATTTGCGATGACAATCCCATGTCACCGTGCACTTCAAACACATCGGCCGCACACCAAGACATGCGAGCCATTTCAATCTGATTAATTCGCTCGGAATCTTCCGGACTGCGAATCACATGCGGCGTCAACACAATCAGCAGCTCTTTGCGGCGATGCGCGCTGGAATCAAACCGAAACGCATTACCTAACAACGGAATGTCCGAAAGATAAGGTACTCGGCGAGTGATCGCTTGCGTTTCCTTAGTGATCAGTCCGCCCAGAATAATCGTTTCACCGCTGGAAGCGCTAACCGTAGCCTGAGCCGTGGTCGTATCGATTCGAGGCGAACGAATGGCACTTCCGTCCGGTGCAAACGAAACCGGAATCCCTTCGGCTTCGGGCCCTAACGAAGATTTTTCCGCGTCAATCTCCATCACCACTGTGCCCGCGGGACTGATCCGAGGCGTCACGCCCAGAATCAAACCGACGTTTTCCAACGCCACTTCGTTGGTTTGCCGACCACCGTCCGTGACGTTCGATTGTACAATTCTTGGCACGCGTTGACCCACTTGAATGAAGGCCGTTTGATTGTCCAAGGTTCGAATCTGAGGTCGACTCAGCACGTCCAATCTTCGCGATTCCTGCAACGCTCGCAGCAATACGCTCACACTATCACTACTGGCCGACAACACCAAACCGCCAAAACCCAACTCCGAATTCACTCGTCCTACCGCAAAACTGGATAAGCCCTGCGATCCCACTCGATCAGAATTCTGCAGCGCCTTGGTACTGCCGCTGTTGCCCAACGGTTGGTTGTTGAAGTTGAAACCAGGTGTGTTTTCAGCCGCTTCGATGATCTGATCGGTTGTCGTTACAATTCCAGCTGGAGTAGACGTTTGTGTCGATGTGGTTCGATAGAAAATATTCTCCAATAGTCCACGATCAAACAACACGGAATCTTGCAGCCCCAGTTCAACACCAAACTCGGTCTGGCTGCCCAGCGTGATTTCCGCAATCAGCACTTGGATCATCACTTGTGGCGGCTCTTGATCCAGTTCTTGGACCAGACGTTCAATTTCGTCAAAGTAACGAGGCGTGGCGCTGATGATCAAGGTGTTGCGAACCGGTTCGGGCACCACCACCACTTCTTTTTCAATCTGTTCAAACGGATTTTGCACGCCGGGCGCTGCTTGCGAAACAATGCGTTCACTTCGCAGGAATTCGTTAATCGCGGCTGCCACGTCAATCGCCGGCGCGTTCTTCAGCCGATAAACTTCGTTCCGCCGTTCGGCAATATCTTTTTCGTCCAAGCGAAGCAGCAACGCCTGAACAATTTCCAAGTCTCCCGCGCCGCCCGTGGCGATAATACTGTTGGTCCGGTTGTCGACCGCAAAACGCAGCGGCGCCAACGAAGTATCGCCGTCCGCCGTGGGCAGCTGAGGACCAATGTTCGCTCCCGTTTGCGTCGGCAGCAGCGAACGCAACATCTGCACGAGACTGGTGGCGTCACCGTTCAGAATCCGGAAGACTTTGATCTGCGCGACCGCGCCGGGCGAATCGAGTTCATTGATCAACGCGCGAATCATCGGCACTGTTTCTTTGGGACCACTGATGATCAGCGAATTGTTCCGAGCGTTCGCCGTGATTTTCACTCGAGACAAAATTCCCGATCGAATCAACTGCTCGCCCGCCGCATCCACGGTCAATAATTCCAGCACGCCAGTCGGTTGTCCTGCGCCGTCCGTTGATTGAATGGCAGTCTGCAAGGTGGCTGCCAAATCCGTCGCCAGCGAATTCTTCAGCGGCACCACTTCCGCTCGATTCACCATGCCACTGGCCGGCGAATCGATCGATTCGACCAAACGTTGTACTTCCTGCATGTCTCGAGGCGAAGCGTACACAATCAGCGAATTGGATTGAATATCTGCCAAGGCCTGAACTTTGGGACCGAGCCCGGTGCGGTTCGCAAAAAACTGAGTGACCGCGGTCTGAGCAATCGTGGCGTTCGCACTGCGCAGCCGAAAGACTTGGAATTGCGTTTCCGGCGCTACGGGTGTGTCGAGTTTCTGAATTAATTCCACTACGGACTCGATCGCGTCACCCCAACCAATCAGCAGCAATGCATTCGGCTTCACCAACGGCGTCACGCTCACTCGGCCTTGCCGCCGGCCTGTCAGGTCTTCTTGCACGCCTTCCACAATCGTGGCGATCGCTTCACTTTGGGCATGTTGCAATTGAACAATGCGAATGGCCGGCTGAGTCTCGCGGCTCAACCGTTCCAATTCTTGGATAATTTCTGTCAGCTTCCGCACGTCTCGGTTGCGGCCGCGAAGAATAATTACATCCAAATCCGGCAACGTTTCCACTTCCACATCCACGTCCAAACCGCCGGGCGTGGTGGCCGCAGCCGGCGAGGTTGCGGCGGGTTCGTTCGAGTCGGCTGTGGATGCTTCTGCGTTTTGGTCCTGGAACAGATAGTTGACCAACGCCAAGCCGCTGCCCGGAGCTAGGACTTGGCTGCTTTGATTAGGATTGGGTTGGTTCGTTCGATTCGAACCTGCCGGTGACAAGCGTTGGTCACTGCCGTTTTGGCCTCGGTAAGCTTCGATCGCTTCTCTTAGCCGATACGGATCCGTCCGTTCGATCGAAACGACCGCAGTGCGCGAATCGGCTTCGGCGGTTGGCGCAACTGCTTGCAGCAAACGAGCCGCTTGATCAACGAGCGCCGCGCGAGCGGTCACCAAGACGCCTCGTCGTCGATGGTCGAATTCAAATTCAATGGTTTCACCGGCAGCGGTGGTTAATAGATAAATATTGTCGTGGGCGATATGATTCAAACGCTGGCCTAGCAACGACTGAAACCGTTGTTCGATGGCCGCCGCATCTGCGGGCAACGCCACAAATCGGCTGACCGAATTGTTGTCCAGTGGCCTGGCTGCCGGTGCCGCCGTTGTTGGCCTAGTGATTGCGGAATTCGAACCGTTGGATTCGAACGAAGACAATGGCCGAGCCAACTGCGCCGAACGAACTGGCTCGCGAAAGGCAAGGTTCGAATCACCCGCAGTTAAGCTCGCTTCCGGCCGTCGGTCGAGCCGAGCGATCGCGCTGCGAGCGGTCCGCAAATCATCTGCGTTCGCCTTGATCAGGATTTGACCACTACCATCGTCGGCCACCAAATGCACCGAACCGTCCTTAGGCAACAAGTCCAACAGCATCGGCTGCAATTCGGATGGACGCCGATTTTGGCATGCAATCGATTCGTACGCTGAACCAGTCGATTGGCCGAACAGCAACGAACTGGGAACCAATACGCTGCACAGCAACAACACGGCGATTCGCGTGGACCCTAGTTTTCCGATCATGGGCGGGACTTCTTCGCGGATAAAGACAGACTGTCAAACGAAATTCACGCGGAAGGTATTCACGTGGTCAGAATTCGTCAAGGTAGAAACATCGAAAATGCCGTTTGCGTGCGACAGCATCTGGCGTGCTAGCCGTCCGAAACTGCACGAAAGAAGTGCAGCGTATTTTCGTTTTGCATTCACGGTCGTTCGTAGTCCCGCCTTAGGCGGAATCGTCGTTCCGTGCTGTTTCGCCTAAAGGCGGGACTACGAACAAGGCGGGACGTAAACTTTCGTTAGGTGCAGGCCAACGACTGGCCGGATTGCAAAATACAAATTGAAAAATAAAATTGCAAATAAAAATGCAAATCGAAATACGCAGAATTCGCGTGTGACGCTCACTGTTCAGTTTCTTGCGTCAACTTGCGTATTGCGTTTTGCATTCACGGTTGCGTATTTCGTTTTGCATTCACGGTTGCGTATTTTCGTTTTGCATTCACGGTCGTTCGTAGTCCCGCCTTTAGGCGGAATCGTCGTTCCGTTCTGCTTCCGCCTAAAGGCGGGACTACGAACAAGACGGGACGTAAACTTTCGTTAGGTGCAGGCCAACGACTGGCCGGATTGCAAAATCAAATTGAAAAAATACAAATTGAAAATTGAAAAATGCAAATCGAAATACGCAGAATTCGCGTGTGACGCTCACTGTTCAGTTTCTTGCGTCAACTTGCGTATTGCGTTTTGCATTCACGGTTGCGTATTTCGTTTTGCATTCACGGTCGTTCGTAGTCCGCCTTAGGCGGAATCGTCGTTCGGTGTTCAAGCGGACTACAGGCGGACGTAACTTTTTATGCAGACCAACGATGGCCGGATTGCAAATCAAATGAAAAATACAAATGAAATGAAAATGCAATCGAAATACGCAGAATTCGCGTGTGACTCACTGTTCGTTTTGCGCCTTGCGTATTGCGTTTTGCATTCACGGTTGCGTATTTCGTTTTGCATTCCGGTTGTGTGTCCGCCTTTAGGCGAATCGTCGTTCCGTGCTGTTTGCCTAAAGGCGGGACTACGAACAAGACGGGACGTAAACAGGTACAACGACTGGCCGGATTGCAAATACAAATTGAAAATCAAATTGAAAAATACAAATGAAAATACATTGAGAAAAATCAATCGAAATACCAGAATCGCGTGACTCACTGTTCGTTTCGCTTGCGTATTGCGTTTATTCACGGTTGCGATATTTCGTTTTGCATTCAAGGTCGTTCGTAGTCCCGCCTTTAGGCGGAATCGTCGTTCCGTGCTGTTTCGCCTAAAGGCGGGACTACGAACAAAGCGGGACTACGAACAAGGCTCGTGAGGAGCGAGAGTAGTCGAACGGATCGCAGCAATTGCAGCAGCAGCCGGAATCCATGCCTGACGTGCTCGAAAAGATGATGCACGGTTTCGTTGACGACACGGGTCGGCATGCGATACACCTTAGTCTGATTCCGGGATGCTTGTCTCGCGAGATTCGATTTCAATCTGCTTCATGGAAAGGACGGGCAGATAGATTCTAGTTTCCAGTTTCATGATGGGCCCCGTCACCACGATTGTCTTCCCCTTGAGAAAGGCGGCCAGATCGGAGACAGCCAAAACTTCTTTCAGTTCGTTCGCCACGGTACTGGAAAGGGCCACGCCCAGATTGTCGAGGCTGTTGAAATCCTTGTGCGAATCCAGATAGACAACGCCGCGTTTTTCCATTCGGTCTTTCGCTTGTTGGACCACCATCCGTATTTGGACTTCGCCCTTGCCGATCTGAGCTGATGCTTCCGTTACTGGAATGATCTTTGGTTCGCCTGCAAAACTACGTGTGCTCCAATCGGTGCCAGCTACACAGCAGAGGATGGTCACGACGATGATTCTTTGGACGGAACCTGCATGGTGATTGCTCCGCAAGCAGTAGAGAAGTCTTGGGGTAATCATTGGTTGTCCTCCACAACGACGGGTGCCAACGGCAATGGCGGTGCGACGTTTTGGTTGGTGACGGAAAAATCATGGCCCAATAGTTTGGCAACCGTCGCGGCCACTTGTGCTTGAGTGACATGCACAGAGTTTCGCACGCCAAGCGACTTTATGCCGGGGCCCATGACAGCAATCCACATTTTGTCCGAACCAGGATAGTCCACGCCGTGGCTCTTCCAGCCTTCTCGCCCGTCACCTCGACCATGATCCGTCGTCAAGATCAATGCCGTCTTGTTGGCGAATTCGGGCATCGCTTGGGCGGCTTGCCAGAGTCTTTGGATGTAGCGGTCGTTTCGGTTCGCGCTGTCTAGATACAGATCGTATCGACCTTCATGTGCCCAATCGTCGGTTTCACCGAGTGCCACGTACAAGATTTTCGGCTTCTGGGTGCGCAGACAGTGGAGTGCGCCTTCCAGCGTGAAAATGTCGTAGCGAACCGAAGGCCAGACAGCCGGCAATTCTTTGGCGATGGCGTCCAGTCGTTCCAGCGAATCGGAATCATGACCTTCGTTCAACGGTTCCCATCCGGCATTAACCGGAATTCCGCTACGACCTTCGTTCAGAATAAACGGAAACACATCCCACGATCCGAAGGCAAAAACTTGGCCGGCAAAATTCGACTTGTTGTGCAAAAATTCCAGCACGGAGACATTGGGATTGGGATTCTTGTCATTGGAATCGATGGCTGGATCACCGATGCCGGACAGGATTTCGTTGTAACCGGGGTACGAAAAAAAGTGCCCATTGGTAACGGTCACGGAACTATCGTGGTCGGGATCGCCAAAGACTTGACCTTGGGCAGCCATCGAATTCCAAAAAAACGGCATGAGTGCTATTCGGCGTTCTTCTGGCGAATCGCGAAAGAAGCGATTCCGCAACGCATCCTCGTCGTTGACGTTTCCACCGTCTTTGGTCATCAGCCGAGCGTCCGCGCCGGTAAACAGCTCTTGCCAACGGAGTCCGTCCAACGTGACCAGCAGCAGCCTTTCCGCCACCGCTTCCTGGGCCATCACGCCAATGGAACTTGGCAATATGACAAAGACCAAGATCGAATACAGATAGATTAGACGCATGGTAGCCTTCCGGAAACGGAACAAATGACGATTGATTCAAGCACAATTCCGAATCGACCGTTATGCCTCGCCATCAGCCGCGTAGTCTGTTGAACAATTTTGTAGCTCGGCCACCGTTTCGTGTCTACCGAGCTGCAAAAATCGCAGCATTTACAAAGCTGGCAGTTGTCCTGTAGACTGTGGGATTCGCAAATGAATGCCCTCGTTCAGTGGGGGTGGCCTGCCGCCGGCTGTTGTCGGTGGCCAAGATCTTTTAACGAGTTTTCACGACGGATGTTTGAATCACTTCAGGACGGGCTGAAATCGGCGTTGAAATCGCTTCGCGGTAAAGGGAAGTTGACCGAAGCAAATATGCGCGAAGGCCTGGGTCTGGTCGAACAATCGCTGCTGGAAGCCGACGTCAGCTATGACGTGGTCAAATCGTTCATGACCAACGTCACCGAACAAGCACTGGGCCAAAAAGTGCTCGATTCGCTCGATCCCGGCCAGCAATTAGTAGGGATTGTGCACGACGAACTGGTTCGCGTCATGGGACCAGTCGATTCGTCAATTGCCGTAACCAAACAACCGACCATTATCATGATGTGCGGTTTGCAGGGTTCGGGTAAAACAACCACTTGCGGCAAACTGGCTCGTTTAATTCAAAAAGAAAACAAAAAGGCGATGCTAGCCGCAGCGGACTTGCAGCGTCCGGCGGCGATTGAGCAATTGCATGTGATTGGTGACCAGCTTTCGGTCCCGGTCTATTCGCAACAGGGAGAAGCAGACCCGGTCAAAGTCTGCCAAAACGCGGTCAAAGAAGCCAAATCGGCGGGCGTAGACGTCTTGATCCTGGACACGGCTGGTCGGTTGGCCATTGACCAAGAGCTAATGGATCAATTGAAGCGGATTGACCAGAAAGTCAGTCCGGATCAAGCATTCTTGGTAGTGGACGGCATGACGGGGCAGGATGCCGTCAACAGCGCCAAAGCGTTTAATGAAGCGTTAGAGCTGGACGGCGTGATTCTGACCAAGCTGGACGGTGACGCTCGAGGCGGTGCGGTCCTTTCTGTCAAGCAAGTTACCGGCGTCCCCATCAAATTCATTGGTACGGGCGAACAGCTGGAGTCGCTCGAACCGTTTCGGCCCGAAGGCATGGCCGGACGAATTTTGGGCATGGGCGACGTCATGGAGATTGTTCGCACCGCCCAGACCGAATTTGACCAGGATGAAATGCGGCTGGCCGAAGAACGGCTTCAGAAGGGCCAGTTCACGCTGGAGGATTTCCGCAAGCAGCTAGCACAAATTGCCAAACCGGGCCTCATGCAGAAAATGGTGGGCTTGATGCCCGGCATGGGCGAACTGAAGGGGATGATGGACCAAGTAGACGCAGAAAAGGACATAAAGCGTCTGTTCGGTATCATTGACTCCATGACGCCAGAAGAGCGTCGCAATCCCAAGGTGATTGACCAGAGCCGTCGTCAGCGTATTGCTAAGGGGGCCGGAGTTCAGCACAACGAAGTCAACGAGCTGATAAAGCAGTTCGACGCCATGGCCTCCATTATGAAAAACATGGCCGGGCAAGGCATAGGCAACCGAATGAAGATGGTCCAAGAACTGCAACGAGGCGGCATGTTGGACGGCGGTGGGGCCTTGGCCAAGCAAAAGAAGGGGACCGGCAAGCGATTGACTCCCAAAGAGCGAGCAAAATTGAAGAAAGAGCGGGATCGAGAACTGCGGCGTCGCAAACGAGGAAAATAGCAAAGAATAGGTTGTTTTCGCCAGAAAGTGTGCGATTTGGGCATTTTCTGGGGCTACCGACCTTTCCAAAACATTTTGATATTTCTAGATTATCTGAGCTAAATAGAGAGTTTTCGGAGAACGTATTGTGGCAGTAAAGATTCGACTGAAGCGAATGGGTAGAACCCACCGTCCATTTTATCGCGTTTGCGCCATGGACACTCGTTCGCCTCGAGATGGTCGTGTGATCGAAGAATTGGGATTCTATGACCCGATGGTGAAGGAAACCGACGCACGCGCGATCTTGAAGAGCGAACGGATTGATTATTGGCTAGGCGTCGGTGCTCAGCCATCAGACAAGATGAAGGTGCTGATCAAGAAGTATGGCACCAACGGCACTCATTTGGATGCACAAAAGGCGGCTTTGGATCGGTTAAATATTCGCCCCGAAGCGCCTCCGCCTACCAAGATCGAACTGCCCAAGAAGGAAGAACCGGTTGCGGAAGCGCCTGCCGATGAAGCTGCTTCGGCCGAAGGTGAAGGTGGTTCGGCAGGCGAATCCAGCGAATCATAGCCCGAACGGTTGGCGGAGTAATGTTTGCTTCGCGAATTCGGACGTTCGTTTGGATAAAGGTTCAGCGGTGATGCCCCACACAATGCGTTTTGACATTGTGACGTTGTTTCCCGAAATGTTTTCGGGCTACTTGGGCCAAAGCTTGCTGAACAAGGCAATTGAAAACGGTTTGGTGGAAGTCCACGTTCACGATTTGCGACTGTGGGCCAAAAACAAACATAATACGGTGGACGACCGACCGTACGGTGGTGGCCCAGGAATGGTCATCAAAGTAGACGTAGTTGTCGAGTGTGTCGAGGCGGTTCAGGCGTTGGCCGAAAAACCTGGCTTGGTAGTCTTAACGACTCCGCAAGGGAATCGATTAGATCAACGCGTTGTGGAACAGCTGAGTAGCTCGGAAAATCGATTCATTGTGCTGTGCGGACGATACGAAGGCTTTGACCAACGAGTTGTCGATATCCTGCAGCCGTATGAATTGTCGATCGGCGACTTTATCCTCAATGGCGGAGAAGTTGCAGCAATGGTGGTTGTAGATACGTTGGTACGCATGGTGCCCGGCGTACTGGGCCATGAACAAAGTAACCAGGACGATTCCTTTTCGTCGGGAAACCGGCTACTGGAATACGCCCAGTACACTCGGCCTCCTGAATACCGAGGCCACGTGGTGCCGGACATTTTGCTGAGCGGTGATCATGGTCGCATTGCCGCTTGGCGAAAGTCAGAAAGCATCCGACGAACCGAACAACGACGGTCTGATTTACTAGATGAAAAGTCAGACGCGTGACCTAACCGAAAACGCAAGTAACTCAAATCGAATTCGATTCAGTTAGATAACATAGGTGCTGTCATGAACAAGCAACAAATTCTAAAGCAAGTAGCCGAAAGCAGCATGAAGGCCGAACCGCCTCAGTTTGAAATCGGCGACACGGTGGACGTGCACACCAAGATTCTGGAAGGCGACAAAGAACGTATCCAAGTCTTCACCGGTACGGTGATTGCGCGAGCTGGTTCTGGAATTGAAGAAACCTTTACCGTGCGTCGGATCGTGGCAGGCGAAGGTGTAGAACGAAAGTTTCCAATCCATTCGCCTCGAGTGGACAAGGTTGAAGTCAAACGTTCCAGCGTTGTTCGTCGAGCGAAATTGTATTTCTTGCGAGACCGTGTGGGCAAGGCAGTTCGTTTGAAAGAACGTCGCCGCTAGGATTCGGCACTTCGGCACGTTTGGTTCAAATCGTCGTGACCAGCGATGTGTCAGTGTTTCAAGCTGCTCAGGTTCGTGGCCACGCGTTGGCTTGAACGTTCCGCATTCTCGTTTTTCGGCGGAATATCCTCGCCCGAAGCGAGAGTTTTGAAGTTGCGTACTCGCGTTTTTTCGGCGTAATTTCCTAGCCCGAAGCGTCAGCGAGGGACCAGAGAATCACTCCGTTTCCCCTCACTTACGTTTCGGGCTATGAAAAAGCGCAACTTCAAAAAACGCGAGCGAGTGAACACGAACGTTGGGCGGGAGACCAATTTCAAGACGATTCGGGCGATGATTCCGACAGCCCGACAAGTTTCAACAGTTTCAAGGCGTTGGTTGTGGTGGCCACGCCTTGTCGCATTTTATAGTCAAACGTCATGACTTCGCGGCCGTCTTGCGCCGAAATGGTTTCGCGAAAATGGACCGTTTGGCAATGGTCTTTGATTTCCGCATGCCCGGCCAGATCTAAGTCATGCGTAGAAACCGCTCCCAGGGCGCGGCACTTCACCAAATGGCCAATCACTTTCACCACGGCAATCTGGCGTTCAACGGAATTGGTTCCCTGCAAGATTTCGTCCAGCAGAAACATCAGCGTCATGGGCGAATCGGCTTGGCGCTGTGCCATGTCGACAATCTCTTTCAAGCGTTTCAGTTCCGCCATAAAGAACGACACACCGTCATTCAGCGAATCCTGGATTCGCATGCTGGTGGCCACCAACAGCCGAGGTATCACGAACTGCTTCGCGCACACGGGAGCTCCCATCTGTGCCAACACCACGTTCGCACCCAAGGAACGTAACAGCGTGCTCTTGCCAGACATGTTGGAACCGGTCACCAACAGGAATCGACCAGCCGGACCAACGTTCACGTCGTTGGCGACGCCGTCTTTGGCTGCCAGAAGTGGATGGCCCAATTGCAACGCGTCCACGGTTTCTTGTTCCTGACGTACTGCAGGGAAGGCCCATTCTGGATTATCGAAATGCAAATAAGCCAAACAGCAAATGGCTTCCAACTCACCCACGGCCTCAAACCACCGTCGAGGTTTCTGGCCGTGCTTGGCTTGCCACGATTCCAGCCAATCCAGCACATGAAAATCCAGCAGCCAGACCAGCTGAATCAGGATATGCAACACACCGAACATTGGCGAACGTCTGAGATTGGCAAACGCCATGATTCGTGACAACTGGCCGAGCGTCTGCCGACTGGCTCCAGCGTCGCCCATCTTTTCGCGAAGCTGCCGCAATTTATCCGTTTCGGTTGGAAGCGAATCGACCAACTCAAACAGATGCTGGTACGCTTTCAGATCATGCGCTTTCGAATCTACCGAATCAAAAATCTCGTGCACTCGACCGGTAAACAACACATTCACTAACACGTTCACCACAATCACGCCGCCCAACAGGTAAATTCCCCAGGGCGAAGGCAACCAACCGGCCAACCAGAGGATTGGCAGCGTCATGGACAGTGCAGTCAAGCCGCGAACCAACCATTTCAACCAACTTCGGCGGGCCAGCCACATTGGCCCTTCTGCCCATTGGACAATTCGATCCGGCCCGGCGGGGCTGTGCGCCAGAATCATGGATTGAAGTTGTAGCTGTTCACGAAATTCGTTCTGGTTAGCCAGCGCCACAGCAGTTTGTTGGCGACAAACGATCTCGCTGGGTTCGGCCGGATTCAGCATCCACTGCTGCAGAAACCGTACGCCAAACGTCGTGTGGGCTGTGCACAAAAGTTGAAACAGAGACCCGTTGCCAAACAGATTCAGATCAGCGGCTAATGCGACGTGTTCAGGTGGAACAATGACATCGGGCGTGCGAATTTCATCCCAATTACGCTGGCGTCGATGCTGCTGTTGGCGATTGATTTTCATGCGAAATTCAATCAAAGCCTGTCGGCGAATCACCGCTTCATGCCAAGTCACCAACGCCACAAATCCCAAAAACAAAACGCCCGATGCCCAGTACCAAGCCGTTGCCTGATCTTCGGCGTTCACGGCCATCAGCAGCAATCCCAGCGACGTAAAAAACGCAATGCCGCGGCTCTTGGACAACCAATCACCGGTGCGGTTACATTCGTCGAAGCTTTGCTGCAACGACTCCAGACGCCGCTGGTAATATTCGTCGGGGGCTATCACAACTTCAGGATTCTCGGTTCGGCTCAAGGAGAGGTCTCGCAAAATGAACTCGCATATTCGTCATTTTCTCACAGAGATGTTACCTTATCTGCCCGGCACTCGATTGACTAGGCATTGGACGCGACACCTCGATAACGCGGCTTTCCTTTCGCTTGTTGGCGTTTTCTCTTGATAGGACGCCAACGATCGTCGGCGTTCTACTGGGCTTTCCAATTTCGCGACTCGGTCACCCGCTAGGTTCGATTTCCGTCGCATTTCGAAGCACATCCAGTTTGTGCTTGATCAGGCTGCGCAGTTGCTGCTGGCGTAGCTGGTCCGGAGAATGTCAATTCTTTCGAATCGGCGCTTATTCTTCGCCCAGCAAATTTTACGGTGACAGTTTCGTATCACGAAATATTCTTGCTGCGGCACTGCGGTTTCTACGAAGCTGCTCGGTGCTTTCCAGTTACAGGTTCGTAGTAACTGACAAACGCTTGTCATACAAGCCGCACATTGGAAAGAAGTAGACATTGGATGGTCAGGCTTTTTGTGATTTTCTGCGCCGATACCGCAAGCTACGTTTGATTGCTTCGATAAAGTTTGCAGGTTGTGATGGTCCGCTAAACGGTTCCGTCTTTTTCAAGTTAGTTTGATCCGCGTCTTTTGAGGTTACTGGTAGGGAGCAATTTGTTACGGATGGCTAGGTAGTTCGCGGCTCAGGAGTCAAGAGTCTTTTTGAAAGGGTTACAATGAGCCTTGTCATTGCCAACAACGTGTCGTCCATTACAGCACAGAACAATCTGGCTCGTTCGTCCAAATCGTTGGGCAAATCGCTGGAACGATTGTCGTCTGGTTTGAAAGTGAACCGAGGTGCCGACGGTCCTGCCGCGTTGGTGATTTCGGAAAAGCAACGAGCTCAAATCGTAGGTATCGAACAAGCCATCGAAAACGCCAACAAGGGCGTTACCGTGGTTCAAACGGCGGAAGGTGCCTTGAACGAAATCAGCACACTGCTCAATCGAGCTCGCGGCTTGGCGTTGGACGCAGCGAACTCTGGTGTGAATGACGCAGACGCGTTGGCTGCTAACCAAGCGGAAATTGATAACGCCTTGGATACCATTAATCGTATTGCCAACAACACACAATTCGCCAATAAAAAGCTGTTGGACGGCTCGGCGGGCTACAATGCGACGTCTACGAATACCAATGTCGACTTCGTGCGAGCCAATTCCTCCGTAACGGTTGACAACTATAGTGTGGAAGTCGTTACGCAAGGGCAACGAGCCGTTGCGGAAGCGGGCACGTTGCAAACAACAACACTTGCCGCCGATGAAATTGTTAATGTCAACGGCGTTGCTATCGAATTGAACCAAGGCATGGATCAGGACGCCGTTGTCAAACGTATCAACGAATACACTAGTGAGACGGGCGTGACCGCAGATAAGGGCGGCGCCGGCGGTGAAACCCGTCTCTATTCTCGTGGATTTGGCAGCGCTAACGAGATATCTGTTGTCTCCAATGTCGTAGCTGCTGCGGATAGTTCGGGTATCGGAATTGCAACGATTACCGGTCAAGGTGTCGACGTTGTAGCATCGTTTACTGGTTCAGCCGTCGGTGCGCCAACAGTGAATTATACGGGCGATGGCAACGTAGTCACGGCGGACAGCGGGGTTGCAAAAGGACTAACTATTCGGTTCGCGGAAGATGGGACGGATCCAGCACTAACCGTGGGTGCTGGAGCCGACAGCCAAGCCATCATTGCACTTGCCGACGATCGTCTCACGTTCCAAATCGGTCCAAATGCATACCAAACCGCATCGATTGGCGTAGATAAGGCGAATCCGGACTCACTTGGTGTTGGAGTCGAAGGAAATAAGTTTACTAGCCTAGCGGAAATCAGTGTTCTGACCGACACAGAAGCTCAAGACTCCATCGCCGTCATTGATGCGGCCATCGACGAAATCACCAACTTGCGAGGTGCATTGGGTGCGTTCCAGCAGAATACGTTGGAATCGACGGCCAGCAACTTGCAAACCACCTTGGAAAACTCAGTGGCTGCGGAATCGGTGATTCGAGATACCGACTTTGCTTCGGAAATCGCCAACTTCACCAAACAGCAGGTTTTGGTTCAGGCAGGTACTTCGATTCTGTCGAACGCCAACCAGACCAGCCAGTTGGTCCTTTCGCTGCTGTAAGCCTAAACCGGCTACGAAAAACAACCCTCCGAATCTTATCTGGGTTCTTCTCGGATTCCTTCGGACGAAAAAGCGAGCAATCCAGGTTGTTCGCTTTTTTCGTTTTCACATTCGCTGCCCCCAAGCAATCCCGATGTCAGCCTGTGTTCGGCAAGCCGACAATGATGTCTCGGCACTGTGAATCCGCCGTCGCTTTACATTGCGGCTGGCCGTCGCTATGACAGCAGAATTTCCACTGCAAACTCTTTGTAATCCGCAAAGTCTTCAAGGTCTGCCAGGTCGTATTCCGAAGAATCGATCGTTCTAGGATTTCATTGGGCAGAAAGGAATGCGGCTATGGATTGGCCCTACACTCGACGGACGGTTGGTTTTCTGCTGCTGGTCAGATTGGCTTGTTGCACAAACTCAGCTTGCGCGAACGAAACGGAACCAACCGGTTCGGACGCCATTCTGGCAGCGTTTAGACAAATCCAAGCCAGCACGCCGGAATCAGTCTCGGCGAATGGGCATCCTTCTACTTCCGCAACCCCCGGAGATTCGAACGAAGGTGATGTTCAAGATTCGCCTTCGCCCCGAACCGTAGGTGCCACGAATCGCGTGTCCAAATCAACGCAGGTGCGACGCCTGGAACCGGCCGAACAAGACGACTTGCCCGCTCCCACAGCCGTCGCCAGCAAGCCGTGGTACGAACAAGACACTCCCAGTCAAATCACGCCGGCCCATTCGCCTGAAAAAATCGATTTTGCGCAAGTGGTCAGCCAGCTTGTGTTCGCCACCTTCGGAGTGATGATCCTGTGCGGCGGAACGCTGTTGTTGGCCAAACGTTGGCTCAAGTCCAACGTGCCCAACAAACAAGCGGTGTCCGAATTGGCGGTTGTGGAATCATTGCAGGTGAATGGCAAAGTCCAATTGCGACTGGTACGAGTTGGGCAGCACAAAGTGTTATTAGGAATGGATGCGCACGGCCTGCAGCATATGGAAGTCTTGTCCAGCGATTTTGTGGATGTGATGGATCAACTTGATTCGAACACACCGCTTGCACCTGCCGACAGCCATGACTCGCATTCGCTAGACAACGGTTCCTCGCGACGCAGCCTTTTCGAAACGAATTCGTCCAACTACATGGAGGCGCCATCGTGGACCCGCAGACCAACGCTTACCTAGACCTTGCCGCTCGAGTAACACAGTCGGAAAACCTGGGCGAACTAGCCACTCCCATCCAAGTTGCCTTGTTCATGGGCGGCTTTGCGTTTCTGACCACGGCATTGGTTTCCCTAACCGCGTTCACTCGAATTGTCATTGTCTTTTCTTTTGTCCGGCGAGCGTTAACCACTCAGGAAATTCCGCCTACGCCGGTGGTCTTGGGCATGTCGCTGTTTTTGACCATGTTTATCATGGGCCCAACGATTGATGCGGTGGCCGAAAAAGCGATTACGCCGTACGTGGATGGCAAAATTGCCGGAGTGGAAGCGATTGCGCTGGCGACTTCGGAACTGAAATCATTCATGCTGTATCAAACTCGCAAAGACGACATTGCGGCTGTTCGTCGAATTGTCTCGAGAAGAACCGCCGTACGCCGGAAGACACCAAGCTACGAGTGTTAGTGCCGGCGTTCATGATGAGCGAACTCAAAACCGCCTTTATCATGGGATTTTGCATCTACATCCCGTTCATGCTGATTGACCTAGTGGTATCTACCATCTTAATGTCGTTAGGCATGATGATGATGCCGCCCATGATGCTGTCGCTACCATTCAAAGTGTTATTGTTTGTGTTAGTCGACGGCTGGCGACTAGTAGCCCAGGCGTTGAGTTCCAGCTTTGGATAGCCGCCAGTCATGAACATCACAGCAATGTGACCAGGAGAAGTGTTATGGAGATGGATACGGTCGTCCAGATTGGTCGTGAACTGTTTTACACGTCACTGCTGCTGACAGCTCCCACGATCGCGGTCAGTCTGTTGGTCGGTTTGGCGATTAGCATCTTTCAGACGGTCACCAGCATCCAAGAGCAAACTCTGAGTTTTGCGCCACGCATTTTTGCAGTGGGGCTAGTGCTTGCCTTCACATTACCGTGGTCCTTGCATGTGCTGATGAACTTTGCCCAGAACATGTTTTACTATGCCGCCGAGGCCGGTCGATGACGCAACCCGCTTTTTACTATGCCACCGACGCCGGTCGATGACACAACACGCTTTTTACTATGCCACCGACGCCGGTCGATGACACAACACGTTTTTTACTATGCCGCCGAGGCCGGTCGATGACACAACACGCTTTTTACTATGCCGCCGAGGCCGGTCGATGACGCAATACATGCTGGAACCGCTGATTCTGGGCTTTGTCCTCATGCTGACTCGGATAGGCGCCTTCATTGTGTTTTTTCCGCTATTTGGCGGAAGACGATTGCCAAATCTGGTGAAAGTCGGCCTGTCAGTTTCGCTCACGCTGTGCTGGTTTCCAATCGTACCGAATCACATGCTGTTTCATGCTTCGGCGGCGGATGGCCCTGCCGCCTGGCTGCAATTTGCCGTTTGCGTTCTTCGCGAAGTAATCGTAGGCGGCGCCATTGGTTTTGCGTTTGGTCTGTTTCTCGAACCAGCTCGAATCGCTGGTTCGTACATTGGTAACGAAATGGGACTCAACCAAGCATCTCTGATTGACCCAGGCACCAATGTGATGACGAACATCGTGGGTGAAATCTTTCAGTCGTTTGCCATTCTGCTATTGTTAGGTGCGAATGTTCATCATGGCATTCTCACCGTTGTGTACCAGTCCTTTTTTGCCCTTCCGATTGGAAAATTCTGGAGCGACGCTCCGCTTGATGCCTTGGTGGTTGAATCGTCACAGGTACACCGCGACGGTGTGTTGTTAGCCGCGCCGGTAGGCATCTGTTTGTTCTTGACGATTGTCATGCTGGGCGTACTGATGAAGGCGTCGCCCCAGATCAATATTTTTTCGCTGGGATTTACGTTGCGTTTGACGGTGGGGTTGGGAGCGTTGCTCGTGTTTTTACCCGCCATGGCTGTGCATCTACAATGGTTGATCCAGGAGTCGGCTATTGATTGGATGCGATTCTTTCGCTAGTGAGATGCCAAGCACATCAGAGGCATGGCACCACGAGATCGAGTGGTAGATGTTCGAAAGATAATCATTAGGATCGGTATCACCGCATGGATTCGCAACAATCAAAGACGGAAGCACCTACGCAGCGTCGTCGCGATGAAGCGCGGCGCCGGGGTCAACTGGCTACCAGTTCGGACCTGGCGACGGGTCTGGTGTTGCTAGTGTTGGCGGCGGTCTTTTGGTCGATGGGCGAAATGTTGGGAGGTGTGTTGTTTCAAGTGATGCGAGCCGAACTGGTGGGACTGGATCGCATCCAGTGGGGTTCAAACGAAGTGATCGTTGCGGGACAACTGTTTGGCATCCGCTTGTTTTACGCTACGGCGGCTGTGGTCGTCAGCTTGTTTCTGGCAAACATTCTGGTGTACGTCTTGCAGAACGGAATTCAGTTTTCTTCGGAAACACTGGAAATCAAATGGGATCGTTTGCTTCCTACCAATGGATTTCAGCGGCTGTTTTCTATTCGCACCACAGTTCGTGGCATCATGGCTATTCTAAAGGTGATTGTAATCACATGTGTTGTGTTCTTTGTGATGCGCAATGACTTTGGACAAATCTATGCTATTGGATTTACGTCCGTGAATGAAACGGTTGCTACGACATGGAACATTGTGATCAAGATCATTGGGTCATCCGGATTAGCGTTGACCACGCTAGGGATTGGCGACTATCTGTTCCAGCGTTGGCAGCACGAAATGGATTTGAGAATGACGTTGGAAGAAGTCAAACGCGAACACAAGGAATCGGAAGGCGATCCACATCTGAAGGCAAGATTGAAGAAGATTCAGCGTGAAACCGCAAACCGGCGAATGATGAAAAACGTGCCCGGCGCGGACGCGGTTGTGCGAAATCCTACGCATTTTGCTGTGGCCTTGAAGTATGATCAAGAAGCGGGCGGTGCTCCCAAAGTGGTTGCCAAAGGTGCCGACTTTTTGGCGTTGCGAATCATTGAAATTGCCGAACAGCACGATGTTCCAGTGTTGGAACGCAAGCCATTGGCACGAGCCCTGTATCGGATGGTGGAAGTAGGAGACGAAATCCCCGTGGAAATGTATCAGGCCATTGCCGAATTGTTGGCCTATGTCTACCGCTTGAAGAGCTCCCCGTAAGCAAAGACGAACATGCAATTGCAGCTACGGTGATTTGACGTGATAACGGAGGCTTGGCGATTGGCGGACGAAAACGTCCATGTTATGATGTTTTGTGTTGGTGAATCAGGCCTCTTCTCTCACAGCTCGGCTAACACACTTGGTGTAGCGAATCTAATGCCCTGCGGCTTCCGGCGTTACCCGGTTTGATTCTTGGCGGCAAATGCCATTCAAAGATGGTTCTAAGTTTTGGTCGTCGTAATGAGTCGCGTTCTGGTTACGGGAGCTTCTGGCTTCTTGGGAGCACATGTCGTTGCGCATTTGGCGCGGGCGGGCGAGGATGTCACATGTCTTGTGCGAGCATCGTCTCGCGTGGACCGCCTCACATCTTGGCAAGTTCGATTCGTTCATGGTGACCTGAATGATGAATCGAGTTTGCGAACTGCCGTGGGACCAATAGATGTGGTCTACCATCTGGCCGGACTGACCAAGGCGTTTCGTGCCTCCGATTTGTTTCGTACCAATTCGCAAGGCACAGCAACATTGGCAAAGGTGTGTGCCGCAATCGACGCCGCCCAAGCTGATTGTCGTGTCGTCGCTGGCGGCTGCGGGGCCAGCGCTGACCGGTCGTCTTCGAAGAGAAGAAGATCCGGTTTCGCCAGTTTCACGCTACGGCGCCAGCAAACGCCGCGCAGAACTGGAAGCAGCTCGGTTCGCCCAGCACATGCCCATATCTATTGTGCGACCTCCCATTGTTTTTGGACCGCATGACACCGAGTTCCTCGAGATGGTGAAGCCGATTAGTCAATTCGGCGTCCATCTGGCTCCGCTGACACATAGCCAACCGATTTCGTTAATCGCGGCCGAGGATGTTGCCGTGGCATTGAAATTGGTGGCGGAACAAGGGCAAACGTTGAATTGTGAGTTTGCCAGCGGCGCCGATAGCCGAGGTGTCTATTTTGTGGCAGCCGAACAGACGCCTAGTTTCGCGGAGCTGGGAGACATGCTGGCCAAAGCATTAGAGAAGCGAACGGTTCGAACCGTCCAAGCATCTCGTTGGCTAATTAACACCACCGCATCGGTCAATGAAGCGTGGGGGCGAATTCGACGTAGGCCTCATATTTTCAACTGGGACAAGGCTAGAGAAGCCCAAAACGGTCCGTGGGCTTGCTCCAGCCAGCGAATTCGGTCCGAACTAGGATTTTCTTGTACAAAGCGGTTACAGCTTCGACTGAACGATCTGGTGGCCTGGTACCGCGATACCGGAGCGTTGCCCAAGTGAGGTGCCATCGGGCGGGCGCCGCCGTCTAGTCCTAATAATCGACAGAATCTGCCGATTTCAGGCAGGTGTGGCTTGTTGGAAGCAGACGGTCGCTTGTCACGGCTGACACGTGATTTTATGCTGATAGCTTAACTTCTGTTTGCGTTTGGTTGTCCGCATGTTCACCAAATGCGCTGGAACAGGTGTCAGCTTCGTGTTGGTTGGCACATGGCGAATGGATTCCGAGCTTGCTTTCTTTTGAATCCCTTAGCTTCGTGATGAATACCTCTGATGAACCATTCGCTCCGCCCTGCAGACATTATGGCGTCCATGTTTCGGCACAAAGGAAAGATCGTTTTCCTGCAGTTGCTGGTGATTGCTGTTACGGTTTTGGCCATTCTGTTTTGGCCTCGAAAATATTACGCCGACGCCAAGTTGTTTTTGCAAATTGGACGTGAAAGTATCGGTATCGACCCTACGGCCACGACGGGTCCGACGATTGGACTGGCGCAGTTGAACCGAGATTCAGAGATCAAGTCGGCGCTGGACACCTTGTTAAGTCGGTCAGTGATGGGCGCGATTGTCGATTCGCTTACACCCGGCGTCGTGTTAGGTGATGTGCCTTTGGAGAATGACAATGGACCGGTTCGCGAATCCGCCGTAAAGGATTGGGTGGCGTCGGTTGTGGCTCCGGTCTTGTCCACGCTATCCAATATTGACCCGGTTCCGGAGCGAGAAAAGGCGATTCGCGAATTGGAAGAAACCTTGGACGTGGAGGTGGAACGAGACTCGTCCGTGATCTATATCAAGCAGGTTGCTGATTCGCCCGAATTGGCTCGAGCGATTGTCAGCGAACTGGTCAAGGCATACCAGCGAGAACATGTGAAGGCGTTTCGCAATGATGGTTCGAAAGACTTTTTTGAGGTTCAACGTGACGCTTCGCATGAAAAACTGACGGCGTTAGAACAACAACTGGAAGCTCGCAAGTCCGAACTGGGCTTTGCGTCCATCGGCGGCCATCGCAGCAAATTGGAAACAGAATTACTGACCGTGGAAAACGACGTCTTCTTGGCCGAACGTGAATTGGCCATGTACCGAGGATCGGCCGACGCCATTAAGCAGAAACTGTCAGTGATTCCGGAACGCAAGATGACAGAAGAGGTGGACGTCGCCAACGCGGGCTTAGATCTTCTTCAACAGCAGCTGTATACCGCTCAGCTACAACTGGTGGAACTGGAAACCAAGTTACAGGAATCGGATCCTCGTTTGCAGCGAGCTCGTGAGGCGGTGCAACAAGCGGAACGACAACTTGCACAAGAATCAGCTCGGCGAACAGAAACCACCAGTGATTCGAATCCCATCTATGAACAACTGGCGATGAGTTTCGAACAAATGGAAACGAACGCTCAAGGACAAGAAGCCAGACTGGACAAGCTGAAGCAGCAACAAGCCGATTTGTTGGCCAAAATCCGCGAAGCAAACCAAGCGGAACGAGAAATCACGGGGCTGGAGCGTGACGTTCAAATCACTAAAGAAGATTTTCTCACCTATGACAACAAATTTGAAGAATCTCGTATTCAGGAACAACTGCAAAAGGACTTGGTATCCAATATCAACGTCATTCAACAGGCACGATCTTGGCATAAGCCGGTTAGTCCTTCCAAGCTTCTGCTCATTGCGGGCGGATCCATGATGGTATTGGGAATCCCATTGTTTGTGGGATTGTTAGCAAACTTGTTAGATCATTCCGTTCGTTCCGAAGAAGATATTTCGCAATTGTTAGGTACCAAGGTCATCGGCACGATTCCTCGGTCTCGCATCTACGGAAAAGTATGGCACCAACCTATTCGCTAAGATCTGTTTCGAAATCTGACGCTACAACTCGACCAATTCCTATAGACGAGCAAAAGACGACACCATGATAAAATCGGCAGCCGAAAAATCGAAGAACTCCAGCAAGCGAAACAATCAGGGGCGTCCCGGCAGTCACGTCATTGATTCCTTGGTATGGGGGATTTTCAAGTCACAAGACAACGCCATCAAGACGCTCGGAGTAACCTCGTGTGCTCCGGGAGCCGGCGTAACCACCATTGCATGTAATTTGGCGGTGCGATTGGCGGAACAGGGGCTGGGCCCCGTTTTGCTGGTAGATCTGAACTT
Source organism: Pirellulaceae bacterium (assembly GCA_041399205.1). GTDB lineage: Bacteria > Planctomycetota > Planctomycetia > Pirellulales > Pirellulaceae > JAGQOZ01. Next base: position 129,616 of record JAWKTK010000011.1, on the reverse strand, counting down.
CCTTTCGCCTCGGTTAGGCCGCATCTTCTGCAAGAAGACGCGTGCACCAGGGATCTTGGATTCGCTAAACAATGGAACAAGTGTACGCGAACACATTGCACCATCGCAGATTGCCGGATTGTCGGTGCTTCCTTTTGGCTATGATGCTTCGCAGCGAGGTGCAGATGTGGTGCCGTTGGGCATCAACACGCTGATTGACGAACTGACTCCAGATTACAAGGCTATTATTTTTGACCTGCCTATGCTGGATGATAACCCCAAAGCGATGTATTTCGCGTCGTTCATGGACGGAACTGTCTTGGTGATAGAACCCGGAAAAGTGCAAACCCATTTGGTCTCGCAGCTTCGCAAGCAGATGGACAACGTCGGCGTCAATTTGGTTGGTTCTGTCATGAACAAGACGCAACAAGATATGCCAAACTTGATATCGCGATTTCTGTAGAAGCGGCAAGAGTTTGACACTGTAAATCGGTAGGAACGCCCCAGTGCCGTTGGCTTCAGGAACTTCGGAATCAGCAACGTCTGTCGCACGTCCTCACTTGCTGCTGCGCATACTTTTTTCCAAAGGATTTGCGGCGTTGGTCGATCAGGGCGTGGTGAGTGTGGCCAATTTTGCTTCTTCGCTGATTGTGGCCAAATCGTGCACAAAAGAAGAATTTGGCATTTACGGGCTCGGCTTTAGTATGGTCGTTCTCCTTTCGGCCATACCTAAATCATTGGTTTGGACCCCCTACACCACCTTCGCTCCTCGTTTGGAATCGCACGACCGGCTGACCAAGTTTACTGGCAGCGTTACGGTCCATATGTTGCTGATCGCCTTGGTAACCGGTCTGGCGTTGCTTGTGGCAAGTTTCGCCCAGGCCCTCATGCCGAATTCTGATCCACTGCTGGGCCGACTACTGTTGGTGTTGTGCCCAGCCATTGTGTTGGTGATGATTCGCGAACACGCTCGGCGGCTGTGCTTGGCTTGGCTGCGTAATGAAGAAGTCTTGGTGCTGGATACGCTGGTTTCAATTCTGCAGGTAGGAATCTTGTGGCTTGTAGCCTGGGAAGGGCAACTGACCGGATCGAACGCGTATTGGGCGTTCGGTATTTCTTCTTCCATTACGCTGTTTTGGTTGTACCTGCGTCGGTCCGAAATTCGGATGGAACGATCACAAGTCAAGGAAGACGCCAAACACAATTGGCAGTTTTCCAAGTGGATCTTTGTTGGCGCGTTAGCGGTGATGTTGGCAAACTTCCTGTATCGATCGCTACTGGCGAAATTTCATAGCTATTCCGAATTGGCCAATCTAACGGCGGTCCAAACGGTGGTCTATTTGGCTAACCCTCTTCTATTAGGTCTATCCAATTTCTACGGACCAACTTCGGCAACGATTTTTGCGAAGCAAGGTGCGCGAGCACTCTTTGGATCGGTGTTTAAGACGTTTGTCGGCATGGGTGCGTTGTTGTCGCTTTTTTGCATCTTCTTGGCGATTTTTGGCGACGCCGTTGTGGTTTTCTTGTGCAAGGAAGAATACGCCGGCTTGGGACAACTGGTTGTCATGTTTGGATTGGCCACGTTTTCTGAGCACATGATGATGCCGTTAGAATGCGGCTTTCAAGCAATAAGCCATGGGAAAATGCTGTTTTCCGCCGCGTTTATTCGCTTGGTTTTCTCGGTTTGCCTGGGGACATTTCTAATTTGGAAATTGGGTGCCATGGGCGTCGCGATTGGCATTCTTGTTGCAAACGTCTGTGTGACTTCGTTCATGTGGTTTTGGTTTGTTCGGCTCACTCGTGCACCGGCGTCAAATCCGTAGAATAGAAATTGCTGTTCACACCAATCCTTGATTTGACCTACGAAAGATCACTCGTGAATCAGACACATCTAGACGTCACCATTGTTATCGGCACTTTCAATCGAGCGGACATGTTGAAGGACGGATTGCTGAGCCTAGATAAGCTCAACCGAACCGGAGGCATCACGTATGAAGTGATTGTGGTCGATAATGATTCCACCGATCACACTTCGCAAATGGTCAAAGACACTCAAAGCGAAGTCGGCTATCCGTTACGACTTTATGTTGAAACGCAAAAGGGTGTAGCGAGCGCCAGAAATCTGGGCATCAAAGAAGCCCAAGGCGAATGGGTAGCATTCTTTGACGACGATCAATTGGCCGATGAAAACTGGCTGGTGGAACTCTTGGCCATGGCCCAAGAAAAGCAATGCGATGCTGTTGGCGGAGACGTCAAGCTGTTGATGCTTGAACCAACCGATCGCAAATTGGATAAGACTTGCCGTCGACTGTTAGGCGAAATGTACGGGCTGACCGAACCCTGCGAATTCACTCGCGTCTTGGTGCCCGGCACCAATAACTTGATGATCCGCAAATCGGTGTTTGAACGCATCGGAATCTTCGACACAGAACTGGTGGACGGCGGCGAAGATGCCGACCTGTATCGCCGGATGCGAGAAGGCGGAGTGGTCACGTGGTTCGCCCCGAAAGCCATCATTCATCACATGATTCCGCCCTATCGCATGGAAGATCAATACATGATGTGGACGTCGTTGCGGCAAGGAAACCATGTGGCGTATCGAGAATACAAGGATTGGGGTTTCTTCCTGTTGCCCGTCATGACGGCAGCTCGCGTGGCACGAGCAGCCGTTAAGTTTGTGCCGCCGTATCTGCTGGCGAAGCTGAAGGGAGATCGAGAAACCGCGTTGGGACATCGTTGTTGGATTTGGTTTACCGAAGGGTATGTGCGTCGCGCCATCAGCCTGTTGTCTCCGTTCAAGCAGAACAGTTTCTTTTCGAAGATCAATTTTCGCGAAGGTCGACAAAAGCTGGCCAAGCAAAACTAGTTCGCATTCGCACCAAACGCATCTCGAAGATTCACACACCATAATCGTCTCGTCGATTGCATCTCACACTCAGGTAGCATCATGCCCAAAGTCAGTGTTCTAATGACGGTCTACAACGGAATGCCGTTCTTGCCGCCGGCCGTGGAATCGGTGTTGGGCCAGACGTTCCAAGACTTTGATTTTGTTATTGTGAATGATGGCTCTACCGACGCGACGGCTGACTACTTAGCGTCACTAGATGATCCGCGAATCCGAGTGATTACGCAAGAAAATGGCGGTACGGCGGCGGCGGCCAACCACGGCCTTCAGCACTGCCACGGCGAACTGTTGGCGCGCATGGACGCGGATGACATTTCGCTGCCGCAACGATTTGAAAAGCAAGTGGCGTTTTTGGATGCGCATCCGCAGGTCGGGCTGGTGGGAACCCAAATGGCGCCGATGGGCCTCAATAAAGTCGGCAAGAGTTTGCATCTGCCGTTGACCCATCAAGAGATCTATCCTTCGATGCGAAAGGGATATCATGGCTTGGCCCATTCGGCCATCATGATGCGAACCGAACTCTTGAAGCAAATCGGCGGCTACTGGTCGTTTCGCTTGATCGATGATTGGGACATGATGTTACGCATGGGCGAAGTGGCCGAATTAGCTAACATTGACGAAGTGCTACATCACTACCGAGTTCACGGTGGCAGCCTGAACGGTCAAGCGATGCGGCGCATGCGTTCTCATATTGCGTTCGCTTGCGCACTGGCCGATCGCCGCGAAGCACAGGCACCCGCAATTACTTACGACGAATTCCTGGAACAACAAAAAAAACGCCCGGCGTATATTCGCCTAAAGGATGCCATGCTGTCCTATTCGTTGCATCATTATCGAGTTGCCGTGGCGGATATCTACGGCAGCCATCCGGTGAAAGGTTACTTGCGGATGGGTTGGGCCGCTGCCTGCAATCCTTGGTGGACCGTGCGGCGAGTGGCCAGAACCATCGGCCTGGCCGGCCACTGATAGGACAACAGTTTTCCCGGGCGGTCATCTTCTTCGGCAATTGGACAGACGACCTGCCAATGCGGAATCGTCAGAGTCGCACGCCTAGCTGCTTTTCTTCGTTGTTGTCTTTTTCTGGGCCGTTTTTTCTTCTTGGCCGTTTTCTTCTTCGCTGTCGTCTTCTTGGCCGTTTTCTTTTTGGCTGCCTTTTTCTTTTTCTTCTTGGCCGGAGCTTTGGCGGCACGTTCCGCCAATAGACTTAAAGCTTGTTCAAAGGTCAATTCTTCCGGCTTCGCGTCTTTGGGCAACGACGCATTGGTGCTGCCGTCGGTAACGTACGGGCCATAACGACCGTCCAACAGTTTGACTTCTTCTTCTGTCACAGGAGACTTTTGTTCAAAAACCTTCAGCGGTTCCTTCGCCGCACCTCGGCCTCGAGTCTTCGGCTGTTTCAGCAGTTCGATCGCTTGTTCCAGAGTGACGTCCAGTGGAGAAATAGCACCCAGCGATCGTGTTTCCTTGTCACATTTAATGTACGGACCGAAACGGCCGTTGTATGCCACAATCGGCTCGTTATTCTCTGGGTAGACACCTAAATCACGAGGAATCGAAAGGAGCTTGAGTGCCGTTTCCAAGTCAATTTCGTTGGCCACCATGCCTTTTAGCAGTGACGCATTCTTGGGCTTCTCTTCGTCGTCCGGATGTCCTAGCTGGACGTACGGTCCGAAGCGGCCGACCTTGATGTAAACGGGCTTACCCGTTTCTGGATCGACACCCAATGGTTCGTCTTCCACCGCCGCTTGCGTCAACAGTTCAATCGCCTTCTCCAGAGTCAATTCGTCCGGAGCCATTCCATCCGGCAGACTCGCTTTCCTTTCGCCGTGCTCTAAAAACGGTCCCCACTTGCCCACTCGTAACACAATCGGTTCGTCCGCATTAAAGCCTTCCAAATCGGCCGGCGGATTACCCACGGGAAAGCGACTCATCACTCGCGGATCAATCTCTTCTTCCTTGGACTTCAGACTGGGCTTTAAACCAGGCTTGCCGTTACCAAAATAGAAGTCGTTCAGATACTTCAAGTGTTCCGCTTCTTGGCGACTGATGGAATCCAAATAGTCTTCCATCTGCGCGGTGAATTCATAATCCACCAAGTTGGGAAAATGCTCTTCCAATAATCGAATCACGCTAAACGCAATCCAGTTGGGAACCAGGGCGTTTCCCTTTTTGAAAACGTAGCGACGATCCTGAATGGTTTCGATAATCGACGCATAGGTACTGGGCCGACCGATCCCTCGTTTTTCTAATTCTTGCGTGAGCGCCGCTTCGCTGAAACGAGCCGGCGGTTTGGTAGAATGGCCCTTAGCTTCCATCTTTTTGGGAATGACTTTTTCACCCTTTTCCACAGGTGGAAGCAGTGTTTCCTTGTCGGCCAATTCCGCTTCTGGATCGTCAGAACCTTCCACGTACGCTCGTAGAAAACCTTCAAAATCAATCGTCGTACCGCTGACTTGGAACAGCGCGCCGGCGCCTTCGATCGAAATGGTGATCCGACGTTTTTTGGCGTCGGCCATTTGGCTGGCGATGGTTCGTTTCCAGATCAAATCATAAAGTTTGAACTGGTCTTCGCGAAGTTTATCCTTCAGCGCCATCGGCGTGGGAAATTCCGTTCCGGCGGGACGAATCGCTTCGTGAGCTTCCTGAGCGTTCTTGACCTTGGAAGCGTAGACTCGAGGCGATTCGTACAGGTAATCCGGGCCGTATTCCGATTGAACCAAATTTCGCGCGGCCTTCAGTGCGACATCGGCCAACGTGGTGGAATCGGTTCGCATGTAGGTGATGAAACCGTTTTCATACAAACTTTGCGCCGCCGCCATGGTTCGCTTGGCGGTGAAACCCAATTTGCGGTTGGCTTCTTGTTGAAGCGTACTGGTGGTAAACGGAGCTTTGGGTTTTTCCGTGAACGGTTTGACTTCCAAATTGGTGACCGAAAACTCGGCGCTGGTGAGTTTGTCTGCCAACTCTTTGGCCGCTGTCTCATCCAGCAGCAACAAGTTTTCGTTCAGCAGTTTTCCGGTTGCCGAATCAAAATCTTTGGCTCGAGGAATCCGGCGACCATCCACGGACACCAATGTCGTTTCGAACTGCGCGCCTTGTTGTTTGGCAAACGTGCCGATCAAATCCCAATAGTCCGAACTCACAAAGGCCATGCGTTCCCGTTCGCGCTGCACAATCAATCGCACCGCCACACTTTGCACTCGACCCGCCGAAAGCCCTCGACCCACCTTCTTCCACAGCAATTGCGAAACGTCGTAACCGTACAGACGATCCAGAATGCGTCGCGTTTCCTGGGCGCGGACCAAGCCTTCGTCAATATCACGAGGTGACGCGAGCGCCGCTTCGATGGCTGGTTTGGTGATTTCGTGGAAAACCAAACGCTTGACCGGAACTTTGGGCTTGAGAATTTCAGACAAATGCCAGCTAATCGCCTCCCCTTCGCGGTCTTCGTCCGTCGCCAGATACAAGGAATCCGATTCCTTCAACGCCTTGCGAAGCTTGGTAACCTGCTGCTTTTTGTCGTCCGGTATAATATAAATTGGTGTAAATTTATCCTCGACATTAACCCCCAAATAGGACCAATTCTCTTTCTTGAATTCTTCGGGAACCTGTTTACTGCCGCTGGGCAGGTCTCGAACATGCCCCACACTGGCTTCGACGGTATAGTTCTTGCCAAGGAATTTCGAGATCGTTCGTGCTTTGGCTGGCGATTCCACAATCACCAAAGACTTGCCGGTACCTTCGGATTTCTTTGCCATATGAGACGACTCGTTCAAGGGTAAAAATCTAACTGCGTGTTCTGGTAAAAGCGGGTAATTAACTTGGGCGTCGTCACTAATATGCGTGTTGAATTAACAACGTGCCTGGAAAAGTCGAAGAGTTCGGTTCGTTGGACGCAAAAATTGTTTCGATCCATTCAATCCTTTTCTCTGGAACTCTATAATCCAGCTCGGCAGTAGGGAAAGGCCCAAAGGCACGAATCCAGTGGATCCGCAGTCTTGGAGCTCCGTTTTGGGATTGAATTTACCTCAATGGTCCCTACAATCGGCCCACGCTGAATTGGCCCAACGAAATCAATAATGCGTGTCGGCAACGCTTGTCAAGATGGCGCGAGCCATCCGGCGGCAGATGTGACGAACCGCAATGCCACAATCCAGTGGTCTAAACCAGGTGAAATAGACATGTCGAATCCTCTTTCGTTTTTTCGTAAATACCAAAAAGTGTTGCTCGCCGTGTTCGGCGTCGCCCTGATGATTGTGTTCACGGTTGGTGGCATCGTCGGGAATTCAGGTCAGCAAGCGCCCGAAGTCACGAACGATGTCGTGGTTCGCATGAAAGGCGAAACCATTCGTGAATCCGATCTCCAGCGCAAACGAATGGATCGTACGGCGGTGATCCAATTTCTGCTGGGCCTGCATCAAGTGGCCGTGGATCGTGGCGCCACGCCTCGTCAATTCAGTCAATCGATTGACGACATTCCCACAAGTGTCGCGGATGTTTCATTGGTGGAAACGGAAGTCTTGGTTAACGAAGCAGAAAAGCAAGGCTTCTTTGTCACAGACGACTATGCACTGCATTACCTGGACACGTTCTGCAGCGGCGTGGTGACTCGAGATCAGTTTTCTGGCATTCTGAAACAAGCAACCAGCGGTCGCTATTCACAAACACAGTTCCTAAATGCCTTGCGCTGGGAATTGACGGCCGTTATTCAACGTGGAACCTTCGTCAACGGCATCTGGCCGTCCACACCTGGGCAGGCATGGGACTATTACCAACGACTCAATCGTCGAGTGGCGATTGCGGCGGTGCCGTTCGCGGCCAGCGAATATGTTTCCCAGGTGAGCGAACCATCGAGCAGCGAAATTCGCGAATTGTACGAAAAAGGCAAAGATCAATTCCAACGTAATGGCTTTGCCGAACCCGGTTTTCGCCGCCGACCCAAAGTCGCTGTCGAATACATCAAAGTCGATCTGCAACCGGAACTGGAACGCCAAATGGCCGCCATCACTCCACAACAGGTGCAGGATTATTACGACACCCACAAAGAACAATTCCTGGAAATTTCCCTGCCTTCAGATGACTTGATTAATTCACTGGAAGGCAACACCGATGATTCCGCTGACGATTCAATTGAAGACAACGCTTCGTCCACCGTGGAAGAATCCGAAACAACGGATTTGAATTCTGAATTGGAATCACAGCCGTCTGAAAATACCGAAGAAGCTTCAGACGCGCCGGGCGAATCGGATTCGTCTTTGATTCAAGATTTTTCGACGCTTCCCGCGTCGTTCCAGGAAGACGACAGTGCCGCAGCCGATGACGCCGGCGATACGCTGGAAGACCAAGTAGAGGAAACAACGGAGTCGGTCCAACCAGAAACAGACGCCAGCGAGCTCGCGGATCAAGATCAAGCCGATTCAACCGAAACAACCGATGATTCGACGGCAGACGCCGCTTCAGACACTCAAACCGATGACGCGGACACTTCGAACGAAACGGATTCTACCGAATCGGACTCAGCCGCCAGTGACAACCAAGATGCCGAAGCGTCCGCAACGCCAGACCAAGACTCGGCTGAAGACGACACCAACATCTTGGACGATCTTCCCGACGCGCCTGGACCCGTGGTTTCGGCACCTCGCTATAAACCTCTGTCCGAAGTAGAAGAGGATATTCGCCGAGACATCGCCTCACCGTTGGCTCGAACCGAAGTCGATCGAATTCGCCGTGAAGCCAGTGGCAAGATGAAGGAATATTTCGGCGAATACTTGATGTGGGCTAATTCGCCCGACAAAGACGAAAAAGACCAACCAACACCTCCATCACTCGCCACCATCGCGGCAGCCAGTGATGCGCTGACCGCCGGGAATGTTCCCCTGGTAGACGCCCAAGAGCTGATGGACGTAGACCGAACAACCAAGACGGCCAAATACGAGATTGCTCGAGCGTTTACCACCGACGGCGTCTTTTTTGCTCAAGCCATCTTTGAACCCGGCCTGCGAAACTATCACGCCGGTGAAATCAAAGGAATGGATGCCGACACAGAATTCTTGTACTGGAAAACGGACAGTGCAGACGGCTATGTGCCCACACTGGAACAGTGCCGAGAAGAAGTCGTAAAGGTCGCCAAACAGCAAAAGGCGTTGGAGCTGGCCCAAAAGGCAGCAGAAGAGGCAGGAAATAAGGTCAAGGCCTCAGGGAAAACGCTGTCCGAATACTTTGCGGATACGCCCAACAAGACCGTTGTCGACTCTGGATTGTTCAGCTGGATGAATAGTGGCGGCATGGCTTACGGTATGCAACCACAAATCAGCCAAGTTCCGGGCGTGGAGTACGCCGGCAACGATTTCATGGCGTCCGTGTTTGCGTTGTCCGATCAGCAAATCGGCACGGCCGTGAATAATCCAGAAACAGTTGTTTATCTGGTTCAAGTGACTCAAGAAGAAACCGATCCCGACAAGCTACGGCAGACGTTCTTGGAATTTGGCCTGCCGCCAGAAGTGACCATCATTGGGATTCAGGATTTACAACGTCGCTTCCAATATTGGTGGACCAATGAAGTTCAGGGAGAAATGGGCCTGACTTGGGAACGAGCGGCCGATAACTAAGGCCTTGTCCCAGGAATACAAACGAACCAGCAACTCCGTTCGAAGTAATTCGTATGGCCAGTCCATCCTTGACGGATATTTCGAACCACGCCGACCGCAGCATTCTGACACTGTCGGCGGATCAGATTCGACAGCAAATCGTTCAAGGGTCGCTGTCGGCCGCTGAAATCGTCGATGTGTACATGCGGCGAATTCGAGAAGTCCAGCCGGCGATCAACGCCATCACGGTCGACTGTTTCGAATCCGCCAGGCAACAAGCGCAGCAGTTGGACAATCAAGTTCGCAGCGGACAAATCGAATCACAACACTTGCCTCTGCTGGGCGTGCCGGTCACCATCAAAGAAGCGTTTGCCGTCCACGGAACGCCAGCCACCATGGGCTTGGTGTCGCGAGCAACCGAACGGGCCGCCACGGATGGGCCGCTGGTCACTGCATTGCGAAATGCCGGCGCCATTGTCTTGGCTAAGACCAACGTTTCGCAGTTGATGTTCTTTCACGAAACCGACAACCCGTTGTACGGTCGCACCAACAATCCGTGGGATCTGCAAAGAACATGTGGCGGCAGCACCGGTGGCGAAGCGGCGTTGATTGCCGCTTTCGGTTCACTGCTGGGGCTGGGAAGTGATCTGGGCGGAAGTATCCGAGTGCCGGCGCATTTTTGTGGCATCCACGGTTTGAAACCGACCAACCGCCGGTTTACTCGTACTGACAGCGTGGCCAATTTACGAGGCATGACGGGCATGGAATTTCAGCCCGGACCGCTGGCTCGCTGCGTAGATGATCTGCAGACCATGTGCGAAGTATTGGCCACCGCATCCGCGCCCGACCAGATTCCCGCGCCGTTTCCAGATTCTCGCAATATCGATGTCAGTCGGTTACGAATCGGCATTTGGCGTCAAGACGATCTGTTCCCGGTTAGTTCGCCTGTCCAGCTGGCCGTCGAAAACGCTGCCAACGCATTACAACAAGTGGGCGCGGAAATAGTCGAATTCGCCATGCCAAAAGTTCGCACTATGGTGCAAACGTATTTGGGTTTGATGAGCGCCGATGGAGGTCGTGATTTGCGGCAATTGTTGGGACGCGACCCGGCCGACCAGCGGATTCGACATTTGTTGCGAATCGGTCGCATTCCATCTTTCGTGCGGCCCGGTATTAGCGCGGCGCTACGGATGATGGGCCAGCCGAATTTAGCGTTCTTGCTGCAAGCGACGGGTGCGATCAACGCCTCGGAATTTTGGCGGCTCAATTTTCAACGCGAAGAATGTGCAAGCGAAGTGCGGCAGCTTTGGCAGCGAATGAAGTTGGACGCGTTGATCTGTCCGGTGCATGCGGTCCCGGCGTTTCCGCATGGTGATTCGGTCGATTTGGTATTGGCGGCCATCTATTCGTTTGTGTTTAACTTGATCGGCTTCCCGGCGGGCAGTGTGGCGATGGTTCGTTCGCCAGCCACGGAACAGCATGACGGTCCGCAAGCGGAACCGCAAATTGCCAAACGCGGTCGGTGGGACGTCGTTGTCAAAAAGACGGAACGTGCCGCTCGAACCAGTTCTCATCTGCCAGTGGGAGTCCAGGTGGTTGCCAAACCTTGGCGAGAAGACGTGGTGTTGAGCGTGATGCGCTATTTAGCACAATCTAGTTCGAACTCGCGAAATTAATATCTTGACCGACGCCAGTTTGGCCAAATTTCCGGTGTTTTACCCCGCTTTGTCGCGAACCATTCCGCAATGGTAGTCCGGCGTGCGACAAATCGCGTTCGGTCAACAAGGTTGGGAATTTCTGGATGGGCTGGTAGAATATGGCAGTCGTGAATCGTTCGGTTTGGCCCGATCAATTCGCGTTCCCGCCAACCCACGGTCGCCTCGTTCGGCGATCTTGCCTTTCAAATCCGCCAAGGAAATGGTTTCGTGGTTTTACTGATGAATAAAGCTCGCGTTTTGAAAACGATCCTTTGCAGCAGATTGGTCGCGCCATGCCTAATCGTCACGTTGATAATCGCGAATGGTCCGTGCGTGTCGAGCCAAGAAGTCGATTTCGCTCGTGACATCCAGCCGATCTTTGCCAAGAATTGTGTTGCCTGTCACGGTCCCGATGACGCGGAAGGTGGATTGCGTCTGACGGAAAAGGATTCGGCGTTTGGCGAATTGGATTCGGGCGAACTGGGGATCGTTCCCGGTGATGCCGACGCCAGCGAATTGGTTCGCCGCATTACCGCTGAAGACGAATCGGAACGGATGCCGCCGGAAGGAAAGCCACTTTCGGAAGCACAAGTCCAGCTGATTCGCAAATGGATTGATGATGGCGCGAATTGGAGCAAACACTGGGCGTTCGAACCACCTGTCGCCCACGAACCGCCAGCCACGGAAAACAATGCTTGGGCAAAGAATCCGATTGACCAATTCATCTTAGCCGGTCTTGAAAAGAAAGGCCTGTCACCCAATCCTCGGGCAGTCGACACGGAGCTGATTCGGCGAGCGTATTATGACCTGACAGGCTTGCCTCCCACTCCTGACGAAGTTGCGCAGTACGCCGCGGACAACGATCCCAATAAGTTTGCTCGTTTGGTAGATCGCTTATTAGATTCAGAACACTTTGGCGAACGTTGGGGCCGGCACTGGTTGGACCTAGTTCGATTTGCGGAAACTAACAGCTTTGAACGCGATGGTAACAAACCAGAAGCGTGGCGGTATCGCGACTATGTGATTCGTAGCTTCAATCAAGACAAACCATACGATCAATTCATTATCGAACAATTGGCTGGAGACGAACTTCCCAATCCGTCGGCCGATGCGATTATCGCCACCGGTTTCTATCGACTGGGGCTCTGGGATGACGAACCTGCCGATCCTTTGCTGGCCAAGTTCGACACGCTGGATGACATTGTGACCACCACGGGCCAAGTCTTTCTGGGCCTGACCGTCAATTGTGCTCGTTGCCACGACCATAAAATTGATCCGATCACGCAGGCCGATTATTACAGCATGGTTTCGTTCTTCCACAACATCACGCCGATGGCCAACGGTGGCGATCGGATTTTGCGGCCCATTTTTCCAGAAGAGAACAGCCAGGAAAAATATGAAAACGCGGTCGCCGAACGTCAGAAGAAAATTGACGACGTGCAAACCGCCATCGCTCGACTGGAAGGAAAATTTGCCGCAGCCGCCCAGAACGAAGGCGCCGACGCAGCGAACGTACAGGACATTCGAGATTTGAGGTTTCGCTTTTATCGAGATACCTGGGACAAGCTGCCGGTGTTTGACGAAATCAAGCACGAAGATGAAGGGGAACTACCATCCGGAAAATTCGATCTCGATCCGGCCACTCGGCCTGACTTTTTTGGCTTTGTGTTCGAAGGTTCGCTGGTCGTTCCAAACCAAGGTACCTATCACTTTACGCTCGATTCCGACGATGGAACTCGGCTTTTGATCAATGGCAAAACGGTTCTGGAACACGACGGAATTCACGGAACCGGTTCGCCCAAAACGGCTACCGTGGAATTGGAAGCAGGATCGGTCCCCGTCCGCTTGGAATACTTCCAGAAGCAGTTTGGCAAGGGACTCAGCGTAACATGGTCGGGCGAAGGATTCACTCGTTCCCTTTCCGCCAGCAATTCCGACGCGAATCAAAGCGAGCCCGACATGGACGTGCGGAAACTGATTGCAGAAAACGGTGCGGAATTGCTGGGCGAAGAAACCGTTCAGGAATACAAAGGACTGTTGGAGCGAGCGGAACGGTTGAAGAAGGATCGAGTGGCCGTGGAGCAAGCCTTGTGCGTCACGGAGTACGGTTCCGCACCGCCGGAAACGTTCGTGCTGACTCGAGGAAGCCCGCAGGCGCCCGGCGATAAGGTCGAGCCTCGGTTTCCTGAACTGTTTGGTGATCCGGCGCCGGAAATGCCAACCATGCCCGACGATGCGCGAACCACCGGTCGCCGCATGGTGTTGGCCAAGTGGATTGCTTCGCCCGAAAACATGCAGACTTCGCGAGTGATGGTGAATCGGCTGTGGCAACATTTATTCGGCCGAGGCATTGTGGAATCGTCCAACAACTTTGGCATTCTTGGCGTGCCACCTTCGCACCCGGATTTGCTGAACTGGCTGGCAGTGCAATTTGCGAACGATCACCAATGGCGCATCAAATCGATGATTCGTTTGATCATGAACAGCAGCACCTATCAAATGTCTTCTCGCGCCAACGAAGTGGCCTTACAAAAAGATGTCATGAATCAATGGTTCTGGCGACAAAACATGCGGCGGTTGTCGGCAGAAGAGGTTCGCGATTCGATCCTGGCGGTGAACGGACGCTTGAACACGCAAATGCATGGACCCAGCGTCTATCCCGACATACCGCCGGAAGTGCTGGCCGGACAGTCTCGGCCGGGTCAAGGCTGGGGCAAGTCTTCGCCCGAACAGCAAGCTCGCCGCAGCATTTACGTCTTTGTCAAACGATCTTTGTTAGTGCCGGAAATCATTAACTTTGATTTTGCAGAAACCGATCAAACATGTCCGGTTCGCTTTGAAACCACACAGCCTACTCAAGCGCTGACGATGCTGAACGGCAAGTTTATCAACGATCAGGCGTCGGTTTTGGCAGACCGTTTGATTCGGGAAGCGGGACCGGAATTGAAAAGCCAAGTGGCCATGGCGTTGCGATTGGTTTCGCAACGAGCACCTGCGGACGAAGAAGTGAACGAAGGCGTACAACTGATCAAACGCCTGCAAGACGAAGACGGCGTAACACCCGACGCTGCCCTAAAAACGTTTTGCTTGATGGCGTTGAATTTGAACGAATTTATTTATTTGGATTGAGTCAGCGATACGGAATTCCCTTGCTGACGCGTTTTGAAGTTGCGATTTTGCATTTTCCGGCGGAATTTCCTAGCCCGAAGCGTCAGCGAGGGATTTCGGAGTGTCCGTTTTTTCCCTCACTTACGTTTCGGGCTAGGAAAAACCGCGAATTTGAAACTCAAAAGTGTCGGGCTAGGAAAAACCGCGAATTTGAAACTCAAAAGTGTCGGGCTGGGAAAAACCGCGAATTCGAAACTTAAAAGTGTCGGGCTGGGAAAAACCGCGAATTCGAAACTTAAAAGTGTCGGGCTGGGAAAAACCGCGAATTCGAAACTTAAAAGTGTCGGGCTACCCATCAGCCAACACAACCTAAACAGAGGAATTGATTATGAGCCAACCGAATCACAAAAACTTCTGCGGTAGAACTCGTCGCGAATTCCTCTGGAATGCCGGCGCTGGCTTCACCGGTGTTGCTTTGTCCAGCTTGTTGTCGAATGACGGTTTCTTGTCACAGCAATCGGTGGCGGCGGATGGAACCACGACGTTTCAAAACCCGCTGGCAGCGAAGGCTCCGCACTTTGCGGCCAAAGCCAAATCGGTGATTTTTCTGTTCATGTACGGCGGGCCCAGCCATATCGACACCTTTGATTACAAGCCCAACATGTACGGCATGGACGGGAAGACGGTGGAAGTGAAGACGTTTGGTCGAGGCGGGCATCGGAACAAAGGTCGTATCGTGGAACCTCGTTGGAAGTTCAACCAGTACGGTGAATGCGGCAAATGGGTTAGTGACCTGTTTCCCCATTTAGCTCAGCGAGTGGACGATATTGCCTTTATTCACTCCATGACGGCCGATTCGCCCATTCATGGTTCGGCCATGTTGATGATGAATTCCGGTAAGATTCTTTCGGGCAGTCCGTGTTTAGGATCGTGGGCCAACTACGGGCTGGGCAGCGTAAATGAAAACCTACCAGGCTTTGTGGTGATGTTAGATCCAACGGGCGGGCCGATCAGCGGCGCCAAGAACTGGTCGTCTGGCTTCATGCCTGCCACGTACCAAGGGACCGTGGTTCGAAGTAAGGGCGAACCGATATTGGACTTGGCGGTCCCTGCGCACATGACCGATTCTGTCCAACGCAAGATGCTCGATTCACTTCGTTCCTATAACACTCGGCATCAACTGGAACGCATCGACAACAGCAACTTAGCCGCTCGGATTGCCAGCTATGAATTGGCGTACAACATGCAGCAACACGCACCAGAAGCCGTGGACTTGAGCCAAGAATCAGAACAGACCAAAGCGTTGTACGGTGTGGACAACAAGCAGACGGAAGAATTTGGTCGGCGCTGCTTGCTGGCTCGCCGACTGGTGGAACGCGGTGTTCGGTTTATCCAATTGTATTCCGGCGGAGCACATAACGACGACAACTGGGACGCGCATGGCAATTTGGAACACAATCACAACTATCATGCAGGTCGAACCGACAAACCGATTGCCGGGTTGTTGACCGATTTGAAAGAGCGAGGCTTATTGGAAGAAACACTGGTGATTTGGGAGGCGAATTCGGACGTCAACCAACCGCGGAATATGCCGAAGGGTCCGGACGAGATCACAATTCGTATGGATTTACCATGTGGATGGCAGGCGGCGGCATCAAGGGCGGCGTTTCGCTGGGCGAAACGGATGAACTGGGATCGCAGGCCGTGGAACCTTTGCATGTCAAACGACTGCACGCCACCATTCTGAATCAGTTGGGACTGGATCCCAATAATCTATCCTATTTCCATGGCGGCTTGGATCAAAAGCTGGTTGGCGTAGAACACGTTGATCCGTTACACCAGATCATTGCCTAGGCGTATGACGGAGTAGTACACATGGCCAAAACGGACCGTTCGGCATTTACGTTAACAGAATTGCTGGTGGTGATTTCGATTGTGGCCATTTTGATTTTGCTGGTTGTGCCCGCGATCAATTTCGCTCGAGAATCCGCGCGTCGGTCGCAATGCATGAGCAACATGAAGCGGATTGTCTTTGCGGTCCAAAACTACGAACGTACGTACGGTAGTTTTCCGGTGGCCGTGCCTAGCTGTACCGCAGAAGCGTACAATTCGCTCGGTGCACGCAAGGAAATCCGTGCGCCGGCCCCAATTGGGCGATGCAGATCATTGGCCATTTGGATGCAGACCAACTTTCGTATCTGGAACGCTGCATGACTGTGCGTTGGCAAGCGTGTGACGAATGTGAAAACCAAACCGGTTACCTCGGCCGCTTTACTCCTGCCGATCTTAAATGCCCCAGCAGCCGATTCCGACCAAATTGCACGAATCACCCACGACGGCGTTAGAGAGTCTTTCGAAAGGAAACTATGTGGCATGTTTGGGTTCCGAACACTACATCACATCCATCGAAGGCAACGATCTGATTCCCCATGATTGGCAAGACGAAAGAAAACGGGGCGTCATGACCATCAAGATGATCCCAGGGTATCAGGACTTTGATTTGGCCAACGGAACTCCGCCAGGCGTTGCCATGTTTGCTCGAGGCCAAGGCACCAAACGAGAAGACATCACGGATGGCATGGCGCAAACCATCATCATCAGCGAACTGTTGACCTGGGACGGCGACGCATCCAATCCGGCATATTCGGAAGATATTCGAGGCGTGTGGACGTGTGGTTCGATGGGAGCGAGTACCTATTCGCATATGTTCGGACCGAATTCACGATCGCCTGACCGCATCAACAGCTGTGAAAGCCGAATTCCGAATCGTAATCCATTGCACTGTGAATCAGCACCGCCAATGGGTCCCGAATCGGGTGAAACCTGGGCTTCTGCTCGCAGTGATCACCTCAACGGAGTCTTAGCCGCCAAAGCCGATGGCAGCGTCAAGTTTTATGGCGATGCCATCCACCTGCCCGTTTGGCAAGCCCTAGCCACTCGCGCTGGTGAAGACAACTAGTCGGTCACAGCGGCGCACCTCGCGCCATTCGCGGAAACCAAACACATCACGGGCTGGAGACAGCTTATCGGTTCGTCCATTTTCGAACGGATTGGCAAGACAATCGGGGCCTGAGTCAAAGACACCGCCGCCATCTCGGGGGCACGCATGCTGGGCGGTGCAATTCGTCCATAATGTTGTCATTAAAGACTGGTGAACATGCCGATGCGACAATACACTGTCACTGAAGGCAGTACGATCTCAATGGTCACGGACTTGGCAAGTATCGCGCATGTTTTAATCAGTCCGATGGATTCCTAGCGCGCAGTCTGCGGCTTTTTGACTTGATAGTCGACGGCACACCGTTTGCTATGACGTTGACCGTTCTTGAACCCAGTACGGTGAAAACATGTTTAGTGACGGCTATCAGCAAAACGACGGATACGACGAATTACTGCAAGCGGACGGGGTGCCGCGAGCGCACAGTCGACGCTTTGTGAGTCGTTTGCGTTCTATTTCGGACGAAGAAATTCAGCGGCGCCAGCGAACGGCCGAAGCGAGTCTTTTCAATCTAGGAATCACCTTCACCGTCTACGGTCATGAACAGGGGACGGAAAAAATCTGGCCGTTCGATCTGGTGCCTCGGATTGTCGAAGCGAAGGAATGGAACCGAATTCGCAAGGGCTTAGAGCAACGAGTTCGAGCGTTAAACTATTTTATTGATGACATTTACAACGAACAAAAGATCATCAAAGACGGCGTTGTACCGGAAGACTTGATTCGGACGGCCAAAACATACCGCCAACAACTTCAGGGATTTCATCCTCCGCAAGGTGTGTGGTGTCACATTAGCGGTGTGGACTTGGTTCGGCATTCGGACGGCACGGTTTATGTTTTGGAAGACAACTGCCGCTGTCCTTCGGGCGTTTCTTACGTGTTAGAAAATCGCGAATTGATGAAGCGGACATTTTCGCAAGTCTTCGAAGGGATGTCGGTATTGCCGGTTGAAGATTATCCAGAACGGTTGTTAGATACGCTGTTGTCCTGTGCTTCGACCAAGACTGAACATCCGACCGCCGTCCTGCTGACACCGGGCGTATACAACTCCGCCTATTTCGAACACACCTTCTTAGCTCAGCAAATGGGCGTGGAACTGGTCCAAGGTCCCGATCTGATTGTGGAAGGCGACTTCGTCTACAAATGCACGACGCATGGCTTGCAACGAGTAGACGTGATTTATCGCCGGATTGATGACGACTTTTTGGACCCGCAGGTATTTCGCGAAGACTCCGTTTTGGGCGTGCCAGGCATCATGGACGTTTACCGCAAAGGAAACGTCACGTTGGCCAACGCTCCGGGTTCCGGCATCGCGGACGACAAGGCGATCTATGCGTATGTGCCGGAAATTATTCGATACTATATGAGCGAAGATGCTATCCTGTCCAACGTTCCGACGTATGTTTGTTCCAAGCCGGAAGACTGTGACTACGTGTTGTCACACTTAGACGAACTAGTCGTCAAACCAACCAACGAATCGGGCGGTTACGGCATCTTGATGGGTCCCACGGCGTCGCAAGCGGAACGAGACGAATGTGCGGCGGCCATTCGCGATAACCCTCGGAACTATATCGCTCAGCCCATGCTGCAACTTTCCACCGTCCCGACCATGGTGCAGGGAGAATTGTGTCCTCGGCATGTTGATTTGCGTCCGTTTGTGCTATGCGGAAAAGACATTTTTGTCATGCCCGGCGGGTTAACTCGAGTTGCTTTGCGAGAAGGTTCGATGGTGGTTAATTCTTCGCAGGGCGGCGGAAGCAAAGATACGTGGGTCTTGCGTTTTGAGGAACGAGATTCGTGCCGCAGGAGGATTTTTCGGCTGTGTCCAATACGGTTTAATCCGCCAAAGAAGAAAGTGATCAGGCAATGCTTAGTCGAGTGGCGGATTCGGTTTTCATCAGCCGACATATTGAACGCGCTGAAAATGTAGCTCGTTTTCTGGATGTCAATTCTAGCCTGACCATGGGCGATGGCAGTTCGCTCCAAGATCAATGGTCACCCCTGGTCTTCACCACCGGCGATCAGAGCTTCTTTGACGAAAAGTACGGAGTCGCGAATCGCAGCAATGTGATTCAGTTTCTTGCGTTCGATCAAGAGTATGACAATTCGATCATTTCGTGTGTTTCACGAGCTCGAGAGAACGCTCGAACCGTTCGCGAAGTCTTTCCCGTGGCCATTTGGGAACAGCTGAACAAATTCTACCTGATGGTTGTTGCGGCCGAAAAAGAAAAGGATTCGCTGACGGAATTGAGCGAATTCTGTGATCGCATCAAGTTGGCCAGCAGCACGATTATCGGTTTGATTTATAGCACCATGTCCCACGGCGAACCGTGGCATTTTGCCCGAATGGGACGTTTGCTGGAACGAGCGGACAAGACGTCGCGGATTGTGGATGTTCAATACTTTCTGCTGTTGCCTCGACCACAAGATATCGGCAGCACTTTGGATGTCGTGCGTTGGTCGGCCTTGCTGCGTTCCGCTTCGGCCTTAGAAATGTACCGACGGGAACATGGCCGGATCATGCCTTCACGGGTGGCTGAGTTCTTGCTACTTAGTCGCGATTTTCCTCGTTCGGCCCACCATTGCTTGATTGCCATCCAAGATTCCTTGTTGCGAATCACCGGTACAGAACGAGGTACCTTTCAGCTTCGGTCAGAGCAGCTGATAGGTCGTCTGCGATCTGAGTTTGACTATACCAGCATCAATGACATCATCAGCAAAGGGATGCATCAATTTATTGATCATCTGCAGACTCAATTAAATGAAATTGGGGCCGCGGTTCACGACGACTTTTTTACTAATCCGCAAGCACGGACCGCTTCGCAGCAACAATCCCAATAACCAGCGAATCGGCGAGACGTCTTGGCATCACGGACGTTCATGATCGCTCTTTTCCCAAATAAGAAACCAAGCATGACCATTCGAGTAGCGTTGCATCATCAAACCGAATACCACTACGATCGCCCCATTTCGTTGGGCGCAAGTGGTGCGACTTTACCCAGCCGCCCATTGTCGCACGCCCATTGTGGCCTATTCGTTAAACATCCAACCGGAACAGCATTTTCTAAACTGGCAACAAGATACCTTTGGCAACTATCAGGCTCACTTCTATTCCTCGGAAAGAGTGACAGACTTGGTAGTCAAGGTCGACTGATTGCTGACATGACGGTGATCAATCCGTTTGATTTCTTCTTGGAACCACAAGCCACGGACTTTCCTGCCCACAGAAAAACGAACTGGACGATTTACGCCCTATTTGGCAACCATGCCCTTAGCCCCAGATTCTCGCAGTTCCTGGCGTCGGTCGTGATCGAACCTCGCGACGCACCATTGACTTTTTGGTCGACTTGAATCGGCAAGTTCAAGACGCCATTGAATATGTGATTCGCTTGGAACCCGGAGTGCAAACGCCTGAAGAAACGTTGCTGCTGCGGCAGGGTTCGTGCCGCGATTCCGCTTTTCATTGCTGCATCCGCGCCACTTGGGATTTGCCAGCCGTTTTGTTTCCGGCTATCTGATTCAACTGAAGCCAGACCAAAAATCACTGGACGGTCCCAGCGGAACGGAAGAAGATTTCACGGATCTGCACGCGTGGACAGAGGTTTATTTACCGAGCGCAGGTTGGATTGGCTTGGATCCTACATCCGGCCTGCTTGCTGGCGAAGGACACATTCCGTTGGCATGCATTCACCGTCACCGCAATCGGCCGCACCGATTTCCGGAACGCTGGAGCTGTGCGAAACGCAATTCGATTTTGCGATGTCGGTGGAACGAATTTATGAAACGCCTCGAGTCACCAAGCCGTATACAGAAGAACAGTGGCATCGTATCGAATCGCTCGGTCACGCCATTGACGTCCACTTGGAAAAAGGAGACGTGCGCCTCACCATGGGTGGCGAACCGACGTTTGTTTCCATTGATGACATGGAAGGCGAAGAATGGAAAACTGCCGCTTTGGGGCCTACCAAACGCCACCTAGCGAATCAGCTCTTTCAGCGACTGCAGCAGCGATTTGCTGATGGTGGCTTACCGCATTACGGACAAGGAAAAATGGTATCCTGGCGAACCACTTCCTCGTTGGGCAGCTGCGCTGCTACTGGCGAAAGATGGTCAACCGATTTGGCAAGACCCGCAGTGGTACGCCGACGATGATACGGACTACGGCATGACCGCCGATGATGCTCGGCAGTTCACGCGTCTTGGCGGACCGTTTAGCGTGGACGCCAGCATGCGCTTGACGGCTATGAAGATGCGTTCTATTACATGTGGAAAGAACGTCGTTTGCCCGCCAATCGAGCCTGCGCGACAACCGTTTAGAAGACGAAACGGAACGAAAACGCTGGCTCGTGTTTTTGAACAAGGCATCACGTCATCCGTCGGTTGCGTCTTGCCGCTTCAATATCGCTGGTGGGGATCGCAGCCCGGTTGGCAAAGCGGTTTATGGGCGGTTCGATCGAAGAACTGTTCTTGATACCAGGTGATTCGCCGATGGGCTATCGTCTGCCGCTGCAATCTTTGATCTACATCGGCGAAGCCCAGCACTTGGCGGAACTGTACCCTCGCGATCCCTTTGACGCTTGTGCCGAATTGCCTTCCTATCAGCAATTACGCATGCATCTGGCCAACGGGCAGGCCGCGAAGGCTCATTCGCACGCATCGACTTTGGTTCACCAATTCGCTCCGGCCAGTGGAAGCGGCGACGGTCGTTTCCTGGATGAAGGAGGGATCGAAGCACAGACGACCGACAACGACTCGTCTCGGCCGACTTCCAACGATATTGTACGAACCGCGCTTTGCGTCGAAGCTCGTCACGGACGCTTGCATATCTTCATGCCTCCGGTGGATTTGCTGGAGCACTACTTAGAGCTGGTTACGGCAATTGAACAGACCGCCGCGTCCTTGCAAATGCCGGTGGTGATAGAAGGGTACCACCCGCCGCAGGATGACCGGTTGCAGCATTTCAGTGTTACTCCGGATCCGGGCGTGATTGAAGTGAATGTGCATCCAGCACACAACTGGAGTGAATTGGTAGACATCACAACCAGTGTTTATGAGGATGCGCGAGCTTCTCGGTTGGGCACGGAAAAGTTTGATCTGGATGGCACTCATACCGGTACCGGTGGCGGCAACCACGTCGTGTTAGGCGGCCCGACGCCCGGTGATAGTCCATTCTTGCGTCGGCCAGATCTACTGAAAAGCCTACTAGCGTATTGGCACAACCATCCATCGCTTTCGTATTTGTTTTCCGGACGCTTTATCGGGCCTACCAGCCAAGCTCCGCGAGTGGACGAAGGGCGACAAGATTCTTCGTACGAACTGAAGATTGCCTTCCAGCAGATTGGCCAGCAGATGAATTGTCCTGCGTGGTTGGTGGATCGCATTTTTCGCCACTTGTTGGTGGATGTGACCGGCAACACGCATCGCGCCGAATTTTGCATTGATATGCTTTTTTCGCCGGACAGTAGTTCGGGACGATTGGGCTTGGTTGAATTCCGCGCGTTTGAAATGCCTCCGCACGCGCGAATGAGCCTTACTCAGCAACTATTGCTTCGCTGCTTGGTCGCTCGGTTTTGGGAATCGCCCTATGAAGTGGAAATTACCAATTGGCGCACGTCGTTGCACGATCGCTTTCTGCTGCCCCATTTTGTTTGGCAAGACTTTGAGGATGTCATCAGCGAAACTCGCGACGCCGGCTATGCTATGGAGCTCGATTGGTTTGCGCCGCACTTTGAATTTCGCTTTCCGAAGATTGGTGAATTTACACAGCGAAGTGTCAAAGTAGAACTGCGTCAAGCGATTGAGCCGTGGTACGTTCTGGGCGAAGAACCGGGCGGCGGATTTACGTCACGCTATGTCGATTCTACGTTACAACGGTTGCAAGTCAAAACATTCGGCATGACGGACGACCGTTATACGGTGACCTGCAATGGTCGCACGCTGCCGCTACATCCGACTGGAACGCAAGGAGAGTATGTGGCGGGGGTTCGGTATCGAGCTTGGCAGCCGCCGCATTGTTTGCATCCAACCATTGGTGTCGACG
This sequence comes from Pirellulaceae bacterium, assembly GCA_041399205.1. GTDB lineage: Bacteria > Planctomycetota > Planctomycetia > Pirellulales > Pirellulaceae > JAGQOZ01. The sequence goes on along the minus strand of JAWKTK010000011.1, from coordinate 106,305 downwards.
TGCCGCTGGTGTTCGATTTGTATGACCAATGGCAAAAGCGGTCGTTGGGCGGGTGTCGCTACAATGTCGAGCATCCGGGTGGTCTGAATCCTAGTTCGTTTCCGGTGAATGCTTACGAAGCGGAAAGTCGACGCGGCGTGCGGTTTAGCTCGCTTGGTCATTCGGGCGGCCATTATTCGGCAGCACCGGCACAGGTGAATCCGGACTTTCCCTTGACGTTGGACCTGCGTTTCCAGCCATCCTAGCCAACGTCGCGACGGACAGCGATAATTAACACGGATGCGGCAACAATCGAAGTCTTGTTTTTGGCAAGTGTCGCATGAGTTTTCGCAGAAGGAAAGATCCGTTGTCGCAGTCGCAGTCACAAAGTTCATCGTCGTCGGTTTCGCCGGCGGCTACCAATGTGCGACCTTCGTTGTTGACGAGTTACGCCAGTCCGACCGGCACCTTCGATGAAGCTCGTTTGCCAAGCGGTGCGTTGCGCGAACCGTGGAGCAAATTGATTCGCCAACTAGATCAACTCGGAACCAACGAATTGATCGATCGCTGGGCGACTGCGGGACGTTTGGTTCATGAAAACGGCATCGCCTACAGTGCCTTTGGTACGCCTTCTGAAGCGGCCCGTCCTTGGCAATTGGATCCATTGCCGTTGTTGATTCGGGAATCGGAATGGCAAACCGTTGCAACCGGTTTACAGCAACGAGCGGCTCTGTTGGAGGCTTTGTTGGCGGACTTATACGGCGCGCAAACGTTGTTGACCAATGGCGTGCTGCCGCCTGATTTTGTCCATTTGCATCCCGGCTTTCGTTTACCGTACCATCGCCACAAAGCGACTTCGCAAAACTATCTTCAATGTTACGCCGCAGATTTGGCTCGAGCGACCGATGGTTCGTGGTGGGTTCTGAGCGACCGAACGGAAGCGCCTTCCGGGTTGGGATTTGCATTGGAGAACCGAGTCGTCTTGTCGGCGATGCTGCCCAATATCTTTCGCGAATCGCACGTCCAGAGACTGGCACCGTTCTTCATTTCACTGCGAGAAGCTCTGCGATCCTTGGCGCCCAAACGAAAGGAAAATCCTCGCATTGTCATGCTGAGCCAAGGCCCTGGAAATCGCAACTATTTTGAAGACGCGTACTTGTCTCGCTACCTGGGCTACACGCTGGCAGAAGGCGCAGATCTGTCTGTTCGCAGCAACCAGGTGATGCTGAAAACACTCGGCGGCCTGCTGCCAGTGGAAGTACTGCTCCGCAGGCCCAACAGTGAAGATTGTGATCCATTGGAGCTGAACGGAGGATCACAATTGGGTGCCACCGGATTGCTACAGGCGGTTCGCAGTCGAACCGTCGCGGTGGCCAATGCCTTTGGCAGCGGACTGGCAGAATCACCCATTGTCATGGCCTTCTTGCCTCGTCTGTGCCAGGCACTCTTTCAAGAAGACTTGAAAATTCCCGGCGTTGCCACGTGGTGGTGTGGCGAAGCTCCGTCGCTGGAACACGTCTTGGCCAATCTTGGCAAATTGGTCATCAAACCTGCGTTTCGGCAACGAGGTGGCGAACGTCAAGTCGTCAAAGAGCTACAGGAATTGCCGCTGGAACAATTGGCGGAACGCATCAAAGCCAACCCCAAACAGTATGTGGGACAGGAGAAAATTGCGCGTTCTTCGATTCCTCGTTGGGACAACGGAAACGTGCAGACGGCATTTGTCGCGTTGCGTGCATTCGCCGTCTATGCGAACGGTGCGCATCACGTTCTGCCGGGCGGATTGGCCAGAACATTCGGTTCGTCTGAATCGTTGGAATTGTCGCTGGCTTCCGGCGAAGGGAGCAAGGACACGTGGATCTTGGCCGACAAGCCGGTAGAACATGTCACCTTGTTGTCACCGCAAAAGCACGCGTTGCAGTTGCGCCGCGGTGGCATGGATTTGCCTAGCCGAGTAGCGGACAATGTGTTTTGGCTGGGACGCTTGGTAGAGCGAGCCGAAGCGTCCGCTCGTTTGCTCCGCACGGTTGTCACAAGGCTGGCCAGTGAAACCGGTTCGTCCACTTTGGTAGAAATGCCGCTGCTGATTCGCGCGTTGGTGGACAACGGTCAGATTGAGCCTGGTTTTGCGGTTGAAGGCATCAAACAACAATTGCCTAATTTCGAACGCAGTCTGCCCAGTATGGTGCAAGACGCTTCGCATCCGGGAAGTTTACGTTCGATCTTGGATGAAGTTTTCCGAGTTGCTTCGAAGGTGCGTGACCGAATTTCCATTGACAGTTGGCGCATTATGGTTCGTATTGACGAAGCCTTTCGCCCGCCTGATCAACACTGTGATCTCGCCGATTTACTGACCATGATCAACGAACTGTTGATCGACTTGGCTGCCTTCAGCGGTATGGTCATGGAAAGTATGACTCGGACAGAAGTCTTCCGCTTTCTGGATTTGGGACGCCGCTTGGAACGAGCGGTCCAAACGGTGCAGTTGGTGAACAGCTGTTTCGTCGATATTGGAAAGATCCCAGGCGAACTGCTGGAGGCCATTCTGGAAATCGGCGACAGTCTGATGACCCATCGAGCACGTTATCATGCCGATCTGCAATTAGCTCCTGTCTTGGACTTGCCATTGACCGACGACACCAATCCGCGCGTTCATTAGCTTTCCAGCTGGAGGCCATTGAACAACATGTCATCAGTCTGCCCAGAAACGAATACCAAGTTGGTTATTCCAGCGAATGCGCGTCTGGCTATGAGCATGTTGCACACGGTACGCATGGCCGATATGGAAGCGATTTGCGAGTTATATCACCTGGGAAACCAAGAGAGCAGTTAGAGCGAATTCTAATTGACCTGGACACCAAGCTGCCCGTGCTGTCCAACGCGATTAGCCACCGTTATTTGATTCACATCGGTCCGTCGCGACAAATGAATGACATAGAATTGCATATCGAATAGACGCATGAAATATCGCATCACTCACATCACCAAGTATTCTTACAGCGACTGGTACCGGTATGCCACAATCAGTCCACTTAGCACCCTAAGCCACCTTCGGGCAAACCTGTGACGAATTTCTGCTTGCTGGTGACACCCATGCCATCGCATCGAGGAAATCGAGCGGACTACTTGGAAATCGCATCGACTATTTCGCCATCGACGAATCGCATGTCGGCCTGACCGTGACGAAGCGCAGAGCCTATTGTCCGTGACCGCGCCGCTGGCCGCTCCGCTTGGAATTCCACCCCGTGGGAAACCGTGGCCCATTCGCTGAAACGTCCCACGTCCGCCGACACGTTAGCCGCCCAATTTGTGTTCCCTTCGCACCATATCCCTTATGACAAATTATTGTCAGACTACGCGTTGACTTCATTCTCGGCAGGCGCACCCATTGTGGCAGCGTGCCAAGATTTGACTCGTCGCATTCACACGGACTTTCGCTATGACCCCAAGGCGACCAACGTGAACACGCCCGTGCATGATGTGATGTTACGTCGAGCGGGAGTGTGCCAGGACTTTGCTCATTTGCAAATCGCTATGTTGCGAAGCTTGGGCCTGGCGGCCCGATATGTCAGCGGCTATTTGCGAACGCTGCCGCCGCCGGGCAAGCCACGTCTGATTGGCGCCGATGCATCACACGCTTGGCTGTCGGTGTTTTGCGGTCCGCAAGGCTGGGTCGACTTTGATCCAACGAATAATGTCATTCCTTCTTCAGACCATATTACGCTGGCTTGGGGCCGAGACTACGCGGATGTGTGTCCCATACAAGGTGTCTTTGTCGGCGGCGGCAGCCACAGCATGACTATTTCAGTCGACGTCAATCCGCTGAGCGAAACGTAGCCGCAACGGACGTGGACGAAGTCACCACTATCGAACCGTCCGTCTCCATTCCAGTCGCCATGCGAAAACGAAGTCTCGTCACATTTTCGTTGCCAGACGCTACCTGTTGAAAGAAAACAGCGAAATGGCAAAAAGAGCAACCAACAGGAACGAAACTGCCCACATCAACGGCGAGGTTCGCACCTTTATATGCGGCGTGGCGGCAATGATGCGTTGGTACTCATCCGAACAAACAAAGACACTTTTTGGGGATAGGAGCATACATAGAAAAAAGATTCCCAGCAGAGTACCGAGGGGAAACGCCCACATCCATAGCACCGAAAAAAATCCTGCGGCTATCCTGGGGTTGTTTTTCAGTTTCCGCAAGCCCATGCCAGCCGCTATTTGCCAAATGCAAAACGCGACGATGATGGGAAAGAACGTGGCGAACATAAGGAAGTCGTCCGAAAAGACATCACATTGCCATAGCGTTCGAATCGCCGCCAGCACGCATATCGGTGCGGCCACGGCAGCGGCTAATGCAATCGCTCCACCGATGGCCTTGAGACTTACTTCGTGCCGAACATATTTCCTGCGAATCTGTTCGTCCGGCGTTTCCGCAGCGTTCGTTGCGACAATATCGTCGACCAACGGTGAAGCAAACGGATTTTCAAGTTCGTTGTCCATGACGACATTCGTAGTGTGTTATCGCGAGTTAAAAAAAACGGCGATTCCAATAATGGTTACTAGAATCGCCAACAACACAAATAATACCGTCAACAACACTTTGGATGTCGTGACCTTCACGTGTGGCGTGACCGCCATGATCCGTTTGTATTCATCAGAGCAGACGTAGGCACCTTTCCTTGACAGCAGCAGATACAAAAAGTAGCCGCCCAGGATCGTGCCAAAGGGAACGCTGATCATCGAAAACGCCGAGAACAATGCGCCAGGATAACGAGCCCAATTTTGAAGCTTCCAAAGACCTACGCCGACCGCAAATTGCAAGACTCCAATTGCGACCAAAAATACTGCGAAGCCTGCCTCCGGCGGACGCAAGTTCCCTTGAGTCACCCGAGACACAAATTCTCGTACAGTAAGGACAAGCACGAGCAACAGAAGACTGGCACCCAGAATATAAAGGCCACCGATTGTCTTAATGCTTTTTTCGTGCCGAATATGGTCACGGCGAACCTGTTCGTCCGGAGCGTCAATGAAATTGGCTTCGACAATATCATCTACCATCGGTGACGCAAACGGGTTTTCTGACGGACTTTCCATGGGCTTCCCCCCAAAACTGGATGTGAATAGCAACTCGCCGCAAATCCCATTATAATGAGCTTCCTGCCATTTTGATCACACCAGCTTTCCCCAAAACCTTCGGCTCGCTATTGCTGGCCTTTAAGGATCTGTTTCATGCCGGAATTCACGCTTATTCGCTTGAAGTTTGTGATTCACTGCTTAGCGCTGTTCGCAATTTTCAGCCCAATATCATCGGTTCGGGCAGACGAACCTGCCGCCATTGAATACGAGAAGCAAATCTTGCCTATCTTGGCGGACAATTGTTTTGCGTGTCATGGTCGAGACGAAGAAGCTCGCGCCACCGACTTGCGTATCGATTCGGCCGAAGAAGCGTACAAGGACCATGGCGGCTTGATCGCGATTTCGCCCGGTTCGCTCGAAAACAGCGAACTATGGCTTCGCGTCACCAGTGACGATCCCGATCTGCGCATGCCGCCAGCCGACAGCAACAAAACGCTGTCGGCCGAACAAATCGAATTGTTGGGACAGTGGATTCAGCAAGGCGCACCCTACGCTCAACATTGGGCTTTTTCCGCACCGGTTGCTCGCGAACTACCGTCCAGCGCCGAGCTGCAAAACATTCAAAATCCTATCGATGCTTTCATCCTTCAGCAACTGACTGACACCGGTTTGTCACTCAGCACGGAAGCAGATCGCAGGACGCTAGTTCGACGAGTGGCCTTTGTAACCACGGGTCTGCCTCCCACGCCCGACGAAGTAACTCAATTTGTCAACGACACGCATCCCGATGCTTATGGCCGCATGGTGGATCGGTATTTGAGTTCGCCCCATTATGGCGAAGAGATGGCTCGGCATTGGCTGGATGTCGCTCGTTATGCCGACACGCACGGCATGCATTTGGACAATGAACGGCAAATGTGGGCGTATCGAGATTGGGTGGTGAATGCATTCAATGACAATCAACCATTTGATCAATTCACCATTGAACAACTGGCCGGCGATTTGCTGGACGAACCAACGCAAGACCAGCTGGTGGCCACCGGCTACAATCGCTGCAATGTGACCAGCAGCGAAGGTGGTTCCATCAATGAAGAACTGTTGTATCGGTATGCGGTAGATCGAGCTTCCACGACCATCCAAACGTGGACTGGATTGACGGGCGGCTGTGCGGTGTGCCATGACCATAAATTCGATCCGATCAGCCAGAAAGAATTTTATTCGTTCTACGCGTTCTTTAATTCGGCCGCTGACCCGGCCATGGACGGAAATTCGGCCACCACTCCGCCGATCTTGAAACTGGAAACGGCCGAACATCGTCAACAATTGGACGAAGTGGCGAACCAGCTGAAACTTCGTCAATCCGACTTGGAATCTCTAGCCGCCAAGATCGAATACCACGATCCGGCACTCGATTCGACAGCCGCAGAAGATGCTTCGCAACGCACGGAAATCGTTTGGCTGGACGATGCCTTTCCCGACGGCGGACGCACCACCACCAATTCCGCGCCGACACAGTTCGCCTCGGCAGATGACAAAGCACCTGTCTTTTCTGGCCAGCGTTCGCTGAAGCGGACTGACAAAGGCTTGGCACAAGACGTTTGGGATCAAGCGTCCACGCCGCTGGTCGTTCCGCAAGACGCCACCATCTTTGCCTACGTCTGGATAGATCCAGATGATTCGCCCAAAGCGATTATGCTGCAGTTTCATCGCGACGGTTGGCTGCATCGAGCGAACTGGGGTGACTTTGATGCGATTCCGTGGGGCAAACCCGATTCACATGAAAAAGTAAATATGGGTCCGCTGCCTGCCAGTGGAGAATGGGTTCGCCTGGAAATCCCCGCCGAGAAAATCGGTCTGAACGCAGGCGATATGCTAACCGGTTTTGCTCTCACCCAGTTTGGCGGCACCGTTTACTGGGACAAAATGGGAATTGTGGGTGACACTAATCCAGCCAACGATCCCAGCCAATCATTCTTGGCGTGGTGGAAACAAGCCACCGGCAAAGACGTGCCCGGATTGCCCAATGACATCCAGGCGATTGCCAAGAAAGGACCGGACGGCGACGCGTCCGCTGACGAGCGAACCAAGTTGCAGGCCTATTATGTGCAACACATCTGCCAAACCACCAAACCGCACTTCGCCGAAACTTTGGCCAGCATTGCCGAATTAAATCAACGTCGAGATGAAATTCAAAAGTCGATTCCGACCACGTTCGTCTACAAGGATCTGGAGAAACCGCGAGAAGCGTTTGTCATGCTGCGAGGGGCGTACAACAAGCCGGGCGAAAAGGTAGAGCCGGACGTGCCAGCCGTGTTCCCGCCGCTGCAAAAGGCGAATCCCGATGGCCCGGCCACTCGATTGGATCTGGCCCAGTGGTTGGTCAGTGATCAGCATCCGCTGACGGCGCGAGTGACCGTGAATCGATTTTGGCAACAAGTCTTTGGCGTGGGGCTGGTGAAGACCAGCTACGACTTTGGCACGCAAGGCGAACTGCCCAGTCATCCCGAATTGTTAGATTGGTTGGCGATTCATTTTCGCGAACAAGGCTGGAACGTCAAACAGTTGATGCGATTGATGCTGACGTCGCAGACGTTTCGGCAGAATTCGGCCGTGACGGACGAATTGTTAACCAAGGATCCGATGAATCGACTGTTGGCACGAGGGCCTCGGTTGCGGCTGGATGCGGAACAGATTCGTGACAACGCGTTGTTCGTCAGTGGTCTGCTGGATCTAACCATGGGTGGCAAAGGAGTGCGAACCTATCAGCCGGAAAACATTTGGGAGCCGGTTGGTTTCGCCGGTTCGAACACTCGATTCTACAAACGAGATTCCGGATCGGCGCTGTATCGTCGGTCAATCTATACCTTCTTCAAACGGACCGCGCCGCCGCCGTTTATGTCCAACTTTGACGCTCCGAATCGAGAACAATTTTGTACGATTCGCGAACGCAGTAACACGCCCTTGCAAGCGTTGCAGTTGATGAATGACGTCCAGCATGTGGAAGCCGCCAGATCTTTGGCAGAGCGTATGTTGCGGGAAGGAGGCGATTCGCCTGAACAGCGTATCGACTTTGCGTTCCAGACCGTGATCGCTCGTTCGCCGCAAGACGCCGAAATGGAAATTGTGGTTCGACAATTAGATTTGCACATGAACCGCTATGCCGAAGATGCGGAAGCGGCAGGAAAATTGATTTCGCAAGGCGAATCCAAGCCTCATCCCGATTTGAATCCCAGCCAACTGGCGGCGTATACGTTGGTAGCCAACATGCTGCTGAACCTTGATGAAACAGTGACAAGGAATTGACACAATGAACCCGTGGTTTGAACAACAGCTACAACAAACTCGACGCACCTTCTTTGGCGATACCGGTTTGCGACTGGGCGGCTTGGCGTTGGCTTCGCTGGCTGGTGGTTCGGCATTGCCCAGCGGCACTGCGGCTGCCGCTGGCGGTTCGCAAAAAGTGCATCCGCCCTTGCCCGGCATGCCCCATTTTCCTCCCACAGCGGATTCGGTGATCTATTTGCACATGAACGGCGCGCCGTCTCAGCTGGATACCTGGGACTACAAGCCCGGCTTGCACGAATACTTTGATAAAGATCTGCCGGAAAGCGTCCAAGGCGGTCAACGGCTGTCGACCATGACCAGCGGCCAGACTCGTTTTCCCGTGGCGCCGTCCAAATTCAAATTTCAGCAGATGGGTGAATCGGGGATCTGGGCCAATATGGATTTGATGCCCCACACCGCCAAGGTCGTGGACGAAATCACATTGATCAAATCGGTACACACCAACGCCATCAACCACGATCCGGCGTGCACGTTTGTGATGACCGGTTCGGAAATTCCCGGTAAGCCCAGCATCGGTTCTTGGCTGGCATACGGTTTGGGCAGTGAAAACAATGACCTACCGGCGTTTGTCGTTTTTACACCTCGCTTTCCCAGCGACAGCAACGGCCAAGCCTTATACAACCGCATGTGGGGCAGTGGCTTTCTGGCCACTCGGTTTAATGGCGTGGCCCTTCGAGGCAGCGGGGATCCGGTTTTGTATTTAGCGAACCCGGAAGGCGTGGAACGAAGTGACCGCCGGACCATGCTGGACGCGTTGAACGAATTGAATCGGCGCAGTTGGGATCGATTTGGCGATCCCGAAACGCAAACTCGCATTTCCCAATACGAAATGGCGTTTCGCATGCAGTCCAGCGTCCCCGAACTAACCGACATCAGCCAGGAATCGGGCTCGACGTTAGAGATGTACGGCAAGGACGTCCACACGCCCGGCACCTTCGCGCACAGTGCGTTGTTGGCCAGACGGCTGGTAGAACGTGGTGTTCGAGTGGTTCAGTTGTGTCATCGAGGTTGGGATCAACATGGTTCGCTCCCGTATCAATTGGGCAACCAGTGTAAGGATACGGATCAGGGTGTAGCGGCGTTGATCATGGACTTGAAGCAACGAGGGCTCTTGGAGCGAACCCTAGTGGTCTGGGGTGGCGAATTCGGCCGCACTGTTTATTCGCAAGGAACGTTGACCAAAGACAACTACGGCCGCGACCACCATCCTCGGAACTTTTGCATGTGGATGGCCGGCGGCGGCATCAAGCGAGGCCACGTGCACGGCCAAACCGACGATTTTAGCTACAACATTTTAGAAAACCCCGTCCACATCAACGACCTGAATGCCACCATCCTGCATTGCATGGGCATCGATCACAATCGCTTTACGTTCAAGTTCCAAGGCCTGGATCAGCGTTTGACTGGCGTGGAACACCCGCGAGTCGTCACGGAAATCTTGGCGTGAAGCCTGTGATTTGGGCATTCGTCGCGAATGGCGCTCACCCCGATGTTTTGAGGCATGACGAGTGTTCCATGTTCTCAATCGAGGCGTCGGAAAATACAAGTTACTTTTCTTAGCGATGAAGATTCCGCTGGGCTGAACGGGGTAGAACAGCACGAAGACCGGTGGCCGACACACACCGGCAAAGATGTCTCACGTATGTTGGCACAGAGGAGAATGCGGGCTGGTGGGTCGAAGCTGAGCGTCCGGCTTGGCGGATAACGCAATTGAAATTAGAATTCCAGCAGCCCGAAGCACGAGGCAAGAGACCACGAAACGTCCGAAGTTCCTGTCGGCTTTGCTTGGGCTACGAAAAATGCAACTTCAAATTTCAAACTCGTGATGGCAGTGACAAAAAAGTACCGAGCAATCCTGTTTGACCTGGACGGGACTCTACTGAATACGCTGGCCGATTTGGCCAATTCCGTTAACGCCGTGTTGGACGAATTGGAGTATTCGCAGCATCCCATCGACCGTTTTCCGGCATTCATTGGTGACGGCGTGGGGAATTTGTTTCGCCGAGCACTCCCGGGTGGCGAATTCGCCGGACATAGCGAATCATTGATAGCTGATTGTGTTGCCAGGTTCCAACGCGTATATGGCGATTGGTGGAATCGAGATTCTTCGCTGTATGACGGCATCGATTCAATGCTGGACGAACTGGTGGCCGCGAATTTCCAATTGGCCGTTCTGTCCAACAAGCCACATGACTTTACCAAAAAATGTGTGGCCCATTATTTTTCGCAATGGCCCTTCGAAGTGGTCTTGGGGCAACGTTCCGGTGTACCTCGGAAACCGGATCCTCAAGCTCCGCTGGAAATCGCACAACAACTGGGAGTTGCTCCGACCGAATGTGCGTTCGTGGGAGATTCGGACATTGATATGCAGACCGGAGTAAATTCGCAGATGTTGCCCATTGGCGTTGCCTGGGGTTTCCGTTCGCAACAAGAACTGATCGACGCCGGCGCAGTCACGGTGCTTCAAACGCCTGGAGAATTGTTGACGGCCATTCAGTCATGACATTGTCCCATTTCCAACTACTAATCTCACCAGCACAGTAGCCGTGGCGTTGGGATTGAGAGTTGTTTTAGGGTGGCTGGCCTGCGCCGGTACGTCCGTAGCCGGCCCCTTGTTGGCTTGCCCAACGGGAGCTCATGCCAACGTCTTGAAACGCCGAGGCGCAGAGGTTGCAGAGCATGGGCCGCGTCAGTGTTGATCGATTCGGCGATTTGCGCAACCCCGAAGTAGACAACGCAAGAGCCGCAGTAAAGTCTACCGCCATTTTGTGTTCCCAGGATTATGGCTTCGCGTCGTTGCGCCGATTTCCGAAAAGCGAATTTTCATGGTTGGCATGACGAAGCTCCGCCGCTAACGTAGCGGCATTATCATGTCCGAGCGTCGCAGAATGCGAAAGACAGAGCGCCATGTAGCAACAGAAAACAAGGGGGAGGAAAACAGATGCTCCGCAGAATAAACACGTGCCACGTTATCTTAAATGTTCTATTGTGGTTCTGGTTATCATCACCGATTGCCTTGGCGCAAGCGATCCACTATTTGGAATATGATCCCGCTTCTGGTCAATTTCAATTGGATGTCGATGATTCGACTCAGTTGACGACGCTGCAGATTGATTCACGCCAAGCATGGTTTGCAGGAGAAACTCCTGCGATCTTAGACGGCTTGTTTGACGTTTTTCGCGACGACAGAATTTTCAACTTGCATGTCGACGGGTTTGGGGATTTGGATTTTGGAGCGGTTTTGCCAACGGACCTAACGTACGCCCAAGTTGCTGAAGATTTTTGCGTCAGCGGAAGCATGTTGGGTGGTGGCGCGCTCTCGTCTGTGTTGCTCAGGGCACCGGGTTCGCCTAACGGCGAACTGGCCTTGTCGGGTTGCGACGAGCCGCCTATTACCGCACAGTCGGTGCAATTGCACTACAACGCGAACACCGGCGACATCTTGGTGGACCTATTAGATCCGGACGACGTTTTGCTTACCACTTGGTTGATGGAAACGCAAAATCAAAGCTTCTTGACCAATGTGCGGCCGAATTTCTTGAACGGCTTATTCGATCATTTTACTGAAGACTTAATCTTCAAGATGGACCCGAATGGATTTGGTGATTTACTTTTCGAATCAATCTTACCTGCGAATTTGACAGCGGAAGAACTACAGAGTGAACTATGTGCCAGCGGCGCATTTGCGGGTGGGCACGATGTGCCTGACGTGCTGATATCGGGAACCGAAATAACGCTGCCGCAGTGCAGTAACGAAAACATGATCCCAGGCCCCGGACCGCCGCCCTTTGTTGCATTCCAGTATGATCAGCGAACAGGCAGCGTATCTTTGCACGCATTTCCGCCGGTCACCACCATCGAGATCCGCAGCGACAACGGTTGGCTCGTGGGGCCGGCGCCTGCGGACGAATTGACCGGGCCCTTTGACAGCTACGATTCGAAGCGGCTCTTCAAGATGGACCCTGGTGGTTTTGACTCGGCGGACTTCGGGCCGATTCTGTCGGCCGGATTGAGTTCGCATGAAATCGCTGCCGAATTGCTGATTGATGGTTCGGTCGCAGGAGGTTCGCCCATAGAAAATGTAACTTGGACGGTCGTTCCCGAGCCGACCGGCGTAGCTTGGCTGATCGGATGCCTGGCTGTCGCCCAACACCGCCTACTTCTCCGACGCAGGAGGGTTTTCACATAAGCTGGATTAAGTTTACGCCAACAAGCCATCCACCACATGGCCGTGAACATCCGTCAAACGGTAGTCTCGACCTTGAAACCGGTAGGTCAATTGTTGGTGATCAAAACCCAGCAAGTGCAGCAATGTCGCTTGGAGGTCGTGAACGTGCACGGCGTCCGAAGCAACGCTGAAGCCCAATTCGTCTGATTCGCCGTACGATGTTCCTTTGCGAACTCCGCCACCCGCCATCCACATGGTATAGCAATCCGGAAAATGGTCTCGCCCCAATACATCTCCCTTGGCCGTCCGCCCTTCGCGAAACGGAGTTCGCCCGAATTCACCACCCCACACAATCAACGTCTCATCCAAGAGGCCTCGTTCCTTTAAATCCTGGATCAGCGCCGCCACCGGTTTGTCCATGGTGGCACATTTCTTGGTCAATCCATCGCGGATGTCTTCGGCTGGGTTGGTGCCGTGAAAATCCCAGCCCCAATCAAATAGCTGGACAAATCGAACGCCTGATTCGACCAACCGTCTGGCCAACAAACAGTTGTTCGCCAAGCTGGATCCGCCCGGTTCGGCCCCGTAAGCTTCTAGGACATGTTGTGGTTCACGAGTCAGATCCATGACGTCCGGCACGGATGTTTGCATACGAAACGCCAGTTCATACTGGGCCATGCGAGTCAACGTTTCGGGATGGCCATTGCTGTCCGCTTGAATCTGATTCAGTTCATGCAATGTGTCCAAGGTTAGTCGTCGCAGCGAGCGGTCCATGCCTGGCGGATCGGAAACGTACAGCACCGGATCACCTTTGCTTCGACATTGCACGCCCTGATAAACCGACGGCAGGAATCCGCTACCGAACGAATTCTTGCCACCGTTTGGCTGCACGCCACTGGAAATCAGCACGACAAAACCGGGCAAGTCCTGGTTCTCGGTTCCCAAGCCATAGGTGACCCAACTGCCGAAGGAAGGTCGTCCTGGCCTAGGCGAACCGGTGAACACCAACAGTTCTGCCGGCGCGTGATTGAACTGGTCCGTGTGCATCGACTTGACCACGCACAATTCGTCCGCCAAACCTTGCAAATGCGGAATGGCGTCCGACATCCAAATGCCCGATTCACCGCACTGTTGGAACTGACGACGAGTTCCCAGCAGCGTGGGCGTGCCCGAAGTAAACGCAAACCGCTTTCCTTCCAAAAACGCTTGTGGACAATCTTGGCCGTCATGTTTAACCAATTCCGGCTTGTAGTCGAACAAATCCAAATGCGGTGGCGAACCAGTCATGTGCAGATAGATCACGTTTTTGGCTTTCGCCACATGTGGTGCCGCCTTAGGCGCTAACGGATTGACAACGGAACTCTGGTTGCCCGCCGCAGACGAAGCAGACAGCGTTTGCAGCGCCAGGGCACCTAGACCAAGCCCGGACGTTTGCAGGAAGTGTCGCCGAGTTGCCTGTTGGAGTTCAGCAAGTTTGAAATGGTTCATCGTTCTAGCCTGCGATTGAGTTAGTTGGTGGCTCGCGCGTCTTCCACGAAATTCAACATTGCAATGGAATCGTGCTCGACGGCAATTAAGGCTTCATTAAAAATTCGTCCAAATTCATCAAGACGTTGCCGACGGCAGTCAAGGCGGCCAATTCGGCGACTTCGTCCAGTGACATGGTGTTGTCATTATTTATGCCGGCCAGCTGTTGGGCGGTGTCGGGTTCGTTCTTGATTCGTTCCAGCGCATTGGTGCGAAGTTGCAACAATGCGGCCAATTCGGCATCGGTTGGCGGTCGACACAAACACGTTTCCCATGCCAACTGACAACGCTGTTCCGGCGTATTCGCCGCAGAGAAAACTCGCCGAGCCAACGCTTGGGCCGCTTCCATGTAGACGGGGTCATTCAACGTGACTAACGCTTGCAGCGGCGTGTTGGTGCGGTCGCGGCGAATTGTACAGACTTCGCGGTTGGGCGCATCAAATGCCGTCAGCGAAGGATACGGATTGGACCTTCGCCACGTGGTATAGATCGCTCGCCGATAACGGTCTTCTCCTTCGCTGGTCTTCCAGTCGATGCCGCCGCCAAATGCGGCGTTCAATCCCAAGGATGGTTGCGGAGGTCGCACGGATGGCCCATACATCTTGTCACTCAACAAGCCGCTGACCGCCAATGCTTGGTCGCGAACCATTTCCGCCGAAAGCCGAAACCGCGGACCTCGAGCCAACCACTTGTTGCTGATATCTTGATCTTGTAATTCCGATGTCACTCGAGAATCTTGCTGATACGTAGCCGAAGTCACCAGCAACTTCAGTAGCGCTTTCAAGTCCCAGTCGTTGCGAACGGTTTCCGTTGCCAACCAATCCAGCAACTTGGGATGCGTTGGCAGATCTCCTTGCGAACCAAATTCTTCGCTGGTGCCCACAATTCCTTGGCCGAAGATCGCTTCCCAATAGCGGTTCACTAAAACTCGAGCTGTCAGTGGATTGTCCGGGCCAACAATCCATTGCGCCACGGCCATGCGGTCCATGTGGTCATATGTCTGCTGGCTGGAAAACAGTTCGCCGGGCAAACCGGGCTGCACTTCGTCACCCAGCGCCAAAAAGTTGCCACGCAGCTGAATTCGAGTCACTCGGCGATTCGCTTCGTCCAGTTCTTGGAAGACCGGAACCGTGGTGGAGGGCTTCAGTTCTGCCAGTTCCTTTCGCAAATCGGTAACTTGCGTTCGCAAGGCGGTTTGCTGCGGAGCGTGTTCCAAAAAGTATTGATCCAATTGTGCCTGTTGATCGGCGGTTCGCTCTTCCTGCTGGATACTCGCCGCAGCCACGATGTCTTGTGGAATTTGCGATCGAATTTGAATCTCCGGATCACTTGTCCAAAACAGCTTGATGTCATTCGGGGAAACCAGCGACGACAGGTTCGAACCAACCATCTGAAAGCGAACAATGCCGTCTTGTTGTGGCAACGCGTCGGCCAAAATCCAATCGACTCGCGGCGATTCGCTCGTCGAAACCACGACGGAACGCAGCGGCAGATTTCGTTCGCTTGACACGAGATAAGTGTGATGCGGATTGGGTGATTCGGCGACAGTTGTTTCCGATACCACTTGGCGCTCTTCGTCCAACAGCTGAATCGAAAAATTCTGCAAGCGACTTTGTAACTGATTGTCGGTCCGATTCCACACGACGATTCGGTCAATGGTACGCGCTTTCTGCAGATCCAATTCCCACCATGGATCTGATTCTGTGTCCGTGTGCGTCACGGAATTGGCATCATAGTTTCCGTCCGTATTCCCATCGATGGCTCGTTGCGGCGAACCGCCATACGCGGTGCTGCTTTGCGATGCCTGACCGTCCGCTGCCATGTTCTGATCCTGGTGAAACACTTCCACTTCCGCCAGCGAAAGGATGCGATTAGAACCAGGGTTGAGAATGCGCAGGTATCGAGCCGCCTGGCCGTTGCTCTGATGGTGCGGCACAAAGCGAACTTGATAGGCGTTTGCATTCGTCGGCGAACCATCTTGCCGTTCCGCTGGATTGGGCAGCTGGATATCACGGTTCCATTCCATGCGAATGGCGGTAATCGCATGCTGTGAAGACGCCAACTGCCGCACGTCCAATTCGACTACCTGTGTCGTCGAATCATTCGCTTCCGTTGCGTTCGCGTCTGCGTGAGGTTGATTCAACTGAATGTCAGGTTCTTTCACTGAATGCCAAATGATTGGTTGATGCAGACTCCGCAGCCATTCGGATTGCGCTGTGCGAAGTTCGGGCGTCCAGGTTTGCAGCGTTTTTTCCAGGTCTTCTATCCGCTGTTCCAGCTGCTGTTTGTGCAGTTGATCGGCCGGAGTCCACACGTCGACCACCGGACTTTCGTCACGTCGATCGGCGTCGGCCGTGTTGTTGAAAATGGCAAAGAATCGAAAATAGTCTTCTTGAGAAATTGGATCGTACTTGTGCGTGTGGCATTGTGCGCACGCCATGGTGGTGCCCATCCAAACAGCCAGCGTCGTGTTCACTCGATCTACAATCGCCACATTACGGTACTCTTCATCGTTGGTGCCACCTTCATTGTTGGTTTGCGTGTTGCGATGAAATGCCGTGGCTACCAGCTGGTGTTGCGAAGGTTCCGGTAACAAGTCACCGGCCAGTTGTTCGATGGTGAATTGATCAAACGGCACGTTTTGGTTTAGCGATCGAATGACGTAGTCTCGGTAAGCCCAGATCGTCCGAGGCGGATCGTCGGCGTAGCCGGCGGAATCGGCGTAGCGAGCCAAGTCCAGCCAGCGCCGCGCCCAATGTTCTCCGTACGCTTGCTGATTCAACAAAGCATCGACAAAGTCTTCATACGCTTGATTCGAATCATCTTTTAAGAAGCGCTGCAACGCTGCGGGCGACGGCGGAAGTCCGGTCAAATCCAAAGCCACGCGGCGTGCCAACGTTCGCTTGTCCGCTTTGGCTGAAGGCGTCAATCCGTTTTCCAACTGTCGCTGCAAGACAAAGCGGTCCATATCGTGCGCGGGCCATTCCAGCAACGACGCGATGGTGGTCGGCGACAAATCGTTTTGTTCTGCAAGCTGTCGAAGCGCGGCATTGCTGGGAGGTGCATGTCGCTGTGGGCGTTGGTAGGCCCAGTGCGTGGCGAAGGTGGCGCCTTCGCGAATCCAGCGTTCCAGCAGATCTTGCTCTCGCTGATCAAGCGACGGTCCGGCGTCAACCGGCGGCATGCGTAGTGATTCGTCCGAGCTTCTAATGCGAACCAATAATTCGCTTTGATCAGGGTCACCCGGCACGATCGCTCGTTCGCCCGAATCAGCTTCGCTGAATGCGCTTGTTTGTTGATCTAAGCGTAGGTTTGCTTGACGTTCCGTTTCGTCCGGACCATGACACCGAAAACACTTGTTGGACAAGATACTCCGGATGTCTCGGTTAAAGTCCACCGTTGGTTCCGCGGCAACCGCCACAGTTCCATGAACCATGGTGACAACCAGCGTCCAGAATGCGATTGAACGGCCAAGGAACAACAGAACAACAACGTGGGCGGGGCGGAATCGCATAATGCAAGCTTCCGTAAAGGCGGGAGAGGCTGTTGGTTGCGGAAACAGACAGTAACACCGCAACTCGCAAGTTCATTTTAACGCAGCCAAGCAGCCGACAAAAGCAGAAAGCAGAATTCGATGCGAACTGAAGTAGCCCGAAAGGAATGGCACCGCGAAAAATGCTAGATATGCGAAAGAATGGAGTGTCTAGCGTTTCGGCACCATTTCGAGCTTCGGTGTTTCACGCGGTGACAATTCAGGAATGGCAGAATCGCATAAAGAAACGCGTGCTTCCGGAACAAGAAGTCACGCGTTGTTAAGCAACCAGAAAATTGCGGCCCGACAATTACTTGTCTGTTACGGCGGGCACAACCCAAACCTTTAGCTCAGACATAACCGAAGAATGCAGCGAGACTTTTACCGTGTACAGCCCCAGTTCCTTCAATGGTCCGTCCAGCCTGATTTGGCCCGAATCCAATTTGACGTCTTGTGCCTTCAAGGCAGCGACAATTTCGTTGGCACCAACGCTACCGTACAGATGACCTTCGTCATTAGCGTTCGCTTCGATGGTAACGCTGAGCTTGGAAAGTTGATCTGCCTGGCGTTGATAGCCGGCCAGTCTGGCCTTTTCAATCGCTTCAAGCTTGGCTTTGTGCTTCTCGACCATTCGCTTGTGATGATCGGTGGCGACTGTGGCCAAGCCCTGTGGCAACAAGTAGTTGTTGGCATAACCAGCGCGAACTTCAACAACATCGCCTTGCTTGCCGAGCTTGTCGACGGATTGGATCAACAACAGTTCGATCCCACCATGTTTGCCTCGAGGCAAGCGTTTAGGTCGATTCAGCAGCTTCTTGACTCTGGTTTTCGAAATGGACATGGGCAGTAACGCTCCTGTATGTGATCTTCACCGTTCGCCAGCTTCAATTCATTGCGAAGTGAATCGGCGACGCATTATTTCATCAATTTACAAATACAACTAAAATGGTATGTCATCGTCCGTGGGCGGAGATGGACCGTCATCATTCGCGGCAACCGGCTGACTGTATTCCGAATCGGCTTGCGGACGACTATGAGGAGCAGCTCGACTGCCTCCGTCTCCCGAACGGCCTCCTAACATCTGCATTCGCTCGCCAACAATTCGCAATTTGGATCGCTTTTGGCCGTCGGTTTCCCAGGTATCCAGCTTCAGCCGTCCTTCAATCAATACAGACGAACCTTTGCTCAGGTATTCGCCTGCTACTTCGGCCTGTCGGCCCCACAGCGTGATGTCCACGTACGTCACTTCATCAACCCATTCGCCCTGGCCGTTCTTGCGGCGATCATTTACAGCCAGACCGACGTCGGTTACCGCCATGCCACCTTGCGTGTACCGCAATTCGACATCTCGAGTTAAATTCCCAACAAGGATTACGCGATTGAAGCTTGCCATAGCAGTTCATCCTCCGTTGAAGCGGGCGAATGATGTGAACGAATGACCACTCTTTATACATTTCACGGCGGGTCTTGATGCTACTGTCATAACCGGCTTATGCACCAGCATCAAATTCGACTGCGTAAGGTATAACCAATCAACCGCGACCGCTCAAGGAACCAACACTTGGGACCAAAGTCCTAGCTGTCCGCACCTGCTGGTTCAGCAACTTCGTCGCCTTCTTCTTCTGCCGGAGCATTGGCGTTTCGTTCGCCCGAAGCGTGAGCCACCAGCGTATCCACCAACCGCGAATCGACCTTCAGAACCAGATTCCGCAAGATCGAATCATTCAACTGGCACATTCGATTGAAATCCGTCTGCTTTTCGCTACTCATTTTAAAGTACGCAAGCCAATACGTGCCCTTGCGGTGACCGTCAATGGGATAGGCCAGACGTTGTTCATTCCAAAGTCGGCTGACCATCACTTCTCCGCCACACTTGGCGACGATTTCGCTAATCTGGTTTGCTACAGCATTCGGGTCGCGAGCATAGCGATTTGAATCTAGCAAAAAAAGACATTCATAGACGTTGGTTGCCAAAGCAAGCTCCTCACACTTATCCGTTATACCGATTCATACAATCTGAAATTCCGAGCCGAATCCAATCAGCAACCCCTGCGGCTGCTCGATCAATCGCCTCGCGAATGACGGGTTTTTCTTCTTCGCGGAAACGTCCCAAAACGTAATCCGCAGTGTCCCAGTTTTCAGGCGTTTGTCCAATTCCGATTCGCAGCCGAGGCACCTCGGGGCTACCCAGCTTAGCCAGAATATCAGCAAGTCCTTTTGACCACCGGCCGAACCTTTGCTGCGAAATCGAATTCGCCCCACCGGCAGGCTCAAGTCGTCACAAACCACTAAGACGTTTTCCAATTCAAGTTTATAAAAATCGAACGCAGCTCGCACACTGCCGCCACTTCGATTCATGTACGTATGGGGCATCAGCAAAACCGCCTTCGTTCCACCGATGTTCACTTCCGCAATCTGGCCTTGAAACTTTGCTTTCGCAACGCCCGCTCCGGCCTGACTACCAACTTCGCTCACCACATCAAATCCGATATTGTGGCGAGTCCCTTCGTACTTGCGACCGGGATTCCCCAGCCCGATCACCAGTTTCATTGTTCTATTTCCCGCATCCCAAGCTTTATCAATTGATCCCGTCGAACCAAGCCAATCTAAAAGCCAACGAAGCAAGAAAGCGAATATCCTGTCTTTGTCAAATGCAATCTATCAAACCAGCAGAGAATCTATTCCGATCCTTCTTCGTCCGCAGATTCCTTCCGGCCAATCACTTCCGGCTCGGCACTGGTATCCACCACGCCCGTTTCTTCTGGTTGAGCATGTACCTCGCCGCACTGCACAATCACGGCGTTCTTGTCGGTCACCAGGGTTGCGCCCTTGGGTAACTCGATTTCCCCAGCCGTAATCGACTGATCCAATTCCAGGTGATTGATATCCAAATCAATTTTCTCCGGAATGTCACTGGCCGGACACATCATTTCCAATTCGTGCAAGACGTGATTGACCATCCCGCCTTGATGAGTACCCGGCGCGTCACCTCGCAATTCAACGCGAACAGTAACGTCAACAAGTTCCTTCGCGTTTACTCGAGTCAAATCCAGGTGCAGTACATCCGTTCCGAACGCGTTCCACTGCACTTCTTTAACAAACGCCGTTTCTGTGATACCACCAGACAGCTCGACCACTCGACTGCCATGACGAATCATCGCGTCTACTTCTTTGACCGGAACGGTCAAATTGACACATTCTTGGCCATGACCGTACAAAACGGCGGGAACCAATCCAGACGCTCGCAACGCCCGTGACTTTCGCGTCCCCTTCACATCACGCAACTGTACGTGAAAACTCTCTTTGTTTGACATCGATACCTCTGGTAACCGGATAAAATCTATAACTTCGGCTGCCTGGCCGGAAATCTCTGGAAATGCCTAGGGAACTTGCAGTTCTTTCCCGAAACGCCAGGCTCGCATATTTAGGCGGATGAGTAACCTATTTGTCATTCATGGACGAATCCAGGATTGTCTCAAATCACTTCAGAAATTCAACCCCGAATGGCAAATTCAAACGACGATAATTCGCTAGCAGGGTCAGGCTACGGTTATCGGTTTCGACAGACTCTTTTATACTGTCGATCCTGTGAAGACCGCCAAGTCGACCTGCGCCGTCGAACTTCGGTATTCGAACCATCCGCTAATCGACGTCTAGAAGGGCCTCCATCCATGGCAAAGGCAAGAAAATCGACCACATTTGAGTATGTCGAGCCTATTGGTGCGCGAGTTGTCGTGCGGAAGGACGAACCAAAACGCACCACCAAGGGGGGTATTGCTCTGCCGGACCAAGCGGAAATCCCTACTATCACCGGCCGGATTGTCACCATTTCCACACAAGTCGAAAACGACGACGACGTCCCGCTGCGCCAATATGACAAGGTCCTATTCCATCCCAAAAACGCCATTCCGGTTGATTTTGAATCAGACAACCAACTGTTTGTCGTTCCCGTGGAAGATGTAGTGGCGGTATTTCGACGAGACGACCGGCCGCCGGCGAAAGAATAATTCAGTCGCCGAGAAAATCCATACAGCCGTTTGATTTTGCCTCCCGGCGAATCGGCGGTTATACGCCGTTCGGCCTAAACGCACTTCGCAACACTTCCAGACTCTTCGGAATCGCCGTCAGATAATCTTCCTTGCCTTCAAATTCCAGCGAAACGTAGCCTCGGTAGCCCGCACCGCGAAGGATCGCAGCCACTCGATCATAGTCAATCTCCAGCGTGTACCACTTGCCACCGCCGTAATAGGTCTTGGCTTGCACAAAGACCGCTTGAGGAGCCATCTTTTCCAACTGCGAATATTGGTCTTCCAGAAAATTGCCAGTGTCGACGGTGACTTGCAACCAAGGCGAATCAATGGCGTTGACAATGCGCAACACGCCGTCGGCGGTTCGCCCCAGACCCCAATGATTCTCCAGGCCCATCAACACGCCATACTTTTCCGCGTGCGGCACCAATTGTTCAAAGCTGCTGATCACCCAGTCAAAGCCTTCGTCTTCGGTATGGCCGGGAAGACGATCTTCAATTCCCTTGTTGGCCATCAATGCATCAAACGTCTTGGTTGTTCCCCATCGTCCCGTGTTCACTCGCATGGTGGGAATCCCCATTTCGTGCGCCAACTGCATGCAGTGAATGGTGTGATCGATATTTTCCTGACGTCGCTCTTTTTCCGGATACACAAAACCTTGATGCGTAGAAAAGCCGCACAAGTCCATGCCCGCGATGACGGCTTGTCGTTTCAGTTTCTGTAAATACGCGTTGGATTCGTCCGCCATTTGAATGTGCAAAACTTCAAACGCGTCGAACCCCATGTCGGCCGCAATGGAAATGCAATCTTCAATCGGCAACTTGGTCGAATCATTAAATCGCCAAAACGAATAAGACGAAATCGCAATCGGATTAGGCCGCAAAACCTTGGCTGCGTTTTGTGATGTCGAATCTTGAGCGGAGGCCTGTCGGCCAGGCAGTAACGCGGCGCCTCCGACAACACCGGCCACATTGCCCAAAAACTGACGACGATTCTTATCCATGCGATCACTCCTAAGACGGTTTGTTTATCATTTCAATTCGCTCACATCATACCAACGCCAGTGTCGCCTTGCCAGCAAAGTCCAACGCCGTGGTTCGCACTATGGTCGCAATGCCTTGTCGATGAACGCATACGCTTGTTTGCGCACATTGTCTGGAAAATCATGATCGCAGTCGGGATGCACCACCAACAACTTGCTGGTGGCGCCGGAAAGTTCAAAGATGGGCCTGGCTGCTTCGGCAATGCGATCCACACTTTGCCATTGAAAGTTGGTGTCACCCAGCGGCGCACTAATCAGGACCGGCCGCGGAGCCAGAGCCGCAATCATTTCGTGAAAGTCAAACGGAATCTGATCGACACGGTTACGGTAGGCCAACAGTTTTGGCATGTAGCGATCACTGGTCCAGCCGGTAATATCGCCGTTCATGTAGTCGGTGTACGAATCAAGCCCGCAGCTGCTGACGATCACTTGAATCCGCTGATCAAACACCGCCGAATAAACCGCATTGTGTCCGCCCAGCGAATGACCAATCGCTCCGAATTTACCTGGCTGCACAAACGGCAGGCTTTCCAAAACGTCTAACGCTCGCACATTGTCCCACACGGCCTTCATGGTGCCGCTGGCGTAGCCCAGCTTTCTCCAATCAGGTTGATAGTTGGCCAGCAGCGGATAGGCCGGCGCGATCGTGACGAAGCCTCGTTCCGCTAGTTCCGCAGCGTATTGCCGGTTTGGCTTGCCGCCCAATCCAACCACCACTTGATGCCCAACCACATTGTCTGTCGGATGCAGACACAAAACGCCCAGCGCCTTGTCGTTTTTGGAATTCACATCCTCCGTCAACAACGTTTTGGGAATTTGCAAATACGCGGGCGTGCGACAGCCTTCTTCGGATTGATACGAAATCAACCGCCGAACGTAAGACCCCGCGTCCTCTTCGGATTCAATGCGAACATCCAGATCACACTTGGTGCGGTTCGCCGGAAACGGTCCCATCACCGTTTCCATGGCGCGACCACTGCCCAGCGGCGAATCTGCCAATCGGCCCAGTTTCGCACCATCTCAGTTCGACCATCTTCGCCGAGATACACCAAAAGATTGTCGGCCGGCAGTTGTCGAGCTGGCAGTTCATCGCTGGCTTGTGGTGCCTGGCTGAATAGGCTGGTAGCCATGGCAAAACCCATCAGAACAGTACATCCAATCCGCCGGCCAGAAGTCCGATTAACAGAATGACAAACGAACATTGAAAAGCTCTCCAACCAATCTGAAGTTGTGTATAAGCGTTCGTACCGAGAAGAATCCTAGTCCGAAGCGTCAGCAAGGGACGGCGATGTCGCCGATTTTCCCTCACTTACGTTTCGGGCTAGGATTTGTTGCGAAGGAAAATCAAAACCTCAACTCCCAACGCTTCGGAATACTGAGTCACGACGGATTTTCAAGGGACTCGGATTTTCAAGGGACTCGTCACCTCGTCCACTACAAACGACCTCGTCCACTACGAACAACCTGTTAGTTCCCGACGGCCTCGGTGCGTGGACGGCTGCAAATTTGGATGCCCCAATTCAGATCGCCGACGTATCTAAAATTCGGCATTGCCTGGTGTGCGAGGAAACGGGATGACATCGCGAATGTTGCTCATGCCCGTGATAAACTGAACCACTCGTTCTAAGCCCAGTCCAAATCCGGCATGCGGCACGGTGCCAAAGCGGCGCAGATCGACGTACCACCAATACGTTTGCGGATCTAAATCCTGGTCTCGCATCCGTTGTTCCAGCACGTCTAATCGGTCTTCTCGTTGGCTTCCGCCAATAATCTCGCCCACCTTCGGCACCAGCACATCCATCGCGCGCACCGTTCGATCATCATCGTTCACCTTCATGTAGAACGGCTTGATGGACTTGGGATAGTCGTACAGGATCACGGGCTTCTTGAATTCTTGTTCCGTCAAAAAGCGTTCATGTTCAGATTGAAGATCGGTACCCCACGACACAGGAAATTCAAACGTTTGACCACTTTTTTCTAAAATGGAAATCGCGTCGGTGTAAGGCAGACGGACAAATTCGTTGTCCAAGATTCCATTCAGCGTGGACAACACCGTGTCATCGATCCGCAAGTTGAAGAATTCCATATCTTCTTGGCACTTGGAAAGGACGTCACGGAAAATTCGCTTTAGAAAGCGTTCCGCCAAGTCCATGTTGTCGGTCAATTCGAAGAAAGCCATTTCCGGTTCGACCATCCAGAATTCGGCCAGATGCCGCGACGTATTGGAATTTTCTGCTCGAAACGTAGGCCCAAACGTGTAGACCTTGCCCAGCGAAGTGGCAAAGATTTCGGCTTCCAACTGACCGCTGACCGTCAAGAAACTGGGGCGATCGAAAAAGTCTTTGGTGTAATCAACCTTGCCATCTTGCTTGGGAACGTTCTCCAGATCCAGCGTAGTGACTTTGAACAATTCACCCGCACCTTCACAATCGCTGGCCGTGATCAGCGGCGTGTGGACGTACAAAAAGTCATTCTCCTGAAAGAATTGGTGAATCGAATTCGCCACGCAATTTCTCACTCGCATCACCGCGCCAAACGTATTGGTTCGAGGCCGCAAATGCGCCCATTCTCGCAGCTTTTCCATCGAATGACGTTTTTTCTGCAGCGGATAGGTTTCCGGATCGGCCCAACCGTGAACGGTGATTTGCTGAGCCAAGACTTCCGTCGATTGTCCCTTGCCGCCCGATTCCTTGATTTCACCTTGCACCGTAATGCTGCAACCGGCAGAAAGTTTTTTGATTTCCGATTCGTAGTTGGGTAGATTCGCGTCGGCAATGACCTGGATATTGGACAGGCACGAACCATCGTTTAGCTCGAGAAACGAAAAGCCGCCTTTGGAGTCTCGGCGAGTTCGTACCCAACCTTGCAGTGTTCCCGTTCGACCGATCGAATCGGCTTGTCGAGCTTCCACGACGCGTATCTTGTCCATAGCGAGTCAGTCCTTTGTGACGATTGAAGATGTAACGCGACTAGTTTTCTGTGGGCTTGGCGTTTTTGATCAAGAACGAAAGGATGCCTAATACCAGCAAGACCAGTAGGAAGCCGAGCGCGACGTTGCCGATCGGGAACGTCCCCAACTTCTTGCCGGTCAAACCCCAAATCGATCCAAACGTAGCGACGGCTGTAGCGAACAGCATCATGACATTCCAGCGAATTCGGGCTGCTCCAGTGGGCATGGCATCGCCCAACAGGTTTTTGGAATTCATCAACAGCAAAAACGAAACATAGGCAATCGGCAGCATCGCTCCGCCAATCACCGATGTAGGAGTGGCCAAGGCCAGCGCCGCAGACGCCCACACAAACGGCCCCAAAATACCAACCGCCGGAATCATGCTACCGATACGATGAAACGTTCCTTCGGCCGGTACGTTCAGCATTTCACAAAACGCAAAACCGTTGATCAACATTAAAATAATGATGGTAGACAACGCCATGCCCAAGACGCCCACACCAAAGAGTGTCTGTGCCACTTGTTTACCAACCAACGGTTCCAGCGTGTTGGCCAATGCCAGGTTATCTCGTTCCGCTAACATGGCAGCCAAACGTTTGTCCGCATCCGAAATGGAGGTTCGAGCTTCCGCTTTGGCTTCTTCCGAACGCGAATCATAGTCGTCAAATTCGGCAGTCAAACGAGCGTCCAGCAGTTTATTAAACGCGCCAACTTCTTTTCCTTTGCCCTTGGCCACAATGGCGAAGACATCGTCTGCATGTCCGTGGAACTGGCTGGCCGCAGCAATCACTACGCAACCGGTCGCCAACACAAATGGCACGATCAAGCCGATGGACAGATCAAAAATTGCGAGGCCTCGATGTTCTTTGCCCCAGCCTTTTCGCAACATGGAATAAGGCAGCAAGAAGGTCATATTGATGCCAACCGCGGTGGCAAAGGCCGTGATGATCTTGTCTTTTTGCGTGTCGGCGATTGTGGTTCGCCACCAATCGGCATGCGAACCGGTCGCTTCGATATATTCGTTTAATGAAGGAGCCGGTTGAAACAACGCCGAAACGTTGGGAATCAAACCGGACAAGATTTCGCCCCAATTCAAAGCGCCCTTGGCCGTCATGGCAATCACCACGCCAAAGAAGCTGAGCACTACGATGCCGACCATGATCTTTAGAATGATTTCAAACAGCTTGATGCCCCAGCTGCCCGAATTGTAAAACCACACCACAATCGACGCGACCACCAACAAGCTAATCGCCACAATGTACGTCCCCTGATCGTCATTGAGCTTTGGGATCAGATTCTGTTTCACTGCGGCCGTGCCCAAGGCGAATTGCGGCAAGCACCACACGATGTTGGCCATCATGGTGGCAATCAACCAACCCCAACCCAGCAACGGACTGATGTGTTTGTTGATGGCTCCAAACGGTCTTTCACCCGTGGACAGTGTGACGTAGCTGATGGCGCTTAACATGATCACGCCCAAAATCATGGCGATTGGTTGTAACCACATCAGGTGATAGCCCATGATCACGCCCAGATACAGCGCGCCCGCCAGCGAACCACCTCCCAACGTGATAGCGCCTTGCAACCAACCGGGTCCAGAAAGGCGAACATAGGTGGCCACGGTAGCGCCGGTGCCCTTCTCTTTTGCCGCTCGAATCAGCTGCAATTCGCGATCTACTTCACTCATGTCATTCGCCTATAGGTTGGGATTTTTTCTTGTATCGTGCGACGCGCGAAACGGATGTTGGTAACGATCTGTTTGACTGTTTGTAGTCCCGCCTTGAGGCGGAATAAACGCTTAACGAGTTCCTTCCGCCTCAAGGCGAGACTACAAACTCGGAACTTGCCAACCGTTTACAGTCCTTTGTCGGCCAGGTAACGTTCTGCATCCAGTGCCGCCATACAGCCTGTGCCGGACGAGGTGATGGCTTGCCGATAATAATCGTCCGCTACGTCACCCGCGGCAAAAACACCTTCCACGCTGGTATACGTTCTGAACCCCGTGGTCCACTGAATGTAACCTTTGTCGTTCATGTTCAGCTGGCCTTTAAGGAAGTCCGTATTGGGCGTGTGGCCAATGGCCAAGAACATTCCGGCAGCGGCAACTTCTTTCTTCGAATCATCCACGGTCGATTTCAAGCGAACCGACGTGACGCCTTGTTCTTCATCGCCTAGCACTTCATCGATTTCCGAATTCCACAAAATGTCAATCTTCGGATTCTCGATCGCTCGTTGCGCCATAATCTTGGACGCTCGCAATTCATCGCGACGATGTACCAAGTAAACGGTTTCGGCGTACTTGGCCAGATACGTCGCTTCTTCCACGGCCGAATCACCTCCGCCAACCACAATCAGCGGTTTGTTGCGGAAACGAGGCAGCGCGCCGTCGCACACGGCACACGCACTGACGCCCAAGTTCTTGAAGCGTTCTTCCGATTCCAAGCCCAAGTAGTTAGCTCGCGCGCCCGTCGCAATAATTACCGTATGCGCTTCAACTGCGTCGCCAGACGCCGGCTGGACTTTCAGGGGCTTGCCGGAAAAGTCGACTGACACAATGTCGTCACCGACGACTCGAGTCCCAAAGTTCAGCGCCTGCTGTTTCATCAGCTCCATCAATTCCACGCCTTGCACGGCATAGTGTGGTTGGCCGTCTTTTTCATGGCCTTTGGGAGCCGGAGGCAGATTGTAATGTCGATCCTTGGCCACGGCGCTTTCTACAAACGCGCGAATATTACCAGCGGGAAACCCGGCGTAGTTTTCCACTTCGGTGGTAAAGGCCAACTGTCCCAGCGGGATCATTTCCGGCTTAGGAGTCCCTTCGAATAGCAACGGATTCAGGTTCGCTCGAGCCGCATAGATGGCCGCTGACCATCCTGCAGGTCCACTCCCAATGATGACAACGTGTTCAGGCAAAGCTCCGTTCCTTTCGTAGCGAAGTTGATTTCAGCGAGTTATTTTCAAGCGAAAACGGTTCACATTATAGAATTTGGCATGATTGCGTCTAGTTGACACGACATAGGCGAATTGACCGACCACACGAATTCAACTGACCGTCTCCACGAATCGTTGCACCAACGACTTGTGGACAAACCAGAAAACGAAGAAAATTTCCCCTGCGGCTTGGAAATCATACACGTACCAAAACCATTGGAAAGGAAGAACCCCATGCGTTGGAAGGGTCGAGAGCAAAGTCAGAATGTTGAGGATCGCCGAGGAATAGGGCCGGGCACTGCTGTGGCAGGTGGTGGAATTGGCGTCCTCATCGTCGCTTTGATCGCCATGTTTATGGGCGCGGACCAAAACACACTACAGCGCATTTTGGGACAAGGACAAAACAGGCCGGCCGTGGCCCAAGATAAGCGTGCCGGCGCCGGCGATGGCATTCAGGATGAAGCGGGAGAATTCATTTCGGTTACTTTGCGAGACACCGAAAAAGTCTGGCAGAAACTCTTTCAGCAATATGTCCAAGGTGAATACCGCGCACCGAAACTGATCATCTTTAAAGATCAAGTTCGTTCTGGCTGCGGCATGGCCAGCGCGGCGATGGGGCCGTTTTATTGTCCGGCCGACCAACAGGTGTACATCGATCCTTCCTTCTTTGATCAACTCGCTCGGCGACACGACGCGCCGGGTGATTTCGCGCAAGCGTATGTCATTGCGCATGAAGTGGCTCACCACGTCCAGGAACTGCTTGGACAAAACGATCGCCTGAATGAAGCTCGTCAAAGACGCAATGAAACGCTGGTCAATCAAGAGTCCGTCCGACTGGAATTACAAGCTGATTTTTTGGCAGGTGTATGGGCGCACCACGCTCAGAAGGACTTCAATATTCTAGAAGACGGCGATATCCAAGAAGGTATTAACGCCGCGAACCAAATTGGCGACGACACACTGCAACTGCAGGCTCAAGGCTATGTGGAACCCAAACGGTTTACTCACGGAACATCACAGCAACGAATGCACTGGTTCAAGCAAGGACTGATGTCCGGCGACCCAAGACAGATGACGGCGGTATTCGAACTGGACTATCGCGAACTATGATTCGCTGACGACGCTTTTCGATTTCCAATCAATAAACGCAAAACGTTCGTCTTGTTCGACATAATAGAAAACTCGGGTCGCAACGCAGAGCCAATAACGCTGGACCCGAGTCGTTTGAACACCGTCAGCATGTGGGGCAACAAGACTGACGTTTGCGACGTGTTCAAATTAGTTATTGGCTATTCGGCGCGGAGGCGCCAGGCCTTGTCTCGGGCTTTGCGGCAATTGCGGCGGCGACTGCAGCTTACCACCTAGCTGCCTTCCCTGTCTGAGGGCTAGCCAGCTTGCTGTATGGCGGAAATTCCCGGAGAAAATTGCTGCTGGGAACACTGTGGATACACGGAAGCTCGCTTGGCAGTACTCGCAGCTACAGCCGAAACATTCACTACAAACCCTGCAGGCAGCCGCTCTTTTCAAGTCGCCCATTTGGATTCTTCCCGGAAGCGCCCGTCAGCGTGTTAGCATGAGAGTTTGTTAGATTTTTTCAAGCAATCACCTTTGCGGAACGCGGCTCATGCAACACTGGCAAATCTCGTTGATTATTGTTGGCTTGATTTCAAACGTATTGAAAGCGGAAGACGCGGCGTTGGTGATTGACGCGCAGCTGCGGTTGAGACACGAAGTGCTGGTCCCTGCGCAAGTGGCTGGTCAAATTCGAGATGTGCGGATACGCGAAGGCGATTCCGTTTACGCTGGTGACATGTTGGTGTCACTTGACGATGCCGTGGCGTCGCAAGAATTGGTTCGAACGCAACGAGCTATCGAATCGGCCGAATTGCCCGTTTCCAACGACGTGAATCGGCGCTACGCGGCCGCTTCGCTGGAAGTGAACGCTGCCGAATACCAAAAAGTGCTGGATGCCAATCAACGTTACGCCGGCACGGTTTCTCATTCGGAAGTCGAACGTCGTCGACTTGTTGTCGAACAAGCGAGACTGGCCATTGAACAAGCCGATTTTGAAACCGAGATAGCTCGTGCCACTCTGCAAGAAAAAGTAGCGGAATCGGAATTGGCTGGGGTTCGCCTGCATCAATATCGCATCACCTCGCCCAGCGACGGCCTGGTGGTCGAAGTGTTAGCTCAACCAGGCAACTGGATCAACGTGGGCGAACCGGTGGCACGCATCATCCAGACCGATCCGCTGCGAATAGAAATGTCGTTGGCCGCCGCACACTACGATCCGAATCTGACCGGTCGACAAATTGAATTTTCGTTGCCCAACGCCTTGCCATCGGGCGAAACTTCTTTTTCTGGCGTCATCACGTTTGTCAGTCCTGAATTACATCCGGTAAGCGGTGAATTTCGGGTGATGGGAGAGCTTCCCAATCCGGATCGGAAATTGCTGCCGGGGATGCGAGGTCAGGTGACGATTCTTGGTCCAGATGCGGTAAAACGATAACGTCGTCGGCGGCGGTGGAAGTGGAAAACGCGTTTCGCGTGGCCACAACCGCCGGAATTTGGCAACGGTAGTCAAACGCACTCGTCCGACGTTGAATGCGGCACGCATCGGCGTATTCCCAATCGCAAGACGGTTGTTCGTTCATGACCACGCCGGCGAGATCCAACAGCGTTCCGGATTCCAAGCTGACGTTTTTCACCGCCACCGCATGTTCGACTCGCAACGTATGATATTCCAATTCCGATTCGAACAACCGCTGTTGGGCTCGCAGCAATTCATCCACCGTCACTGCGCCTAAGTCGTGAAAACGATCCGATTTGACCTTCACGTCCAACTGATTCGTGTCTACTCGTTCACGAACTTGCCGCAATTGATCCCAGGCATTCACCTGAGTTTGTATGGCCAGATGTAACGCCAGATCAATCGCTTGCTGTTGTTCCAGCAGGACAGCTCGCTCGCGAGCGTAGTTCAGCTTGGCGTTGCGCACGCCGGCCAGCGCTTGTCGATATCCCAGCGGCACGTTCAGCTCCAGCCCAAACTCCCATTCTTGATGATCCAAACTAGTGAGATCGCGATGCGCACTGGCGAAATTTCCGCCATTGCCCATCAGGTCATCCCCGAAGCCTCGCATGCGGTGCCGAGCGATCGCGTCTAGTCCAGGCAGCAGAAAATTTTTGGCGGCCAAGACGCGAAGTTCTTCTTGCTTGACTTTCCACGCTTGGCGACGCAATTCCGCTCGTTTTTCAAAAGCCGTTTGACGAAGCGATTCCCAGTCGTAAGTCATGCGAGTTAAAGTTGGTTCGTCACTGGGCCGAATGAGCCGAACGTCTGTGGTGGTTTCGCTGATCAGTTGTCGCAACGTCCGTTCCGCTTGATAAACGCCTTTGGCGCCAAGCAATGCGTCGGACAGCAACTGCCGATTTTTCAGCACTTCGCTCTTGGCTTGGAGCACGGTATCGATTTCGCCACCGTCGACACCCTCCTCCCCTCGGGATTTTGCGCGATTATAGGTTTCGGTCACCGCTTCCAGCGTCTTTCTTCTGGCGTCATACGTGCGGTAGGCCAGATAGAGTTGCCAATACGCGTCTTCCACTTGGCTAATGCGATTGCGGACAGCCATTTCCAAATCCGCCAAACTGATATCCGTATTGATTCTTGCGATCAGAATGCCGTTACGAAACCGCAGTCCTGGCTGCGCGTTGGGGCCGGCAATCCGATTGAATTCGATTCCCGCGCCTTGCAACAAGGGATGTCGAACTTCTGACTGCCACTGCGTTTCGTAAGCACTCGGAAATCGATTCCCCAACCGGTTGTTCGAATCGTAGGCGGTTTGTTGGCGAATGGAAAAACGAGTTCCCGTGGCGGCGGTTTTGGAAAGTTCAGTCTGGAAGTTGAAGGTATCTTGTGTCAACTGCTGGACACCACCGCCGATGATTTGGTTGTTGAAAACGCGATCATTCTTGCTGTACAAGAACTGCGACGCCAACGATGCATCGAATTCGCTGAGCGCCGCTTGGACGCCAAGGATCGGATCAGTTTCCTGGATGGCCGGATCGAACGCAGTGGTGATCGATTCGGGATTCGAAATGATACGGCCACCCAGATCGGCAATGACTTTGGTACGCAGGCTTCGTTCAATCGCTTCGTCCAACGATAGATCCCAAAATTCCGAAGGCAGCGAATCGGCTGGACGAGGTGCGACGCTGGGCGGCGGCTGAACGGCCGGTTCGCACAAGTCGGGATATTCAATGTGCATCGATTGGACATCACTCGCCCGTTGGCATTCCGAATCCGACACGGATTCAGACGGCGATGGGCCAAAGCGAAACGACTTGCGATGCGCGCAGCCGGTGGCCAGCAACGTCAGAACCATGGCCCCTACGGTCCATGTTCGCTTTCGCATCCGGCGAATCATGATCATCCTTGTTTGGCAACGAAAGTTCAGAAACGAACGATTCCATTTCGTTCGCTAAATCCTGCTTTCGGCTGTCCACGGTCCAACGCTGCAACGATATCAATAGCGTTGCTACGACTGTCACGATCGACGTGAATCACCTGGTTGGTTCCGCAGTGTTCGCTCCGGAGACTTTGCGCGGCCAGAACAAACCTGTTCGGCAGGCATTGCCAATCGTCACGGTTGCCGCTTTCCGTGGACAGGCTGCTAGCATCGCGACGATATCACGCTACTGGTATGCGTGGCGTGCGGTAGGTTCAATTCGGAGGAACGTTGGATGCAGATTCGTCTATATCTGGGCTGCCTATTGATTTTGGCCAACGTGGGTTTGCTGGCCATCGCGGACGAACCGGTGGTGATGATGGCGCCGAAGAATCCGATTCCGGTGGACATTGTCGCGGCCAACGAATCCGCAGCCGTTTC
This sequence comes from Pirellulaceae bacterium, assembly GCA_041399205.1. GTDB lineage: Bacteria > Planctomycetota > Planctomycetia > Pirellulales > Pirellulaceae > JAGQOZ01. Next base: position 72,838 of record JAWKTK010000011.1, on the reverse strand, counting down.
ACTGGATTCGCCGTTACGTTCGATCGAATTCACTAAATTCGATTCGCTGGAACCAATGCATCCAGCAGACGCGTCGCTCAGACGTATCTCGCCACCAGGAACCATCAAGACGTATTCTTGGGAACCAAGCGGCGCAACGCACGGACGACTATTCTTTGAAGACGTCGCTTTAGAACGCCACGGTCTCACCAATTATCCATGTCTGCAACCCGGTATTTCGGCGCTGCGATTTGGCAAAGACGCCGTGCTGTTTCCGTGGCGAGCGATCCGGCCCGGGCAACGACTCCATTCGGAACTCGGGCACGCCCGACCGGGAACTGCGCTCGATTGACTGGCTACGTCGAACCGGATGGTTCGCCCGACAAGCGTTCGAACTAACGTCCCGTGAACCACGTCGGGCCAATCGAGTTTTGCAATCGAATCGGCTTACTTGGGATCCAGGTTGGCGTCTAGCTGCGGCCGAGTCACGGTGGATTGGACGCCGTCGGCGGGGACTTCGACATGCGAAATCCAAAGCATGGCGTTCAGGACAACTTTGCGAAAATAATCGTTCGCCCAATTGTCATGAAAGTGGCCTCCGGTAAATCCAAAGCCTCGTCCTTTGTCGTTTCTTTCCACGGCCCACATCATCGCTTCGGGACGTCCGGAAGCGTCTTGAATGTGAGTGTAGGGCCCCTTGGGGTAGACGTACGGGCCGTTACGAACTTGGTCTGACGGCTTGGCAACCAGGATCGGCCAGAACTGCAAACCGTCCGATTCGAAGGCTTCGTTTCCTGGCGAGTTACCCAGGAATCGCATGTTGAAGTACCATTCGTCCTTGACTTGAAACGGTTGAACGCCACGTGTGATGGGATGATCTGGAAAGTCACTGAACGAAGGTTCCCAAATGGGATTGCAGGAAAACATGTGTTCGTAATGGCCACCGATCCACTGTTTGAATTCTGCTCCTGCTTGATCCGGAACCACTTCCACGCCAAAGTGCATGAAACCCAGGCCCATTCCGTTACGAGCCCATTGATTTACCATGTCCAATCGTCGTCGGCCTTGTTGGACCACTTCATGCCCACCGCCTCCATCCATGTAGAAGACCACCGCATCGGCATTGTCAAAAATGGCTTCGTCTTTGGGCCAACCGTTAAGGACAAACCGAGTTTCCAGTCCGTCCATGTCTGACAAACAAGCGTGCAGCAGTTGAACGCCGGCGTTGAATTCGTGCATCCGAGGTGGATGAGACGGTTTGCCTGCCACAATCACCAGCTTCTTGGTGTCAGACGAACGAGTTACTTGTGCGAAAAGTGGCGCACTTGCCAACAGTACCAACAACAAAAAGTTCACAAAGAATGGTTGCTTCACGGCAATAGGACCTGCATTAAATAGAACGAAGAAAATCAGCTACACGCAAGCTATAGACTAGCCGATTTCTAGACCATTTGCAGCTTGTTCCAAGCAGAATCGATTCGGCGAGTCACAATCAAGAGTTTCTCGCTAGTTGGTCGCGTCAAAAAAGACGGCCAACCAGATGGTTTCTGTAGATGTTGAAGTCCACACAACTCGGTGACGACAATGAGCTGGAATCAATAGATGCTCCAACGGCAGCAATGTAACTTTACGCTGTGGCGACGCGAATTCCAGTTCCGCCGAACCTTGAACCACCACGATCCATTCGGCCTGATCTTGATCATACCAAAATCCGTCCTGCGAAGCATGTCCCTTGGAAACGATTCGTTCAATTCGTATGTTGTCGCCCTTCGCCAGAATTTCGGTGAATTCGTTTCGCAGATCCAGATCTTCAATATCCAGCAAGTCTGGCAACGGTACTTCTGACATCAAAGCACTCCTTTCTTTATCTCGGACACCTGCATATGTCGCATTATCAACAAAACCAACAGTCTGCGCGGCAATTTCGACAGCCTGGGGTACGGCGAAAAACGAAGCCGTAACCTACCTTTTTCAGGGGCTTTCCTCCAGTCTAATCACGAATTGCCAGGAGTAATCTCGATGTCCGAATCGACCGCAAGTCAAGAATTACCTCAACATCCGTACGGCTTTGACGGCGACGATCCAACCTGGGCCGTGGCAGCGACACAGAAACGTAAAGCACCGCCGGTGTCCAAGGTGGGTGACTTCGAGCATCGTCCTGCCGCTGACGCAGATGACTCCTCTAAGCCGTTCTATCCCCACATCCCGGACGACTTCCGGCATGCGAATGTGCCTGAAAGCTTGGTGGAAGGGTTGATTCTGAAGTTCTTGCTGAATATCGGCGCCGCGTCTGGGCGGATGATTGGCCTGCAGATTGCGTTGCCGTTCCGCATGGTGGAAAGTGTTTTGAATCGCTTACGAGGCGAACAAATGTTGGCCATTGTCAACGACGCAGCACTCAGCGACTATACCTACGAATTGACGCCCAAAGGCGTCGAACGTGCTCGGCGCTATTCGCAACAATGCACCTACTTTGGCGCCACGCCAGTCGCGTTACAAGATTATATCAAGGCGGTTCAAAAGCAGACCGTGCGAGAGCAACAATTGACCATGCACGCGATTCAGCACGCGTTTGATGGTTTGATTGTCGAACCCAACACGATGCGACGTCTGGGCGAAGCCATGAATCTTGGCCGAGCGATCTTGCTGCATGGACATCCTGGAAACGGTAAGACCACCGTGTCAGAACGAATGGTCCGCGCGTACGGTCAAGCCATCTGGATTCCTCGTTGTCTGTGCATCGGTGGCGAAATCCTACGTTTGTTTGATCCTATCTACCATCGGCAGATCACACAAAGCGAAGCGAAGACATTAGGTATTGACTTGAGCAACGCCGATTCCAGATGGGTCTGTATCTGGCGACCGGCGATTATCGTCGGCGGCGAATTGGAATTGCGACACTTTGATGTCACAACCAATTCCGTGACTTCGATCAACGAAGCGCCGATTCACCTGAAAGCGAACTGCGGTTCGCTGATTATTGACGATTTTGGGCGCAACCGTTTTCGTCCAGAACAGCTGCTCAATCGCTTGATTCTGCCGCTAGAAAAACTAGTCGATGCGTTCCATCTGCCTTCGGGTCGAACGTTTCAAGTGCCGTTTGATTCACTGGTCGTATTCTCAACAAACTTGGGCCCGGAAACGATTGTGGACGAAGCGTTTCAGCGTCGAGTTCCCTTTGTGATCAAGCTGGAAGATCCGACGCCCGAAGAATATCGTGCAGTGTTTGCCATGGAAGCCGAGCGATTGGGACTGAGCTACGAAGAGGACGTGGTGAACTACTTGTTAAACACCTACCATGCAACGCCCAACCATCCGTTGCGGTTTTCGCAACCGCGAGACATCGCGTTGCAAGTTCGCAATGCGTGTGATTTCCATCAATTGGCTCCCGTGATCACGCGAGCTCTGATTGATTCTGCAGTCAGTAACCTGCTGCAGTTCTATCGGTCAGAAAATTAGCCATTCTTCAACATGCACGGCAAACGCAGGATCCGTCCTGCGGTTGCTTCAGGGTGCCAAATGTTTACTCGACAGCAGCAGGTTTAAGATGGGCCTGTTGCTGGAGACGGATGATTTCCAGCCGTCGTAATGGGTCATGGAAAATCGCTTTGCGGTCCGCTTCGGCCAGCCACTGTTCCGCTTGGTCGTGGCGTTCCAGCAACTTTGAACACATGGCCGCATAGTAAAGATGAACGGCGGTTCGACCTTCTGGTTTTGACAATGCCGACTCCAACATGGAAATCGCTTTGTCCGGCTGGTTAAGACGTACCAGCGTCGCTCCCATCAGACCAAACGCGTTTAGCTGGGGCTGCTTCTCCAACGTGTGTGCCAAAATCTGTTCTACCTGTTGCAACTGAGCCGGATTCGCCAGCGGATAGGCGGCCAAACCGTTAACCGTGGCGGAAAGCAACTTTGGATCGGACGCGGCAGCCAGCAATTCATTGGAAAGCTTTGCGGATTCGGCGGTTCGACCAATCCACGCCAAACGCCGAGCTAACATCCATTGCATTTCGGCCAAACGAATACGCAGCTCGGCGTTACTTTCTGAGGCGTTATTCTCTGAGGAATTGCTCTGTGCGGCGCTGCGTTGTGCGGCGCTGCGTTGTGTGGCACTAAGCGAACGAATCACTTGCCACGCTTGATCCAGATATTCGTTGGCGGCGTCCAAATCGTCCGTTTCTACATACAGATCACTGATCCGCATCAGCACCAGAATTTCAGAAGCGGAATCCTGTTTCTGCTGCACAATCTGCCAGCGTTGCAACAGAATACTGGCCGCTTGGTCCCACTTGGGCGAAGGCGGTTGCACAATGGCGTTCACCATCCACGCGTCCACCTCCAACGCCGTCAGAGTTGGCTCCGAATAATCTGGAAAACGGCCTGATAAGATGGCGACCGATTGTTGCAATTCGAAGAACACGTCTGCAGCCGCCACAAAATCTTGCTGTTCCAACATCAACATCGCTTGCAACCATTGCCGGCGAACGATCTTGCCGTGGTATTCGGCTTCGTCCGGATGAGCTTGGGCCAACTGCTTTGCCAGCGTCAACGATTCTTGGTAGCACGCGGCCGCTGCAGACAGATTCCCCAATCGCGAATGCACCATGCCGAGTCGTTTCAAATTGCTGGAAAGTTTGCTGGTGAAGAATGGATTGGCTGGCTGAGAATCAGCGAGCGAACGAAAGTATTCGACGGCCGTTTCCTGTGTGTCGAGCGCTGCTTGGTATTTTCCCAACTGCAAAGAGAGACTGCCGACCTTCATGTACTCCGTGGCCATGTCTTCTTCTCGAGTCACTTCTGGAAAGCGATTGGCAAACGCATCCATCGCTCGCAAACTTTCCTGAAACGACGCTTCCGCTTGATCTAGCTGATCGATATTGGCAAACAAGTTGCCTAACAGACTCTGAAACCGACAAACCAAACCAAAATAGTCTGTGCGATTGGGATGTTGTTCTGACAGTCGCTTCAATTCAGACAGGCAATTCTGCAATTTGCTAATTCGCTCTTCCGCCGGTAGACGAAAGTCCGCTTCCGTGGCGGTCACCAAAAGATCTGCGTGGTAGTCGGAATTGGCGGGGAAGTGTTCATGCAATTCGCGAATCAGTTGCAAGGCCTGCGAAGTGTGCATCGGCTTGTTCAAATTTTTCGGTCTGAATGGCTGCAACCGCGAGCCCCCGATATCCGTTGGCCAAGCCGCTGGCAAACTCGGGCGTGTCAGGAACTTCGCGATGCAGTTTATCCCACAAAGCAACGGCTTCCTGAAAATGCAAATGGGCTTCGTCCTGGTTACCTTGCGCGCGTTCCAACATCGCCAAGTGGTGGTGTAGTTCGGCCAGCGAATGCCGGTATCGAATTCGACTGGGAAAATTCTGTACCAATTCTTGCAACAAAACGATGGCGTCTTCCGCCAATTGGTGTGACGCGTTGATGTCACGATTCTGCTGGCGAAACAGCGCGAAGTGATGCTTGGTCAACGCCAGATCAAATCGCAAACTGGGGCCAGCCGGTCCGTCTTGCACAAGGTGATCCAGCATGCGAATCGCTTCTTGAAACCGAGCTTCCGCGTCGCGAAACTGTCCAATCGCCATGTTCGTCATGCCCATCCGGTCATACGTCAACGCCAGTTGCCTGCGCAGTTCTTTATCCAGCGGATGGCGGCTTGTCAGCTCCACCAAGCTCGCCGCCGTCTCTTCCAGCGTCGCTATTCGCACGGCAAGATCATCTTGAACATCTGCCAAATGCATGCCGATGCCTTGCAGCTGCAACACGTCTGGTTCGTTCCCAAACAATGTTGCCAACCCAGCGGCCAATTGAATCGCGTCGGAAAAGCAACGCACGGCCGCAGCGGAATCTTCTCGAGCACGATGTACGGCTCCCAAACCAGTCAAGCAGCGAACGTGCAACAATTGTGGTGGCAGTTCGTCTGGACGCTGCTGTCGCAGCTGCTGGGCCTGTTCTATCGCTTGTTGGTATGTTTGAATGGCTTGCGAATGAAGTCCCAGCGTTTGGTAGATTTCGGCCAGAGCGTAGTTTACTTTCAACGAATCAATCTGCAGGCTCCAGTCCTGTCTGTCTTCCTGCGGCAGTTGTTCGTAAAAACGCACTAGGCGTTGCAACGTGGATCTTTGTTCGTCTGTCATGCCTGGTTCGTCTTGCAGGCGTTCCACTTCGTGCAGATAGGTTTCGTCGATGAAGTCTCGCGCCAAACGCAGATTCGTTTCCGCTCGCTGCCGTTGTTGTTGTGCGGACCGATACGCCGCTGCGATCATCGCCGCGCTGACGGTGGCCAAGACAAAGGCCAAAAAGATGGTAACCGCAATGGTGCTGGCCAACGTTTGATGTCGATTGGTCCAGCGGACCAGCCGTTCCCAGGCGTTGGGCGGTTCGGAAAGAATTGGCCGGCCGTGCAGATAGCGTTGCAATTCGTCCGCCAAATCCTGAGCCGTGGCAAAACGATGCGCCGGATCTTTTTGCACACAGCGATGAACAATCGTTTCCAGATCTCGGTCTACGTTCGCTTGTACTTTGCGAATCGGCACCGGTTCGGTCATGGAAATTTGATTCAACAATTCCAGCCGATCTTGTCCAGCGAACGCGGGCTTCCAGGTCAACAGCTCGTATAGCGTCATGCCCAGCGAATAGATGTCCGTGCGATGATCCAAGACAAATCGCTTGGCCAGAGCTTGTTCCGGGCTCATGTAACGCAGCGTGCCTACGAGGTCGCCCGAGATAGTGACGGTGGCGTCGGTGTCGGATCGGGCGAGTCCGAAGTCGGCAATCCACAGATGTCGTTTCTGATCTAACAGCAAGTTGCCCGGCTTGATGTCTCGATGAATAATGCCGTGCGAATGAGCGTGGTCCAGCGCCTGGGCTGCTTGCAAGCCCCACGCGGCAACTTGGTGTTGATAGTCGACGTCCGTAGGTTTAGGGCCGTTCAGCCATTCCGCCAAGCTTTGCCCGCGAATCAATTGCATGGCATAAAAATGAATGCCCTTTTCCACTCCCACGCTGTAAACCGGAACAATGTGCGGATGTTGCAACGTCGCAGCGGCTCGAGCTTCGTTCTTGAAACGAGTCAGTTGTCGGCTGTCGGCAAAACGAGCTAACGGAAGAATCTTGAGCGCCACCGTGCGGTCCAATGATTCTTGATGCGCCTGGTAGACCACGCCCATCCCGCCTCGGCCAATTTCCTGTTCAATCAGAAAATCGCCCAAACGATCCAGGTGCGAAAGCGAGTCAGGATCATTGCCGGGATGCAACGCCTGGAGTGCCGGAAAGATGCGGCGAATGGCATTGGCAATGGTCGGATAACGCAGTGCATAGTCCGATATCGAAGGACATTCACCTCGCTGCACCGCCGACGTAAATTGGTCGGCCGCATCAGCCAGTAGCGAATCGGTGTCATTCGTAGGTTGTGCTTCAGACATGGTAGGTTCAACGACGCGACATGGTTATTCGTCCAACAGATCGGATTCGACCAATAGGCGTTCCAGTTTGACTAGAGCTCGCGCGTACCGCTTTCTGGCAGCGGCCGGTTCGATATCTAAAATACACGCAATGTCTTGATGCGAATGGCCTTCCACATTTCGCAACAAAAGCACTTCCTGATCTATGTCCGGTAACTGCCGAACCAGTTCAGCTACGCGTTGACGAAACTCTAACTTGCTGACTTGTTCACTGGGCGAATCCAACTGATCCACAAAGGCTGAGGCAATTGCATGCGACGAAGGATCCAAGACCGATTGTTCGCGGACAATACTGCGGCGCTGTGTGGTAATGTGGTCTCGACGCAAGTTCAATAAGCGTTCGTACGCATTCTTGCAAAGCCATAGGTGAAATGGCATGGGACGACGGTCATAGAAATCAGCGAACCTTCGAAATGCCTCCATGTGCGTATCTTGCAACACATCCGAAGCGTCCAAACGAGATCGCAAACGAACATCCATGCGGCGCTGAATGAACTGTTTCAATTGCGGTTCATGCCGAGCAAAAAGCTCAGTAAACGCAGTCGTGTCCCCCGCGCGTGCGCGGTGCAATAGTTGATTCGTGTTGCTGGAATCGGACACCATGGTAAGCCTTCTGGGTTCGTTTCAGATGCGCATGTCTTTGTATTAGCATACCCACACATTCTAACTGTTTGTGACCTTCTGTCTAAAAAGCCCGGTTGTGCGGAATAGCCGTTCGTTCGTCGGAAAATACGCACTCGCCAATGCTGGTGGCCCTTCTTTATCCCTTGCGTGGCCCGAGAATGCTTGACTGTCAGAACTATATGCAGCATCGGCGTATTGTCAGAAAACCGCAATCAATCGATTCTGGCTTGCCCGCTCACTTGGCAAAACCCATGGTCTAGCAGACGACCTTCCGCCCATTTTTCTCGATTTGCCTTCTGGTGCCAAGCGTAATGCGTTCTCCCTCTTTACAACGTTTGATTCAGCGCCTTGCCGTGACGGTGGGCTTGCTGGTATGGCTATCTGCCATGTCGCTGGTAACTGCCAGTTTGATGGTCAGCCATTGGGTGCCGTTGCCGCCGCCGGAAGTCGACAGCCCGGACCTTGCCGTCAAACTAGGTCAAGCAAACACAGCACCGACATGGCGTGCATTCCATTTCTTGTACAGCGACTGCCCGTGTTCGCGGCGAGTGTTAAGAAAGATCTTGGAACGCTCGCCCATGGACGATGTTGTGGAACGCATTGTCTTGGTGGGTAGTGCGAACGAATGGGAAACGCGAATTCGAGACTTGGGCTATGAATTCGATGGGTTGAATTCGGTGGAATTGGAATCGAATTACGGCATTCGCGCCGTGCCGTCATTGGTTGTTGTTTCGGCTGCCGGAGACATTCGCTATTCCGGCGGCTATACCGCTCGGAAACAAGGGCCTGACATCGCCGACCAGCGAATCATTCAATCAGTGTTGGCAGGTAACGATATCGAATCCTTCCCAGTCTACGGGTGTGCGGTGACCAAGGACCTGCAAGTCCTTGTTGACCCGTTGGGGCTTAAGTACACATCAGAAATTGCCGAGTGAACTCATGTCTGCCATTTTACGAATGATATTGTTACCCCAAGTAGTTTCTGACTTCGAACAAAACTACTTAGCTCGCATGAACAAAATTGCCACGGGCTTTTTTGTGGCGCATCTACCCATTTTCGTCCTGATCGCGTGGGCGAATGATACCGGTCCTGCCTTAGCCTTTGCGCTGACCGCCACCACGCTGATCGGACCACTGGTGGCGATGCGTTTCATGCAGTCCAAGCGACAAGTCTCCACTGTCATGGGCATCACCGCCATGTTCATGGGCGGATTGCTGGTTCATTTTGGACAAGGCCCCGTCCAGATTGAAATGCACTTCTACTTCTTTGTATTGCTGGCGTTACTTGCCGTGTTTGCCAATCCACTGGTGATTGTGGCAGCAGCGGTTACCGCTGCATTGCACCACGCTATCCTGTGGATCTGCTTGCCGTCCAGCGTTTTCAATTACGACGCACCGTTCTGGGTGGTCGGCGTCCACGCGTTGTTTGTCGTTTTGGAATCGGTAGCCGCGTGCTTTATCGCTCGCAGCTTCTTCGACAACGTCATCGGTTTGGAAAAGAAGGTGGCGGAACGAACTGAAGCGCTGCAATCGCGAAATCGAGACATGCGGATGCTGCTGGACGCTGTGGGGCAAGGCTTCTTCACTGTGGACCAGCAGGGCATCATCAGCGACGAACGCTCCAATGCTGTTGATCGAATGCTGGGCACGCCGGATCCGCAGATGACATTTGCCGATCTGATTCGTCGACATGATGCGAACGCCGCAGACTGGATTGAACTGGGCTTGCCCGATGTCTTTTTGGGAATCATGCCGGTAGAAGTGACCATTGATCAGTTGCCATCTCGTTTCACTTCGAAAAACCGCACCTTTGCCATCGACTATTCGCCGGTCATGCAGGGCGACGAAGCCACGGCTATCGCAGTTGTGATCAGCGATATTACGTCGCTGGTGGAACGAGAAAAACTGGAAGCGGAACATCGCGAAATCATGGTCATGCTGGAGCGAGTCACTGCGGACAAGACAAACTTCTTAGATTTTGTCCGCGAGTCCGACGCGTTGATGGCACAGCTTCGATCGGAAAATCGAACCGATCTGGTCACCACCAAACGCAACGTCCATACGCTAAAGGGTAATTGCGGTATCTATGGACTGGAACGCATGGCACAAGTTTGCCACCGCATCGAATCGCATATTGCCGAACACGCCACACTACCCGATGCATCCGATTGGACGGCGTTACAGGGTACTTGGTCTTCGCTCAAGAGCAACCTGAATCGCATTGTGGGTGAAGCAAGTGACCAGCTGGACGTACCGCAATCCGAATACGAAGGCATGTTGGAAGATATCTTGCGTTCGCGTTCTCGAGACGAACTGGCGATACGCATGGCGTCGTGGAAATTGGAACCCACATCGCGACGCATGAAAGTGATTGCGGAACAAGCAAGACAACTGGCGGGTCGATTGGGCAAAGGGAACATTTTTGTTCGCACGCACGGCGGCCATTTGAGAATGGATCCCAAACATTGGGGTGAATTTTGGGCAGCGTTTGTGCATGTGGTTCGCAACGCCGTAGACCATGGACTGGAATCGCCAGAAGACCGTCGCGCTAAAGGAAAGTGTGAAGTGGGGCAACTTCGCATGGAAACGCGAGTTGATGGTGATACATTTTCTATCTCGCTGTCCGATGACGGTCGAGGTATCAATTGGGACAAAGTGGCGAATGCCGCAGTCAAACACGGCCTGCCGGTGGATTCAAACCAGGACCTGATTGACGCCCTATTTCAAGATGGCGTAACCACCACGGACTGTGTAAGCGAAGTCAGTGGTCGAGGTGTCGGGATGGCGGCAGTTCGTGAAGCGTGTCAAAGGCTCAACGGTAAAATCACCGTGGACAGCGAACGGGGCCAGGGGACGACCTTGCGATTCCAATTCCCCGTGGCAGAGATGGCGCCAGAACCCATTCGAATGCTGATTCACAACGACATCGCCGATGCAGAACGAGTGGTATTTCGGGCGCCAACGGAGACGCCGCCCCAAGAATCGTCTTCCAAGCTTACGACGTGTAGTTAGTCTGAACGACAAACCGGAATCATCAGGAGCCAATTGATGAACCAAGAAGCGATGGAGGTGGTGCAGTCTGAATTCAAACTGCCGCTCAGCCAGTTGATAGAATGTTATGCGGGAAGTGCTCCATTCATTTGCCAAGCGGATGAAGCCAAACACACCGTGGAGGATGGCGATGGTGTACTGGTCACCACGATTGGTTTTGGCGACGAATCATTCCGAGGTTCGTTGCTGATGCTGGCCAGCAAGAAGACAACCATTTCGCTTAGTCAATCCAACGTCACTTCCGTGACTGATTGGTTCGGCGAACTCGCCAATCAACTTGCCGGACGACTCAAAAACAAACTGGCCACTTACGGCGTCCTGCCGCAGTTAGGTCTGCCTGTCACCTTAGAGTGTTCTGAAATCTCAGTGCGAAGCCAAAACGATGACACTCGATTGTGGCAGGTCGAAATGAAGAATGGGCGACTGGTGGTCTTGTTGCGATTGGAAGCTTTCGACCACCTGGAATGGATCCGCACTGACGAAACGGTGACCGCCGAAGAAGGCAGTCTTTGTCTTTTTTAAATAATTCCTGTCTATTTCACAGAAAGAAACAACCATGAGTGCAACCGTTCTGATCGTGGACGATTCGGAAACAGTACGACAGCAAGTGGGTGCTGCACTGTCCCAGGCCGGCATGCAGATCTTGGAAGCTCGGGATGGCAATGAAGGTCAAAAGATGATTGAAAGTCGCCAAATCGACTGTGTCATCTGCGACGTCAACATGCCCAACAAGGACGGTATCGAAATGGTTCGCGACGTCAAACAGAACGACAAATACCGCGACCTGCCCATCATCATGCTGACCACGGAAGGTGCCAAAGAACTCATTGAAAAAGCCAAATCGGCCGGCGCGTGCGGCTGGGTGGTCAAGCCGTTTAAGGCGAACCTCCTGGTATCGGCCGTTCAAAAATTGGCAGCTCGTTAACAAACTAGGTGGTTGTAAAATATGAATGGCCCTTGCGACAATGCACACATGAACACCACCGATACACAGCCGGACCTGATTTCGCTCAGCGACACAGTTGCCAACCGCGTTGCCACCGAACTGAACCGAATGTGCGAGACGACCGAAGAGGCTGCGTTGCAGATTGGCAGGTTATTGGTCCAAATCGTGGAAATTGCCACCGAAGGCAACAAAGCGACGCAGGAAACGTTGTGCGGCGTAGTAAAATCCAGTGGTGACCAAGACGGTTCGAAGTCTTCGCAATCCATTACGGATTTAATTGATAGTCAAGGGCATCTGATCACCAACTTTGTGGAAATGACGCAATCATTTTTCGAACGGCAGCGAACCTTGACTCAAGAAGCAAATGAAGCGTGTCAACTGATTCAGAAGTCCGCACGACGAGTCTCTTCGTTAGTCGATTCGTCGCGAAATCTGGCGTTCAATATCCAAATCGAATCCGCTCGTCTGGGTCAATCCAGCCGCACGTTTGAAACTTTAGGAAAGATGATCCACGAATTCTCTACCGAAGTGGCTTCGGCAAACACGACCATTGAAGCGGCGGTGGAACAGTTCATCGATTCGGTTCCCAAGCTGAACAAGGAAGCTACCGAGATGAGCCAAACCGCCAGCGAATTTTCGGTTCGCCTGAAATCGGAATTGACCAACGTGGCCCAACAATCGAATCAACTCACCCACACCGTCCGCACTGTGTTGGACGACACCGAACAGCGCAACAACAGCATTTTGGCCTGCTCGCAAGAAACCCTTTCTCATCTTCAATTCCAAGATCCCGTTGCGCAAGGCCTTAAACGAGCTTCGTACGAAATTCGTAAGCTGCAAAAAATCTGGAGCGGCGAACACGTCGATGACGTCTCGCTAGCCGAACTGGTTGACGAAGTCGGAAATGACGGTCGACTAGAACGCGATCCCGGTGACGTCATGATGTTCTAAGAACTGCCGATTCGCGTCCCACGCCGTTGTGAGCGTAACGTTAGCGTCATGCGATCGGTTGGTAATGAGAAAAAACGCCAGCGGTCATAGACGCAAGCGGGTTTGGAGACCGGAGATACGAACCTGAATAGCTGGCACCGATTTGTGGATGGCCATGTTGGCATAAATTCGCAGCAATGGCGAATCTATGTCAACCGGTTCAACCAGAAAGGATATCCGTACGAGTTTTCCAATTGAAGTTGACTGGAGGCAAATTCGTACTTAGCGTTGACTTCGTTCGCCACTAACTCTAGATACTGGCGCAACACGTCTTCTCGTCCCACGGCTTCATACCCTACGGTATAGAACGTCTGTCCGTGAACTTCCAGTTGTGTCAGCTCAAAAGCACATCCCGAAGCAACTCGGTTCATGACTTCCATGTGACCTTCCGACGTGACGGCATAGCGGCGAATCCAACGTCGTTTGTGAACAGGAACCCAGCCCGTCCCTTTTAACAAACCGGTGGTGGGCATGTTGTCGCTGGGCATCGGAACGCTCCATTTGAACCATGATTCCATGGCGCCAACGACGGTGCCCAGGCTGAATTCACCTTCAGATTGCTGCCGCAATTTGGTTTCTAAACGGCCTTCTCGCAACTTAATGCCGCAGCCTTCGTGACAGGGCAAGGCATACCAGTCAATTCGTTCTTGCGCAAGGATTCCGCCAAACAGGCGTTCGATGGCGAAAGGGAGTTCGTCAAAGAACCAACGAACTTCCAAAGTGGGCTGAATATTCATGTATGGATGGCCGGGCGGGACAAATCAATTTATTTTTCAAAACGTTGAATCTTACCCTTTGCCGGCACTTCATCCAAGAACTGGGCCGAATAGGGGCTAAGCGTACGCAGATAGATCGCATCTTCACCGGGACCGGCTGCCAGCAAGACCAGCGGTCGATTGGCGTCACCAAACGTTGTGATTTGAAAAAGGTGATCTTTTGATGGAAAGACGCCAGACTGGACTTGGATTGCGGAATCGGTCGATTCGCCTGAAGAACGTTGAAATCGAAACAAATACAGGCCGGTCTGCGGCGAAAACTGCTTCACCACTTCGGCCGAAGTACGCGTTTTGGTCTTGCCGGCACACACCGCTAAGATCATTTTCAATGAAGGAATGTAGACGGGGCGTTCTAAGCCCGCAGGCGTGCGACCTTGCCAAATGCGTTGTCGTGATTCCAGGTCAAAGACGGTCGCACCGCCGTCCGCTCCAGCATTGGCAACCCACAGCAAGGACCGGTCGAACGGCCGTACTGTGCAGCCTCGATCTGGAAACGCCGTGCCCCATTCACCGTCCGCCGATGTACTGATGGCTTGGTAGTCTTCCATCTTGCCCTGGACGGCCGCATCCCAATCCATCAGTGCCACCGCGCCATACAAGTCATACGAAACAGCCAGAACGTTTTCCTCTGGCGAATAAAACATCAATTCGGGGCCGGGGCCTTGATCTTTTTCGCTGCCAGCAACGTGCAGTTCCGAATGATCGCGAGGCAGCTGCAAATCAGCCAAGATATTCAGTTCGGGCCACTTCAGAAACAGCAGGCGACTCCCTTTCTTTTTTCCACTGCGGCTATCCTTCTGAAACGAAACAACCGCTATCTGCTGATCGTCGGTCAGCATGATGCCTTGAGGTCCGTTGCCGGGTGGCGTCAAGATTTGGTCTATGGCCAAAGTCTTGGTGATTCGCAGGTTTTCTACATCAATGCCCACAAGGCTATCGCCATCGCAGGTTACTAGTGCTTGCGTGCCGGCAACGCAGACTTCGTCCGGCATACTGGATAGTTCAATCGTCCGAGGCCTCCAGTTGGCATCGGCGTGCGACGAAAAGAAAAACAGGTAAGGCTTTTCGGCCGATTCGTTGGTCAGGACGTACCTTTCAATTGAATCGATACGGCGAACTTTCTTGGCGTACGCGGCATGTTCTGATTCGAATAACACTTCGTGTCGAAGAATCTTGCCCGTCATGTCGTCTAGCGTCACCGCCGCCACTCCGCCTGCACTTTCCGTGCGATAGGAATATGCCACCGAATGTTCCGCTGCCGATAGCCAAACGCTTCCGTACAACAAGCATAGCAGAGTCAGAAACGACTTCATGGCTGGTCCTTGTTTATTGTGTGTGATGCGAGCTGCGCGAACGGAAACGCATCCACAGTGGAAGCAAAAGGGAAACGACCGATATCAACAAGATGCTGGCGCAAAGCGGCCGAGTAAAGAATACGCCATAACCGCTGGCGATCACCGCTTGGCGAAAACTCTTCTCGACCAACCGCCCCAACACCATACCTAGAATAATTGGCACCACCGGATAATCCCAACGTCGCAGGAGCCAACCGAAAACGCCAAACACCAAGCAGACCCCCACGTCAAACAACGACGAATGCACCGCAAAACTGCCAATAATGGAAATCGCGATGATGAGCGGAAACAAGATCTGTTTAGGGATCGATGTGACTTTGATCCACAGCCGACTACCTGCCATGCCTATCAACAAGATGAACAGATTGGCCAATAACAGGCTGGCAAACAAACCGTAAATGATATCAGGCCGGCTTTGAAACATTTGCGGGCCAGGCACCACTTTGTGAATCATCAGCGCGCCAATCAAGACGGCGGTCGACGCGCTTCCAGGAATGCCCAGCGTTAATAACGGTACCAATGCACCACCAACCGAACTACTATTGGCTGCTTCCGAAGCCGCAACCCCTTCCAAGCTGCCTTGGCCGAATTGTTCTGGTTGTTTGCTTAAGCGTTTTGCCAAGTCATAGGAAACAAACGAAGCGACCGTCGCGCCTGCGCCAGGGAAAATGCCAATCACGGTACCAACGATGGACGAACGTAAGATGGCCATTCGCAACGACCAATATTCGGAAAGGGTTGGCCATGCGCCGCTTGTCGAATCGATGCGAACCGTAGACAAATTCGCTCGTTCAATCTGCAACAATACTTCGCTGAGCGCAAACAAACCAATCAGCACGGGAATCAGCGAAAAGCCGTCATACAATTCAGTTACGCCAAAGGTAAATCGACTGACGCCGGAAATGGGGTCAATTCCCACGGTATTCAGTAGCAACCCCACACACGCCGCCGCTGCCGCTTTGACGGCTTGCTTGCCACCGATAGATGCCACGCTGGTTAACCCAAAAACGGCCAACGCAAAATAGTCTTCGGGCCGAAAATAAATTGCCACCTTGGCCAGCGGCACGGAAAACAGCATTAAAATCACAGCGCCACTCAACCCGCCCCCGGCCGAAGCGACCACTGACACGCCCAAACCGTAACCTGCTTTGCCTTTTTCGGTCAGCGCGTAACCGTCAAACGCGGTAACGGCAGCGGCCGGAGTTCCCGGCGCATTAATGGTGACGGCTGTAATCGAACCACCGTAGTCGGCGGCCAAGTAGACAGCTGTCAAAAGAATTAATGCCAACGTCGGTGACATGGCGTAGGTAAACGGAACCAGTAACGCCACGCCCATGGACGGAGACAGTCCGGGCATAGCGCCGACCAGAATGCCCACACAGACTCCCAGCGCCAGAATGACAATCGGTTGCCATCCAAGCATGAATTCGAATCCAGCGGCTAGGTTCTGCAACAACTCCATAACAAATCGCTGAATCGACTACGCGACTCCCCAAGATTCCAGCCATTCGCCTATCGGCAAAGGCACCAATAGCACTCGTACAAACACGACGTATGAAAACACCAGCCAAGCCAACGTCGTCATGATCACCACCAGCCAGCGACGGTAGCCTAGATAGATAATCATGGTCGGCAAGGCCAACGCTGTAGAAAGAAAATAGCCAAACTTCATCAGCAGGAAGGTGTAAACCGCAAAGCCAAGTACGAGCGGCCAGGGCGAAATAGTCGAACGATTTGCCGCTGATGTCGGCGGTTCGTATTGCGAATGGGACCAAAAATAGATGATCAGAATCCACACGCAAGCCGCCAACAATGCCAACATCCAAATACGAGGCACCACTTCAGCGCCCACCATTTCACGACCGGCAAAGGGAATGGTTTGTGACCACAAAGTGACACACACCGCAATCAGCAAGGTTGGCAATAGCAGCGATAGGACGTGCGGGTATCTGCGCCGGCGGGCGATGGCCATGGTCACGGCTGCAAGTAACAACCAAGTCACCACGCCGCCGATGATCGACCGGGCATTCCATTTGTCGATTTGGTCGTTGGATTGGCTGTCCGCCAACATGTCCAAGCGGCCGAGGTACCTCACAAAATCCGAACGGTCCAATTCGACGATCGATTCAAAGTCCTTTTCCGCGACAAAGACCACGTCCATGCCGCTGGGTTCCCACGTTTCCCGCCATTGCGGATCATTCGAAACTTGGCGAAATAGATCTGCGTACCACTGTTTAACTTCGCCAGTACAGCCACTTCGTAACGCGAAACCTCGCCACATGGTTTCCGCGTCCAGTGACGGGACTCCGAGTTCGCCAAAGGTCGGGACGTCTGGAAATTGAGGCAAACGCTGCGAATGAGAAATGGCGGCAATCTTGAACGCATCATTACCGGCAGCATCGTCGGGATTGCCAACGTAAGCGACGCCTTGTTGGCCCAACAGCGCGACCTTGGCTTCGCCGCCACTTTCAAACGGCAACCACTTGGCGTGAATTCCAAACCGATCCCACAATTTCAACGCCACCACGTGATCCAGTCCGCCTTTGGATGGCCCTACCCAGATCTGCTCTTGCTGTTTGGAACGCACCAGATCTTGCCAATCGGAAATGGGACCGTCACGCAGCGTGATGACGCATTCGGGATCATGCATCAGCAACGCAATCCAGTCTAATTCGTCGAAGTACGAACTCTTGCCGGCAGCCAACAACGAGGGAACATTGGATTTGGTGACCGCGCACAGCGTGTAACCATCGGCCGGCCGACCCAAGACGTCTCGAATGGCAATGATTCCGCCGGAACCTGGTTTGTTTTCGACGACAAACGTGGCGTCGGTGTATTTCCGAGCGACGTCGACAAAACGTCGCGTTGTGGTATCGGCCAAACCGCCCGGTTTCATATAAACCACAATCTTGATCGGGCGATCTGGAAATGACGAAGGTGATTGTGCAGAAGCAGTGGAAAAGCTACCGCGTGTCAATGCGGCCAGGCACACGATGATGCCAAACAAAACGGTCTGATTCGTTTGGCAAGTTCGTTTCATGAATGCACCGATCGGTTTGTCCAATTTATTTGGCTGGCGATTCGTCAATCATTTGCAGCGCGTTTTCGATCAAAATTTCGCCGGTCATTTCACCCAAGGAGACTCGAGAAACATAGTCGTATCGAGGAAAACTATTGTAATCGACCTTGGTCAAGATGTATCCAAAGGCGTCGTTGGTAAGGCCGAACAAAAAATTATGTCGGCCGGTCATTTTGCGTTTCAGGTAAAAACCGATGTTCGGCATAGCTTCGCCTGGAATCGTTAAGATTTGTGCGTCGCCAATGTGAAGGAGGTTGATGGTGGTGGTGATCGATCGGTCTTTGTTCTTGGGATAGTCCAGAGGCGAATAGTTGACAACGGCCCACAGATCGTCTGATTCGACCGGAAAGGTAACTCGCTTGTTGACGCACACCAAACGAGGCGAATCTTGCGACTGCGCAGGCTGGATAATTCGCAAAGCTTCGTCCGCCAAGGTGTGACCAATACGTTGACATTCTTCCCAAGTGCCGATGCCTTCCCAGTAGCCTCGCTGGGCGTCTCGCGGCATCTTGGTCAAATCACGATTGTCGGCAGTGATCATGCCACCTTGAGCGCTGTTCATGAACAGCGCCATACCGCCAACAGTGGATTCGATCCGATCGCACATGGGGCCGACTAAGTCAGGACTGCAGATACCGGAATCGGCACCCAAGACTTCCGGGTGTGCCGCATAATTCACCAGAGTGACAAGAGCTTGTCCGTTCGGATCGATAGCCTGCAATATGTGGGCTCGGCGATCATACAGGTCAGGAGCATAATAGTTGAACGCGACCTTGCCTTGGACTTCGCCAGTCGCGGTGCGAATATGCGCGGGACGAAGGTCGTCTAACGCTTGGCGAATGGCCTTGGCCGTTTGTTCACAGACGAATTGCATGTATTCCAGATTGCCGGTGTGGCCGCCCTTGCCGTCGGGAAACGCGTAGCAATCAGGAGCACTATGTGTATGAGTAACACCAATAATGATGCTTCGGCCGTTTATTTCGGGGACTAGCTTGCGAACTCGATCCCCCAATACAGAGGGAAACCCCAACAGGTCCAAGCTGACGATGGCAACGGTTTCATTTTCGTGACGAAACACAACTGCCCTTGCAAATAGATCGCCTTGCTTTCCGGAAGCCGGTGCGGAGGGCCCCATTCCACCCGAAATTGGCAGAAGTGGGTCGGGCGTGATTACCGTTTTGCCCGTTCCGGCTTCAAATCCGTCGCACGCCACGGAGAATGACAGGCACAAAAACACGGCGATCAAGGCGATTGCACGGAACATGGTAAAAACTCCTTTGCTAGCAGAAACGTCAGCAACAACTGGAGGAACAATTTTTTTAGGCATTTCTTGTGATTCTATAAAGAAATCGGGCCGTCTTAGCGTCGATTTAGCGTCTGTATGTTCTAGTGGTTTATTGAACTGTAAGGGATTGATAGGGCTTTATCCAAATGTAGCGGAGCAAATTCGGTAAATTCAGTGGCTTGCAACTGAAAAACAGATCGTAAGCGTTATCGTTCTAGCCACAATGAGAGTTGTTTTCTACTGTTAATGTCTGGTGTTTGCGCTGTAATTGATGAGTACCCAAGTCCAAATGAAACGCCTTCCTGAAATAACTATGGCTCGCGGCATTCTTGCGTTGGCAGGTTGCATCTTGATGTGTGTTGGCGTGTTCGTCACACCAGTATTACTGATCGAGCTGGGGCCGATGCGAACCAGCCTAACGTCGCAGCACGAGACGACGCGGCACGTTGCCTATTCCACGATTGCCTTCGGCCGGATTGGCGTTTCCATATTGGGTGCGGTGCTCGTTCTGACAGCTACTGTTCTGCCGCGAATCGCCAAAACTCGCTACGGCCGTTGGTTTATTCGATTTAATAGTTTATTTAGTCATGGTCGAGGCGCGATTAGTTTTGCCGTCAAGTTTGCCTGCACGGCCGTGGCCATGATTATTTTTTGGCTTGAGGGACGAATCTGGGACGAACACAGGTACTACCGAGTGTTTGGTTCCGAAAACGGCTTTTTCGAATTGGGGTCAGTGGCTGTCTTGATTGCCATTGCCGTTTTGGCTGGCCGAAATGCCTGGAATTTTGCGGGCGCCACGCGGTGGCGAGTTACTTTAGGGTTGTTATCGCTGGCCGCCTTCTTTGCTGCCGGTGAAGAACTCAGTTGGGGCCAGCACCTGTTCCATTTGCAGCAACTGGAGATTTTTGAAGGCAATGCCCAGAACGAAAACAACATTCACAATCAGTTCGGCTACGTGTTTGACCACGTGTTTATCCTTGGCGTGATTGTCCTTGGCGTGATTGTACCGCTGTGTGCTTGTCTTCTCCCTAGCATCTACAAGCTAGGGGACGTCCTCGGGATACCGGTTCCCAGTCCAGGATTGGCAATCGGATTCCTAGTGGGCAGTCTGTTTCAGCCTTACGTACTAAAGGCCGTCACCGGCCAGACATTTAAGATTCGTCCGGCGGAGGTGCGAGAATGGTTGACGCTGATTGGCATTGCCATTTTGATGTTGGAAATTAGCAAATGGCGACCTGGTCCGCTGTTTCAACGCAACACGGAACTCAAGCACCGTTCGCCGGAAAAAAAAGCTCGTGATACCTCGGAGTCGTTGCTGGTCGAGGTATCACATTAGGCCGATTGCGTTCCGTTCCGATCTTAGTTTCGATCGTACGGCATCAGGATCGAATCGGGATTCAAGCCAGCGACAGACTGAAACCCACCGTCCGCAATCAGTTCGCCCAATTTGGTCACTTTGCGGAAATACCGATCACTCGGACGCTTGCCTGTTAGTTGCCGTTTTATATCTTGGCAAAGCACATCACCTGCGGTTTGCAGGACTTCGTCGCCTTGACGAGCAGCGTACAAACTGGTGCACAGCATGATCACCAGATTCTGAATCCGAGCCGAAAGTTCGGACATGCGACACTGTCGATCGGCCAGTTTCAGTTGATGTTTTTGCATGGTGCCGCTGATTTCCAACGGGCTGCGTTGCAACATATCGG
This sequence comes from Pirellulaceae bacterium, assembly GCA_041399205.1. Taxonomy (GTDB): domain Bacteria; phylum Planctomycetota; class Planctomycetia; order Pirellulales; family Pirellulaceae; genus JAGQOZ01. The sequence continues at coordinate 51,581 of JAWKTK010000011.1, read as the reverse complement.
CTGCAAATTCGGCGTGCTCGCGTAAGTCACTTGGCATAGACGGCAACGACGGTTTGGGCTTGCCACCCAGTTTTTGGCCCAAATACCATTTAGCATACGGTAACAATGCACCTTTCAGTGCCCAGGCATGAGCAGGGTTCATCGGATTCGGCTTCTTGATACCCGCTGCCGCTAACGCTTTACCGATCGGTTCGAAGTAGGTCTTGCCGTGGTGCTTGACCAACGATTTGAAGTAGGCCATGCCCAGCATTTCGCCTTCCCCTTCGTAGATGCAAGGCGCAAGATATTCGTGCACGTTATCACCGAATAAATGACCATGCAGGAACGAACGACCTCCATGCGTCTTCATGAACAATTCGATCGCGGCTTCCTTCTGAGCTTCACTGCCGAAGATCTTGGCAATGATACACTCCATTTCTCCTCGGTAGCCTTGATCAATCAACTGGGAACACCATTCCACCAGCGCGTCACAACCGACAATCAGGCCAGCCAATCGCCCCAGCCGGCGTTGCACCAATTCGCGTTTGGCAATTTCTTCTCCGTAGGTCACTCGATAATGAGCCCAAGGAATCATGCTGGCCATCATCAGACGCATGGTACCAGCAGCATTCGCGCACAACGAAATTCTTCCCAAGTTCAAACCGTGATAGGCAATCGTCAGACCGTTGCCCATTTTGGGTTCCAAAAGATTGGCTGCCGGAACTCGGAAATTGTTAAACACAATCCCTTGGTTGTACGTGTGCTTCAACGCATAAAGGCCGTACTTTCTGAGCTGGAACTGATCGTTTTCTTCGTGCGGCAGATCACAGATCAAGACCGCCGGCGTGTTGTCAATCAAGCAGACCAAGCCGATCGTTCGCCCCGGCACAACGTTGGTGATGAATAGTTTTTCGCCATTGACAATGTAGTCGTCACCATCGAGTTCCGCGCGAGTAGTCAGGGCGGTCAGATCCGATCCGGCACCGGGTTCGGTCAGCGCAAAGGCAGACAGGCTTTCGCCACTGGCTAGTCTGGGCAAGAATCGTTGCTTCTGTTCTTCACTACCAAACGAACGAACCGGATCGACCGCGCCAATGCAGCCGTGCACGGATGCCAAGCCCGCAATCGTTGGATCCGACATGGCCATCCGAGTCAGAAATGGCGCGAAGTTACGAAACGGCGTACCAGATCCGCCATATTCTTTGTCTACCAACAGGCCCCAATAGCCAACTTCGCCCAAGTCACGCAGGACTTCGGCTGGAATCTTGCGGTTTTCATCCATCAGCGTGCCCGCATCGCGATGACGATTCACCACCGCCACCGATTCGTCCATGACTTTTCGCACATCGGCCGGAGCTTCAGACGGAACGCTTTGAAACAAATCCACCGGCAGACCGTTGTCCCAGACCGCGCGATGAGCCGGACTGTTGACGGTTTGATACTCTGGCTGAAACAGCTTTTCCACATTGTCGTCGGCACTGTCGATCGCTCCAGTTCGACGAGCTTCCTCGGCACTCTTGCCGCCCAACTTCAACGCAGTTTCCGCAAATGATTCTTGAGGATTTTCAGGCGAAACGTTTGACGAGTTATTTCCTTTGGCGTCCGTTGTCATGCCGATGACCTTTCATGCAAGTTCCCAACCAGGCTGTCCGCTACCAAGCAAACCGAATTCCGCTTGGTAACCTAACGAAGTATCGCTTAACAATTATACGGACCAGCACTGCCGGACGGTAACAAACCGAAAACGGCTTCCCGAATATACCGCTCAGTGCGAAGATACGGAAAAGTCTGATTTTTTAAGGCAGAAACGGCCTAGACAATTAGCAGAAAGCCAGAGCCATCCCAAATGTCCGTTGGCGGGCGAATGAACCCTTGGAGCGACACCGAATAATTGTTATCTCTATCAGTCTTTCTATTCGGCAACTGCGTTGACAGGCGTAACCAGCATGAAACAGATTCGGGTCATCGATTCTCACACAGCCGGCGAACCAACTCGGACCATCATCCATGGCGGCCCGGATCTGGGCACCGGCAGTATGCTGCAGCGTAAACAACGATTCGCCCAACAGTTTGACGCCATTCGGACGGCGGTGACGCTGGAGCCTCGAGGTTCGGACATCTTGGTCGGCGCACTGTTACAAGAGCCGGTTGATCCGACATGTGCTGCCGGAGTCATCTTCTTCAATAACGTCGGCTACCTGGGTATGTGTGGCCACGGCACCATGGGCGTGGCGCAGACGTTAGTGCATCTGGGGCGAATCGGTGTCGGTACGCATCGCTTGGAAACGCCGGTCGGTGAAGTTTCGTTCGAATATCACCCAGACGGCCAAGTCACCGTCCAGAACGTGTCCAGTTTTCGCACCGCCCAAAAAGTCACGGTTGAAGTCCCCGAATATGGGTCCGTCTGCGGTGACGTTGCCTGGGGCGGAAATTGGTTTTTCCTGATCGATCAACACACGTTCCGCTTGGAGTTGGCCGAGGTCGATTCGCTGATTCGATTTACACAGTCGGTCAAGCGAGCGCTGATCGCCAACCACATCACCGGTGATGACCAGCAGGAAATTGATCACATTGAATTGTTCGGTCCCGCACATGATACTCGAAACCACGGCCGCAATTTTGTTTTGTGCCCGGGCAATGCCTACGATCGTTCGCCTTGCGGAACCGGGACGAGCGCTAAAGTTGCATGCCTGATGGCCGACGGAAAACTCAAGCCGCACCAAGTTTGGCGCCAAGAGAGCATCATTGGCAGTGTCTTTGCCGCCACCGGGACTTGGGATGAATCCGCCGCCAGCCAGTCGCATATGGCCGTTGTTCCTAGAATCACTGGCCGAGCACATATCACAGCCGACTCGCAATTGCTTTTTCACGAAGACGATCCGTTTCAGTATGGAATCCATTCTGACCGCACTGAACAGACGAACGCTTGAACTCAGACCAGATAAACAATGAATCAAACGCAACATGTCGTCATTATTGGCGGCGGAATCATTGGTACCACGTGTACTCACTTTTTAACGGAAGCTGACTTTCAAGTCACGGTAGTCGAAAAGGGCACGTTCGCCGAAGGCTTCATTCGACAAGCAAGTGCGGCTTGGTCTGCCCCAGTCACGTTTTGCCGCTGGCCGAACCGGGTGCGATCCTGAATGCGTTGAAGTCGATGTTTCAGCGAAATTCGCCCTTCCGAATTAAGCCCCGTTTGGATGTTGCGCTGTGGAGCTGGTTCGCGGCGTTCGCCAAGCATTGCAACAAGAAGGACATGCTGGCCGCTGGCCATGCCATTCAACCTTTACTGGCCCAGTCACTGACAGATTATTGTCAACTGGTGGAATCCAATGTGGTCGATTGTGAATACCAACAGCAAGGACTGTTGTTCGCGTACAAATCGGCCGCTGCGTTTGAAAGTTATGCTGCCACCAATGAATTGCTACAAAACACGTTCAACGAACCGGCTGAACGCTACGTCGGAGCCGAACTCAACGAACTTGAACCAGCATTGAAAGAGAATTTGGCGGGCGGGTGGTATTATCGAGAAGACGCGCATTTGCGGCCTGACAAACTGCTGGCGTCCTGGAGGAAATCACTGACCGACAAAGGTTGCACCTTCTTGGAAAATCAGACCGTCACGGATTTCCATAGAACAAACGATTCGGCAGTTGCGGTGCGAACTTTGACCAGGGAAATTGCTGCCGATCATTTTGTCGTGGCCACTGGCGCGACTTCGCCCGAATGGGCAGCTTGGCTTGGTTTTCCCATTCCGATTCAACCTGGCAAAGGATATTCACTCACGATGCCTCGCCCTCGAACCTGCCCCAAGATTCCCATGATCCTGCCGGAAACTCGCGTGGCCGTGACGCCCATGGAATCGGCCTATCGGTTGGGCTCCACCATGGAATTTGTTGGCTATGACGATTCCATTTCAGAAGAACGTTTGCGGTTGCTGACCGATGGCGTGCAAGATTATTTGATCGAACCGGTGACGTCGCCCATCGAACGCAAATGGTTCGGTTGGCGACCGATGACATCCGACGGCCTACCGATTATCGACCGCAGCAAAATCCTGAACAATGTATGGCTGGCCGCCGGTCATAATATGTTGGGGCTCAGTATGGCGCCTGCCACCGGACGCTTGGTCGCCGACTTGATCACCGGCCGCAGCCCAACGGTCGATCCGCGACCCTATGCGCACCGACGTTGATCTTTGGGTTTAGCGGCGAGTTCACGTTTGGTTGGCCGTTTACAGCAGCGATGACGATGGCTTCTTCGGATCAGAATAAAGCAGTGCCACGGCGATATCGTTGAGTGACGTTGGTGACGAAATCGGCCGAGTGGCGTCGTTGTTGTACGAACCGGCGCTAAACGCAACGATCAAATCACTGGAGTCAAAATCTCCATCGCAATTCCAGTCGCCCGTACTCCACACCGAATTATCGGCCCGCGAATCTTCATATTCACCGGCACTAAAGATCTTTACCAAGTCCGCCGAATCAAACGTGCCGTCCAGATTGACGTCACCGATGACCGTCTGCAAAACGTTCTCCAGCATGTATGACACGTCGGAATCGTTGACAGCGCCATCGCCGTTGACATCATACCGATCTGCGGTCGAACCAATCGACAGTCTGGCACATAGCAAGTCAAGATCATTGATATTGACGGTGCCATCGCGGTCCAAATCGCCCGTCAACGCGGGGCCCGAGCTGATCAGTCGGTACGTCCCCGTATCGCCGAAGACACCGGATACTTCGACAAAATAGATACCGGCCGCCGGAGCGGTCCAACGAATACTGGACGCGTACGTATTGAAGTTCGCGTCATCGTTGTAGGCTAGTTCGTTGCCATCTTGGTCATAAATCGTCAGAGCCGAATCAAACAGGCTGATCAATTCGGTTGTGAACGTATAGCGTTGGCCCGCTTCCGCTTCAAATTGAAACCAATCTACGTCGTCCAAAACGTCAATCGCGGAGTCAACAGTATGGTTAATGGGAAGTGGCACCGCCGTTGCAGCCGAATCACCAATCTCAGAATAGACGGAAATGTTCTTTTGAATTTCCAGCGAATAGTTGCCAATCGGATTGCTCGTTACATTCTCAACTGAAATCAGGAACCGGCCATTTCGGTCTGGCGTCCACTGGAAGGTAGGTTCGAATCCGTAGTCCGTATCGTGCGTAATCAGCGTGTTGCCTCGCAGATCCGAGACAGTAAGCAGCGCGCCGGTAAAGGAAGGTGTGTCGACTTGGATCGTGTATTCGATGCCAGCAAAAGCAGAAAACTGGAAAGAATCCACTTCCGCAGCCGAACCGATAACGCCATTGACTTCATTGCCGATTTGCAAAGATTTAACTTCCGACACATACAATTGGTAATGCCCAGTGGAAGCGGAAGACACATTCAGGTGCAGCACCGCATCTGCCGGTGCTTGCCAGTATTGCGTATCGGCGCTGGAGGACACTAACAATAACTCCGTGCTGCCGTCCTGATCCATCAGCCGGACATCCATGCGAGTAGCTGACAGTGAATCGGCGCGAAATTGGTACACATCTCCTTCGTACACGGAAAACTGAAACCAGTCTTCGTCTCCAACAGGCAATAGTTCGCCCGAAGCCACGACACCTAGGATCAGATTCGTGGCGTTTTCTGTGGAATTCCCGTGGTCGTCTTGGTACGACGCAAGCGCTACGTCGTACGTGCCGCTCCCTTCGCCAGACACATACACAAAGTAGTCGCCCGATTCTGTTGGAGTCCAGACGAATCGAGCTCCGGAATCTTCAGAAACATCTGTCGTTTCAATGTCCGTCGTGCCGTCAGGGCCGACCAGGTGCAGTTCGGATTGAGCGAGTGATCCGAGTCGCGTTTGGATGAGATAGGTTTCACCAGCCACGGCCGAAAACGTAAACCAATCTAATTCGCCCGTGACTTCCAACTCGCCTTTGACTTTCGAATTGATCTCTAATCGAGTCGCGTTCGCAGCCGAATTGGCATGATCATCCGCAAAGGATAGGGGTTCGACCGTCAGTTCGAACTTGCCCGTTTCACCAGAGACTTCTGCGACACCCATAAAATATGTAGCATCGTCGGACGCTTGCCAGAGGATTGTCGGATCGACCGAATCACCCGCATCATCGTTTTGCGAAACAAGGTTTCCGGACGAATCAAATAGCTGCATCCGCAGATCAGTTAACGTGATGGCTTGCGCGCTGGCCGCATAGTTTTCGCCCGCCACAGCTTCAAATGCAAAGAAAACCATTTCGCTGCTGGTGAAAATCCGCCCCGTCACCGTTTCTCCGACAACAACGGACGACAGCGGCGTGATGGACAAATCATAGCTCCCTTCTGACGCAGAATTCTGCCCGGCGATACGCAGTGTGTAGTCTTGATCGGCAGCAGCCACAAACAAAATTCGACCGTGGTCTGAATCGAATCCGCTGCTGGCAATCTGCAGTCCGTTGGCGTCGTACAGTTCGAGATTGATCCCGTCGATATCGTTTGGAGTGCCTTCAATCACGTACGGCTGATTGCTGCTGGCCTGGAAACGCAACCAATCCACATCCGTGTTAATGTTGATTTCGCCCGACAATTCCGCCGGTATGGCAATTTCGCTTGCTCCGCTGGCGAGATTGCTGTGGTCATCCGTGTAGCGAGCGTTTCGAACGAAAAGTCGGTACTCACCGGTCGCATCGCCGTAGCCTGACACTTTGGCATACAGCGTGGTACTCTCCGCCGCCAGGTAGTTCACCATAGACGAAAAGCCAATGGCGTCATCATTGAATGCCAAAAGGTTGCCGTCGCCATCGACCAGTTCCAAGTACGAATCACCCAACGTGTCGGGCCTGACCTCGATCGTATAGATGCTGCCTTCCGTCACATCAAACGAGAAACAATCCACATCGCCTGCAACTTCAATTTCGCCATCAGAATAGCGGCCAATTTCCGTTGGGACAGCTCGCGCCGGTTCGTTCGGATGGTCGTCAATGACAACGGGTAATTCCACAACCAACGTACGAGCATTGCCCGTGCCATCATCGGCGTCCAAGTACTCGACGGTAACTCGTTGGTGAGCCGCCACTTCCAATTGCCCGTTGCCACTGGCTACCGCGGAGTTCGCCACGACTTCAATGCCACCAAAGAAACGACCGGTGGACGTTGCAGCCAATTGAATCGTTTCGGTATCGCCACCGGTTGTTGTGATGGTCAATTCGCCTGTCTGGTCGAGATCCAAATCACTCAAGCTGATCTGAAATGTCGAATTGGTAATCACCGCCTTGCTGGCAATGTAAAGATTCCCTTGGCTCGATGGTAAGGCTTGATCAATAATCCACGAATCAAAACTAGAGACACGAGTGTAAACGCCGGGCAAGCCAAAATCGCCGCATCCATATCCCCAAGACGTAATGCCGGCCAATGAAAAACCACCATTGTCGTTGGGAACAACCAATGGTCCGCCGCTATCGCCATAACACGAATCCTTGCCTTCGCTGCCGGCAGCCATCATTGATGGTCGAACTTTGCCGGCGTACGCGTCTTGGCGATTGACCACCGAATTCGCGATAATTGGCACTTCGACTTCACGAAGTATATCCGAATAAAAACTGGTGTCGGTTTCGCCCCAACCGGCCGTTCGCGCCATCGTGCCCGGTTCAGTCAGATGCAATTGATCACTGCGAACAATGTCGATAGGTGTGTGACTTGACGGCGCGGACAAGAACAGCAGGGCTAGGTCGTTTACGAGTTCAAAGTCATCATAGTCAGGATGAACCACTATGGAACGCACTGGCAGTTCTTGCCCATTATTGGTGCGCAAATCTTGCCGTCCACTCACCACAGTCACGGACGAAGGCGAAGCCGTGTCCACGCAGTGCGCCGCCGTTAATACAACGTCCGCTGCAATGAGCGAACCACCGCAAAACTGACCGAACGAATCGGTCAACGCAACAATCCAATCCCAATCACTAATATTGGCCGACGTTCCTCCGACAATCTTTAACTGCGGTGTTTGGTCTGCGGTGGTTTCCTCCGCAACGTTCGCCTCAGGGGCCTCAAACACAAACGGAATTGGCTTTCCCAAGCCGGAAAGCATGGATCGATCTTCAAGCAATTCGATATGACGAAGCTTTCGCATAACGGTCACTCCACTAGATGCTTTTGACCCCCAGAAATTGGGAGACTGCCAGTACTATAGTCGACTTTACCGATCCCAAATAGTCTTCACGCATCACCGACATGAAGAATTGCCAGCTGCTGTTTCAGCTTCTTATTCCGGACGGATGAAGCCATTGCGACGGCACGCGGACGCGTCCCATCTTTTCCAAGCGTCGTCGCCCAATTACGCCCGATGTATTTATCCAGACCATAGAAATTGGGATTGTCCTTATCCTTGAATCATGTCGGCTTCGATTTCACCTGAGACTCACCAGAGGGTGAAGAAATTTGTACGAATTTGCTTGATTTGATAGGCTATTGGACATGGCGGCGGTTACATTCCCTGACCGTACGCCAAAAGAAATAAGCAGCATTGGGTCAATGCCTAGTAACGGAAGTCAAGGCTGTGGCGAACCTGCGGAAACAAATCGAATCGGCCTTATCCGGCGTGCTGTGGTCGGTGGTGATCATCTGCTTGATTGGTGTGGCCGTGTTTGTCTACGATCTGAACGTCGGCGGCGACCAGGCGTTCTTTCCGCTCCCGTCGAATGAAAACTCGGCGCCCCGAGATGCGAATTCGCCCGATGCATTTTCGCCCGACTCGCACTCCACCGGTTCGCCGTCAACCGACGAATTCGAATCTAACGACCGAACATGGCCACCGGATCCACAGCCCAGAATTGGTCGCACAGGTTCGACCATTCAAGCGGAATGTATTGCTGTGATCGACGGCGATACGATTGACGTATTGGTGAATCAGCGTCCGCTGCGAATTCGCGTCGCGGGAATTGACTGCCCAGAGAAAGGTCAAGCCTATGGAAATGTGGCCAAGCGGTTTACGTCAGACTTGTGTTTTCGCAAAACCGTTCGCTTGTGGCTCGTTGAACTGGACAAGTACCAGCGGCAAGTGGCGTGGGTGGAAGTGGATGACAAAGACTTGTCAGTCGAACTGCTGCGAGCCGGCTTAGCATGGCACGACCGCTATGTCCCAGAACTGGAACCGCTGGAACAGGTAGCTCGTGAAGCTCGAATCGGACTCTGGCGCGATGCCAACCCCATGTCACCTCGGACTTGGCGACAACAACATCCGTAGGTGTTCTTACGTTGCGAATTGAGAATCGCATCACGTTTGCAACGCCAACTGACCGCACGCGGCGTGCACGTCGTCGCCCAGGCTACAACGAATGGTGGTGAAAATACCGGCACCGCGCAAAATCTTGGCAAAGGCATCTCGATCCGGCCGACTGGTCGCTTGCCAATCGCGAATATGTGGCACCGAGTTGTACGGGATTAGATTGACTTGAGCAGGTATGTCTCGCAAGAAATCAACCAAGGCCCACGCGTCTGAGATGCGATCGTTCACGCCGGCAATCAAGATATGTTCGATCATCAGCGAACCTTGTTTTCCGGATTGATGTTGTCGAGCGACTTCGGCCAGCGATTCGCGAAACGTTTCCCAATCCCAACGACGACTCCACGGCACCAGTTTGGTTCGCAGTTCGGGCACTGCACTATGCAAACTGACCGCCAAGCCAATTCCAGGATAACGATCCAGCAAGCGACACATGGTATCTGGGACACCCACTGTGGACACGGTGATGCGTCGAGCTGGAAGTGCAAAGTAGTGAGCGTCCAGCAGGCGATCCAAGGCCGAATGCAATTGGGATTCATTGTCCAGTGGTTCGCCCATGCCCATGAATACGACGTTGCGTAAACGCTTGCCGGTCGCGCGAGCAATCCTGGCGGCCAACAGTACTTGGTCCAACATTTCCGCGTCAGTGAGATTGCGCTGCAAGCCCATTTTGGCTGTCGCACAGAACGGGCAATTGGCGGCGCAACCAATTTGCGAAGATACGCACACCGTCATGCGGCCTGTTTTGGCAGGCAACAAAACCGTTTCCAACTTCCGGCCGTCGACGGTTTCCAATACCAGTTTGGTCGAACCGTCCACGGCCGAAACCGATCGATGCACTTCGCGCAAGACTTGCGGAACGAAGGATGCGGCGGCCAATTCCGCGAATGGTCCCAAGCGAGCCACACAGGAATCTGGTGGTTCGTGCAATTGGTACATGGCAAAACGCAAGCGGCGAATGCGATCGGGATCGATGCGGTTCGCTTGGCGGAAAACTTCCACGGCCGCCGCATCATGCCACGACGACCGACGCATGGAGTCTGCCACGTAGTTACTCTTCCAAAATCACTTCGATGCCGTTGCAAATCGGCTGACCTCGCTTGGGAATGAAGCGAATGCGGAGTTCATCGTCCAGCTGCACGTCAGCGTATTCCCTGACGATTCCCAAACGAGTTCCACCGGCGGCGGCCACCACGTCCAAATCCTCTTCCACCACTTGACCGTTAATGGCCACACTAAAGATACGCTGGCCAGGTCGCACATCCGCGTCCAATTCCGCAAACGTCAGCCGAATGGTATGTGCCGACGTGTTGGCATCATTCGCTTCCGGGCGATCGAATGGTTCGATGATCAGCCGAGGTGCATCCTGGGCGTCACTGACAAACGCTTTGGCGTTGCGTTTTCCCGATCCGGAAATCACAAAGGCCAACGCATTGCCTTTCTGCCAGTCACTTCGATTCACAATCTGCCGGATCAACTTGGTCAAATCCGGAGTGCGTTGTGCTTCGGTCACGTCGCCGGCATTTTTCCAAGCAGCCGGCGTCCAAGCCACGGGATCGGCCAGCAACGTTCGCGACGTCACATTGCGGCTGGTTGAACTGAATTTTCCGCGTTGCCGATGTCTTGAAGTCCGGGATACGCAGCGAAGTTGCTTCGTCTGCTGCATCCTTGGCCGTGAATTGAATATAGGCGTGGCGAATTTTTTCGCTCTTGGCGATCGAAATATCCGCAAACCGAATTCTACCGTTTGGTCTTCCGTATCTCTGACCATTTCCAAGTCACTGCTGCTGACGTTGATACTGCCATCGGGTTGCTCTTCCACGTCATCGTTGGCGGATTTGACGGCGAAACCAAGCCATCTTCCGACGTGGGCGTTTTGAACTTCAAAGGGATGACCAATTCGTCCAAGCCTTAAAAGCTGGACGCAGCGACCCATGGCAAGGCGTCGCCCGAAAACTTCAACGTGTGTTGATGCTGATAGGTTGGCTCATTCGAAAAATCGATTTCCACTTGCGCGGATTCGCCACCGATGGGCGGATAATCCAACCATAACGTTCCGGTGCTATCGGTTCGATCTCCGGGTGCACCAAAATTGATTCCCAAACGTCGAATTCGCTGTCCCGGCTTGGTCAACGTTGCCGTATTATTGACGGACCACATATCCATCTGCGGCATGTGGACCAACGCCAACGACGTTTGGTTTTGATAGGAACAGTCAAAAAGTCCTCCTGAGTATAATCTGGCGCGTTCAACAAACCGTTGGCCACTACCAAATTGGACGTACATCCTGATTTGAATCCACCCAGATTTCCTGTGCCGCTCATGGTTTCCAAATCATAGTAACCAGCCGCGCCGGAACGAAACGTCAACATGTTTTCACTGGCGATATTGTTACAGCCGTACGCTCGAGAAATCTGCCAAGGCTGTTCCACACCGGTTAACGGGTTCATGATCAACTTGGGTCGACCGTCCAGCAACTGAAGGCCGGAGGAAAGTTGATACGAATTGGCGTTGGTCAAAATGGTATCGCCGTGCAAAATGCACGGCCCGGAATATTCTCGATTGTCCACTCGCCAACGTTCCTGCCGGTTGCTCCTTCTCGTAAACCGCCATGCCTTGGCCTACTTCGTCTTCATGCGGTCACTGGCGGCGGCGCCGGCTTGCAACAGCAATGAATATTCTCGGAATAACCGAGCCACGTGCCGAAGATGTTTTCGTTCACTTCCCAAATCGGTTCGCCCGAAGTCGCGTCCAGAGCAAAAATGCGATAGGTGTCTGGCGCCGAGATTCCTCGGCGCCGAAGTTTGTCTTCCACCGGTCCCGGCAATTTGTCCATGCAGTAATGCGACCATCTCCGGCAACGATCCCGTTGTGCAAAAAGCTATGTCTAGCGTCCGTTTTCCAGATCTGTTCGCCGGTATGTCGATCAAACGCGATCAGACCCATCGACGCCGAAACGTCCATGCTTTTCGAACCGAATCCTTTGGAATTACCGGACAGCAACTTGTCGACTTCATCGAACGAGATCGAATGCTGTTCTCGATAGTTGGCGAACCCAGCTCCTGCCAACAAGATGTCATTGTAGACGCCAATGTAAGCCCACTGACGATTCTCTTTGGGAACATCGGTCGGCAAAGAAATCACTTTGACGGTTTCGCTCGTCTTGGCATCCAGCACGTTGCACGCATCGCCTTCCACGATGTACACCAAATCATGGGTGGCCACAAAATTGGTGCCCCGTCCATTTGCACCCGGAATATGCACTTGGTTATACGCTGGATCCAGCGGCGTATCCGCGTAAGTATCATCAAAGTAAATGTCATACGTTCCCAGATTCTCGAACGTACGTTGCCGACAAACTTGGCCGGTATAAACGTCTCGACAAGAAAGCGACGTCATGCCTTCAATGAACAACCGCCCGTCTACAATTTGTTCCGGAGGACCGTGACCGTGACGAGGCAGCACGTCTAGATTAGACGAACCGCCAAACCACAACACGCCCAGCGGCAATTTCACTCGCGAATCATCCGACTTCACCGAATTGGCAATGTCACCATACTGATGTGCCCAGTTAGCGGCGCCCGGCAACGCACCTTCTCGAGTGACCACGCAAAAAGCTGTCCGCTGGCGGCAACGCGGGCCTTTTCCAATTCGGCAGATTGAACATGACGAGCCATTGCGGATGCTTCGTCACCACTAGCCGTGATTGCCACCAGGTTTGCCAGCAGGGCCGAACCGATCGATACGCTTCGGCCAATTGTTCAGTCCTGGAGTTGCTTGACTTGCCACTTGCGGACTCAACACCACTAAGCGACAGACGTACGGCGGAGCTTGAAACGAGGATATCGAACCGACATGCGCCGAAATTCGTCGGCCATATTCGCCCGCCGCATCCACGGTTCGGCGAAATCGATCAACCGCGTCACGGTCTTCGTCCACGACCACAATCTGCAACTTGGTCTGATTGATGAAGCTGCGCAGCGGCGCTTCGTCATCCAGGCCAAACCACAAAGCGTAACCCAAATCGGAATCAATGAAGTTGGCTAGAGTGGCAGGCAGTTGGTCAGCCGCATCGTCCTGCGGCAACGGAGCTGTTTCCGCCTTCCAGTGTTTGGGGCTGGCCGTTTCCGGACCTGCGAACGCTAGAATTTGTCCGTCCAGCGTCACGGCAAACAGTTGATTATCGGCAGCAATCAAGCGAACGACGTCTTCCGGAATGTCGACCGTCCAAGCCACTTTGCCCGCAAACCAGCTGCCGTAAATTTTGACGGCCGACAGTTTGCCACCACCGGCTGCGTACAAGTATTTGCCGACTTTGATCAGGTCGCCACGGCCATCAACGCCAACCAGTTTCCATGACAAAGACTTGTCACTGTTATAGGCTTTGATAACCGGCTGAGGCTTTTCCTTGCTGCCCTTGGCCGGTTCGGTCATTTCGGCCGAATAGATTTTCGAGTCCGTCAGCACCGGTTCATTGATCATGAACGCCGTCTTCACTCCGTCCGCCGCGTTGAAGGAACGGACACCTCGTTCACGAGTATGCACGTAATATTCGTTACCCAGCCCGACGACAAAGGAACCGCCGTTGCCTTTACCGCCGGAGTTAATATCGAAGTATTGGAATTCGCCCGAATGCCGATCGAACGACGCGGGAATACTGCGACCACCGGGCACAATCAAGCGATCGCCCACAATGGTCATCGTGCCTTGCGGAGCAACACCGGCAAACGACGGAGCACTATGCGGCTGCTTGATATATTGAGCGGACGTGCTGTCATTCACCCATTGGACTTCACCGGAATCAGCGTCCAAGGCGTAAAGAAACGTCCCCATGAAAGGCCAGATGCTGGCAGAAAAATAGACCGTGCCATCTTCCACAACCGGACCGCCTCGAGCGGGCCAAGCGGAAATCATGCGCATATTGCCAATCGCTTTTTGCGAAGACGGTGCACCTTGGAAATTCCATTTCAACGAACCGTCTTTGGCGTTAACCGCATACAGAAAGCCGTCGTCACTGACGAATAGCACGCAATCCTGCCAAGCCACCGCTGGAAACCGCACCGGTCCGTCGGTGTAGAACGTCCAAAGTTCTTTTCCCGTTTTTGTGTCCAGTGCCACTATCTTGTCAGCGTCGTTGAAGTTGACAAACATGCGGCCGTCTTTCACCACAGGTTCAAAGATGCGATCGTATTGCATCAAGTCGTGGTTCAGCGGATCGTCCCAAACCTGGATTCGAGGAGAATAGGTTCGTACCCAAGACGGGACCAGTTTCTCCGGTAGTGATCCATCAACCGCGGCCGTATGTCCCGCATCCGATCGCCACATGGGCCAGTCATCCGCAGCAACTTCGGGACTGCAACCGAGTGATAACATGCAACCGACCACAACAGCCAGCGACATCACGTTCTTCGTCACGATGCGAACCAGAGAAAACGAATTCTGCGAACAAATCATGTGCACTTTTCCGAGTGATCAGGGTCTAACTTGAGTGGTGTTGGTTCTACTGCTACCAACTCTTCGTTCGTAGTACCGGCTTTAGCCGGAATAGTGTTGCCAAAGCAACAACGTTTCCACCGCCTAAAGGCGGAACTACAAACTACTTCTGCCGCCTAAACGCGGAACTACAAACCTTTCGTTCGTAGTACCGGCTTTAGCCGGAATAGTGTTGCCAAAGCAACAACGTTTCCGCCGCCTAAACGCGGAACGCAAACTGCTTCTGCCGCCTCAAGGCGGAACTACAAACCGTTGCGCAAGCCCTTCATTCTAAATGTTCAGTAATCCGATCGTAAGACCTTAATCCAACCGGATTGGCGAATTCACGTCAACTTCGCGAAACTAGGGATCGCTGGCCTGCCGCAATTCGGGCAATGACTGTTGCAGTTGCTGTGACCGCAAAGCAGAAACGCGAGTATTCTGAATGTCTAACTGCCGTAGCGAACGAAGTTTCTGGAGCGAATCCGCCGCCTCGTCCGTAATCGCCGTGCTGGTCAGCCACAATGATTCTAGATGCGTCAGTCCGCTTAACGATGCCGCTCCAACGTCAGTAATTTTGGTGGACGAAAGATCCAATTGCCGCAATGCCGTCAACCGGCTAATTCGCTGCGCTGTGCGGTCGGTCACGTCGGTTCGCTCTAATGTCAATTGCTGTAGTACAGTCGCGCTATCAAGTCCGGCCAACCCTTTGTCCGTGACGGCGGTGTCCGTCAGATCAAGCCATCGTAGTTGATCCCAGCGAGCGACCGCGGACATGCCCTCGTCGGTCACGTTTGTAGAACGCAAAACCAACTGCTGTGGTGCGATACGATTGTCCAACTGCTGCAAATCGTGATCGCCAATGTTGCAGAATGTTTGATATTGTTGGTCAAGTGTTTCGAACGAAACTTCGGCCAAAGCGGCCAGCGATCCCGGTTTGTCTTGCCGATCATAGACTTCTCGAATCAAACGCAAAAACGCGTCTCGATATTTTCCCTGTTCGCCCTGCATCAAGAAATGGGCCACACCACCCGCTTGCGAATAGATGCGTTGGATGTTGGGATCTTGCTGCAATTGCCGTTGACCCCAGGTGGACAGCGTGGCCAGCGGAACAAACTGTTGATCTACCAGCCGACGATAGCGAGCGATCTGCAGGCGTTCCGCTTCCAGCCCGCCGACTGACCACGCCGAGCCACACGGTTGCAACGATTCCATATACATGGCGACGGCTTCCAATGCCCAAAAGTTGGCATTCGCACCCACCGGCAAACGGACTCGTTGCGTCTCCTGAAACAACTGATGCGTCGCTTCATGCAGCCAAGTCGATTCGTTTGCTTCGCCGACGTAGAAAAACGCTTGCCTGGAAACTCCGTGGTAGTAACCCAACGTAATGGACGCTTGCGGCTCCATCTGCTGTAGGTAATTCACATATTCTGCTCGATCAGCAAACAGCGCCACGTTAAAACGCCGCCGTTGCCGGTCCGTCAGTCCGCTCCCTTTCCAAGCATTTTTCAACGCAGCTGGGTGCGACCAATAATCAAAAAACAGCTGACGCCACGCCGCTTGCAATTGCTCTAGATGCAACGCCAATCGCTTGGCCGCCTCCAAATCCGCATTGGTCAAAATTTGAAAGTGGTCTGTTCGAATCTGCACATAGCTCTGCCCTGGCCAGCCAAATTTGGGATGCGGCCGACGTTGATCCTGAACTTGAAACGCAACTTCGGACACGGAACGTTCGCCCAAAATCTTTGCCGCTGGATGCTGCGGATGGTGATGCGTCACTTCATGCAACAATCGATAAGCCGCCGCCGCGTCGCCACGTTCCAGTGCTTGTTCGGCAAGGCGAAACAGATATTCGGCAAATCGCTGGCGAAGTTCTTGCAGCAAAGCATCAGCCTGGGCGTCACCAGTTTGTATCGCATGGTCCTCAAGCGTCGTCGCGGCATCTTCTTCGTGAATCGTTGTCGGAATGCCGTACAGATAGATACGAGACGGATCGTGGTAGACAATCTGCTGGCGAAGGACATTGGCTACCTGAGGTTGGTCTGCATAGCGTTTGGCCAGTTGTTGAAGCTTGGCGTTGAAGGCTTCGTCCAATTGTCTTCGCTTGGTTAAGTCGGCAGCGGACGCATCGGGAGACTGAGCGTTGGTTCGAACCGAAGTGCGCACACCAAAATGGCCGTCCAAAAAACAGCTTGGGCCGCGAACCGAAATTGCGAACGACTAGTCATTACCGAATTCTTGCAATGTGGTTACCTGGACAGCGACAGGTTGCCGCTAGCCCGAAGCGTAAGTTTGAAGTTGCGCATGTGTGTTTTTTTCGGCGGAATTTCCTAGCCCGAAGCGTCAGCGAGAGACGGCGGAGCTCCCCGTTTTTTCCCTCACTGACGTTTCGGGCTATGAAAAAACGCAACTTCAAAACGCGTTCGCGAGGCTTGGCCAAACTCCCAACTACCAATTTCCGAACGACCAATTTTCATCTGCCCTGCGCCATCACCCAGACAAACAGAGATTCAACTACATTGTACACTGTTGATCCCATAACAAACTGGAATTGTAGTGCTTTCAACGAACAGTGACCAAGAAGGATTGTACAACCATGAACATGTTGGCCGAAGTTGCCGATCGACTGTCAAAATCGCAACAAACCGTTGTCTTTACAGGTGCCGGGATTAGCACGGAAAGTGGTATTCCGGACTTTCGTTCTCCGGGCGGCGTGTGGACCAAGTACCGAACCGTAGAATATGGCGAATTCATGTCGTCCGTCGACGGGCGGCTAGAATACTGGCGACAGAAGTGCGAAGCCCATCGCGAATTTGCCGACTCAAAACCAAATTTGGGTCACCAGGTTTTGGCCAAGTGGGAACAACAAGGCAAACTCCACGGCGTGGTCACTCAGAACATTGACGAACTTCATCAACTGGCAGGCAACCAAAACGTGTTGGAACTGCATGGCACCGCACGGCGAATCAAATGCCAAGACTGCGGTTTCATGGACAATGCCGACGCCTACGTGGACGCATTCCTGGCAAACCAAGAACTTCCGACCTGTCCGACTTGCGGCCAAGACCGCCTGAAGCACGCTACCGTTTCGTTCGGACAGAGCTTGCCGGCAGACGCGTTGTACAAAGCCTTCGATTGGGCCAAATCCTGTGACGTCATATTGTCACTCGGTTCGTCCCTCGTGGTCACACCCGCGGCCGACATTCCCAGAACTGCCAAACGCCATGGCGCCACGTTGATCATCATCAACCGCGACCCCACTCCGCTTGATTCCATGGCCAACTATGTTATCCACGAACCTCTGGGCGAAACCTTGGCTGCCATCGACGCGGCGTTGACCGAACGAATGTAAGTGCATCGCAGACGGTATTCCATTTACGGAAATGGCAATACGATTTGGCTCGGCCCCAGGTTTTTGGCGCATCAAACGCAAAACGCTATTCTTCGTTGCGGATTTCCTGTTGGTTGCGCAGCGACACTTGGCCTTGCAGAGCGGCGTCGATTTCGATTTGGGACTGTGCATCGTTCCAGATTCGAGCCGCATCTGCTGCAATGGCATGCGCTTCCGACGTTTTGCCAATGCGTTGCTGCATGGCAATCAGTGTTAACAGAGTGACAAATTGTTGTCGTTCGTCACCCATGGCCGGTGTGGTTCGAACCGACGTAAACTTGGGAAACGCGCGACGATCGTCCGGGAAACGCTGTTCGAACTGCGCGAATTGATCCGGGCTCAGATGCGACTGCACCAGCGACACCACTTGCGGCGACAACGGATCTGACGCTTCCACAAGCTCGCTGAAAAGCGAGGTTGCCGAGTCGAATTGATCGGTCGCCGATGTTGCTGCGACATACGTTTGAAACGCCAAACGTCGTCGTTCTTCCGTTTGCTCTGAATCCAACACAATTTGGCGCGCGGAATCACAAAGCGAATCGAATTCGGCTGCCGCCGGAGCATAAACTCGCCCCAATTCCGTCCAAAACACCAACGAACCAGATAACGCTCGATCAGGCAGTGACGCATCCGGCAGATTCGTTCGAAAGATCCAACGAAATTTTTCCAGCGATGGTGCGTAGTTTTTGGATCGCATATCGGCGCGAGCTTCAAACAACAGAGCAACCGCGCTTTCGCCACGAACTTGGTTGTTAGCGGCAGATTGCCGAACCGATGTCAAACGTCGTTTGTCATCCGGTAAGATTCGGCCATTCAGCCAGATCGAATCGGCATGGTTCGTTCGAGCTTCCCGCAAGACCAGCATCGCGTCGGCCATTTGACCCGCTTGTTCTAACGCCTTCACCAAGAAATATGCGTCCGCCGCGGACAACGTGTTGCCGACGGACGGTTCTAAGAACTTTGCCATGCGGCCGGGATCGTTCCATTTTTGTGCGTCATGAATCGCTTGACGTACCGGACTGGTCTCAAATCGACTTAACACGCGTTGGAACCATTCGGCGTGGTATGCCTGATTCGCGTCCGGCTGTTTGGTTCGCAACAAAAGGCTGTCTGCCAACGCGTCCAAGATCGCTTGACGAACGACTGGATGCTGCTCGGCCAAGCGACTTTCCAGCTGCTTCAAATCGGCCGAACCGAGCGGAAGATCGGCAAAGGCGATCAACGTCGCATCGTATTGCCGAATCGCCTCGTCCCAACAAATGTTCTGCCTGGCGTCTGACGCAAACGTGACGCTCCACAAATGAGCTTCGTACAGACGCCGCAATAATTCCTGATCCAAAGCGGAAAGCGGCGCGCTGGCGGAACGCGCCAACCGACGCACTTCGTCTCGAGCATTCGTCGGCAACGCCACTTCGGCAAACAGCGATTGCAATTCGGTCAATACGGGCCCATTGTGTCGCCCCGCCAACGTCAGCGTTCGTTCCGAATCATCCAACTGTTCCTGCAACGCATCGGTTAGTTGTCTGTTTTGCTGAGCCGCAGCCAACAGTTGCGTTTGTTGCCCAGCGACGTGTCGTTGATGGACGGCGTAACCGATCGCCAACGCGGCCAGTAGCAAGGTCGAAACGAGGCACGCAAGCAACACGACCACTCGTCGCTTGAAACGTTCTTGCAAAACCGCTTTCTGACGTTCGGCCAGAATTTCTGTTTGGCGAATCCGCCGATCATTGGATTCAATATAGTCTTCCATCGCCACGGCCACACAATGAGCGTCGGCCGGTCGGTTGTCGCGAAATTGCGAAACACACTGTAGGCAAAATTCGACCAGTTCTTCATCCGCTACGTGCAACTGCAGGCGTTCTTTTGCGTGGTCCAGATCGAATTGACCAAACCGATTGTTTCGCAACGCATCGACGTCACAGCCGGAACGATCGCGTAGCGGTTCACCAGCCAAGATTTCGAACAGAATCGCGCCGAGTGCAAACACGTCTGACCGTTTGTCCACAAATTGCGTTTTTCCCAACGCCTGTTCCGGCGCCATATACAATGGCGTGCCCAAAATGCGTCCCGCTCGAGTTTGCACATTCGCACCGTTGACATTGGCGTCGGCATCCGCGTTGTCATTTTGCGGATCGGATGGCGACAATTCGGCGGTGGACGAAGCTAACTGTTTGGCAATGCCCCAATCCAGCACCTGGACTTCGCCAAAATGCCCCAGCATGATGTTTTGCGGCTTGAGATCTCGATGGATGATCTGCTTCGAGTGAGCATACGCCACGGTTTGGCAAACTTGCAGGAAAACGTTCAGCAGCTTGGTGCGGTTATCGTGCGAACTGGTGCGTTGTGACAACAGTTTGTCCAGAGACTGGCCTTCGATGCGCCGCATGACAAAAAACGGACGTCCATCATTGGTTTGGCTCAGTTCGAAAATGGGCACCACGCCCGGATGCAGCAGATTGCCGCCGATCTTGGCTTCTTTTACGAATCGTTCCACGGCGTCACGATGAGTGGACGCCTGCGAACCCAAGATCTTGACCACCACCGGACGATCCAGCACCGTATCGTGACCGGCGTAGACCACGCCCATACCACCTCGGCCAACTTCGTCAAAAATTTCAAAGTGTCCGTGCCGACCAGCCAGCGGTCGATCATCGGCCTCGGGCAAGGGAGTCTGGAAAGCACCAGGATGTTTGGTAGACGTGTCGAAGGAAGTGATGCCGTGCGCATTGGAATTCGTTTCGTAGATTGCGCGCATCCGCCGAATCAGCGGTTCATGGTCGCCGCAGAGTTCGTCTAGCATTTGACAGCAGTCGGCGCAGTCGGAAACATGTTGGTCCAGTACCGCGCACGTTTCGTCGTCCAGTTTGCCGGAAAGATAGTCCAGCAACTGTTGTGGTGGCACGGGATGTTGGCCAGCTGAGGTGGTCATGTTCCTGCTCTCAATCAAGGTACCGACCGGCACATTCGTTCAATCGTTTCATAATTCGGTATTTCACTTTGTACACTCGGCCCACGGGCCAACCCAATTGTCGAGCCACGTCGGCGACGGGCAGCTGTTGCATGGTAACTTGGACGAAGGCCGTGATGGCCGTTTGGTCAAATTCGCGAGCCAACGTTTCGAATAAACCTTGTAGTACGAAGGCGTCGTGTTCGGCATCCCACGCAGCGGTCAATTCGCTGTGCGGGTCGGCGAATTCGTCCAATTGCTGATCAACCGAATCGATTTGAGCTTGTGTCAACGATCGTTTTTTTGCTTGCCAATGACGGCGACAACGGTTTAACGTGATGGTTCGCAACCAGGATCGAAACGCACCGATGCGACCGCTATGTTGAAACGATTCAATGCTGGACGCGGCCGCCAACAATACTTCTTGTGTCAGGTCGGGACGATCCGCAATCGCCACATCAAAGCGTTCCAACCACCGAACAATCAGCGGCGTGTAAATGCGCACAAACCGACTCCACTCCTGCGACTGCGGGTCGGCTTGGACGTTGTTCAATAGGTCTTGGCTGGTGTCCACCACATTCTTGCTTTTACGAGCTATCTGGAAATTGGCTCCCTATTACAACCACGGTTTGGCTATCCCAGCAAGCACTTTACGCTCCGGTTCTGATTTTCTGTCTACAGCTTGAAGCGTTGTCACGGCCGTATTTTTCCCATGAAAATGGGAATTATTTCGAACTGGAATTCTTCTCGGCTAACATTCGTTCTGCGAATCCTTCGTTTTTTTCGGAATTAAGGGAAAAATTGGTTCGAAAGCATGCTTCATTCATCGAGCGAACCGCTGGGCCGGCCACCGAATTCGCCCATTTTCGGCATTTCCAATATTTGCAACCATTCTCCAAAAAAACGGAGCCCCGTTATGAAACGATCTTCTCAATCAAAACGTCACCCACTTCTTTCCTGCGAATCGCTGGAGCGTCGCAACTTGCTGGCGGGCGACTTGGTCGCTGGCGATGCGAACGGAGACTATTACTTTGACAGCGCGGACTTTGTGCATACGATGAAGTTTGGCTTGTTTGAAACGGGCAACGCGGCAACATGGGAGTCGGGAGATTGGAACGACAACGGTCTCTATAATAGCGGAGACTTTGTTTCTGCGTTTGTTACCGGCAAATATGAAACCGGCGCCTATGATCCAGACGCAACAGAACCGGTGCATGCGGCGGTGCCCTTTGATACCGAGGGCGAAGCCGTTGTCACCGTCTATTATGATGATTCGAATGGCACCTTAACGGCCGTGACGCCGTCCGCCTTCATGACCACCTTGGAACTTCGGTCTTCGTCGGATTTGTTTCTTTCGTCGAACCAACGCTTTGGACTTTTTGACAGATCGACGACGTCGCGTTGGTTTCGTCTGATTCCGAACGGCGTACCAGTGATTACGCTTCCGAATGCACTCCCCAGCGGGTTAACGCTAGAGGAACTGCAAAGCGATTTGATCGTCGATGGATCTCTGTACGGCGGAGGCGGTTTGCAGAATGTGCAATTGGATGTAATCGACAACATTCCGGACGAACTCCCAACTGGCCAAGGAGCAAACGGCGATCCGCCTCCTGTGGATAATCCTCCGCCCACTCAACCGCCTGTAGATGAAACGGTTCCTGCACCGCGTCGTACATTCGTTGACGTGAGCCAAGCCAACGTGTTGCTATCCTATGATCCGGAAACTGGTGACATCACCATCACGGGCCAAGGAATCAACGTCAACGCCTTAGAACTGATCTCGCAGCAAGGCATTTTTCAGCCCGATGGTGGTGGCGAGGAACAACTGTTCGACGTGACTGTACCGCACAAAATATTTCGTTTGAGAATTGGAAACGGTGCGACGGTTATCGAAATGCCCGCCGTTGCTGAAACGGGACTCTCCGCCGCTCAATTCGCGACGGATGTCACTTTCTCGGGAGTCATGCAAGACCGAATTACCATGAATATGGGCTTCGTGTACGAAGGGGAAGGTGGAGCGGCGGCGGTGCCGGGAGTACAAACCTGTCAGGCGATGACTTCCGAGAATGCCGTACTGGGAGATGCAAATCTGGATGGAGTGTTTAATTCGCGTGATCTAGTAGCCGTATTCCAACGTGGTACTTACGACGATGGGGCCACCGGCAACGCAGACTGGATGTCGGGCGACTGGAATTGCGACGGTGAATTCGATTCGGCTGACTTAGTCGCGGCGTTTGAAGCAGGTGGTTATGTCGCGGCGGCAACGTCGTCGGACGGAACGTTACTGTCGAATAAGCAGCTATCGGACTTCGCGGCGCGAGCCCAAGAGTTGAACCAACAAAACGGGAACGAACGAAAGGTGATGGAACAAGCACAGGTCGCAGATCTAGTATTTGCAGGCCAAGACACTCGGTCTTGGTCCCGTACTATCTGATGCTTTGGTAGAATTGAGAATCGCCAGTGCGCAAACATGAGTGGCTTGTAGTACCGAGTGGCTTGTAGTACCGCCTTTAGGCGGAATGGCTCTTCGGTACGTGCCTCTTGAAGTTGCGCATTCGCGTTTTCTCCGGAAAAATCTTAGCCCGACGCGTGAGCGAGGGACTGCGGAGCTCCCCGGTTCTTCCCTCACTTACGTTTCGGGCTAGGAAATATCGCAACTTCAAAGATTCCGCCTGAAGGCGGTACTACAAACAGCTTTGCTAGCCTCGGAATAGTCCTCTTGTAAAAGTAGCGAACGAGAGTTTTCGCATGGTCCGAATTCGAACACGCCGTATGAACATAGCCTATCAGTGCCTGGAGCGTCGCAACCTACTGGCGGGCGACTTGGTCGCTGGCGATGCGAACGGGGACTATTACTTTGACAGCGCGGACTTTGTGCAGACCATGAAGTTTGGCTTATATGAGACCGACGAAGCGGCAACATGGGAGTCGGGAGACTGGAACGACAACGGTCTCTTTAATAGTGGAGACTTTGTTCCTGCGTTTGCAACCGGTAAATATGAAACCGGCGCCTATGATCCAGACGCAACAGAACCGGTGCATGCGGCGGTGCCCTTTGATACCGAGGGCGAAGCCGTTGTCACCGTCTATTATGATGATTCGAATGGCACCTTAACGGCCGTGACGCCGTCCGCCTTCATGACCACCTTGGAACTTCGGTCTTCGTCGGATTTGTTTCTTTCGTCGAACCAACGCTTTGGACTTTTTGACAGATCGACGACGTCGCGTTGGTTTCGTCTGATTCCGAACGGCGTACCAGTGATTACGCTTCCGAATGCACTCCCCAGCGGGTTAACGCTAGAGGAACTGCAAAGCGATTTGATCGTCGATGGATCTCTGTACGGCGGAGGCGGTTTGCAGAATGTGCAATTGATGTAATCGACAACATTCCGGACGAACTCCCAACTGGCCAAGGAGCAAACGGCGATCCGCCTCCTGTGGATAATCCTCCGCCCACTCAACCGCCTGTAGATGAAACGGTTCCTGCACCGCGTCGTACATTCGTTGACGTGAGCCAAGCCAACGTGTTGCTATCCTATGATCCGGAAACTGGTGACATCACCATCACGGGCCAAGGAATCAACGTCAACGCCTTAGAACTGATCTCGCAGCAAGGCATTTTTCTTCCCGATGGCGGCGGCGAGCAACAACTGTTCGACGTGACTGTACCGCACAAAATATTTCGTTTGAGAATTGGAAATGGCGTGAACGTCATCGAGCTGCCCGCCGTCGCACAAACGGGACTCTCCGCCTCCCAATTCGCGACTGACGTCACTTTCTCGGGAGTCATGCAAGACCGAATTACCATGAATCTGGGCTTTGCAATGGCGAGATCCGACACGATTGCCGTAGGAGACGCCAATGCCGATTACTATTTCAACGAAGCGGATGTCTTAGCAATGATGAAGTCGGGGTCGTTCGGCAATGGCGGCACGGCCGTTTGGCAAACCGGCGATTGGACAGATGATTTTCGCTTCGACCAAAACGACATCGATTTGCTGACTCAGTTGGAATACTACGGAGCGGGCCCCTATTCCGATTTGGCAAGCAGTTCGCGAGCCGAGCGAACCGAGATCTCTGCGGGCAACCACGGCGATGTCTTGTTGTATTACGATCCAGCGAACGGCGATCTATCCGTGTTGGCGTCCAGCGCCAAACTGACGGCATTGAATCTAGTTTCTTCGAATCAGCAATTTCGCACACAGGCCGTCCAGCATCCGTTGGATGTTTCTACTTCGCAGACACTGTTTCGATTGTCGTTAGATCCAACCGACACGTGGACGTTCCCAGGATTACTTCCGCCCAATTTGGCATTCGCCGATGTCGTGGCAGACGTGCAGATTGATGCTGCGTTTGCGATTGGAGCTGGCGAATTTGTTGCTACATTGACTGACTCGCCTGAAATTCCGGATTTTGCCATTGGCGATGCGAATCGAGACCTCTACGTGGATGAAGCCGATTTGATCTATGCGTTCCAGTCTGGCAAGTTCGGAACGTCTGAGTCGGCCGAATGGCACGAAGGAGATTTTGATGGCGACGGGCGCTTTGATGACGCTGACTTGTCACTGTGGCAAGAATCATCCAGTTATTCGCCGGAAGGTTCGTCCTATCGCCCCACTTCGTTCCTGCCGCAACACACACGAACTCGTTTGCAGTTAGCGAACAGTGATTTGCGAATTGTCTACCTTAAATCGACAGGTTCGACCGCAGTGCTGACCGAAAATGCGTTGTCGGCGTTACAGCTTCATTCGAAAAGTGGCCATATTGTGTCAGCCACCGAAGCGACCGGTCCGTTTGACGTCCGTTCGCCAACCAACTATTTTGCGTTCGCTCCGGACGGAATTGATAACAACCGCATTCTGCTGCAATTGACGCCGGGGCTTGGTCGAGACGCGTTGCTTCGTGACTTGACGGTGGCTGGTGCCTTGGCCGATGGTGCGCCGCTGGGTCCAGTGTCGTTGGTGGTGATCGAACCGGTGCCGTCCGAACTTCAATGTCGTGAAATTGTGGCGGCGGGCGCGGTGATTGGGGACGCGAATCTAGACGGACGTTTCGATTCGTCCGATTTAATTTGGGTCTTCCAAGATGGCGAATATGAAGACGATATCCCAGACAATTCGGACTGGTACAGCGGCGATTGGAATTGCGATGGCGACTTTGACGCCAAAGATATCGTTGCCGCCTTCCAGAACGGAGGATTTTCCTTTGAAGCGCGAGCCGACATTGCCATGAGCGTCATCAGCCACTTGGCTGACATGCAACAAGAACGGATGCAGCTGAAACCTCGCTACAGCAAACTGCCACTCAGCAATGGTGAATGGCAGCCATAGCAGAAACGGTTCACACGCATCTCAAACTCACGGTGCACGGTCGCAAAAAATCGGTTTGTAGCATCTTCTACGTTGTGATTTCCGAATTGATCCGGTCACCTTCGGTGGCCAGTGCGGCAATGTCGGCGTCCACCATCATGCGGCACAGTTCATCGACTTTGACTTGCGGTTCCCAGCCCAAGACTTCCTTGGCTTTGGTGGCGTCACCCAGCAGCAAGTCTACTTCGGCCGGCCGAAAATAACGAGGATCCACTTCCACGATCACTCGGCCATTCGCGTCGTATCCTTTTTCGTCAATTCCGGTGCCTCGCCATTCCAGGGGCAAACCCGCATGGGAAAAAGCCACGTCACAGAAGTCGCGAACCGTGGTGGTAATGCCTGTGGCAATCACAAAGTCGTCTGGCACTTCTGCTTGTAGCATTAACCACATGGCAACCACATAATCACCCGCGAATCCCCAGTCTCGTTTGGCATCCAGATTTCCCAAGTACAAACGCTCTTGCTTGCCGGCGGAAATCGCCGCAGCCGCTCGTGTAATCTTCCGAGTCACAAACGTTTCGCCTCGGCGAGGTGATTCGTGATTGAACAGAATGCCGTTGACGGCAAACATGTTGTACGACTCGCGGTAGTTGCGAGTAATATGAAACGCGTAGGCCTTGGCCACGGCGTAAGGACTGCGAGGATAAAACGGCGTGGTTTCAGATTGAGGCGTCTCCAAGACCTTGCCGTATAATTCAGAAGACGATGCTTGATAGAAGCGAGTGTTCAGGCCCAAGCCGCGGATGCTTTCCAAAATTCGCAACGTTCCCAGACCCGTGACTTCGCCCGTGTATTCGGGAACTTCAAACGAAACCTTGACGTGCGACTGTGCGCCCAGATTGTAAACTTCGTCCGGTTGCACATCCTTGATGATGGTATTGATGGACGAGGCGTCGTTTAGATCGCCGTAGCACAACCGCAGCCGAACATCGCTGTCGTGAGGGTCTTGGTAGATGTGATCAATGCGACTGGTGTTGAACGTGGACGCTCGGCGCAACATGCCCCAAACTTCATAACCTTTGGACAGCAGGAATTCGGCCAAGTAAGAACCGTCCTGTCCCGTGATTCCCGTGATTAACGCTCGTTTATTGTTTCGAGGCGGGTATTTCATGTCACGCACTTTCCAGAATCAGGCATCATCCAGCTTGTCAAATGCAACAAGCATCGGGACGGAATTAGATTCCAACCCTTTCAATAACAGATTTCCAACAGCTTTATATAGGACCTAAAATTGGACGTGTCCCAGCATTCGCCCATCTAGGATGGTACGCCATGCGAACAAATTGCTCAAAGGGTCCGTTTGCAAGAATTGTCACGAATACAGCGAAACTGGCGACATTTAGAAGATTTCCGGGTCCGAAGTCTTAGTGCGGTCTTCTAAGAAGTCAAAATCACAGCCTTGATGCGCCTGTGTTACATGCTTCAAAAAGACCTGCCCATAGCCGCGAACATACTTCGGCTGTGGTGCAGTCCAGGCCCGTTGGCGCTGTGCCAATTCATCGTCTGAAACATCCAGATGAATCGTGCGTTGCTCAACGTCCAATTCGATCCAATCTCCGGTTCGAACCAAGGCCAAAGGACCGCCAACGTGCGATTCCGGCGAAACATGCAACACACACGTTCCGTAACTGGTGCCACTCATCCGAGCGTCCGAAATCCGCACCATGTCGCGAACTCCCTGCTTCAACAACTTGTTGGGAATCGGCAGCATGCCCCACTCTGGAAAGCCCGGAGCACCCTGCGGACCGGCACTCTTGAGCACAATGACCGAATCGGCCGTGACGTCCAAATCTTCTTGATTGATTCTGGCCTTCAGATCGGGATAGTTTTCAAACACCACCGCTTGCCCGCGATGCTTTAGCAGTCTCGCTTCGGCCGCTG
This sequence comes from Pirellulaceae bacterium, assembly GCA_041399205.1. GTDB lineage: Bacteria > Planctomycetota > Planctomycetia > Pirellulales > Pirellulaceae > JAGQOZ01. The sequence continues at coordinate 23,268 of JAWKTK010000011.1, read as the reverse complement.
CTGGTTTGATGACGCAACCATCGGGCGCCAAGTTTCCATGTAACACATACGTTCCACCGGAAGGTGCCACGGGGTTGTCAGTGGTGCGAATCACATCCGCATCGTAGACTTCGGCAGATTGGATGTTTTCGCCCAGTGTCTTGCCGTTCACCGTCCTTTGTTCGACATCCAACAAAGAACGAATTTGCTGCATCAGCGCCGTCAGACCTCCGGCGTTATAAAAATCTTCCATCAAATACTTGCCCACGGGCCGAAGGTTCGCGACCAACGGTGTTTGACGAGATAACCGATCAAAGTCGGCCATCTCCAGCGAAACACCCGCTCGTCTTGCCAATGCCAACAAATGCACCAGCGCGTTGGTGGAACCGCCGATCGCCATGTCGGTCACCACCGCGTTTTGGAACGAACCAGCCGTCAGGATGTCAGACGGTTTCAGATCTTCCCACACCATGTCCACAATGCGGCGCCCCGTGGCGCTGGCTAACCGAGAATGTTCGGCAATGACGGCCGGAATGGACGAAGCATTTGGCAAGCACATTCCCAGCGCTTCAGCAATGCACATCATGGTGGATGCCGTTCCCATGGTCATGCAGACTCCGGCTGATCGCCCGATACTGTTTTCGATTTCACACCACGCTTCATCACACAAATTTCCTGCGCAGCGTTCTGCCCAATACTTCCACGCATCACTGCCGCTACCCAAGGTTTGGTCTTTCCAACGAGCTTTCAACATGGCGCCGGCCGGAAAATAAATAACGGGAATATCCATGGAAATGGCGCCCATCAGCAACGCCGGTGTGGTCTTATCACAGCCGCCCATCAGGACTGCGCCATCAATGGGATGGCATCGCAAAACTTCTTCTGTTTCCATGGCCAACAGATTGCGATACAGCATCGTGGTGGGCTTCATCAACATTTCACCCAACGACATGACGGGAACTTCGACCGGAAAGCCGCCCGCTTGCCAAATGCCTCGCTTAATCTCTTCGGCTCGCTCACGCAAGTGCGAATGGCACGTATTCAAGTCGCTCCACGTATTCAGCAATGCGATCACGGGCTTGCCCTTGTAGTCTTCATCAGACCAGCCCATGCCCTTCAGGCGACTGCGATGGCCAAACGAACGAAGATCATCCGGTCCGAACCAACGATAACTGCGAAGCGATTCCGGCGACTTTGAAGGCGAACTCTGATTCATGATTTCTGCAACATAGGGTTGGTGGACCAGCGACGCAGAAGCGCCGGCGACGGGTCGTCAAGCGAAAAACGGGATTGTAACATGGAGACCCAAGCCCGACACCAACCCGTTGACTGATCCTCGTTTTAACGCAAAGGCGCAACCATGTCCGCCGTTTCCATCATGTTCCTTGGCATGGCCGTTGTGATTTGTGGCATTCTGCTGTTTCGTTGGCACGCCTTCTTGGCGTTGTTGGCCGGTGCTACCACCGTGGCGTTTTTGACCGATACGCAAACCGTCTACGAAACCGAGGTTGCTCGGTTGGTTCGCGTTGCAGATGCGAACTCCGAAATGGCATCGTTTGTCGCTGATGACGCTCCGCTGCTCGATGCCGAATGCTATGTCTATCGCCGCCTTGAAGAACCGCACGAAGCGAAGTCGGATCGAATCAACTTGTCGGGAACTGAGTACGAAGGAATGGGCAAGATCCGGTTGCTGAAAACGATCACTGCGGCCGAGGCACTATCTGTTTCGGCAAAGCGTTTTGATTCGACCTACGTTAGTGAAACGAAGTTGCAACTAGCCAGCGGCGATATTTTGATCAACGCGGCGGATCACGACGACGCGCTGCACATCACTTCGCAAAGCGCCGTCGATCGAATCGCGTTTGGTTTTGGTGATACCTGTCGCAAGATTGGCATCTTGATTGCCCTGGCCGCCATCATTGGATCCTGCCTGTTGGAGAGCGGTGCGGCGAATCGCATTGTGCAATCGATTTGCAATGTCGTCGGCGAACGTCGCACGCCGCTGGCGTTTGTGCTGAGCGGTTTCACGGTGGGAATACCAGTGTTTTTTGACACCGTTTTCTATTTATTGCTGCCGTTGGCCAAGGCCATGTATCGGCAGAGCGGCAAGAACTATGTGCTGTATGTGATGTCGGTGGTGGTGGGTGGCACCATGGCGCATTCGCTGGTGCCGCCGACGCCGGGACCGATGTTTGTGGCCGAAAAACTGGACGTGTCGCTCGGTACGATGATGCTGGCGGGAATCGGAGTCGGCTTATTTTCGTCCTTCGCCGGATTCGTGTACGCCAGTCTGTCCAATCGCTGGTGGCCCATTCTGCCCGACGAACAGAATGCCGCAAAAGCCAATGACGAACCTTCGAACCAGACCGCATCACCTCCGCTGTGGCTGTCCATTCTGCCAATCCTCTTGCCCGTCGTCTTATTAAGTACGACCACGGTTGGCAGCGAATCAGCCGAGTTGCCGTTGTGGTTGCAGGCCAAACTAGCATTGCTGGGTGACAAGAACGTGGCACTCGGTATCAGCGCCATCATCGCGTTGATTTTGCTGTGGCGTTTTCCCGGGGCCATGCCCGCTCAACAAGCGGTCAGTGCCGCCATCACCGGCGCGGGCGGAATTATTTTGATTACAGCTGCAGGAGGCGCCTTCGGACACGTGTTACGACAAACAGGAATTGCTGTGGAACTACAGCAACAATTCATGGGCAATCAAAGCGGATTCATCTTGTTGTGGTTGGCGTTTGGCTTGACGGCGCTGGTTCGAGTGGCACAGGGGTCGGCCACCGTAGCCATGATCACGTCCGTAGGCATTATTGCTCCACTGGCTTCATCCACCGCACTTCCGTTTCATCCCGTTTATCTGGCTCTGGCAGTGGGTTGCGGTTCCAAACCATTGCCGTGGATGAACGACAGCGGATTCTGGTTTGTGGGAAAGATGAGCGGTTTCACGGAACGAGAAACTCTGCGCACCTTCAGCGTCACGTTAACCATCATGGGTATCGTCGGTTTCATGCTGATCTTGTTGGCAGCGAAGATCTGGCCCGGCGTCTAGTCCCAGTTTCGGCCGAAATCAAGACTCTATTTCTTACGCCACGCCTTTTCCGCCTGAAGGCGGGACCACCAACAACGCAAGTATCTGTTTCAGGGAACTTCTTGCACCACGCCGGGGCCGACAAAGACTAAGGTCAGCTGGATTCGCTGGGCATCCAGATGCAACATTTGGGACAGCGATTGCCGATAGGCTCTCAATTGCGGAGCGTAATGTTCGGTCAGTCGCTTCTGTTCGGTTCGACTCAGCCCTTCCATGCCGTCCGTTTTGTAATCGATAATCTCGGCGGCCACGGGCTGACCATTTTCTGTCAGTACCACCAAGCGGTCAATGAAACCCGATACCATCTGCGTTCCTAGCTTGGCCATGATCGGCTGTTCGTTGCGAACCTGCACCTCCAGCGTCTTGCCCTGCAAGCCAACCTTGGCCAACCACTTGGCATCTCGATAACGACCGGCCGAAAGCAACCGTTTTAACGAATCTTGTTGCAGCATCTTTTTGAATTGCGCACGAGCCGACTTCAGAACAGAATCACTTGCTTGCAATTGATGGCCGATGCGGTCCAAACTCGTCTGGTCAAACTTGTATTGCTCCAACCAATCGATTGTTTCGAACCACGCGTGCACCAGCGAACCAAATTCCATGGCCTGGGCATTGCTCAACCGCAACCGATTCCCCAACGAAACCTTGCCGCCACCTTCCAAGCCGGACGGCGACGCATTGCGCAAAATTCGCTGGCCCGAAGATGGTTTGACCAGCGGAGGCCGATGTTGCGCCGGTGCATGCTTCGCAGTGGTCACCGCAGATGGTTCGCACAGAGCCGGATGATTTTTTCGCCAATCCAAATTGCCAGCTAACGTTTCCATGCGGCCCGCTTCGACCGGGAACAAACGATACGCGCTGCGAACCAATCCACTCGCCGTGCGTTTCGCTTTGCCATCCTTATTTTCCGCGTCGGGCGAAGTGATCATATGCAACGCATGAATGGCTCGAGTAGCCGCGACGTAGAACACGCACAGTTCTTCTCGGAACTTGTCCGCCGCTGCCGAATCATGAATCGTTTGAATGTCTGCTGGAAAAAATGGCCGAAACGCGGCGTTCACATACCGAGCCACCTTGTTGATCTTGCCTTGCGATCCCGGCTTCCCATACACACACGTTGGCGTTTGCCCTGCCAGGTCCTTGTCCATTTCCACCAAGAACACCACATCAAACTGCAAGCCTTTGGATTGATGCACCGTCATCACTCGCACCGGATTCGCACTGGTGTCAGCCATCTTTTGGCGTTCGACAAACGCAATAAACGCGTCCGCTCGCGCACTGCGACGTTGCTGCCAGGCGAGCCCGATTTGCCGAGGTGATTCGATGCGTTGTTGGTACTGATAGGCCAATTCTACCAGCTGCTGAAGTCGGCCCCATTCGCGCACATTGCAGTACGCAAACAGCTGTTCAGCCCAACGCAAGAGGTTGGCTCCGTAGCCTTCATTGGCCAGTTGCCAACGAGTTTCTTCGGCAAAGCGTTCGCTACGGCGCATATCGACGGTGGCGCGAATACCCAGTTTTTCGGCCCACGGCGAACGCGCCAAATGGTACCACGCGACGCTGTCTTGCGGATGATCCACCAAGCGAAGTCGCGAAAGAACCAACTGCACCGCTGCGGAATCGGTCAGCGGATTGCCACCTTCTTCACTGGCCAAAATCTGGCGTTGCCGAAGTTGGTACACCATCTTGCCGACGCCTTCGTTGGTGCGAGTCAGCACGGCCACGCTAGCGTTGGGCACTTGGCGAACCACTTCCGCAATCCGGTCAGCGGCGTAGCGACGAATGTGATTCTTCTTGGCGTCGCTGTCCTTCGTCTCTAATTCGGTTGCCGTCTCCAGCGTGACCACGCCGGCCAACTCGGTTCGCTGAGTGGCATGTTGCGGAAATTGTTGGCTCCAGCGGTCGGCCGAGCTTTGCAAGGCTCCCAAATTATTGTGTTGGTGCAAGTTGGAATTGACTTGATTCACAAAATCAATCACCGGCTTGGATGACCGATAACTGTCATTCAAACTCTGCTGCTCTATCGACTGCAATTGCTGCGGCATCGTTTCCAGAATGTCCGCGTCACCACCTCGCCAACCGTAAATCGCTTGCTTGCCGTCGCCAACACAAAAAAAGGAACGGTCCTGTTCAGATGTTTCGCAAGTGCGTTTGGCAAAGGGGCGAACGGCGGCCCATTGAGAACTGGACGTGTCTTGAAATTCGTCCAACAGCAAGTGATCAATCGCTCCGTCCAAACGCAACACGTATTGATCCAGTTCGCTGGCCTGCGAAGCCGCCGCAATTGACCGCACAATGTCGGCAAATCCAAACTGGCGCCGATCGTGCGCCAATGCCGCAAACCGTTGATCAAATTTCTGCAGTAGCGCAAAGGTGCTTTCCGTTTGCCAAGCGTATTGATTGACCGCTCGGCTGCGAACAAAATCCAGAAACGGATCCAACAAGTCGATCACAACCGCCGGAATTTCCTTGCGATTAAATACTTTCTCGCCCGCCAGCAACTTTCCCGAAACACCGCCTTTGCAGAACGCTTCGAACGAATCTCCGTTATCCGCTAACAATTTTTCCACGTTTTGAATGGCGGTTTTCAGCACGTTTTGATGATCGGGCAAATCCAACGAACGCAAATCTTCCAAGCGTTCATGGAGCGTTTCGATGGTAGGCGGAGTGGATTTGGGAATCTGAAACCAAGATGATTCGTGCGATTCCAAATACAGGTCATGCAATTGCCCCACGGTGCCGCGAATTTCATCCGTAATTTTTCGCTGAACATCGCCTTTGGACAGCAGATGCATCAGCTTGACCACTTCGTCCGTTTCTTCTTCGGCCAGCAACGTTTCAATCGCTTGATCTCGCAACTCTGGATGTTCTGTTTCGTCCAGAATTTGCCAGCCGGGCGGCAGACCCAGCTCTAAACTGAACGACGTGGCCAGTTGCACAAAGAACGCATCCAACGTGGCAATCCGCACTCGATGCAGGTTTTTCACCAAGCTGCGCAAGGCTTGAACGCATTCCGATCTGGCGAGTTTGGGACGTTCAATCGCGTCGGCCAATTCGGCCAATTTGTCCGGTGACGTAGCGGCTTGTGCCAACCGCAAGAGGACTCGGCCCAAGATTTCGCCCGCCGCTTTGCGAGTGAACGTGGTGGCGAGAATCCGATCGGGTGAAACGCCTTCCAAGATCAATCGCAAATAGCGGTTGGACAAATGATAGGTCTTGCCAGTTCCGGCCGACGCTTTAATGACCAGATTAGGAAGTGATATCGAATGAGGTGAATCAAGACGTAACGTGCTGGCCATAGTACCAATCCAAAATTTTTTCCGTGCACAGTCGAATTTGATCTTGTGCATAAACGGGTTACGACACCGTTCAAAATCCGCCGCTAGACGCATCGTCAACCGAAACATGCGCCAACTGTCGGTCGAACACCGAATCTTGGCAGATGGCGGCAAAGTCCTCACTGAATGCGGGCGGCGGCGTGGTGGGCGGCCAAAACTGGCGATCGCGAATCTTCCGAATGATGGTGTACATGACTTCGTCCGCCGATTCGAAATCCGCTGCCGACCACGGCGCCATCAGGAACTTGGATTCGGCAGATTTAGGCAACACTACGTACCCCAATTCAGTTGGTTGATTCGCATACGCCTGAGACAGCAGGTGTCGATACAGTGGCAACTGCAAATCAATCCATTCGTCAGCTTGGCGATGCGCCTTTTCGGGACACTTTCCGCCATCACCCGTTTTATAATCCAGCACGGCCAGCTTGCCTGTAAATTCATGACGATCAATGCGGTCAATTCGGCCCTTCAACGTGAACCGTTCGCCATCCACGTGAATCACGGAATCTTCCACATTAAATTCCGACGCTTCAATGATCCAACCTTCGCGACGTCGCTTGGCTTGCGCCTGAGCAAACTTGGCCAACCGATGCCGAGCTTGTTCCAATTGCACCTGCACCGCCGGACGTGCTCGGTCCATGGCCCAGCGTTGGGCCGATTCGTTCAGCAAATCATTCAAGCAGTTGCTGATGGTGATTTCGTCCGAACTATCTCGATCTACACTCTGCCCAAACGCGTCCAAGACTTCGTGCAAGAACGTACCGAACGAATTGGCACCCAACTCCGCCGCGTCATCTCGCAGCGGCCCCAACCGCAACACGCGATTCAGATAAAACCGATAAGGGCACGCCAAATATGCGCGAAAATCAGTCACACTCAGCGAACTCACTTCGTCCGCTGCTTGCGGAGCGGGAACTTCAAAGCGATGCTGTTCCAGCTGCGGAATTCGCTGCGGCAGGTTCCATTCGACCGGATCTTGATCATCGTCAAACGACGCTAACGCTCGACGCACAATCGCTTCGTCATCGGTCGCAAACAGCAGCCGACTGGGCGTCAGCGGATCGCCTTGATCCGTATGCCGCCCCACGATCACTCGGACAAATTCCTTAGTCTGCAACAAGGCCGTCAACGCATAGGTATCTCGAGCGTACATGCGGTCGCTATCTTCCAAACCCAATTGGCTTCGCAGCTGGTTTGGCAAGAATAAGTCGGAACCAATGGCCGCCGGAACATAGCCGTCATTGAAATAGGTCAGAATGGTGCACTGAGCGTCGTCCAAAGGAAGTTCCAGCCAGCCGAGCATTTCAATGGAATCGGCATTTAACGGCGCGGGAATCAATTGCGAACTTATCTGTGAGAGGACCATCAGCAACGCTTGGTCTGCGGACACCTTTGGCGCCAGCTGGTCGGGCAAGTGCGAAAAATCTTCCAGCGTCTGGCGAATACAATCACACGCAAACAGCGTCTTGCTCTCTTGTGCGTCGTCCACGGATACCACGAATTCGCCGTATACGGAATGCAAGAATTGCAGAATCGGTTCCGCCCATTCCAGCGGCTTACGATCGCTGGCTTGCAACGGTGACAACAATTCGGCAGTGAAATCGTACACTTGCATGAGGACGTTCAAGGTAGACGATCGAGCGGTCGAACTGGCGACGTTTTCGCTGTTGGTGGACGAATCCGTCAAACGTTCCGGCCAACGACCGTCCAACGTTTGCGGCACGTATTCCGTTTGGTAACGGTCCAGGTGTTTGAGAAACGAAATTGGTTCGATCCCCTTTTGTTTCAGCAGGTGATAAACGTCGGGATGTCGCAGGAATTCGGCATATTGAGCGAACCGTTTGCGCTGCAGCAGATCAATCACGCAACGCAAAAGTTGGATGGGCCGAGTTGCTTCGATGGAGGTTCCCGGACCCCAGCGGCCTTCCAGCGAACACTGCTTCAACTGTCGCTGAACTTGAGCGACCAACGATTCGTTAGGAAAGCCGATAGTGATCTCTTCGGCAGAATACTGGCCCTTGCTTTGGCCAATGGCGTGGACTACCGCTTGGGCTTGATCGGCCGGCCGGTCCGCTCGCAATACATGCTGTTCGTCCAGCGGCACATACACGTTTTGCCAAACTTGCGGCACAATGCAGCCATGCGAATCGAACCGGTTTTGAAATCGTTCCGGCGCTACAATCAACGCGGTAACTTTATCCGCAACTTGATCCAACATCTGCCGCATGGCCGAATTCATATCGGCCGCACCGACCAGAACAATTTGCTTGTCCGCCTGACATTCACGATGCTGAATGGCGTACAAACGAGCCGTCTGACGATCCCACAACTGCAATTGATTCAAGATCTGCAGATAAGCCGCTTGGACGTGACTGAGCGCCGTCCAACGAGCGGCTTCGTCAAACGATTCCAGCAAGCTGCCGATTTGGACAACTTGTTGAAAATCGAGTCCTTCGCCGGCCAATTCGCGATGTTGTTTTTGGAGCAGCGCGCCCAGTTCTGTCCACCTTGGATCATCGGTTCGATCCGGCACGTCTTTCATGATCAACTTCAGGTCATCGGTCGACGTTTGTTGCAACGCCTTGGCCCAAGCCAATTGCTGCGTCAACGAATTGGCAAACGCCTGTTTGGCAGTGTACAACAATTCAGGAAATTGACCCGTGGTGGTGATGTCCGGCGGAAACAGTGACAGATTCCTGTCGGTGCAAAGGGTCACCAACCATTCGCGAAGCCGCCGACCGGCTCGACCACCCGGAACCACGACGACCACATCGGTCAGATCACAGATTCGGCGGCGAGCGAACCGGTTGATCAAATATTCGGCAGCGTTGGGAAGTGCGGGACGAGTCCAATCCAAGAAAACTCGATTAATCTGCATCGTGCAATACTCGCTGAACAAATTCCAAAGGGAGTGGACGCCTCACCTTCGAGCGTCCTTGCTTGGATTTTCGCCGCCGCCGTGACACGTTCGGTCCGCCTAAATCTGGAAAATCAGCCTCCCAACTTTTTCGGCCGAAATATCTAGGCGCAGTTTTTTCCCAATCGTGGCAAAACAATGGCGAATCCGCCGCATTCTACGCCGAGCCTGTCGATTTTTCGAGATGGCGGGCGGCAGCGATAATGAATGGCGAGAAGCCGGCTGATCCGGGATTCGCAGCACCTGTCATTTCATCAAGCGGACGACGGTGACGAGTCACGAGTGGAGAGGATTCGTTACCTCATCCACTACGAGCAGTTTGAACTTCCGTGGTAACAAGGATTCGTTACCTCATCCACTACGAGCAGTTTGAACTTCCGAGGTAACAAGGATTCGTTACCTCATCCACTACCAGACGATCTTCCGCCTTCGTCGCGATTTTTTAGTCGCCGAATAGATTGCCGAGCGTACCTAGGACGGAGCCTTCGCCCGTATTCTTGCCGCCCATCGAAGGAGCGTTCTGCAGCACTCGATCGGCCAACCGAGAAAACGGTAGGCTCTGCAACAAGACGGTGCCGGTACCGGAAAGAGTGGCCAGGAACAAGCCTTCGCCTCCAAAGACCATTGACTTTAAATTGCCCGCTCGCTGTATGTCATAATTGATGCCTGCGGTGAAGGCGACGATACAACCCGTGTCGACTCGCAGCGTTTCGCCTTGCAGCTTTTTGGTGACAATGGTTCCGCCGGCATGGACAAAGGCCTTGCCATCACCTTCCAGTTTTTGCAGGATGAAACCTTCGCCGCCGAAGAAGCCGGCACCCCAACGTTTTTGGAAGGCAATGCCAACTTTGGTACCGAGCGCCGCGCACAAGAACGCGTCTTTTTGACACAGCAGCTGTCCGCCCACTTTGCTCAGATCTATCGGAACGATTTTGCCGGGATAAGGCGCCGCAAAAGCAACTCGGCGCTTGCCGTGCCCATGATTGGTAAAGTGGGTCATGAAGATCGATTCGCCCGTGAGCGCTCGCTTGCCGGCACCAAAGATTTTGCCCATCAAGCCGGAATCCATTTCGGTGCCGTCACCCATCCGAGCTTCAAAGTCGATACCCTCTTCCATGTAGTTCATAGCGCCGGCTTCGGCGATCACGGTTTCGCCCGGGTCCAATTCGACTTCTACAATTTGGATGTCGTCGCCTAGGATTTCGTAATCAACTTCGTGACTTTGCATATGAGATTCCTCGTGCCAAAGAAGTGGTTATGGGTTCGGCGAGGTGTCGTGCGGCAGTGCGGACTTGGAACGAAACTTAGCAAATCCCAGTTGTCCAATAATCCAGACCGCTCGCAGTGCTTCTTGCAGTGTAATTTTCGAATGCCCTTTTTCTCGGTTGACAAACACGATCGGTAGTTCGCCAAAACGAGCTTGAGCTTGGGTCAAAAACCAGAGAATTTCTTCAAAGAAAGCGTATCCCGTCGAACGGAATTGGTCAAATTCAATTCGATTCAGGAATTCCGTTCGATAACAACGAAACGAACCACTACAGTCCGAAACAGGTAAGCGTAGCCAACCAATCGCATACGCATTGATGAATTTGCTCATGATCTTCCGGCTAATAGGCCAACCTTCAATGCCTCCGCCGGGAATGTAACGGCTCCCCAACATCACATCCACCGGTTGGCCGTCTGTCGGAGCGGATTCCATTCCGGCAATCAAGTCCGGCAGGTACTTAGGATGGTGACTGAAGTCGGCATCCAAGTTGATGACATAGTCGTAATCATGCTGGATGGCGTATTTCAATCCCGCGATGGTGGCGCTGCCCAGTCCTTTTTCTCGAGTGCGACATAATAGTGTCAGTCGCGTTTCGGTTTTTTGGTGTTGGCGGCACCAATCCGACGTACCGTCGGGCGAATTGTCGTCCACTACCAAGATGTCTACGGTGGGCGCGAAGCGAAAGATTTCGGCCACCAAGTTTGGCAAGTTTTCTCGTTCGTTGTAGGTCGCAATGCTGACCAAGATTTTGCGCTGCGAAGGCAACGTTTCGTCCGAATCGCTGGCTATTTCCGACACCACGCTTGCCTTTGGTCTAGAGTTCGCCTGTATAGCGGCCCATCGGTTGGCCTTGGAATTGTTCAGGCGTTGGCAACCAGCGGTCGACAGCTTCCCAGCGTTGTCCGGTTTCTTCACGACCCAGTTCCAAACCGATTTCACCAATGCGTTGCGCTGCGATACGCAGATCCTGGGCGTTCTCCAAATCCAGTGACACTTGGTTGGCAATTTCGGCTGCGGACGTTAATCGCTGGTCACCAGTCGCTTCGGCCAGTTCCTGCAGGTGTTGTCGCAAACGGTGAACTCGCTTGGCATGACCCACCGCGTATTGATGTCGATAGGTCGCTTTGGACGTGGCGTGCAAGGAGGCTTCCACTTCGGCGATCACGCCCACCACGTACATCAGGCGTTGGCGAACCACATGCGACGCTTCATTGATGCGGCCGCCAGATCGAAAAAAATTGTGCCGCATGGCGCCTTGGGACCACGCCACGAATTCAAATCCTGGGCTGTCAATTTGATGCTGGCCTTGGTTCACCACCGCTTCATCGTCCACCACGTGGCAGCGGAAACAGCTTTTGGCCAGTAGATACGGATTGGATGGATGACACATTCCTTTGGCGATGCTGTCTTGGATACGAAATTGGCGATGTTCCGCCGATTCGTCTCGAGCGGTCGCGTTGGGGCCGCCGTAATCGTTGTGCCCGGCCAGCCAGTCTTGAGCAGGTCCATGGCACGATTCGCACGAAATTCCCGCAAGGGCGTTTAACGAATCATCCTGACGCTGCGGCGTATAGTGGCAGCGAATACACACTTCCGTTCGCTTGACCGATCGATGTCCCAATCGTTCTGCCATCTCCATGGCCGCCGGCTGCTTGTGAAACTGATCGCCGCTCAGAAAATGCGCATGCTTGGACAGCACCTCCACCTGGGCTTTGTGACATCGATGACATTGTTCAAAGCCAATCACTTTGCCAGCGTCAAACGCATCGTCAGCCACTGCCGGAAAATTGGCGACGGCGATGAAAAAAAACCAAATCGGCACGAACTTCACGATATGCTTTGCTCCGGAATTCTAGCCAACTAACTCGGCCAGCAGCAGTTGATGATCTATCCGTAGTGGATGAGGTGACGAATCCCTTTGCGAACGATCCGTTTCACCTAGGACTCGTCGCCTGTTCCGCTACCGGTTGTTAGGGACGAACGACGATGAATCATCGACAGACTATTTGGCAACAAACATCGAACGATAATATTCGATAGATCGTCGCAAACCATCTTCAAACGTGACTGGCGGTTCGTAGCCCAGCAACTGTTGTGCGCGAGTAATATCCGCCAAGCTGTCTCGCACATCACCTGCTCGAGCTGCTTCAAACTGGGGCCGTACATCGGTGCCCAGGTATTCATTTAGCAATTCAAGCAAGGTCAGCAAGCTGGTCGTTTTGCCGTTGGCCACGTTTACTGTTTTGCCAACCGCGTCTGGGGCATCCGCAGCCAAGAGGTTTCCATGTACGACATTGGCCACGTACGTGAAATCTCGAGTCTGTTGTCCGTCACCGTAAACGACCGGAGCTTCACCGGACAGCAGCGCGGTAATGAACAGCGGTATGACCGCAGAATACGGACTGCCCGGATCTTGTCTGGGACCAAAGACATTGAAGTAACGAATGCAAACCGTTTCCAAACCGTATGTGTGGTAAAATGCGTGGCAGTAATATTCGCCAGCTAGTTTGGCAACAGCGTAAGGAGAAAGAGGCGAAGGCAGATCAATTTCGCGCTTCGAACTAAACGGTTGATCTCCATACGCACTACTACTGGCCGCATAGACCACTCGGCGAACACCATTCCTACGAGCTCGATCCAAAATGTTTAGCGTGCCCGTCACACAAGCGTGATTTGTATCCAGCGGATGCTTTACGCTTCTGGGCACCGAGGCCAGTGCGGCTTGGTGGTACACGCAATCAACCCCGTCCATGGCTTGGTCAACAAGATCGGCGTCGTTGATGTCACCTTCAAAGAAATGGACGTCTCCTTCGATTGCGTCCACATTCGTTCGAAAACCCGTGCTCAAGTTGTCCAACACATGAACCGTGTCACCTCGAGCAGCCAGAGCTTCGGCAATATGAGAACCAATAAATCCGGCACCGCCGGTGACTAAGAACTTTCGCATAGTTTTATCACGTCCAATTTTCAAAATCGTTATTGCAAGGCCTTACGTTAAAGATAGCACTTGTTAAGCAGAGTTAAATTGATTCGTTGCAATCGTCATGAATTCTACGAATTATCGGCCCAATGCTTAAAGCCCAATCGCAGCGTGCATAAATTGCTGGCACTACCAGCACCCCAATCGAACGCCAGGTCGTATCGAATGACTTCCTGGTGTCCATGTCGCCCTTATTTTCCGGTTCGAACCGCCATTTGTGAAAGAATTCGGCGATTCTGGCACGCACTGGCATGCACGTTGCTAAGTGAGTAAGCATCAAAACAAACATTCGCCAGAAGCAAAGACACAAGACAGGAACAACGACAATTGGGTTTGGAATTCGAGCCTCTCTGTATCGAATCGCATCCGGTCAGCGAGGCTCGTACCAAGCTCCATCAACATACCAAGCAGCGGCCAACTGGGTTGGGAACTGAAGTCCTCACCGCATTGATCCGCCTCCAATGCGGTGAGGCTTCTCCCTTGCCGATCGCTGCAACCACGATTTGAAAGCGTAGGTCAACTGGGTTGGGAAACGGAGTCTCGCCGTACTGAAATCGCCTCCGGTACGGCGAGGCTTCTCCCTAATCCCATACAACATACCAAGCAGCGGCCAACTGGGTTGGGAACTGCAAGTCCTCACCGCATTGATCCTCACCAATGCGCGGTGAGGCTTCTCCCCTTTGCCGATCGCTGCAACCACGATTTGAAAGCGTAGGTCAATCAAGTTGGGAAACGGAGTCTCGCCGTACTGAAATCGTTCTCCCGGTACGGCGAGGCTTCTCCTCACCACAGAGATCTATCTCGAACGCGTCACCGTTTCATCTAAGCGCGCCCACTCCGTCATCGTCGCCGGAATCTCCGTCTCGTTCAATCGCTTGACGAATATGCCCGTCATCGCTGACATCTTCAAAGCGAACGGACACGCGTTTCGAGACGCCCGATTCCTGCATGGTCACGCCATACAACGTGGTGGCCACGGTCATGGTCTTTGGAATGCGTCACCACCACAACCTTGGTCCACTGCAGAAACTCCTTCAACACATCCGTGAACCGACCGATGTTCGCTTCGTCCAGCGGCCCGTCGACTTCATCCAAAACACAGAAGGGACTCGGTCGATACTGAAAGATTGCCATCAACAACGTAACAGCGGTCAGCCGTTCGCCACCGCTGAGCAACGAAATGCCCAGTGAATGTTTGCCCGGCGGAGTGGCAATGATTTCGATGCCGGCTTCTAAAATATCAACACCTTCTTCTAACACGATATCCGCGTGCCCGCCGCCAAACACGCGACGAAACAGTGCCTGAAATCCGGTGCGAATGGCTTCCAGCGTTTCCGTAAACAGCCGACGGCTACTCATGCTGATCTTGTTGATAATTTTGGCCAACGCATCCTTGGCGTCGACCAGATCTTGGTACTGCGAAGAGCGAATTGTATCGTTCTTCCAGCTCCTCGATCTCTTCGAGTGCCGCCATGTTGACCGCTCCAATGTTGCTGATCTTCCTTCGCAACGAATCGATCTCTTGGTCGACTTCCTCTCGCGAAATTTCAGCGTCCGCTTGCTGATCTTCAGACAGCAGGCCCAAATCGACGTCGTAATCTTCGCGAACTCGAGTGGCCAGCGTTCTCGGCGCTCCAACTGAATCTGATTCAGCTCTAATTCAAATCGATGCAGCCCTTTTTCCAATTCGCCTGTTTGCTTTCGCCAGCTGGTCAGATCGGACTGCAGCTGCTTGCGTTTTTCTCGAGCCACTCGGTGATTGTCCAGCAAGTCCGTCACGCTGAGCTGTTGCTGCTGCATGTCCCAATACCATTGAGACAATTTGCTGGTGGCGTCCAGAATCGTTTGCACGGAAGTTTGCATGCGTTGTTGGCTTTGTGCCAGCTGACGCCGCATATCGTCGATAAAGGTGGCGGCGTTCACGTTCGTCTTCTTGGGTAAACGAACTTCCTTCGCCCGCAAGTCGTCCACTCGCTGCTCAGACTTAGCCAAACCGACTCGCAAATCCGCCAACTGGTCAACCGTTGCTGATGCTGTTGCTCCATCTGCCGCAACTGATCGGCTTGGGATTGCGTCGCTTCCAACAACTGGGAAAGCAACGTGGCAACTTGCTGTTGTTTAAGCTGGTGCTGAGTCACGCCTAGATTGGATTGTTCCACTTCGCTGGACGCCGAGGCAATTTGGTCATCCAAAATGCGCAAGCGATCATCCATTTCTTTGACTCGTTCTTCATGCGAACGCAGTTCTAACCGCTGCTGCGTCAAGTCACGCACCAGCATATCGTGTTCATTCGACAGTTGGCGAATCGCGTCGGTCTGCTTTGCCAGCGATTGCTGAGCCTGTTCGATCGAATCTTCCGTCTGCCGAATTCGCTGCGTCACTTCCATGATCTCTTGACGCAAAGAACGCAGCTGACTTTTTCTGGTCACCAAGCCCGCGTCCGCTCGCCGAGCACCCACCAGCCAAGTTCCATCGGGCTGCACGACTTCTCGCTGCTTGGTGACAAACCGAAATCGTCCGGGATAGGATTCCGCCAACCGAACCGCGTCCGACAACGATTCGACGCACCAAGTGTCAACCAACAAGTGGCGACGAAGCGAATCAAAACCGGCATCCACATCCACAAAACTGTCCGCTCGACCCAACACGCCTGGTTCGCTGGTAAGATCGATCGGTTCGAATGCATTTCCAGGCGAACTCAGCTGATCCAACCACGCCAGCGACACCAAACCAACTCGGCCCGGTGGCGAATACACTCCCTGCCGAATGGCGTCGGTCAACTGACATCCTTTGGTCACAATATACTGAGCCACATCGCCCAGCACGGCATCAATGGCGGCCGCCATTTCAATGTCCACTCGCAACACATCGGCCACCAATCCTTCCACTTCTTGGAACGTGGATTCGCCGTGGTGAGCTCGCAGTAGCACGTCCTTGACGCCCGCCATCAAACCGTCATGCTGCTGCTCCAATTCCTGCAACACGTTCGCTCGTTCATTGGCCACGGTATGCTGTCGTTGCAGTTCAAACTGTTGCTTTTGATCTGCTTCCAGCTGGGTCTGCGCGGCATTCAATTCGGTTTTGGCTTGGGCCAGCTGCGTTTTGACCTGCTGCGCGTTTGCAGTCAATTCCTCGACGGACGCTCGAGCAGCATCGCGTTTCGCGCCCAGCTCTTGCTGCAGCGGCAACACGTTCGCTCGTTCCGTTTCCGACCGCTGGATGATGGATTGAGCGGCGGCGCGGTTAGATTCTAATTCGCGAAGTTGAATGGTCACCGCTTGTGCCAATTGGGTTTGCTTCTGATGTTCCGCCAAACTGGCGTCGCGTTGTTGCTGCAGCGAATGGAGTTGAGCATGCAATTCCTGCTGACGAACTTCACTCTCTTGGACTGTGGCTTTTGCGGCAGCCCATGCGGATTCCGCGTCCGCCAGTTCGGCCTGGACCGCTTCTAATTGCTGGCCCGTGTCGCCCACGCGATGAGACATGTTGGCCAGTTGACGACGAGCTCGTTTGGATTCCGCTTCGTAGTCCACCAAGACTTTGCGTTCGGATTCAGCGGTCGATTCGAAGGCGGCGATTTGTTCGCGAATCCGACCGATGGCCGATTCTGCGGCGCGAACTTCTTCGTTAAGAGATTGCGTTGCCTGATCAAACGAATTCAATTCTTGTTCGGCATCTGCAACGCAGGCCTGTTTTTCTTCGTGTTCAGCGCGCAGCCGATTCAATTCGCCGCCGATGACCGCCATGCGTTCACTGAGCCGGCGCCAATCGACTGAACCGACGTGCGTTCGCAGTTGTTGCAAGCGGTCGGTGTATTCCTTGTAACGCCGCGCCTTGGTCGCCTGGTTGCGAACCGCCTTCAAGCGACTTTCCACCTCTTCGACAATATCGCCAAGCCGAGTCAGATTGGTTTCCACTCGCTCCAGCCGACGCTGCGTTTCTACCTTCTTGGCTTTGAAGCGACTAATGCCCGCCGCTTCTTCAAAAATGGCACGACGTTCTCGAGGCGACGTCTGCAACAGCGTGTCCACTTTGCCCTGCTCAATCAAACTGTAGGCATCCGTCCCGACACCCGTGCCGCGAAACAAGTCTCGGATGTCTCGCAAGCGACACGCACTGCCGTTGAGCAAATATTCCGCTTCGCCACTACGGTAAACTCGGCGAGTAATCCGGACTTCGGGCGAATCGGTGTCTAGCAAACCGTTTTCATTGTCAAACACCAACGTCGCTTCGGCCGAATTCGCCGGTTTACGTCCACCGCCACCGCCAGAACCTTTGAAGATAACATCCGCCATCTCTTTGCCACGCAAGCTCTTGGCGCTCTGTTCGCCCAGCACCCACTTCATGGCGTCCACGATGTTAGATTTGCCAGAACCGTTCGGCCCAACCACCACGGTAATACCCGCCGGGAATTCGAACCGAGTTCGATCGGCAAAGCTTTTGAATCCGCAGAGTTCCAGGGCTTTTAGCATGAACGCATTTGAGGGCCGAACGATCGAAACGACGTCCGGTTCGAAACAAGATGGACCATTTCTCGCTTCGAAAAAAACGGATGCCGCGCAACCAGAAAAGGACAGAAAATGACTGATTGCATTCTAACAAAGCCTAAGTTCCAGGCTACCTCGATCAGCGCTTCCGCCCGCTCGCCAGCCCCGCCCCTCGACCATACAACACACTTGAACCGACTAGCTAGACCTGCAGTGCTAGCGAACACCTGACGGTTACAACGACCTGGATGGCACCAAGAAAGTCAAAAAGGTTTGCCTGGCACACTTAGTCCTCGCACCTTGCCGAATCGAACGAAAACCGTCATGATTTCTGGCGGCTGACATTGGAAGGTCAGAGTCTATCGAGTTTCTGCGGGACGCTTGGTGGCAGACGAATCTAAAGCATTGAGAATTGCGGACAAATCCATGGAAAAGATCTTCATCATTGGCATTGGCGACGACGGACTGGAAGGACTGACCACGGCGGCGCGAAATCGCATTGCCGATGCTGAACTGATTGTCGGCCCCGATTCCGTCCTGCGCAATATTGATTCGACGGCGCAAAAACTGTCCGTCGGCAGCGACCTGGACGCATTGATCCAGCAAATGGAATCTCAAGGCAACCGCCGAACCGTGCTGCTGGCCAGTGGCGATCCGCTTTTCTATGGGGTCGCTCGTTTCCTGTGCGATCGGCTGGGCAAAGACCGGTTTGAAGTTCTGCCGCATGTCAGCAGTATGCAGTTGGCGTTCGCTCGAGTGAAAGAGAGCTGGGACGACGCCTATCTGGCCAACTTGGCCATGCAGTCGATTGATCGCGTGGTAGAACGAGTTCGTTTGGCGCAGAAAGTAGGTTTGTTTACCACGGACGAATGCACGCCGGCTCGAGTCGTTCGTTTTCTGCTGGATCGAAACATCGACTACTTTTGGGCCTACGTTTGCGAAAACTTGGGTTCGCCGGATGAACGAGTGACGCGGGGCGAACTTGCCGAACTAGCCGATCAGACTTTTTCTCCGCTGAACGTCATGATTCTGGTTCGCAAACCAGACGTTCCGGATCGACCGGCCGAACACGTGGGCACTCGGTTATTTGGCAACGCAGACGATTTGTTCAAACAGTCGATGCCCAAACGAGGTTTGATCACGCCAATGGAAGTGCGAGTGATCGCGTTGGCCGAATTGGATTTGGGTGTGCGCAGTACGGTTTGGGACGTAGGCGCTGGCAGTGGTGCCGTAGCCATCGAAGCCGCTCGTCTAGCCCACGATGGCATGGTCTACGCCATTGAAATGGATGCCGACGATCATCAGCTGTTGATTTCCAATTCGCAAGCGTTTCAGGTGGAAGCGAATTTGGTTCCGGTCTTGGGCAAAGCGCCCGAAGCGTGGGCCGACCTGCCTGCGCCCGACGCCATTTTTGTGGGCGGGACAGGTCGAGCGGTCAGCAAAATTGTAGAACTGGCGTACGAACGGCTCAAACCAGGCGGGCGACTTGTGGCCAACGTGGGCAGTGTCAACAACTTGTCAGCGGTGCACGAAACCGCCATTCGCTTGGAGGCCGACATCATGGTGCGGATGATCAGTGTCAGCCAATCGACGGACCAGTTGGATCAACTTCGATTTGAAGCCTTGAACCCACAATTCTTGATTACCATTCGCAAAGCAGATTAAGGAACTCCGACGTCCAGAACGATTGTCGGTCTTCAAAGAAAGTGTTATGTCACAAACCAGCGACTATCCTCAACTTGACGTCATTGCCGTAGGAGCGCATCCGGATGATGTGGAAATTGCTTGCGGAGGCACGTTGGCCAAATTGGTCAAACAGGGCTATCAAGTTGGCATCATCGATTTGACGGATGGCGAACCGACTCCGCTGAGCCCCGGCCCGGAAGTGCGTTTGCAGGAGGCGCAGCGAGCGGCGGAAGCGTTGGGCGTGCAAGTGCGAATCACGTTGGATTTGCCGAATCGGCGTTTGTTTGATTCGTTTGAGACGCGAGTGGCCTTGGCCAAGGAGTTTCGGAAATATCGCCCGTCTGTGGTAATTGGATTTGGCGACAAAACGCCCATGGCTTCGCCCGATCATTGGCAAGCGATGCAAATCACCGACGCCGCCGTATTTTATTCTCGTCTGACCAAATGGGACGAACACTTTGATGGCTTGCCAGTCCATACAATTCGTTCCCACGTCTATTTCAAGTTGGCGTTCGAACCGACGCATGTGCACAATGGAGCGGGCAGTTTTGTGTCTGATATTTCCGACACGCTGGAACAGAAGATCGAATCGATTCGCTGCTACGCCACGCAATTCCCGCCAGCCAAAGCATACGTGTTTGATCGAGTAAAAGGGGCGGCGATGCAAACCGGTTCGCTTGCGGGATTCCAAGCCGGAGAACTGTTTGTGACCACTCGCGCGATTGGCACTCGCGATTTCATGCAGCTGGCCAGCCCCGGATGAAGAGCGACAAAGTGGACGCGAATGTTGAAACGTCATATTCCCGTTCGACTTCGTCCCGTTTTGCAAAAAGTGTATCGAACACTCCGCCGCAGCGACTATGCGTAGGCTCGGGCAATTGGGTTGATTCGCAGGGGATAACCTACGCGATGTGGCAAGATTCGCATACAATCGACGAATAGCACCTTGTCACGTGACTCGTCCAATGCGAATGGATTCGTTCGTTCCTTGTTCCCTTTCGGCAGATTCGGCATCTCATGGCTAAAGTCAAACCAACGGTTTCGTCCATCGCAGAACGGTTGAAGAACAAGGACTTCCCGTACGCGCACACCGTTTGGCAGGAACTACGTCAAATCTTGATTTTCTTAGCGGTGATCTGGGGCCTGTACATTATTGATTGGGCAACGGGCCGTTGGATTTCTTCCCATTTGGGATTGGTTCCCAGAACACTGAAAGGCATTTTGGGAATTGCGGCCATGACGTTCCTGCACGCAGATTGGGAACACATTGTGGGCAACACTGGCCCATTGTTTGTGTTGCTGTGTTTGCTGGCGGGATCACGCGCTCAATCTTGGCGAATTGTCCTTTACATTTGTGGCGTGGGAGGTGCCTTACTGTGGTTGTTTGGCAGTCCCTTTTCCATCTTTTCGAGCCAGTCGACGGCGCATATTGGCGCCAGTCTGTTGGTCTTTGGTTTGATCACGTTCTTAATCAGTTCCGGCTACTTTGAACGCCGCCCTATCCCAATGATCATTGCCGTGGTGGTTGGTTTTCTGTACGGCTTTACATTGATTCTGGGAATCATTCCCAAAATTGGTTCTCGTGAATCTTGGGATGGACATTTGAGTGGCGCGGTGGCGGGCGTGATCGTTGCATTTTGGCTGATCAAGCAACCCAAGTCGATGCAAGACGTCTGGGACGCCATTCCTAAACGGAAAGCTCGTGCTAGTCGTGCCGCGTCTACAGTCGATTCGTCGGAAATTGTCTAACTCGCACTCACCGACCGGCTTGGCGAGAAGTATTCTAGGCCCCGACCATCCCGCTTGATTCGATAGTTAGTGATCTTGGATTGCAAGTTCTCCAAATCATCGTTTCTACAACACGAATTCGCGAACTCCGTCGACGAATCCTCGGTCGCTGCTTTTATGAAATTCTCCGCTGCCCATCTCATTCTTGTGATCGGCCGAATACTGCGAGTTTCGCTGGCATTCGCCAAACCAACTTGCGATACGCTCGATCTGTGCGGTAAGATCAGCCGCGATCGGGGCGAGCCGCGATCGATTCAATCCGCCTGCTGTGCGAGCGAAACATCTCAGCTCAACGGACAAACGATCCCACCGCTGCGTTTCGCTCCAGTTGGAATCTTTGAATATGTTGTTATTCGTTATTTTGCCGAGGACGCCCCACTGAGAATTCACCAATTGAAGCTTCGCGTTTCCAACGCGTATTTGATCTTGGCTGACAGGCCAATTCTGGTTGATACAGGATCTCCCGGAGAATGCGAAACGATTCGCTCAACGCTGCGCGCACTCAACGTGGCATTCGGCGATCTTTCGTTAATCGTTCATACTCATGTTCATTCAGACCATATGGGCAACACAGCTGAAATTGCCACCGCAGCTAAATGCTCGATTGCTTACCACCACGCTGACCAGCCTATCGTCGATCGTTCCCATAACGGTCGCCTGAATGGCGTTGGCCTGCGAGGCCAGGTAATGAGTCGCTTCTTTAGCAATGCAGAATTCGAATCCGTCACTTCCGACATCGACTTGCAGGACGGTATGAGTCTGAATGCGTTTTGCGCAAATGTGGCCGTTATCGAAACCCCTGGCCACACTCCCGGTTCCATTTCCATTGTTACACCGGACGGCGATGCCATCATCGGGGATATCATTATGGGCGGATACATGGGTGGTAATGTCCTGCGAAAGAAACCGAATTACCACTACTTCGC
Source organism: Pirellulaceae bacterium (assembly GCA_041399205.1). Taxonomy (GTDB): domain Bacteria; phylum Planctomycetota; class Planctomycetia; order Pirellulales; family Pirellulaceae; genus JAGQOZ01. Next base: position 812 of record JAWKTK010000011.1, on the reverse strand, counting down.
CGACAACATTGATCAGTCAATGGAAAGCCTTGACTTGGTTTTATCGCGAACAAATAGATTATTGTATGTTGGCCATGGCGGCCCGCTGGAACACACTTCGGTTCATGCATGGAGACGCAAACGCATGGGCAAGTCGAAATAACTGTCACTGTTTCCGCAACACGAATTCGCGAGCTCCGTCGACGAATCGGTTCGCTGCTGTACGTTTTATTATCCGTCTTAGGAATTGGCATGGAATACTTCGGCGAAACGAGCTCCGAAAACATGCCCCGGCATTTCTTCCGGGACTGTTTCCACATAAATCACAAATCTGCGATGCGCGCTGATGTTTCGCGACAAAACTACTCTATTTGTCCACGATATTGGTATGTTGATGCCACATTCAAATGCTCTCGCTGTTCCGAGGCTTTCTGCTTTACTGCCGCTGAACAAAAGAGATGGTACGAAGAATTAGGTTTTTACGTGGATTCGTACGCCAAGAACTGTTCGGCATGCAGGTGCAATGATCGCCAAAAGAAACTACTTCGACAAGAATATGATCGTGACATTGAAACAACGCTTGAATCAAAGGACATCGAAGCGAAGAAGCGTCTGGCCAATGTCATCGACGAACTGTATTCTTGTGGTGCGGATTTACCCGAAAAGATTCACGCGAATCGAAGAGTTCTAGGCCAACAGATTGCGCGAATCGAATCCGAAAACATCGAATGACAACTATATGTCGTTTCAGCTCAAGTAGTTCGCACCGGTAACGATGTAAATGCTGGGCATTTTTTGGAGCAGTTTTGGCTGTTCCGCCATCATTTCGCGCT